>NZ_AXAP01000086.1 GCF_000472865.1 Bradyrhizobium elkanii WSM2783 | reverse complement strand
CGATTACAAGTTCAGGGTGTTCATCTCAGGCCAGAAGCGGCGGGTGACGCCAAAGATCAAGCGCGAGCTGCGCCGGCGCTCCGCCGTGGAGCCGGTGATCGGCCACCTCAAATCCGAGCACCGAATGGGCCGAAACTATCTCTGGCACCGCCAGGGCGACGCCACCAATGCCGTCCTCGCCGCCGCCGGCTACAACTTCCGTCGCCTCATCCGCTGGCTCGAGCTTTTGCTGCGCCAAATCCTCGTCCAGCTCATCCGCCGACTTCAGCTCCTCCCAAGCTGAAATCCGGGTTCTTCACGGTCGACCAGATAAGTGGTGATTGCCAAATGCGCTCCCTTTAGCCCTGCCCGGGCAGCGATGGTGCGATCTAGAACGAGGTGGGGTTTAAGGAACCCCGGGATCGTCACTAAACCTCTGTTTGATTGCGCAAGGCGAGGCGGGTGTCTACACCTGGGCTGGCACGACGCGGGATACGGCATGCCCGGCATGCGGTCCTGCTCGCGGCTGGCCAGGTTGTTGGACCGGATGGACAGGACATGCGCTATGGCAAGCCCGAGTTCCGCAACGATGGCTTTGTCGCCTTGGGGCGCAATTCGCTGCGTCAAAACGCCAGCTAACGACAGACATCCTGCATCAAAGAAGAACCACGTGCTGCCTAAACATCTGCATCGCCTCGAAGCTGAATCGATCGAAATCATGCGTGAGGTTGTCGCCGAGTTCAAAAGGCCGGTCATGCTCTATTCGATCGGAAAAGACTCGAGCGTCATGCTGCACGTCGCCATCAAGGCGTTCTATCCGGCAAAGTTGCCGTTCCCCCTGCTTCACGTCGACACGGGCTGGAAGTTTCGCGAGATGATCACCTTCCGCGATGAGACAGCCAAGCGCCTCGGCGTCGACTTGATCGTCCACGTGAACAAGGAAGGCATCGAGCGCGGGATCAACCCGATCGATTCCGGCTCGGCTCTTCATACGCAGGTGATGAAGACCGATGGCTTAAAGCAAGCGCTTGATCTCTATCAGTTCGATGCCGCGTTTGGTGGAGCACGACGTGACGAGGAAAAGAGCCGCGCAAAAGAACGGATATTCTCCTTCCGTTCGGCCGGACACGTGTGGGACCCACGCAACCAGCGACCGGAGCTCTGGAATCTCTTCAACACCCGAATCCGCCAGGGCGAAACCATGCGTGTGTTCGCAATGTCGAACTGGACTGAGCTCGACGTCTGGGAATACATCATGCTCGAGAAGATCCCGGTCGTCCCGCTCTATTTCGCAAAGCAAAGGCCCGTCGTCCGGCGGAGCGGCGCAATGATCATGGTCGACGACAAGCGATTACCGCTTCAGTCGAACGAGAGGCCGGAGATGCGGATGATACGTTTCCGCACGCTGGGATGCTATCCCTTGAGCGGGGCTATCGCCTCCGACGCGACCACGATCGAGGACATCGTCGCGGAAATGCAGACCGCGAGGGTATCTGAGCGCCAGGGACGCTTGATCGATACCGATGAAGCCGCTTCGATGGAGAAGAAGAAGCGGGAAGGTTACTTCTGATGGCTTCCAAAGCGACAGCCGAGCTGGTCCAGGCCGGAACGAAGGACCAACTGCGATTCATCACCTGCGGTTCGGTCGACGACGGCAAGTCGACGCTGATCGGCCGGCTGCTGCATGACACCAAGATGATTTACGAGGATCAGCTGATGGCGCTGGCACGCGACAGCGCCAAGCACGGCACCAACGGCAATGAAATCGACTTTGCGCTGGTAGTCGACGGGCTTGAGGCCGAACGGGAGCAGGGCATCACGATTGACGTGGCTTACCGCTTCTTTACCACCCGGCGCCGCTCGTTCATGGTGGCCGACACGCCCGGCCACGAGCAGTACACGCGTAATATGGCAACCGGCGCCTCGAACGCCCAGCTCGCCATCATCCTGATCGATGCCCGCAAGGGTGTGCTGGTCCAGACCAAGCGTCACTCCTTCATCTGTTCGCTGCTCGGTATTCGTCATGTCGTCCTGGCAGTGAACAAAATCGACCTCGTCAACTACAAGAAGGAGAGTTTTGACCGGATCGTCGGTGAGTATGTGGCCTTTGCTGCCGGTCTTGGCTTCACGTCGATCGTTCCGATCCCGATCTCCGCCCGGTACGGCGACAACGTCATCAACCGCTCCGGCAAGACCCAGTGGTACCAGGGGCCTTGCCTGCTCGATCATTTGGAGAGCATCGATATCCAGTCCGACACTGGAAGCCAGGCTTTCCGCTTTCCAGTCCAGTGCGTGAATCGGCCCAACCTGGACTTCCGCGGCTATGCCGGGACGGTGGCTTCCGCGAGCATCTCGGCAGGAGATGAGATCGTTGTCGCTGCGTCTGGACGGACTACACGCGTCAAGCGCATCGTCACCCAGGACGGCGATCTTCCTCGCGCTGAGGCCGGCGATGCCGTCACCATTGTCGTCGAAGATGAGATTGATATCAGCCGTGGCGATCTTCTCGCTCGTCCGGCTGAGCGGCCGGAGGTCGCCGATCAATTCGCCGCTCATCTGATCTGGATGGACAATGACCCGCTCGTTGCTGGACGCAACTACATCCTTCGCATTGGAACACAGACTGTGGCCGCCGGTCGTATTACTACAATCAAGTATCGGATCGACGTCAACACACGTGAGCACCTGGCAGCCAAGACGCTTAGCCTCAACGAGATCGGATTCTGCAATCTTGCGACCGCAACGCCCACGGCTTTCGATGCTTACGAGGTCAATCGCAAGACCGGTTCATTCATCCTCATCGACCGTTACACCCACCGCACGGTCGGCGCCGGCATGATCGCGTTTCCGCTACGGCGGGCTAGCAATATCGCGTGGCAACCGATTTCAGTGGGTAAGAGAGAGCGGGCGGCGCTCAAGGATCAAAAGCCTTGCATCATCTGGTTCACCGGCCTGTCCGGCGCGGGCAAATCGACAATTGCCAACGTCGTCGATCAGAAGTTGTTCGCAATGTCGCGCCACACGATGCTGCTGGACGGCGACAACGTGCGGCACGGATTAAATGGGGACCTCGGCTTCACCGAGGCCGACCGTGTTGAAAATATTCGGCGTGTGGGCGAACTCGCCAAGTTGATGGCCGATAGCGGTTTGATCGTGATTTGCTCATTCATCTCGCCCTACAGGTCCGAGCGAGATATGGTACGCAACCTGGTTGCTGAGGATGAGTTCATTGAAGTTTTTGTGGACACGCCAATCGAAGAATGCGCGCGGCGCGATCCCAAAGGTCTCTATGCAAAGGCGAACTCCGGCAAGATCAAGAACTTCACCGGCGTCGATGCGCCCTACGAAACGCCAATAAGACCCGAAATTCATCTCAAGACCATGGGGCAGAAGCCCGAACACCTAGCGCAAGCCGTTGTCGATCTATTGATGGCCCGCGCAATCGTCCGCGGCCGCTAGCGTTTGCCAAATTTGCCGTCCTTGCCGAAACACTCGAGCCGGTTAGCTCCCGCAACTTGCACTATAAAAGAAGGGTTCTATCGGCAGAGCTTGCCGTAAGGCCCAAAGCAACGCTTCACAGATGGTCGATATAGGGCTCCACATCCCGCCTGATTTCATACTAGCGGCAACCATCGTAGTGCCGTCGGCGTTGTCGGTGTCGAGCCTCGAATTTCGTGCTGATCGCCGGAGCGACAGCCCTGCGCGAACGCCCCTCAGCCAAATCAGGCCAACTTGCTACTCGTGATGGCATGCTTGGATGTTGCTTTTCTCAGCGATGGGGTCGCCCCCCATGTAAGCCGACCGCGAGCTCCGCTCACTAGTCCATGACCTCCTCATATCGTTTGTCGAATACCGAGAAACCAGCGGACAAGTACAAGGGCTGTCCCTACCGCAAATCCAATCCGCTGGCAGTTGATCGAGAATCGGGCGATGCTGCTGCTCGATGTTTGATTTGTGCAAACTGATCGTCGGGACAGTGATCGATCTGCTGCGGTCGCGCGCAATGCTCGAGGCGGAGATTTTGGTGCTGAGGCAGCAAATCAATGTGCTGCGGCGCGGCAATCCCAAGAGACTTCGATTTGCGTCGATTGACCGGCTGATATTGGGAGGTATCTGCCGGCTGTTTCCCAAGATGTATGATACACTTGCAATTGTCCGACCCGATACCGTGATCCGCTGGCACCGCGCCGGTTTTAGGCTGTATTGGCGCAGGAAATCGCGCCACTGTTGCGGTCGACCAACGGTATCGTTGGAGATTCGCCGTCTGATCCGCGAGATGAGCCTCGCCAATCCATTGTGGGGAGCACCGAGACTCCATGGCGAGCTTCTCAAGCTCGGCATCGATGTCGGCCAGACCAGCGTCGCCAAGTACATGGCACGGAGGAGGGGACCCCCCTCGCAGGGATGGAAGACGTTCCTTCGCAACCATGCTGACGGGATCGCGGCGATGGACCTTTTCGTGGTGCCGACGATCTCGTTCCGGTTGCTCTATGGATTGCTGATCATGGGCCATGGTCGGCGGCAGATCCTGTGGCTTGGAGTGACCGCGCACCCAACGGCCGAATGGATCGCCAATCAACTGACGGAGGCGTGTGGCTGGGAGCAAATCCCTCGTTACCTGATCCGGGACCGCGACGGCGCCTACGGAAAGATATTCCTGCGCCGGGTTCGATCCATCGGGATTCGAGACCGTCCGACGTCTCCTCGCTCACCTTGGCAAAACGCTTGTGCAGAACGGCTGATCGGTTCAATCCGCCGGAATGCATTGATCATGTCGTGGTGTTCGGAGAGCGCCATCTGCGTCACGTGCTGCTCTCGTACATGAACTATTACAACGGCACGCGCACCCATTTGTCGTTGCATAAAGACGCGCCGATTTCACGCGGCGCCGCGACAGTTGGACGCATTCTCTGTCGCCCGATTCTGGGCGGACTGCACCACCAATATGCCCGGACTTGATTTGCGGTAGGCATAGGGCAGGGGCTATGAGCTCGGGCCAGTACGGGCTTCGCCCCTTGGGGCAGGGGCGTCGGGGAAAACCTGGCGCTCGCGCTATCGTTCCTCTGCGCGCAGCGAAGTTTCTTGATCCAGTCGCCCGGAAAGGCAGGCGAGTACGACCGCAGGTCAGCGGCGCTCTTCGCTAACTACCTCTCACTGCATCCTCGCAGGACGAAAGTAAGGCGGCAGTTCGCGAAACCAAAATTTGCTTCGACGATGCAATGCTCCTTCAGCGATTGGTGCCCGCATGGGAATAACAATTGGCCATCTACCGGATACTTCAAAACTCACCTCTCGGGCCTGAAGAGATCGCGCGGCTGTCTCGAGCCTACGAACATGCCCTGCGCAGGATCGGCGTACAGGATCGCAACGACTCCTCACCGAACTGTTTGAAGAAGAGAAAGGCTTTGCCATGAGTAGAGCAGCTAACCAGGCGGTGCCCCCTTTTCCTCGCCGAGCTCCTTGATTGTCCGGACGATCTCCTCCGGATGGACGGGCTTCTTCACGATGCGGCTGCCGGGGACGGGGCGTGGTGGGGTGGGCGAGAAGCCCGTTGCGTAGATGACCGGCAGGTTCGGATCCTGCTCTCGGTAGCGTTCCGCGATCTGCCATCCATCGACTTGTCCGGGCAGCCTGACGTCGGTGACCAGCGCGACGTGGTGCTCGCACCAGGCCAGAGCCTCCTCTCCAGTGCTCGCGTGGATCACGTGATAGCCTGCCTCGCGCAGCGCTTCGACTACGAATTCGCGGATCAGAGGGTCGTCCTCGACGAGAAGTACGCTCACTGGTGGCTCACTAGGAAATGGCATCCGTCACGCAGTCGAACGGCCCAATCGGCCGGTCGTTCCCGACGGAAAGAATCGAGCCGACGTGATGCGAGTCCGTATCGGAAGGAGACCCGCACCGATTGGCGGCCCGGCTCGCCGATGGATTGCCGGACAATTCGACCGCTGTTGTTCGAATGCACGGTCGTGTCGCGATCGCCGTGGAAGACGATGGTCGGAATGGGCGTGCCGTCGCCCGGCTTTGCTTCTGGCCCGCCGCCTTGCTTCATGGCGATCAGCGCGGAGGGAGGACGCGAGAGCGGCGCGGGCCCGAGGAGGGAACTGGGGGAACTGATGCGGTCACTAACGCAAGCTGAGGGTCCCCGTGACCTTCTTCAGTCTTAACCCATCGACTGCGAGCGAACCATTATCGTGGGATTGCATGCCCAATGCAGCTCTTCGCCCGTTCGAGGAAAGCCGCGATCTTCGCCAGACAGCGCCTTGCCGACGCGCTTCGCGGGCAGCTGGCCGAACTGAAGCGGGCCGTCTCGATGTGTCACGCCGAGATCGAAGCGCAAGGCGAAGACCGAAACGGGTGATGCGTGGAAAGGCAATGCAGTGACTGAAGTTGCGGTACCGCGAAACGCTTCGGTGCTCAGCATGGAAGGCGCATGTCCGCTCCGTTATGAAGCGCATGAGGGTTTCGTCATGGACCAGGCTCACGGTCGCGATCGGCCGCAGAAAGACCCGGCGATTTCATAGTGCTCAACGCGCTGCGTGGCTCCGATCAGCGCAGGTCTGCGGCGGCGTCCTCCATGCCCTTGCAGGCTTCGCGTCAATCCGCGCGCTCGCGGTCGGTCTGTCGCTGACGCGCATAATGGTCCTGGCGCACTGGGTGACGTAGTCCCGGGATTCGCGCTTGGGGCAATTCTCGACGCCCTCCGGATTTGGACCGGCTATTCGACGAGGCGAACTGTTGGCTGCGACCTTGGCGCAGCCATCACTGTTCTCATCCCTGAGCGCAACGAAATCGCAATGAATTGGGTGAAACGACCGTGAACAAAACGGGACGGAAGCACCTGCAGCATCAAGAAAAATCAACAACTTAGAAGATGCTCACTGCGTTCGGGACGCAATGCGTGCTCAGGCTACCGCCTGAAAAAGCAATTTGAGATGGTTGCACGTCCCCGCAACCAACTGAAAGATCGGCGGTCAAATCAATCCAGCCCCGGGGGGCCAACCGTAGAATAAGCCCGGCTACGCCAGAAACGAACAGGCACAATCGTTTAGAACAGGATCAAAAATCTAGGTCTTTCAACGTTAGACGTAGCAAGAACCGGGTTCGCTCGGCTGCTGATGGCTGCGCACTGCGCCGCCACCAGTGCGGCGCGGTCATGTTCTCGACCCCGGTTGAAGTGATGCTCTCGAAACTGGAGACGATCATACCCCTGATACGACGCGGACAAGACCATCGTCGTCCATGTATCCCCGTCGATCGGTACGCAGCGGCCATTGATCATGGCGTGCGCAGTCTCTTCCGGCCGTTTTCCGTAGCTCTGAATGGAACACAGCCACCGGCCTGCGGCGGACAAGTTCAACCCTAGCTAGAGGCATTATAGATTATTGTCGTTGCGAACGAATTTCTGAGTTTCTAACTGTTTCGCGTGCAGTGGGCGCCCTGATCAATCAAGAGGTTAGCGGGCCGAAGGGGCCGCATGACCGGGTCAAGAGTCATACAACGCGTTGGCCGGCAGGGCCCGACCAGTGTCATGGCCCAAGGGCGAATGGAGGCAAGGCCGGGACCGGGACGCGGCAGGATTGTGCGTGATCGGGGGAGAAGGCTCTGATGAAGGAAGGGCTTGATCCACGCTTCGCTCTGTATCTGTCCTATCGCGCCGTTCTCATCGACTACGCCTCGTACCTGCTCGGCTCTCGCGAGGGCGCCGAGGACCTGGTCCAGGAAGCATTCATCAAATTCATCCCGACAGGTGACGGGAGAACGCCGAGCGCCCGTCCACGATCATATCTGTTCCGTATCGTGCACAATCTGGCCGTTGACGTGCTGCGGCGGAAGCGGCTGGAAAATCTGCGAAGCGCCCACAATGCGCCGGTCTGGGCCAGCTCACAGGCCGCACCCACGCCTGAGGAAACCGTTCTTTATTATGAGAACGAGCGCCGAGCCATGGACATCATCGCCGGGCTGCCGGAGAAACAGCGCATTGCGCTGGAAATGCACAGGTTCGGCGGACACTCGGTCGAAGAGGTGGCTGCCCACCTCGGAGTCTCTGTTCCGACGGTCTACCGTCTCATCCAAGCGGCCGTAGCAACGGTCACGATTCGGCTCGAACAGGACTCGGACGGCCGCGAATAGTCTTGTAAAGAAACATGTGAAGCCAGCGACTTCGTTCGGGTTGACGGCTTTGTCTTGTTCATTGGTAGACGGCGACACAGCACCGCGACAGGGAACATTGGAACGTTGGCTGCGAAACACGATACGGAGCATCAGCTGCTCGAGGAGGCGACAGGCTGGATTCTACGATTGGAAGACGCGTCCCAGGGCTCCGCAGTATTCGATGAATTCAAAGCCTGGCTTGCGGCTTGCGAGCAGAACCGGCGCGCGTGGGAGCGCGCCAACAAGACATGGACCGTGCTCGGCGCGGTCAAACCCGCCTACGATCAGAAGGTTTGGGAAGACGTCGATCCGCGCTTGAAATTGCACGTGGCGCACACCTCCGCACCCGGCTTTTCTCCACGCTCCGGGACGGTGCGCAGATCATATCGTCGACCAATCGAGATTGTTGTCGCCGCGGTTGTCGCGGCATGCGTGCTGTGGATTGCAGCTCCAGCAATCCTCATTGCCATCCACGCCGACTATCGTACCGCCGCCGGCCACACCGAACATATTCGGATGGCAGATGGCTCCGTCGTCGAGCTCGGCGGAGGCAGTGCGATCAAGGCCGATATCGGAACGACAGAGCGCCGCGTTACGCTGCTGGCAGGAGAGGTCTTCTTCGACGTCGCAACCGATACCAGGCGGCCGTTCCTCGTCGATGCGCAGGGCGTCGAAATCAAGGTGCATGGCACCGCCTTCAATATCCAGGCCTCATCGACAAGCACGAAAGTTGCGCTGCTGCGCGGCTCCATCGAAGCCACGCCCGCCGCGAAGGACGAACCATCTGCCGTTCTCAAGCCTGGCCAAATGTTCGTCGTCGATCACATGACAGGTAATGTAAGCATCGAGCCGGTATCCCTTGAGGAAATCGGATCCTGGCGTGAAGGAAAGGTCATTCTGTCCAACGTCACCGTGGAATCGGCCATCGAATTGATCCAGCGCTATTTCTCGGCCTCGATTTTGCTTCCCGACAGAAGCCTTGCGGGCCGCAAGGTGAGCGGGCTGTTCGATCTGCGCGATCCTGACCGCGCGCTCGCTGGGCTCGTCGAGCCCTTCGGCGGCAAAGTCCGTGCCCTGACCCCGTTCGTGCGGATCGTGTCGCGTCTGTAATTGGTTCGCTCGCAAATCTTATAATTCCTCCAAAACGAGCGCTACCGTGAGAATCTTGCGGCAGCTCTACGTCTTTGCGGTCGGAAGTGCATGCCTACGGAGTGGCTGCGCAATGACAAGTGAAGACGAGCGAGTTGATGCATACTGGGGGCGTAACAAATAGAATTGGATCGGTAACACAAAGTAGGTCGAAGCGCGCGACTATCCGATTGCTCCGGAGTGCTGGCGTCTGCGCGCTGTCTGCCGGGCCGGTATTGTACGCGCACCTTGCTTTCGCTCAGATCGTGCAAACGCAAGATACGACCGCTCCGGCGCGTCAGTTCAACATTCCGGCTCAGCCGCTGACGAACGCGCTCAGCCAGTTCGGCCGCCAGTCCGGACTTCAGGTCGCATTTCCCTCCGAAGCGTCGCAGGGTGTGCGATCCAACTCCGTTGTCGGTAGCTTCACGCCGCAGCAGGCGCTCGAGCGGCTTCTGCGCGGAACCGGCGTGAGCTACCGCATCACCTCGCAAGGAACGGCCGTCGTTGGCGGGCGACCCTCAGCCGACGCATCAGACGCTGCCGGCCGGCCGGCGGCCGACGGTTCTCTTGTTCTCGATCCCATCAATGTGACCGCCAATCGTTCTACGACGAACGGAGATACGCCCTATGAGACCCCCGGATCGGTTTCGCACGTCTCGCGCGAGCAACTCGATCGCCTGCCGCCGGCGTCGGCCGGCGACGTGTTCATCGATACGCCCGGCGTAATCTCGGCGGGCAATCATGTCGGCACGTCGATCAATCCCAATATCCGGGGCCTGCAAGGCATGGGCCGCGTGGGCACGACGATTGACGGTACGCGCCAGAACACGAGCTCCTATCGGGGCTATATCGGAAACCGCGACGAGACCTATGTCGATCCCGATCTGATCGGCGGTGTCGACATTTCCAAGGGACCGGGCAGCGGAGTGGGTGTTGGGAGCATCGGTGGCAACGTCAATTTCCGCACCCTCGAAGCAGGCGACATCGTCAAGGACGGCCAGACATTTGGTACGCGCGTCAAAGGCAGCCTCGTCACCAACGGGGTAGCGGAGCAGTCGCCAAGTTTCCTGTCGAACAATGCTGTCAACACGGCAGCCAATGGCCGGCCATCCTTTTTCAACGGCGACACATATTCGGGCAGTGCGGCCGTCGCCGCGATCAAGGAGAACTACGAATTCATTGTCGCCTATTCCAAGCACGTGCAAGGCAACTACTTCGCCGGAACAAAAGTCCCTGATGGAATCATATTCCGTCCTGCAAACGCGGTTACGACGACCGCAAATGCCAATTCGCTCGTAAAGCCTGGCCAGGAGGTCTTCAACACCTCCGAAAACACGGATTCGTTTCTTGCAAAAGGAAAGGTGAAGTGGGGCGACGGCCAGTCGCTTGAACTCGGCTATCTCTCCTACAACTCCCATTACGGTGAGATTGATGAGCTGAGCTATCAGGCTGCGATAGTGTCGGGAATTTTACCCTACGGACAATTCCCGCTGTCCGAGACCCGTGTCGATACTTACACGGCCAAATATAAGTATGAGCCGTCGGACAGTCCGTATGTGAAAATGCGGGCCAACCTCTGGCTGACCGATCTTGCGTCGCAACGCCATGGCGTGCTTCCTGGTCCCTACGGCGACACTACGCTCGGCGGAGATGTCGGCAACACCTCCGTGTTCACCACGCCGCTCGGTCAGCTCACCTGGGACAACGGCGTTGAATTCACGCGTGAGCGCGCTACGGCCGAGCAGTTTCCGAGTTCGGTGTCGGGGTCGGAGGGCTGGGAAACCTACGGCCCTTCGGGCGTGCGACTGATGACGGGGACATTCAGCAACGCAAGCCTCAGGCCGATCGACTGGCTGACGCTCTCCGCAGGGCTGCGCTATGACCATTACAATTCCAGCGGCGAAGGATACCTCACCAAGTTTCCTGATCGGTCAGGCGGGCGTGTTAGTCCCAATGCCGCTGTCGTTATATCGCCCATGGAGGGAATCCAGTTCTACGGCCAGTACAAGGAAGGCTACCGCCCTCCGAGCCTCCGTGAAACGCACTGGCATTATCAGGGACTGCTCTGGAATAATCCGGATTTGCAGCCCGAGATCGCCAAGGATTACGAAGCCGGCCTGAATATCCTGCGTAACAACGTTCTCCAATCCGGCGACAAGCTTCGCGTCAAGCTCGCCTATTTCGACAATCACTATGATGACTATATCGTCCGCTACCAGACCGGAAGTGGATCAACCGGGTCGGCTGCGGACCATAAATACGTATGGTACAATATCAACGGCGCCAACTTCCGCGGCTTCGAAATATCCGGAAACTATGACTCGGGCGCGTTTTTCCTCGAGGGCGCCTTCACCAAATACACCAAGATTGAATATTGCGAGACAGCAGGAAGCTGCGCGCCGCCGACGTCACAGTTTGATTTGGCGAGCCCGACGGGCGCACTGAAAAACGATTACGCTGCGAATTATGTCCCGCCGAATTATGCCGGCAGCGTGACGGCCGGCATCCGGTTGTTCGATCAGAAGCTGACGTTGGGCGGACGGGTCCAGTTCTCATCGGCACGCTCGGGCAGCGTCTGGCCGCCAACCAGCGGCGATACATTCACTTGGCCCTCATATCAGGTGTATGACCTGTTCGGCATCTACAAGATCGATGACGACTCGACGATCAATTTCAGCATCGAGAATCTAACGGACCAATATTACTTCGGCGCGCTCACCTCGATCGCCGTCCCGTCGCCCGGCCGAACCGCCCGGATCAGCTACACGACGACGCTGAACGAAACGACGCCTCTCGTTCGTCATCTTCCTAACGCGAGACTCGGAAATGCCTCGGACGGCGCTCCGGGGAGCGACTGGACCGGTCTTTATCTCGGCGGCCACCTCGGTTACGGCCTGGCCCGCACCAAGGGAGTCACGACGGCCGGCGATGGAACGCCCGGAGCTATCCCGGCGACGGAGTCGGCTGACCTGAGCTTCCGCGATCTGACGAGAGGCTTGCAGGGCGGGTTCAATTATCAGTTCTCGAACCGCGTGGTGATCGGTATCGAGGGAGATTATTCCTGGACCAAGTTCCGGAAGACGCAGGACGCCATTGCAACGGAAGCCCCCAAGCTCACGACAGGCAGCTTCCTGCAGGCCAAGACCGACTACCAGTTCGACTGGACGGCGTCGCTGCGCGCCCGCGTCGGCTACGCTTTCGATCGCGTGCTTGTTTATGCGATGGGCGGTCTGACGTTCCTGAACGAAAGCGAAGTTCGCAGTCAGTATCGGGCCGTCAGTGGAAGCGTGCCTAGCACTCAACTCAACTTTCGCGAAGAGGCCTCAGGGACACGTAGCGGATGGACGTTCGGCGGGGGATTCGAATATGCGCTGACCAATAACTGGTCTCTTAGAGGAGAGTATTCTTACGATCATTTCGGAGATAGGGAGTTTCTCTTCCCGAATGCGACCGCCGGCGTGACGCTGCCGTACGCGGTACAGACCCAAATCTGCGCTGTTTACTTTCCTCCGTCCCGCGGCGGCGGATGTCGCCTCTATCGCACCCAGACAGTCACAGTTCCTGGCTCGTCCCAGACGACGAACGGTCGCAGGGCGGAAAACGATCTTGATTTTCATGCGATCAAGATCGGCGTGAACTATCGCTTCTAATTCAAGGGGGGCGGCACTTTCACCGCGAGATCGACGCGCGTTACGACAAGTCCGAGGCGGATGCCTATTCCGCGCCGGCCCGGACGGCGACTGCATCGCTAGAGTCCAAGTTTCCCCACCTCTCGACGTGGGGTCCGAGGTTCGTCAGCAAGACGAACGTTTGAGCAAGAGAAGAGGTAAAGATGACTTCCACCATCAACCTTACATCGGCCAGCAGCGATCTTTTGGGATATCTTACCGGTGCCTGGGAAAACGACTTCAACTACAATGACAACGGTGCTTTCTATCCGACCTCCTCACCCTACTCGGAATGGGCGGCGGGCAATAGCGGGGTTTCGGGCGACTCCGGAGTGATCCTGCATGGCTCGGGATTCACCTACTCGCCTCCCGGCGGATTCAGCGGCACCATCACCGAACTGGACTTTGGCCACGGTCTTACTGGCAGCAGCAGTTCTGGTTTCGGATTGACCACGCCCGAACTTTCGATCGAACTCGGCGGCTCCGGCGGCACGAGCCCGGATACGACGTTCAATCAGGCAATCTACGTGCTCTCCCATGGCGGCAGTGTTTATGGCCAAACCGAGTTCGGTCAGCCCTTTGCCGGGCTAGTCGATTATCTCGGCGAGACGGGCACCACCCAGAACGGCACCTCCGGCGACGACTACCTGTACAGCTTCTATGGAAACGACGCGCTCTCCGGAAACGGCGGAAGCTCGGACTTCGACACGTTCAAGTGGGATCATAGCCTCTACGATTCCAGCCACGGTTTCGGAAACGACACGATCACTGACTTCGTTCAGGGCAACGATCTCATCGATTTCAAGAACTATGGCTGGTCCGACTACAGCCAGTTCATCAGCGACAGCCATGTGAACGTCGCAGGTAACACCATCACCTACACCGATCCGACCAACGCGAGCCTGCACAGCACGGTCACGGTCGACGGCGTCTCGAGCCTGTCCGCGTCCGACTTCGCCTTCGTCTGATGGCACCACGAGCGCCACGAACAATGAAGCGGACACCGCCGCAGCCGTTGGCTGCGGCGGCTGTTTCCCGTTTCAAACAAGGCGCCGTCGCGCTGGCGCTGGTCAGCGGGGTCATCAACATCCTCGGCCTGACCGCACCGCTTTTCATGCTCCAGGTTTACGACCGCGTGCTGGCAAGCCGCAGCATTCCGACCCTGCTGGGGTTCTCCGTGCTGGCGATGATCGCCTATGGTTTTCAATTGCTTCTCGAAATCATTCGGTCGCGCGTGCTGCTGCGCGCCGGTGAATTTTTCGATCATGAGCTTTCCCGCCGTGTCCATGAGGCAGTTGTGCGGCTTGCTTTGCAGACACGCGCACCGGGTGATGGTCTCCAGGCCCTGCGCGACCTCGACAACATTCGCAGCTTTCTGTCCGGCCAGGGGCCCGCCGCCTTTTTCGATCTGCCATGGGCGCCGCTCTATCTAGCCATCTGCTTCGGCCTCCACGTATGGATCGGCCTCACCGCGCTGGCGGGGGCCGCCATTCTGACGGCCCTGACCATCCTCACCCACAAGTTGTCGTCGGCTCCGGTCCGGGAGACGATCAAATACGGCATGGAACGCAACGCGATCCTGGACGGGTCGCGCCGCAATGCGGAGGTAATCCGTGCATTAGGGCTCGGTGAACGAAGTGCAGACCGATGGATCGCGGTCAACAGGAAGTATCTGGCCGCGAACAGAAGGGCGGGAGACGTTGGCAACGCGCTCGGCGGCACCGCGCGCGTGTTTCGGATCATGTTGCAATCGGCGGTCCTTGGCGTCGGTGGGTATCTCGTCACTCAACAAAGTGCCACGGGCGGCGTCATGGTCGCCAGTTCCGTCATCTTGGGGCGCGCCCTCGCGCCTGTCGATCTCGCGGTCGCCACGTGGCGGTCCCTTTTGATCGCTCGGCAAAGTTGGGCGCGCCTGCGGGATCTCTTGTCGTTCGTCGCACCTCAAGCAAACATGACCCCGCTGCCGAAGCCGAAGGCGAATCTCACCGCTGAGAGGGTCGGCATCGTGGCGCCGGGCCATAGAAAACCAACGGTCGTCGAGGTCAATTTCGGTATTCACGCCGGCAGCGCGCTCGGTATCATCGGTCCCAGCGGCAGTGGAAAATCGACCCTGACCCGCGTTCTCGTCGGGGTCTGGCATCCCGCCCATGGCACGGTGCGCCTTGACGGCGCCTCGCTCGAGCAATGGGACAACGAAAGTCTTGGCCGCCACATCGGCTACCTGCCGCAGGATGTCGAGCTGTTCGACGGGACAATCGCCGAGAACATCGCGCGTCTCGATCCCTCTGCGGATCCCGACCATGTCGTGAAGGCGGCGAAGGCGGCTGGCGTCCATGACCTCATTCTTCGTTTCGACAACGGATATGACACGCCAATCGGCGAGGGGGGATCGGCCCTTTCTGCGGGACAGCGTCAACGCATTGGTCTCGCACGGGCGCTTTATGGCGATCCGTTCCTCGTCGTTCTCGATGAGCCAAATTCCAATCTCGACACCGAAGGAGAGGGCACTGTCATTCAGGCGATCGCCGCCGTGCGTGCGCGCAAAGGAATAGCAATCGTCGTCGCACACCGGCCGAGTGTGCTCGGCATTGTCGATCTTGTTCTGATGATGGAGAACGGTCGCGCAAGAGCTTTCGGCCCGCGCGATGAGATCCTGCCGCGGATGATGAGGCCGACTTCTGTCCAGCCTGGGTTGAAAAGCTCACCCGCTGATCAGAGGGGGACACATTCGCTCGGACCGCTTCGAGTCGTAGCGGCGCCCGACGACACGTCTCCGGTCCCAACAGAGGAAGGCGATGTCTAACGCTGATGCTGTCGCCGTGGTCCGCTCCATCCGGCACCACCTCATTTTCGGCGTTTTCGCTGTGCTTGCATTCACCGCGTGCATCGGCGGATGGTCGGCGGCTACAGAATTGGCTGGCGCCGTAGTCGCCGACGGCACCTTCGTCGTCGAGTCCTATGTGAAAATGGTCCAACATCCGACCGGTGGTGTGGTCGGCGAATTGTTGGTTCGCGAGAGTCAGCTGGTCAAAGCAGGCGATGTGCTGATCCGCCTCGACGCCACCCAGGTTCGTGCAAACCTGGCCATCGTCAGCAAGCGCCTCAACGAACTGGCCGCCCGCGAGGCTCGGCTTGAGGCCGAGCGCGACGACAAGGACACGATCACGTTTCCGCCCCTTCTCACGGAGCATGCGAACGACCGCGAAGTGGCGCGCGCGATGCAGAGCGAACAGAATCTGTTTCGGTCACGGCACGACACGCGGATTAGCAAGAAGGCCCAGCTTGGGGAGCGTATCAAGGAATACGAGCACCAAATTTCCGGTCTGAAAGACCAGCAGGAAGCATTTGAGCATGGAATACGAGTTCGCGAGCGGGAGTTGGTGGATCTGCGCGACCTGCTGGCAAAAGGCGTCACGTCCGTCCAGCGGCTTAATGAACTGGAACGTGACAAGGCGACACTCGACGCTTATCGCGGCCAGGTCGTCGCGGGGCAGGCGCAGGCGGCGGGCAGTATCGCCGAAGCAAGATTGCAGAGTTTGCAGGTCGATCAAGACTTGAAGACCGAGGTCACCGGCGACCTGCGCGATACGCAGGCGCAGATTGGTGAATTTTCCGAACGCAGGATTGCCGCTGAGGATCAGTTGCGGCGCATCGACATGATCTCGCCCCAGGATGGCTGGGTGCACAACCTGTCGGTTCACACTGTCGGCGGGGTCATCGCTCCACGTGAAACAGTGATGGAGATCGTTCCCGACGAAGACCGCCTGACGCTGGAGGCGCATATCTCGCCAAAGGACATCCACGACGTCCATCTCGGGCAGGATGCAATCCTGCGCCTGACCGCCTTCAACCTGCGCACGACGCCGGAGCTCGACGGGACAGTGAGCCGTGTCGCTGCGGACCTCACGCAGGACCAACGTACGGGCACATCCTTCTATGTCATCAGGATCGCCGTTCCGCCGGAACAGTTCGCTCGTATTGGCGAACGGAAGCTCGTTCCGGGAATGCCCGCCGAGGCCTTCATCCAGACCGGCGAACGCACCGCGCTTTCCTATCTTGTGAAACCGCTTTCGGATCAGATCCACCGTGCCTTCAGGGAAGAATAGCAAGGATGGCCACGATCGAAATCGAAAAGCCTCCTGCAACGCGCCGCGCCAAACGCCTAAAAGCCGCAACGAAGCGCTGGGGTGAGTCATGACGACAACACTTTCTGAACTGGTGTTCAGCGCCTTGTTCTTGATGTTCGTGAACACTTGCACGGTCTTCGCATTTCTATCCGAAGGACAATGTCGTCGGACCATGCGGGCCATCGTTGCGCTGTTCGACAGACGCATCCTCCGGAGCTTTCGTCCTGACGAGAATGGGCGGATTGCCAGCCAACGGGGACGGATCGTTTCAGTGCGGAGCCGACCGGTGGCGCGCATCGCCTCGTGAGCGGGTCGATGGCGCACAACCAAAGCGCGATCGCGGCGAGGATGCGAATGGGCCAACGACCCGCGTTACGGGCATCGATTGATGGACGATTGGAAGGACGTGGCATGATACTATTGCCGAGGCGAGAATGGACGATCACGCCGTTGCTGCTGCTCGTCGTGTTGACCATGGCAATGTCCTGCGGGATGGCCCAACAGCCGGCTGCGCCGCCCGACACCAGCATTGCTGCGCCGTCGGCAGAGTCGATGAAGACGGTCAAGCCGTCTCCCGCCGAGACCACGCCAAGCGACCGTTCCGTGGCATCACGTGGCCCGGATTCGGAGCGCCGGGCCGGCCTGCCGCATGATTTGTCGCCCTGGGGCATGTTCATGGCGGCCGACTGGGTGGTGAAGGCGGTGATGATCGGCCTTGCCTTCGCCTCGCTCGCGACCTGGACTGTGGCTCTCGCCAAGACTGTCGAGGTTGTCTGTGCCCGCGCTAGAGCGACGCGGACAACTCAGGTCATTGCGTCATCGGAGAGCCTTGCAGACGCTGATCGCGTTCTTGCAAACCGGGGTGGGCCCACCGTGTTCATGGTGCGGTCCGCCGGCGAGGAACTGCGTCGGTCGTCCCGGATCCTCCTTCACGCCGGGGACGCCGGCGTGAAGGAGCGCGTCGCGTCGCGTCTCGCCCGCATCGAGGCCCAGGCTGGCCGCCGGCTGACCCGCGGCACCGGGCTGGTCGCCACCATTGGTGCAACCGCGCCCTTCGTCGGCCTGTTCGGCACGGTATGGGGGATCATGAACGCCTTCATCGGCATCTCGCAGACGCAGACCACCAATCTCGCGGTGGTGGCGCCCGGCATCGCCGAGGCGCTGCTCACGACCGCCGTCGGTCTCGTCGCCGCTGTTCCGGCGGTGGTCATCTATAATGTGTTCGCGCGCGCGGTCACCGGCTATCGGCAGGGTCTCGCCGATGCGGCCGCCGAGGTCGAACGGCTCGTCAGCCTCGATCTGGACTTGCGCAAGATGCCCGGCCCCCGCCAGCCTTCGACCTCCGCCGTGGCCGCGGAGTAGGCGTTATGGCCGGCGGCATCCGCGATCGCTTCAAGGACGATCTCGAGGACAACCATGAGATCAACGTCACGCCGTTCATCGACGTGATGCTGGTGCTCTTGATCATCTTCATGGTCGCGGCGCCGCTCGCGACCGTCGATGTTCATGTCGATCTGCCGGCCTCGACCGCGCCGCCGGCGCCGCCTCCCGACAAGCCGGTTTACCTGACGTTGAAGCAGGACCTCACGCTCAATCTCGGCAACGACCCGGTGCCACGGGAGAGACTGCAAGCGGCGATCGAATCGTTCACTGGAGGCAACAAGGATGCGCGCGTCTTCCTGCGCGCTGGCAGGACCGTCGACTATCAACATCTCATGGAGGTGATGAACCTGCTGCGCGAGGCGAGCTATCTGAAGGTCGCGCTGGTCGGCCTCGAAGCGGCGTCAGCAAGCAAGAGCGAACCCGATGAGGCCCGCCCATCACCTGCGGTGGCTGCGCCATGAACGACTTCAATGGCTCGATCACGCGCCGGGCCAAGGTGAGCGAAGCCCTGCTGTGGCTGGCTGCGGGCCTCGTTACGGTCGGCGTCCATGCCGGAGCCGTGGCCTGGCTGCTGCGCGGGAAGGTGGTCGTGGCTGCAGACAATTCACCGCCGGCCGCGATCATGATCGAGCTCGCGGCCGCGCCGGAAGCAATCCAGGCTGCGCGGAACGAGATCACGCCGGACCAGAAATTGGCAGAAGAAAGCGTGCGGCGGAAGGAGCAGAGAGGCGAAGAACGGCCGCCTGAGCAGACGGCCGAACCGGCCACCAGGCCGGTCCGGCCGGCCGAACACCAGGAGATCAAGGAGAAGACCGTCGTGCTGGATAAAGCGGAGGTCCAGCTTCCGACGGAGCAGCCGAAGCCGAAGCCGAAGCAGGAAACCAAGAAGCAAAAACCGAAGGAGAACAAGCCGCCTCTTCGCAAGCAGCAAGCCGCTGCCGAATCGAAGGTCGCCTGGCAGGCGCACGTGGAGGCTCGGCAATCGGACCGCATTGCCGCCGCGCAGACCGCCTCGGGACTGTCGTCAATGTCGCCCGCCAATTGGCAGTCGCTGCTGATGGCTCATCTTGAGCGCCGCAAGCGCTATCCGTCGGACGCAAGAGAGCGCGGCGCGCGCGGGATCGCCTATGTGCGCTTCACGATCGACGGCGCCGGCAAGGTGCTGTCGGCAAGCCTGGTGCGATCGTCCGGATTCGCAGAACTCGATCAGGAGGTGGTGGCGCTGGTGCACCGGGCCTCGCCCGTTCCGGCGCCACCGCCGGGCGTCAGCCGGACGATCACCGTGCCGGTGAACTTCAACGTCAATTAGCGCGCTTCAAGGCGCCAGAGGATCGACAAAGCTACTGTCCTGATTTTCGCTCGAACCCCGCCCTGGCGAAAGGAGGGCGTGAAAGCAAGGAACACCGTTCTGGACGGTGGATTCAAACATGAGCCGGCCCGAACACCTGTTTCAAGAGTTTATCGACGCCCTGCAAACGGCGAGGGATGATCGCGAATTCGAACGGTTGGCAGCACGGTCGGCGCACGGCCTCGGCTTTCGATGGTTTGCGTATTTGAGCATGACCGAGAACGCGCCGAAGTTGATCTCCTCTTATCCGAGATCCTGGACCGACCGTTACTTCCGTCTGAACTATCAGCGCCTTGATCCGGTCATTCACCGCGCCCGCCATGAACACAGCCTGTTCGGCTGGACCACGCAGGGACCAATCCGCCTGCGCAGCAACGAGCAGCGACGGTTCTTCGTCGAGGCCGCGACCTTCGGCATCAAGTCCGGCATCACCATCCCGATCAGAAGCGGTTTCGGGCGAACCGCCGCATTCACCTTGGCAACCGACGATCCTAACTTGCAGCTCGACCGGTTGCTCGCTAGCTCAGGCGACATCCTGCAACTGATCGGCCTCTACTTCCATACCCATGTTTCCAAGCCGCCAGTCGCAACAGACGACGCCGGCAGCGGTGAGGCCATTCTCAGCCAGCGGGAGCGGCAGTGTCTGTCATGGGCCGCGCGCGGCAAGACGTTGGCCGAGACCGCAGTCCTGGTTGGCGTTACGCCTCGCACCATCGCGTTTCACGTGGAGAACGCCCGGCGCAAGCTCGGCGCGGTATCGATTGCGCATTGTGTCGCACTGGCGCTCCGTCGCGGCCTTCTGTCCTAGCGCCGCGGGCGCCGACCTTTCCGGATACGGCTCAGCTCAAAAAAGCGTATTCACTTCGTCTGGAAACGCTTCTGCTTGCTTGCTAACGGTTGCTCAAGCTTCCTGACCTTGGCAGGTGACCTGTCAAATAGCACAGGCGCTCGACGGCGCGCGTTCTGCTCTGCTGCGCTCTCGCTTAAAGGGAGCTCGCCATGCGCGTCATTGTTCTCGATCATCGTCAGGCCGGACAGCATCTCCATTTGCTTGCCGAGATGTTTCGGCTGCGCCGCCGCGTCTTCAAGGATCGTCTTGGCTGGACCGTCTCCGTGTCGGGAGATTTTGAAATCGACATATATGACACCCTGGATCCGACGTATCTTCTGGCTATCTCGGAGCAGGGGACGGTCTTGGGCTGTGTGCGGCTTCTGCCCACCACCGGCCCGAACATGCTGTCGGATACCTTTGCGGTCTTGCTCGGTTGCAAGGACGCACCACGAAGCGAGCACGTCCTGGAGAGCTCGAGATTCTGCGTCGACACCGAGCGTGCGCCTCAGATCGGCCATGCGGGTGTCAATCGAGCGACCTTCGCCCTGTTCGCTGCGATGTTGGAGACCATGCGAGCAAGGGGCGCTCGGTCAATCGTAACCGTCACTGACACCAGGATGGAGCGCATCCTCAGGCGCGCCGGGTGGCCGCTTGAAAGATTGGCTCCGCCGCAGGTACTTGGTCAAACCACCGCGCTGGCCGGACTGCTGCACGATTCCGATCGGGTGCTTGAGGCGATGTACCATCACGCCGGTCTTGACGGTGCCGTTGTTGTGCTTCCCGGTGCAGGGGCGACGGCCGGCCTGGTCAGTCTCGAGTTCACGGCTCAAACAGGATGAACCGATGTTGGCCGATCCTCACCATAGCTGCATTGTTCTGTTGAACCCGACGCGTGGCAGAACGGATGCGCTTGCCGCGCTGCGCAGCGGAAGTCTGTTCCTGCTTCCGGTCTGTCACGAGTTCTTTGCCGTGCCTCAGTTCGCGGTCGGCGCGTATGAACGGGACGCGCTTCCGGATCAGATCACCGCTTCACTTGAGCATGTTGATCTGGACGCTCTGACCTTGTGGCGAGATCATCGATTTGCAGAGCGTCTTGCCCGCGCCGATGTCAGTGTCATTTTCCTGGGCGGAGGATTTCTGGAGGAAGAGGTCCTCATTGCGGCGCTGGAGGGGGCACGACAGGGTTACGATATCCGGCTGCTCGCAGACCTGGCGGTGGCGCGCCTGGAAGCCGACCGTGCGCTGGTTCTCGATCGGCTCGCCCACCATGGAATCGTCGCGACCACAATCCGGCAGGCCTTGTTGGAATGGGCGGTGTCGCTGGACGATCCGGCCGTGAGCCGAAAAATTCAAGGCTTGCTTTCGTAGCAGGCGCCTCCCGCAAGCTCCCGCTTGCGGGCCGGGCTCTCGTGAACCGAGCCCGTCTTGCGGTCTCGGCCTTCGGCTTCAATCCCTGGCGCAGCCGCCGCACTGCGATCCTCATTGGCCGCACGCGCCTTTGTGAAAAAAGGGTGTCAAAAGCACAATCTTGAGAAGTGGAAACCGGTCGCGACAAACGCAAAGCGTTTGCATCGGAAGGTCACCTCAAACAAACAGATCGGATCGATCCGATTCCGTCCAATCGGATGGTCAAGCGCGTCGTGGATGCGCCGGCCACGGCGAACAAGCAGACCTGATGGAGCCGGCCGCCGGCGGCCGGCACATTTTGATCTGGCCCGCGGCGGCGGGGTGGGCGGCGCTCCCGTATAGCCCCGAACCGGCAGGCCGCAACCACGCCCCGCCAAAGCCGCTCATGACGATCATTTGCGTTGGCCGCGGTCCTCCGCATCCGCTCCGGCCGTTCCGGTGCTGCCTGCCTCTGCTGTTCGGGGCTGTCCGGTCGCTCTTCGCCGCCCACCCCGCCTTCCGGGGGCCGGGCGTGGAAGAGGAGCGAGCGGAGATCGTCATGTCCAAAACGTCAGCGCAACGCCGTGCCACAACGACGAAACAAAGCCTCTATCAAGAAATCACCTCTCGGATCATCGCCGAGCTTGAGGCGGGCGTCTTCCCATGGGCGCGGCCGTGGGGCACCGGTGGCGGCAGCCAGGCGTTCGCGCTGCCGCGAAACGCCGCGACAGGCACGAGGTACTCCGGCATCAATATCCTGATCCTGTGGGGCAGGCTGTTCGAGGCCGGCTTTACCTCGCAGCGCTGGCTCACCTTTCGCCAGGCAACAACGCTCGGCGGAAGCGTCCGCAAAGGCCAGCACGGCGTCACCGTTTGCTACGCCGACCGCTTTGTCCCGAAGCGGAACCGGCGAGCGGCCGAGCAGGCAAGATCCGAGAGCACGGAAGCGGACGAGGAACAGGCCGCCGTTCCGTTCCTGCGCCGCTATACGGTTTTCAACGTCGACCAATGCGACGGCCTGCCCGACCACTGCTTTGCGCACACACCCGCGCTGCCGGATCGCGAGATCGTGCCGCAGGCCGAGGCGCTGGCGGCGGCAACCCGCGCCACGATCCGCATCGGCGGCACCAAAGCCTTCTACGATCGCGCAAACGACAACGTCCAGATTCCACCGCAGCCCGCCTTCTTCGAGCAGATCAACTATTACCGGACGCTGTTTCATGAGCTCGGCCATTGGACCGGCCATGCCAGCCGCCTCAACCGTGATCTGTCCGGCGCGTTCGGGTCAAGGCTCTATGCCAATGAAGAGCTGGTCGCAGAACTGACGGCTGCCTTCGTCTGCGCTGCGCTGTCGATCAAGCCGACCGTGCGGCATGCCGACTATCTCGGCGCCTGGCTAAACGTCCTTCGCGAGGACAGCCGCGCCGTCTTCCGCGCCGCGAGCAAAGCCTCCAAAGCCGCCGACTTCCTGCTGGCGTTCGGCGCGGGCGGCTCCGCCGCGCAAGCAGCCCAAGGTGATGACGCGTCGTGATGGGTCTATCGGCGAGACCGGCGCAAGCCCAAAGGCAAATCACGCAAGCCGGCGAGCTGATGCCCGCCGGGAATTCCCCGCCTCTGGCTGCGGCTTGCGGCTGGCGCCGCCGGCGCGACCACAGGCCATCTCGCCGATCACAAAGCCTCTCGACCTCGGACCTCGTCGACACGGCCGCACGCAACCAACTGGGCCCACCCGCACCACAAAGGGAGAGCGAACCTCGACTGCGCAACATTGCCCTCAGCGAGCTCATCAGAGCGCCGGTCAATGTCCGAACCAGAGCACGGCGGCCACCAGGAAGATGCCCATGACGATCATCAGCACGTCGACCTCGTTCGGTGGCGTGATGAAAGAGGCAGATGATGCGGCGCCGCCCGATGCGGGTGCAAATCTATCGAGCCCGCCAACACGCTGAACACGATCATCCGCGATCATCTGCATGGCGAGGAACGCCCTTGTGCCGAAAGCTCCGCGCCGCGATGCATGCGTTTCCGATCAGCCATTTGATCCCGGACACGACACGGAAAAGTGCCGGCGCATGCAAAGCCATTAATGCTTTGTTTACTTGAGCTTGTGCTGCCCGATTCGGGCGCGGCGGCCTGATCCGGAGCCGAATTTTCCGTTGCCGAGTCGCGGACGGGTCAACCTGGCAGGCTGCAAATTTAGTGGATCGCGATCGGCGCGACTCGCTCTATAGCTCGCAAAAAGCAAGCGCGTGCACCGCATCATGGAGCCTGAGATGGCGAGCCCGTTCAGGGGGTTTCCGGACCCGCAAGCAACAACGCTCAGGCGCATCTGCCTCGCTCAGGCCATCGTCGGCCTGTCGGCGCTGGCGTCGACCGCCGTGCTGCTGACGACGTCCATCATGCACGGGCTGCGCTAGAGCGTTTTCAAGCGAGGTGGACACCGGTTCGCATGGCAATTACGTTTACGCAGATTGCGTAGACCTATCTGCGCAGAAAACGCGTCAAAACAGGAATCGAGAGCTTCGGTTCTGATTCAATCAGAACCGAAAATGCTCCAGAGCTCACGGAAGCACCGTTTCCATCCGCGTCGGGCCTGGATCACCAACGCAGGCAAATTCAACAGCCGGAGCGCACGGCGCTCCACTGGCACAGGATGGCTAGAGGATGATCCGGAAAGTGGAAACCGGTTTTCCGAAAAGGTCATGCTCAAACAAGGAGATGAGATCATGATCCGCTTCCGTCCAATCGGATCATGATCTAGTCCAACCCGGTCTTGCCCTGCGCCCAATAGGCCTTGGTCTTCACCCGCGATGATGCGAGGCCGGCTGCTTTCAGGGCCCGGCTTACGCGCTGGATCGACGATGCCTTGCCGGTAAGAACGAAATGCGCGCCGCGTGCGGCAAGGCGCAACATCTCGGCTTCCGCCGCTGCGAGATGGGCGTCGTCGGCGAGGCGCTCGATCAACGTCGCTTGGCCGAGGCCGATCGCCTCCAGCACCGGCCGCGACTCCGCGACGTCCGAGACCTCGAGCACATGGATTGCACCGTCGGCCTGCGGGCACTCGCGGAGCGCCGCCGCCAGGCCGAACGAGGTTTCATCGCCGAACAGGACCACCGGCGATTCAAGGCCCGATAGATCGAGCGAGCGGCGCGGACCGAAGAACTGGCAGGTGTCGCCTGCGCTCAAGTCCCTTGCCCATCGGCTGCCGGGACCGTCGCCATGCGCGAAGGTGAGCATGCGTATCCTGCCGTTGCCGGCGTCCCACGACATCGGTGTGTAGGTCCGCGCGCTGAGGCCCGAGCCGATCGCCACCTGGACCTTTTGGCCAGCCGTCCAGGCGACGTTCCTGAGCGCTTCGCCTTCCAGCTCGGCCAGCCGAAACTGCGGCGAGAGCGTCTCGACTGCGGCAACGCGCGCAGGACGCATCAGCCATCGCAGCAGCGTCCGCGTGAGTCGGCCCGGGGGCGCGAGCGGCGGCGTAGAAATTTGCCTGCGAACGGGTTGCATCAAAAATTCGCTCCATTCACCGACATGTCGAGGTCGCAGCCCCGAGCGGATCACTTCGTCTTCACCGTGAATTCGTTGCCGCGCCCGGGATCGACAGGCAGCGGCAGCGAGAGATAACCGTTCTGCGGATCGCGCACGTAGTCGATATAGCCTGAGGCTTCCGAGAACGCGTTCTCGCCGATGATGATCGCGCCGGGCTTCAGATGCGGCTCCAGCAGCTTGAGAATGGGAAGATAGAGGATGAAGGCGCCGTCGAGCATCACCATGTCGATGTCGCCGCCGACGCCGGGCTTGA
Organism: Bradyrhizobium elkanii WSM2783; assembly: GCF_000472865.1. Taxonomy (GTDB): domain Bacteria; phylum Pseudomonadota; class Alphaproteobacteria; order Rhizobiales; family Xanthobacteraceae; genus Bradyrhizobium; species Bradyrhizobium elkanii_A. The sequence continues at coordinate 9,807 of NZ_AXAP01000086.1, read as the reverse complement.
GGGTTTCGCGCGCATCGCCGACCCGAAACTCGACCAGGTCGTCCAGCCCGGCGGCAGCGAGGTTCGCCCACGCGCGCTCCGCCTTGCTGGGTTCGAGATCGGTCCCGATCAGACGGCCGCCGCCCATGTCGCGCAGCGCTGCCGCCATGTAGATGGCGGAAACCCCCATCGACGAGCCGAACTCGACAATGCGCCTAGCCTTGCAGCTGCGGGCGCACATGTAGAGAAACCGCCCGAATTCCGGGGAGACGCTGAGGAAATTGCCGGCGAAACCGTGATACAGTCCCGCCAGATCCTTGGTCTCAGCCTCGATGACCTGGCTGATCGCCTGCTCGGCATTGGTCATCTCGCTCGCGTAGGTTTGCATCAACGGTGCATCGGCCGCTTCCGCTTCCCCATGCAGGCGTTTAAGAACCTCCGCGACCGGGCCGCTGCTGAGTGAATCCATGTATCGGGCTCCTTCGGTCATGATCCGATTGGATGGAATCCGATCACGATCTCATCTCTTTGTTTTGCACACGATCTTCCCACGCAAACGCCTTGCTTTGGTCGCGAGGGACAACCGGTTTCCACGTTTCCGGATCATGCTCTAGAATGCGCCCCCCGGCGCGCCAGGGGTGTCAGTGCTCAGAGGCAGGATAGGAGATCGCCCGCCTGACCGCATTCCGCAAACGGGACAATATATTGCGATTTCCGGTCAGTGCGCGCGTGGGGCTTCGCGCGATACGACGGAGATCACGCGGCGATGCGGCGTTCCGACAGATATCGGGCGGGCGGCTTGCCCAGGGCCTTGCGGAACATGGTGACGAAGGCGCTCGCGCCCTCATAGCCGAGATCGAGCGCCACGGTCTGGACCGACGCCCCTTGGTCTAAACGCTGCAGGGCAATGAGGATATGGAGCTGCTGGCGCCAGCGGCCGAAGCTCATGCCGGTCTCGCGTTTCAGGGCGCGGGTCAGGGTCCGCGGGGCAACGGCCATGCGCCGGCCCCACTCGTCTAACGTTGCGCGGTCGGAGGGATCGGCCATCATCGCGGCGGCGATCTTGCGCAGCTTGGCGTCGACCGGCATCGGGAAGTTCAGCTTCTCGACGGGCGCTACAGACAGTTGGTCGAGCAGCACCGTGGCGATCCGGCCGTCGGCGCCGTCGACATCGTACAGGACCGGCATCTCGGTGACGTGCATCAGCAAACGCTCCAGCAATGGCGAGATCGACAGCGTGCAGCATTGCCTGGGCAGCGCCGAGGCCGCATCCGGTTCGACGAACAGAAGATATACCTCGACATTTCCGGCGAGGGTCACGCTGTGGGGAAGATTGCCAGGAATCCATACCGCGCAGCGCGGCGGCACGATCCAGACGCTTTGGTCGGCTTCGCACCTGACGACGCCCCGCAAGGTCAGGACAAGCTGGGCCTTCCGATGCTCGTGAATGGCCATCTCCATGCCCTTGGTGACCATGTCGACGCCGACGGCGACGACGGCGCGTGGCACGTTCTCGGGAGAGAAACCGGCGCCACCAGCGGAGGCGAGGTCGTTTTCCTCGGGACGATAGAACGGCATGGCGGCTGAAGATCGATCCGAATGCGACTGACCAGATCAGACAATATCAGTCCGCGGTTGCGCCTATCAACAGGGCAGCCCCGCTTTGGAGCATGATCCGGAAAAGTGGAAACCGGTTTTCCCTGCGACAAACGCAAAGCGTTTGCGTGGGAAGATCATGCTTAAACAGAGAGATGAGATCATGGTCCGATTCCATCTCATCGGATCATGTCTAGCCGGCGGCTCTCCACCGCCGACACATTCACGGCAAATATTGAATGTCGGTCGGTCCCCGCCGTCGGCGCGACCCGTTTGACCAGGCGATCAAGATGGTGGTCACAGCGGATTCCACCGGACGCCGACGCGTAGCGCGAACAGGCCGTCGGGCCCGTCGGCGAACGAACTACTTCTTTTTCTTCTTCTTTTTTCGCGGTGGTCTTCTTCGCCTTTTTCGCTTTCTTGGCCATGGGGCCCTCCATCAATCGTTCAAAGAAAATCATCAAGGCGCGGGCCCCGTGAATCGGCCTGCATGAAGAAAGCATAGCATCGAATTTGCCGGCTTGATATCGGAAGGCCCTCATCGCGCCGCGTGAATGGCGTGGAGTCGTCCCGCATGAAAAGATCATGCGTCAGGGCGACGGAATGGCCCCGCCGAGCGGTCGTCACCAGGGCTGATGGCGGCAGTCCGCAGGATTTTAGATCAGGACGAACGCTGTCGTCACCCGGATGCAGCGCGCCCCAGATTGGCAGGGCGCGTGCGGAGGCCGACATGGGCGCCGCAGGCGACAGGCTCACATCGTCCTTGCCGCTGTTCTCACGGCTGCGAACCGGCCTTGCGCAGACGTCGCGCGGTGTTCTTCCGCAAAACAGGGCAGGGCTTTTCGCTGTCGTCCGGTTCGGGATGAGGTCGATGTCGGCGCGGATGGAAACGGTCCTGTGCTGGTCTTGCTCGCCGCATGTCGCGCTGCGACGGCCCGATCGGGCAGGGCCTTGTCCTTATCCGGTGACTGCGGGTCCGATCTCCCTGCGCGTGGCAAACAGACCTATGGCAAGCGCCCCGCCTCTTCAAAACCCTCGCCGTCGGCTTTTTTCCCCGCCGGAACGTTCCGGCTCCTCGCGGCCGCTTCGCTCTAAAAAAAGCTGCCGGCTCGGGTGCTCCGCATTCGCTCTGCCCCGCGTGGATGCGGGTTCGAAGGCGTTGCGCCCGCCATCACGGTCTCGCCATCGCGAGGGGATCGGCTCCTCGCGAACAACAGATGAGGACAAGACCATGACCGCCATCGGATACGTCACCAAGAACGACAACGGCAGCTACAAGGGCCAGCTCCGGACCGTCTCCATCCGCGCCGACATCGACATCATCCCGAACCGGGACAAGACCGCCGATACCCATCCCGACTTCCGCGTCGTGACCCAGGGCGTCGAGATCGGCGCGGGCTGGATCCGCCGGGGCGAGAACAGCGGCAGGGACTATGTGAGCCTGTCGCTCGCAGCGCCCGAGTTCGGTCCGCGCAAGCTCTACGCCAATCTCGGCCGCGCCGCCGGCCAGGATGACGACAGCGTGTTCGCCCTGATCTGGAACCCGGCGGACTGACGCCAAACGGCCCCCGCGACAACTGCTCGCGGGGGCCGTCCTCTCGCCCCATTTGATCGAAACGATCGGCTCGAGAAGACGTCAACGTCCCGGGGGCGGTTCTGAACGACGCCAGCAATCAAGCGCGCCAAGGCGCCCGCGCCGCGTTTCTTGACGCGACAGGCTTCGACGCCAGCGACTGGGCCTGGGAGTTCTTGCGCCGCAATCCCGACTACATCGGCGAATGGCGCAGCGCCGTTCCGCGACATCTGCCCTGCATTACCTTGAAGGACGGCACGCAGGTCTTGCGGCTACCGCGACGCTTTCCCCGCGCCGAAAAATGGGGTCTCTCCGCCTTTGCCGACCCGGGGCTGGATGCACCCAAGGTGCCGGTGTTCTGGCACGCCCATGCGCTGAAACGGATCGTCCGCCTGGATGCACGGAAGCCGAGGTCAGATGCAGACGCCGCCCGGTTCTCACTGGCCGGCTTCAAGGTCGAACGCAGGGCCGTCATTAACGTGGACGGCATTCCACTCGTGCTGATCAAGGGAAACGGTGCCTATGTCGCCGTCGAAATCCACGGCCTCTCCGTCCTGACCGCCTCCTTTGCGCCGGTCTTCGAACTGCACGACCTTGCTGACCTTGCGGCGCAGACCGAGCTCTTGAAGCGATTGCAGCGCTTCACTGAAGCTGACGTGAGAACGGTTCCAAGGCAGGCGGGAAGCGGCGATGAACGCCTCCATCACGCGCTGATCGCGCTCGATGAAAGCCTCAACGGCAAGACCTACCGGCAGATCGCGATCACGATCTTCGGAGAGAAAAAAGTTGCCGAGGAATGGCTCGGTCCCAGTCAGTTTCTCAAGGATCGCACGCGCCGGCTTGTCGCCAAGGGAACCGAGTTGATGAAGGGCGGCTATCGCGATCTGCTGTATTAGAACGTTTCAAGCGAAGTCGGTACCGGCTCGCGTGAAGAACACGCATCAAAACAGGAATCGAGGGCTTCGGTTCTGATTCAATCAGAACTGAAGCTACTTTAGAACTTGGCTGGCCGTTGTCGGATGCCGGTCTTGCGCACGCCGATCGTCGCCCGCTTGACGAGCTTGGCTCGCGCGGGATGGCGAAACGGGCGCCTCTCATCTTCACCACTCCCAAAACCGCTCACAATCAGACGACGCTTCCTCTCCTACCTCAACCCCAGGGAGGTATGGAATAGGGAGCGTCGAAATGACCAAGAATGAAGAAAAGGTGCCGGACAAGCCGTTCCTCAATACCGTCGAGGCCGCCGCCTGGCTGAGGCTCACCAAGAACACGCTGGAGAAGATGCGGGTGCAGGGGCGAGGGCCCGCCTACCGCAAGCACGGACGCTATGTCCGCTACCACATCGAAGATCTCGTTGAATGGTCGCAGGCCAACAAGCGGAGGTCGACCTCCAATGCCGATTGATCGCACCCAACTAGCGCGCCAGGTCGGCGTTCTCTCGACCATGTGCGCCGGCATCATTGCCATGCTGGTGTCGTCCGCACCCGCGGTACCGCTTCTGATCTACAACGCCTCGGGCAGCGCGCCCTTGGGCTTCTATTATCTGGAGCCACGATTGCCGAAGCGCGGTGAGCTCGCAGTATTCAAGCCGCCGCCGGCGATCGAATTGTTCATCATCGCGCACAAAATCTTGCCCGTGCCGGTGCCGCTGCTGAAACAGGTCGCCGCTATCGGCGGTGACGAAGTCTGCCGCGCCAAGGACCCGATTGGCACCATTGCCATCAACGGAAAGGTCATCGCCGAGGTGCTCGACAAGGACCGCGACGGGCGGCCGCTGCCGGCCTGGGAGGGGTGCTTGAGGCTCGTCGAGGGCGAGTTCTTTCTGCTGCAGCCACACCCGCATTCGTTCGACTCGCGATATTTCGGGCCGGTGTTGAGGTGCGATATTGTCGGCGTGGCGCGGCCGATCTGGACCTGGAATCCAGCAGGCTAAAGCCGGGTGACTTTTCTTCGCATCGTCATCCCTCTTTGTTTGAGCATGATCTTCCCACGCAAACGCTTTGCCTTTGTCGCGAGGGAAAACCGGTTTCCACGTTTTTGGATCATGCTCTAACAGTCACCGCGGAGGGCGGCATCCTGTGCCGCAGGAGCCGGGTGCCCGGGCGGGCAGCCGGCGGGATCTCGCGGGATCGGCCAAGTAAGCGGCCAAAATAGCCATCAGGTAGGATTTTCTTCAGTTGTTTAAATTACTTATATGAGCTATGGATCGGCCAAAATTGACTTCCAAGCTTCTCGCTAAAATCGGCCACAGGATCGGCCAAAGCGGCCGCCATCAAGAAGAAAATTATTCATTTTTAATGCCTTAGCATAACATAAAATCGGCCGACATGAACCTACGTCTCGAAACCGTCGAACGCATCGAGCCCGCTAGGCTGGAGGAGATTTCCGAAGCCATCTCGGACGTGGTGGCGGAGCTTTCGGCGGCAACCGCCAAGCTCGGTTACGCGCTCCATCCGCAGACCGCGGCCCATCTGGCGGATCTCGTGCGGATCATGAACACCTACTACAGCAACCTGATCGAAGGTCATAACACCCGGCCACGGGATATCGAACGCGCGATCGGCGGTCATTTCGACAACGACGAAGGGCGGCGCAATCTGCAGATCGAGGCGGCCGCCCACGTCCATGTGCAGTCCGAAATCGATTCCATGGCGCTCGACAATCGCCTGCCTGAACCGGCCTCGATCGATTTCATTCTCTGGCTCCATCGCGAATTCTATCGCGACGCTTCCCCCGAAATGCTTCGGATCTGCGGCAATGGCACCGAGTTCACGATGGAGCCCGGCACCGGGCGGTCGCGAAACGAGCACACGTTGCAGTCGGCCGGCATCAGCCACCTTCCAGCGAGCGTGTCGCGGCCTTTATGGAATATTTCGCGGAGCGTTATCGCTTCGAACGCCTGGGCAAGGCGGCGCGGATCATCGCCATTCCAGCGGCGCATCATCGCTTCAACTACATTCATCCGTTCGCGGACGGCAATGGTCGTGTCAGCCGCCTGATGAGCCACGCCATGGCGCATCAGGCCGGCATCGGAGCCCGTGGGCTGTGGTCGGTCTCGCGCGGACTGGCGCGTGGTCTTACCGGCCCAGGCGATTACAGGCGGATGATGGACCACGCCGACACGCCCCGGCAGGGCGATCTCGATGGCCGTGGCAACCTCTCGCAACGCGCTTTGAGCGAATTCATTCTCTGGTTCCTGCGCGTGTGCCTCGATCAGGTGACGTTCATGTCAGGCTTGTTCGAGATCGACACGTTGGCTCAGCGATTGCGGAGTTTCGTCGACCGCAGCGAGAAGCTCAAGCCTGAAGCCGCCCGTCTTCTGGAGGAAGCGCTCATACGCGGACAGTTCGAGCGCGGCGAAGTCCCGCGCATCACCGGCCTGCCCGAACGGACGGCACGGCGCGTCTTCAACGACGTCGTCGCGACCGGTCTTCTTGCGTCCGAAACGCCCAAGGGGCCGGTGTCGCTGCGCTTTCCGATTGCTGCGCTCGACGTGCTGTTTCCACGCCTGTTTCCGGAGATCTAGAGGACACGGACGGCTTCGCGAGGCCGACGCGGCGATTTCCGGGAACTGATTTTACGCTCAAGCTTGCACGCTCTCAACTTGGACGAAGGTGCCGTCGCCTGTTGCGGAACGCCGTATCGCCGCGCAGCGATGCTCTACAAATCGATCCGTTATCCAGCGTGAAGCAATCAGTGGGCAGCTAGTTAGCGTCTGGCTCTCGCACGTCGGTCAGGTATTGACATGATCCGTCGGTTTCCAGGCCCACGGCAGCAGTTCGTCGAGACGGTTGATCGGATGTCCGTCGACCATGCGCGTGAGCACGTCACGCAGGTATGCGTAAGGCTCGACGTTATTGAGCTTGCACGTTTCGATCAGCGAACAGAGGATTGCCCATCGTTCCCCACCGCCATCGCTACCGGCGAAGAGATGGTTCTTGCGGCCGAGCGCCACAGGTCGGATCGCCCGCTCGACGGGGTTCGTGTCAAGTTCGATGCGGCCGTCACGGAGGAAGCGGGTCAATCCATCCCAGCGCGACAGCGCATACCGGATCGCTTCGGCGAGATTGCCGCGCCCGGGCAATTGAGCGAGTTGCACCTCGAGCCACAGGCGAAGGCTGTCAACGATCGGCTTGGCGAGTGCGCGCCGCGTAGCCAGCCGATGCGCCGGCGATTGACCACGCACCTGCGCTTCGACGGCATAGAGGCTGGCAATACGACGCAAGGCCTCGTGCGCGATGGGCGTGTCCTCGGCTTGCGCAACCTCGTAGAACTTGCGCCTGGTGTGCGCCCAACATGCGGCGAGAGTGATGTTTCCGGCGCCGGTCAGCCGCTCGAATCCGGCGTAACCGTCGACGTGCAGAACGCCCTTGAAGTGCATCAGATGCGCTGCTGGGCGCTCCGCTTTCCGGTCGGGCGCGAACACATAAACCGCAGCTGGCGGCTCAGGCCCAGCCCAGCTCCGTTGATCGCGGGCATACACCCACAGCCGTCCGGTCTTGGTGCGCCCGCGGCCCGGATCGAGCACCGGGATTGGCGTGTCGTCGGCAAACAGGTGATCCGACGCGAACATGTGCTCGCACAGCCGATCGTGCAGGGCCTCAAACCACCAGCACGCGCCGCCGACCCATCCGGCCAATGTCGAGCGCTCCAGTTCGACGCCATGGCGGGCAAAAATCTGCGCCTGCCGATAGAGCGGTGTGTGGTCGCAATATTTGCTGACCAGCACATGCGCGAGCATGGCTGGCGTGGCCAAGCCGCCGGCGATCGGTCGTTCGGGCGCCGGAGCCTGGGTGATCGTTCCGCAACTGCGGCAGGCATATTTCGGGCGGCAGACGCGTACCACGCGCAACTGTGCTGGCACCCAATCCAGCATCTCGCTGACGCTCTCACCGATCGCATGCAGCGCGCCGCCGCAGCACGCACATCTCTCGCTATCGACGTTAAGCACAACCTGTTCGCGGGGCAAATGATCCGGCAGCGGCTTGCGCTTCGGCTGCAGTTTCTGCGTCGGCGCAAACGCCTCCAGCGAGGCTTGATCTGCCTCGACGGCCGACAAATCGATGTCCAAATCTTCGAGTCCAAGGGCGAGCTGATCGGCGTCGAGACGCTCGGAACGACGCCCAAATTGTGCGCGCTGAAGCTGTTTGATGATCGCCTGGAGACGCTGGATCTCGCTGTTCCGATGCGCGATGACCGAGGCAATGTCGCGCACCAGGCGATGCAGAAGCGCAGTATCCGACGGCAGATTGTCGAGGTCGAGCTGCATGACCGATTCTACTCGAACACGCTGATTCGACGAAGCAACTTCGCTATATTCTATGCGGGTTTTTGCGATTCAACCCGTGATGGCCGGGCGCCATCGACGCTCCGGCGTACGCCAATCGATGCCTTCGATCAGCATGGCAAGCTGCGCCGGGGACAGCGTCACCGTGCCACCTGGATCGCTCATTCTCGGCCAGATGAAGCCGCCCTGATCGAGCCGCTTGCTGAACAGGCAAAGCCCGTTGCCGTCCCAGAACAGGATCTTCAGCGTGCTTGCCTTCTTGCCTCGGAAGGCAAACAGGTGGCCGGAGAACGGATCCTTCTTGAGGTGTTCCTGAACGAGCGCGGCGAGGCCATCCAGGCCCTTGCGCATGTCGGTATACCCCAAGGCCAGATGGACTTTCACGCCGGCCGGCACGATCATCATCGTGCTGTCTCCCGCTCAGTGATCTGGCGACGGACCGCATCGGGATCGCTGCCGATCGGCGCGAAGACGCGGCGGCCATCGTCCAATTTGACAACCGTCATGCCGTCGGGCGGCTGCAACAGATCGTGCAGAACAACCGGCGTCGATGACCCGACGGCTCCAGCATCGGCCACCGCGACCGGCACCAACTTGGCGCGCTTGCCCTTACCAAACCCAAGCTCCGCTCGCCAGCGGAACAACATGCTAGTGACGATACCGTGCCTTCGTGCCGCCGACGATACGGTCTCCCAAGGTCGTTCAGTCTCCAACACGATGGCCAGCTTTTCCTCGTCGGTGAAGCTGCGGCGGCTCTGCTTCTCAGGTGTCGGAGGATCGTCATTCGGCGTCGCTGTCAAGCGAGATTCAGCTGCGCCATCCTTAGCACTAGTCTTAGCACTAGTGCTTAACAGTGGGCGGGCACTCGGATGAAGGTGCGTCCGCCAGTCGATTTCAACGTCGTTGGCGTCGATCAAATCGCGCCATCGCCTCAGGCTGTGCTGCGATATGCCATGGGCGCGGGCATAGGCTTGCATGCTCAGACCGCACCACTTCATCGCTTCAACGTGCATCGCCCAGAACGCTTGCACAGCTCTGCAGCGGAGGTCCTTCGACACTGGAGCCCGCTTCTTGCGGAGCCGCTCCCGACGTTCCTCGCGACGCAATTCCGCACGTATTTGCAACGTCTCAGCGTCAACCAGATGCCGCAGCCAGCGATCGAACGTGCCGCCACTGAGACGGTGCTGACGACAATATTTGCGCTTGCTGAGACCGCTTCGCCGCCACGCTTCAACGTGTACCGACCAAAAGGAACGACGTGCTTCGTTCTTGAAATATTCCGTACCCACCGGAGATCCTCCAATGCAGCAAGGAACCCGATATGGAACGACAACGCACTCTCGGAAAGTCGTGCAAGATTCCGACGCTTACG
>NZ_AXAP01000085.1 GCF_000472865.1 Bradyrhizobium elkanii WSM2783 | reverse complement strand
GAAAGCGTCTTCGCCACAGTCCGCCACCGGACCGTCCGCTCCAAGGGAAGCCTGTCGCACAAGACGGCAAGGCTCATGGTCTTCAAGCTCGTCATGAGCGCCGCCAAAACCTGGCGCCGGCTGAAGGGCGAAAATCAGTTGCCAAGGGTCATTGCCGGCGTCAAATTTACCGACGGCGTCGCAGAATCGACGACGCCAGCTAACCGCGCCGCCTGATCGGCCCCATCACCCAATTTCGGCCATAGCTCCATTGACCAGGCGTTGCGAGCCTTCTTGGCAGGACGGAATCGTTACTCGTCAGAACACATCCAGTGTCATGACCATTCCGCCGATCTTTTCGAGACGGGCAAAATAGGCTGCGGGCTCGAGGAGCTGATAGGGAAAGTAGAGGCCAGGGGGAGTTGCCGGATTGCCGTCGAGTCCGACGAGTCGTTCGAGAACCATGGCGACGCCTAGCCCCGTCAGCGGCATCTGTCCCTCAGGATGGACAATCGCATGACGGGTGCGGAGCGGCCGGCCCGCTTGATCCTCACCGGCAAGTTCGATGACGATCTCGGTCGACATCGGCTCTCCTCGGCGGCGAGTGGAGCTCACTCCAATCGCGAGACTGAATTGAACGTTTGGCGCGCCGGTCGCGGTCGCAAGGCCGACAACGTCATAGGGGGAGAGTGCGGAGGCCTCCATCAGGGTGCCGTCGACGGCGCGGAACTTGGCCTTGGCATCGTCGCCAACGCGCCAGAGGTAGGCGCCGTCCCGACGAGCAAGCGCCGCCGGCATGGTCTTGGTTTGGCGCTCCAGGTCGGCGGCTGCCGCCGGACCGAAGGCATCCTGCTCATCGAGCAGCGCGCCGATAGCGATGTCGTGGACCCGACCGAACGCCTTGGCGAACTCGAGCGTGGGGACCGTCGTCGCGCCGACGAGCCATTCCGTGCCCAGAACGACCGGCGCGGCGTCCGGGTCGCGGATGTAGGCCGCTACTTCGGGACCCATCTCGATAATGCCTGGAGAAATGCTGATGTGCGGCACGCCGCGCGACTGAGCGAAACGGAGCCCGGCGATCCTTTCGTCCGTAAAAAAGACGGCGACGGCGCTGACCGGGCGCTCACCGAGTCCAAGCCCATCAACGGCCAGGTCGAGCACCACACCCTCCGCACCGCCAATTTCGGTCGCGACTTTCTTGGCCTTAGCGAGATCGCGGCCGCCGATCAGTAGCGGTTGATCGGGATGGGCGGCGCGCAGGAATCGAGCAGTCCAGCGGCCGACAATGCCGGAGCCGCCGATCAGGAGAATGGGAGCTGGCGACATTGCAGTGCCTCTCAATCCTAGCGAACATAACCTAACCTCGGTAAGTTACCATTAGTAAGTTACTGATGGTAGGTATTGCAAGGGGGGATCCGGACCGTGAAGCACTCTTTGAGACCGAAAGCGCATAAGGCGCTTTCCCGTCGGCTCTCGAAGGCGGATCGACGGCGCCAGTTGCTCGATATGGCCCTCGTCATTATCCGGGAGGAAGGGGCCGATCGGCTGACACTGGGACACCTGGCCGCTCGTGCCGGAGTCTCCAAGCCAATCCCGTACGAACACTTCGGCACACGATCGGGGTTGTTGATCGAACTCTACAAGTCGCTCGACAGGGAGCAGGCGAATGCCCTGCGTGAAGCGTTAAGAAGCGTTCAGCGGAACTTGGGGGATACTGCCGACGTCCTCGCGACCGCCTATATCCACTGTTCCGCAGATACGAGTGGCGAATGGCACGCGGTGGGCGCGGCGCTGTCGGGCAGCGGGAAGATGGGCGCGGTGCACCAGGAGCTGATCGATGGGTACGTCCAGCTGTTCGTATCGGCGCTTGAGCCGTACAGCACGTTGCCGCCCGATGAACTACAACGGCGCTGTGTCGGCCTTGTCGGGGCGGGCGAAGCGCTCTCGGTCATGATGATCGGTGGTCATTGCAGCGAGAAGGAAGCTGCTGAAGCATTTTCCTCGCTGATTCGAGGCGGACTTTGCGCACCTTCGCCGCAACCGTAACGCGATCGGGGTGAAGCTTTTTTGACTTGTCGCGGCACCGCGAGCGACAGACCTTGGGCGACGTGGATATCAACCACGCGCCTTGGTTGGATCGCAAGCTGCACCGGTCCGCGCGAATCGCTCGATCGGTGCGCCGCCGCCAGCTTCTCGAAGCGGAAATCTGGCGGACAGACATCCTGCGAATCGACCGGGATGGTCGAATGCCGGCCGGCCAAGCATGGCGGCTGCCATGGAGTTGGCCACTCGCTGCCGATGATCGCAAGGCGGTACAGGGCAGGGGCTAAGCGCGTTCTTTGCGCCCGAAATGGCAAACAAGGCTTATTTTGCGCGAATCTTTGGTTGAGAGCCGCCTAAGAGCTGCTTCAGGCTATTTATGTCCGGATAAAATAGTCGGCCGACTCGCTCGGAAAGTGGGGCAGCAGACTTTGCGATTTTCACTCGCGCTGAGCGCGCGAAAGTGCCAAATCCATATGCGGCAGAGGCGTTTCTCGTATTGTCGTTTTGCTTGACTTCACTATCTACCGCTTATACAAGGCGCGAACTTAACGACAGGCGGTGAGCTACGCCAGCGTCGGAACGGAACACCCTATCAGACCTACTGGACTGAGGCGGGCACCAACCTCGACGAATGCCGCTCAAACGCTGTCGATGATAGCTAGGCAATGCCAGGGCGATTTTTGTTCTCTTGAGCGCGTTCTCTTGAGAGTGAACTGGGACGCATGACCTCGGTTTTCAGCCGGACAGCGAGAGCTGATCGGTCGTGATCGCGGTCCTCTGTGGCGTCAAGCGCTTTCCGCTCAGCAATGAGTGGTAGGCGCGATTTCGTTTTGCGCGAACGGTTTTCGTGTGAGGCGGCCGGACGGGCGGTTCGTTCCCGTGAAGAATTTGCGGAGCCAGTGAGGTTCCGCGCGAACTTGAAGGGTGAAGGCTGACATGCCGACGATCAACCAGCTGATCGCAAAACCACGGGAAGTGCAGAAGTCGCGCAAGAAGGTGCCGGCGCTGCAGCAGTCGCCGCAGAAGCGCGGCGTGTGCACGCGCGTCTACACGACGACGCCGAAGAAGCCGAACTCGGCGCTTCGTAAGGTCGCCAAGGTGCGTCTGACCAATGGGTTCGAGGTGATCGGTTACATCCCAGGTGAGGGCCATAACCTTCAGGAGCACTCGGTGGTCATGATCCGCGGCGGCCGCGTCAAGGACTTGCCGGGCGTGCGCTATCACATCCTCCGCGGCGTGCTGGATACCCAGGGCGTCAAGAACCGTAAGCAGCGTCGTTCGAAGTACGGCGCCAAGCGTCCGAAGTAAGCGGGAACAGGTCAGATGTCGCGTCGTCACTCTGCAGAAAAGCGTGAAGTGCTTCCGGACCCGAAGTTCGGGAACATCATCATCACCAAGTTCATGAACTCGGTCATGTACGCCGGCAAGAAGTCGGTCGCCGAGAACATCGTCTATGGCGCGCTCACCATGATCGAGGCCAAGACCAAGCAGAACCCGCTCGGCGTGTTCGAGCAGGCGCTTGAGAACGTCATGCCGACCATCGAGGTGCGTTCCCGCCGCGTCGGTGGTGCGACCTATCAGGTGCCGGTGGAAGTCCGCTCGGTGCGCCGGCAGGCGCTCGGCATCCGCTGGCTGATTTCGGCCGCGCGTGAGCGTAACGAGAAGACCATGACGGAGCGGCTCTCGGCGGAGCTGCTTGATGCGTCGAACAATCGGGGGAACGCCGTCAAGAAGCGTGAAGACGTGCACCGGATGGCGGAAGCCAACCGCGCCTTCTCGCACTATCGCTGGTAAGGCGAACAACGGAATTTAAGGAACAGCCCCATGCCCCGCCAACATGCCATCGAGGACTATCGCAACTTCGGTATCATGGCGCATATCGACGCCGGCAAGACCACGACGACCGAGCGCATCCTCTATTATACCGGCAAGAGCCACAAGATCGGCGAAGTGCACGAAGGTGCCGCGACGATGGACTGGATGGAGCAGGAGCAGGAGCGTGGCATCACCATCACCTCGGCTGCGACCACCGCGTTCTGGAACGGCAAGCGCCTGAACATCATCGACACTCCCGGCCACGTCGACTTCACCATTGAAGTTGAGCGCAGCTTGCGTGTGCTCGACGGCGCCGTGTGCGTGCTCGATTCCAACCAGGGCGTCGAGCCGCAGACCGAAACCGTCTGGCGTCAGGGTGACAAGTACAAGGTTCCGCGCATCGTCTTCGCCAACAAGATGGACAAGACCGGTGCCGATTTCTTCAAGTGCCTGTCCGACATCGTCGACCGCCTCGGCGCCAAGCCGATCGCAATCCAGCTCCCGATCGGCGCCGAGAACAACTTCAAGGGTCTCGTCGACCTCGTGAAGATGAAGGGCGTCATCTGGAACGACGAGTCGCTTGGCGCCAAGTTCGACTATGTCGACATTCCGGCGGATCTCGCCGACCAGGCCAAGGAATACCGCGAGAAGATGGTGGAAGCCGCCGTCGAGCTCGATGACGACGCCATGGCTGCCTATCTCGACGGCAAGGAGCCGGACGAGGCGACGCTGAAGCGGCTGATCCGCAAGGCCGTGCTGACTGGTGCGTTCTATCCGGTGCTGTGTGGCTCCGCGTTCAAGAACAAGGGTGTGCAGCCGCTGCTCGACGCCGTCGTCGACTATCTGCCGTCGCCGCTCGACGTGCCCGCGATCAAGGGCACCGACGACAAGGGCAACGAGGTCGTTCGCAAGGCTGACGACAAGGAGCCGCTGGCGCTGCTCGCGTTCAAGATCATGGACGACCCGTTTGTCGGCACCATCACCTTCTGCCGCATCTATTCGGGCATCCTGCAGAGCGGCACCGGCGTGATCAACTCGACCCGCGAGAAGAAGGAGCGGATCGGGCGCATGCTGTTGATGCATGCGAACAACCGTGAGGACATCAAGGAAGCCTATGCCGGCGACATCGTCGCGCTGGCGGGCCTCAAGGAAGCACGCACCGGCGACACGCTGTGCGATCCGAACCACCCGGTGATCCTGGAAAAGATGGAGTTCCCGGATCCGGTGATCGAGATCGCGATCGAGCCGAAGTCGAAGGCCGACCAGGAAAAGCTCGGTGTCGCGCTCGCGAAGCTCGCGGCGGAAGATCCGTCGTTCCGGGTGACGACCGACCACGAGTCCGGCCAGACCATCCTGAAGGGCATGGGCGAACTGCATCTCGACATCAAGGTCGACATCCTGAAGCGCACCTACAAGGTCGATGCCAATATCGGCGCGCCGCAGGTGGCGTTCCGTGAGCGCGTGACCAAGCGGGTCGAGCACAGCTACACCCACAAGAAGCAGACCGGCGGCACCGGCCAGTTCGCGGCCGTGACGCTGATCGTCGAGCCGAACGAGGCCGGCAAGGGCTACGAGTTCGAATCGAAGATCGTCGGTGGTGCGGTGCCGAAGGAATATATCCCCGGCGTCGAGAAGGGCCTCGAGAGCGTGCTGGGCTCGGGCGTGGTCGCCGGCTTCCCGGTGGTCGACGTCAAGGTGCAGCTGATCGACGGCAAGTATCACGACGTCGACTCGTCGGCTCTGGCCTTCGAAATCGCAACGCGGGCCTGTTTCCGCGAGGCGCTGCAGATGGGCAAGTCCGTCCTGCTCGAGCCGATCATGAAGGTCGAGGTGGTGACGCCGGAAGACTACACCGGTTCCGTCATCGGCGACCTGAACTCCCGGCGCGGCCAGATCCAGGGCCAAGACATGCGCGGCAACGCCAACGTCATCAACGCGATGGTGCCGCTCATGAACATGTTCGGTTACGTGAACAATCTGCGCTCGATGAGCCAGGGTCGCGCAACCTTCACCATGCAGTTCGATCACTACGCCGAAGCGCCGGCGAACGTGTCGGCTGAAGTCCAGAAGAAGTTTGCCTGATTATCGTTGGTTGGCAGCTAACGATTGAACGGAGAGTCAAATGGCCAAAGCAAAATTTGAGCGTAACAAACCGCACTGCAACATCGGCACCATCGGTCACGTCGACCATGGGAAGACCTCGCTGACCGCCGCGATCACCAAGATCCTGGCGGAAACCGGCGGTGCGACGTTCACCGCCTACGACCAGATCGACAAGGCGCCGGAAGAGAAGGCGCGCGGCATCACGATCTCGACCGCTCACGTCGAGTACGAGACCCAGAACCGCCACTACGCCCACGTCGACTGCCCCGGCCACGCCGACTACGTGAAGAACATGATCACCGGCGCCGCTCAGATGGACGGTGCGATCCTCGTCGTGTCGGCTGCCGACGGCCCGATGCCGCAGACCCGCGAGCACATCCTGCTCGCCCGCCAGGTCGGCGTTCCCGCGCTCGTGGTGTTCCTCAACAAGTGCGACATGGTCGACGATCCGGAGCTGCTCGAGCTCGTCGAGCTCGAAGTGCGCGAGCTGCTCTCGAAGTACGACTTCCCCGGCGACAAGATCCCGATCGTCAAGGGGTCGGCGCTGGCCGCTCTGGAAGACAGCGACAAGAAGCTCGGCCATGACGCGGTTCTTGAGCTGATGCGCAATGTCGACGAGTACATTCCGCAGCCGGAGCGTCCGATCGACCAGCCGTTCCTGATGCCGGTCGAAGACGTGTTCTCGATCTCGGGCCGCGGCACCGTGGTGACCGGCCGTGTCGAGCGCGGCATCGTCAAGGTCGGCGACGAAATCGAGATCGTCGGTCTGCGCGACACTCAGAAGACCACCGTCACCGGCGTCGAAATGTTCCGCAAGCTGCTCGATCAGGGCCAGGCGGGCGACAACATCGGTGCGCTGCTCCGCGGTACCAAGCGTGAGGAAGTGGAGCGTGGTCAGGTGCTGTGCAAGCCGGGTTCGGTCAAGCCACACACCAAGTTCAAGGCTGAGGCGTACATCCTCACCAAGGAAGAGGGCGGCCGTCACACCCCGTTCTTCACCAACTACCGCCCGCAGTTCTACTTCCGCACCACCGACGTGACCGGTGTCGTGCATCTGCCTGAGGGCACCGAGATGGTGATGCCTGGCGACAACATTGCGATGGAAGTGCACCTGATCGTGCCGATCGCGATGGAGGAGAAGCTGCGCTTCGCGATCCGCGAAGGCGGCCGCACCGTCGGCGCCGGCGTCGTCGCCTCGATCCTCGAGTAAGAAGCGAACAGGGAATGGCGAGTGGCGAATAGGAATTTCTATTCGCTACTCGCTACTCGCCACTCACCAAAGAAAGTACGGCAATGAACGGCCAGAATATCCGCATCCGTCTCAAGGCGTTCGACCATCGTATCCTCGATACGTCGACCCGCGAGATCGTGAACACGGCGAAACGTACCGGTGCCCAGGTTCGCGGTCCCATTCCGCTGCCGACCCGCATCGAGAAGTTCACCGTCAACCGTTCGCCGCACGTCGACAAGAAGAGCCGCGAACAGTTCGAGATGCGCACCCACAAGCGCCTTCTCGACATTGTCGATCCGACCCCGCAGACCGTCGATGCTCTCATGAAGCTCGATCTGGCCGCCGGTGTCGACGTCGAGATCAAGCTCTAAGTTTTTTGGATTGAAGTCCGCGCGAGCGGACGAAAGAGAACAGGAACCACGCCGATGCGCTCCGGAGTGATCGCACAAAAGGTCGGGATGACGCGGGTCTTTACAGAGGCCGGCGAACATATTCCCGTGACCGTGCTGAAGCTCGGCAACTGCCAGGTGCTGGGCCACCGCACCACTGAACAGAACGGTTATGTCGCACTGCAGCTCGGCTCAGGCTCGCGCAAGACCGTGTACATGCCGAAGGCCGAGCGCGGCCAGTTCGCCGTCGCCAAGGTCGAGCCGAAGCGCAAGGTCGCGGAATTTCGCGTCTCCGAGGACGCGTTGATTCCGGTCGGCGCCGAGATCCAGGCTGATCATTTCGTGGTCGGTCAGTTCGTCGACGTTACCGGCACCTCGATCGGTAAGGGCTTTGCCGGCGGCATGAAGCGCTGGAACTTCGGCGGTCTGCGTGCCACCCACGGCGTGTCGATCTCGCACCGTTCGATCGGTTCGACCGGTGGCCGTCAGGATCCCGGCAAGACCTGGAAGAACAAGAAGATGCCCGGCCACATGGGCGTCGATCGCATCACCACGCTCAACCTTCGCGTCGTCCAGACCGATGTCGAGCGTGGCCTGATCCTGGTCGAAGGCGCCGTTCCCGGCTCCAAGGGCGGCTGGATCAGGGTGCGCGACGCCATCAAGAAGCCGCTGCCGAAGGAAGCTCCGAAGCCCGGCAAGTTCAAGGTTGCGGGCGAGCAGGCTGCCGAGGCGCCGGCCGAGCAGGAGGGTGCGTGAGATGGAACTGAAAGTCACCACCCTGGAGGGCAAGGAAGCTGGCTCGGTCCAGCTTTCCGACGCCATTTTCGGCCTCGAGCCGCGCGCGGACATCATTCAGCGCTGCGTGCAGTGGCAGCTCAACAAGCGCCAGGCGGGCACGCACAAGGCCAAGGGGCGCGCCGAGATCTGGCGCACCGGCAAGAAGATGTACAAGCAGAAGGGCACTGGCGGTGCTCGTCACGGCTCGGCGCGCGTGCCGCAGTTCCGTGGCGGCGGCCGCGCCTTCGGTCCGGTGGTTCGCTCGCATGCGACCGACCTGCCGAAGAAGGTGCGTGCGCTGGCGCTCAAGCATGCTCTGTCGGCCAAGGCCAAGGACGGCGGCCTGGTCGTGCTCGACAGCGCTGATATCAAGGAAGCCAAGACCAAGGCGCTGGTCGGTCACTTCTCCGGCCTCGGGCTGACCAATGCGCTGATCATCGACGGCGCCGAGCTCAACAACGGTTTCGCGGCCGCGGCCCGCAACATTCCGAATATCGACGTGCTGCCGATCCAGGGCATCAACGTCTACGACATCCTGCGGCGCCAGAAGCTGGTCCTGACCAAGGCGGCCGTCGATGCGCTGGAGGCGCGCTTCAAATGAAGAATATCGATCCGCGCCACTACGACGTCATCGTCGCGCCCGTTGTGACCGAAAAGGCGACGCTCGCCTCCGAGCACAACAAGGTGCTGTTCAAGGTCGCATCCAAGGCCACCAAGCCGCAGATCAAGGAAGCGGTCGAGAAGCTCTTCGACGTCAAGGTCAAGAGCGTGAACACGCTGGTGCGCAAGGGCAAGACCAAGGTGTTCCGCGGCAATTTCGGCTCGCAGTCGGACACCAAGCGCGCGATCGTGACCCTGGAAGAGGGCCACCGCATCGACGTGACTACCGGACTATAAGGGCGTAACGACGATGGCATTGAAAACCTATAATCCAACGACGCCGGGCCAGCGCCAGCTGGTGATGGTCGATCGTTCGGCGCTCTACAAGGGCAAGCCGGTCAAGGCGCTCACCGAGGGCAAGCAGTCGAACGGTGGCCGCAACAACACCGGGCGCATCACCGTGCGCTTCCGTGGCGGTGGCCACAAGAAGGCCTATCGCAATGTCGACTTCCGCCGCGACAAGGTGGACGTGCCGGCGATCGTCGAGCGGCTGGAATACGACCCGAACCGCACCGCCTTCATCGCGCTGATCAAGTATCAGGACGGCGAGCAGGCCTACATCCTGGCGCCGCAGCGGCTCGCCGCGGGCGACACGGTCGTGGCCGGCAGCTATGTCGACGTCAAGCCGGGCAATGTGATGCCGCTCGGCAACATGCCGGTCGGCACCATCGTCCACAACATCGAGCTGAAGATCGGCAAGGGCGGACAGCTTGCGCGCTCCGCCGGCACCTATGCGCAGATCGTCGGCCGCGACCAGGACTACGTCATCATCCGCCTGAACTCGGGCGAGCAGCGCCTGGTGCACGGCCGTTGCCGCGGCGCCATTGGCGCGGTGTCGAATCCGGATCACATGAACATCTCGATCGGCAAGGCCGGTCGTACCCGCTGGCTCGGCTGGCGCCCGCACAACCGCGGTGTCGTCATGAACCCGATCGACCATCCACATGGCGGCGGTGAAGGCCGCACCTCGGGCGGCCGCCACCCGGTGACCCCGTGGGGCAAGCCGACCAAGGGCAAGAAGACGCGGTCGAACAAGTCGACCAACAAATTCATTCTCCTAAGCCGCCACAAGCGGAAGAAGTAAGGAACGCCGGACATGGTTCGTTCAGTCTGGAAAGGCCCGTTCGTCGAGGCATCGCTGCTCAAGAAGGCAGATGCCGCGCGCGCGTCCGGCCGTCACGACGTCATCAAGATCTGGAGTCGCCGCTCGACCATCCTGCCGCAGTTCGTGGGCCTGACCTTCGGCGTCTACAACGGTCAGAAGCACGTGCCGGTTTCGGTGAACGAGGAAATGGTGGGTCACAAGTTCGGCGAGTTCTCGCCGACCCGTACCTTCCACGGCCACTCTGGCGACAAGAAAGCCAAGAGGGCTTGAGGATTAAGCGATGAGCAAACCAAAGCGCGAACGTGTCCTCGCGGACAATGAGGCCAAGGCCGTCGCCCGGATGCTGCGCGTCAGCCCGCAGAAGCTCAACCTGGTGGCGCAGATGATCCGTGGCCGCAAGGCATCGGCGGCACTTGCCGACCTGCAGTTCTCGCGCAAGCGGATCGCGGTCGACGTCAAGAAGTGCCTGGAATCGGCGATTGCCAATGCCGAGAACAACCATGACCTCGAGGTCGACGATCTCGTCGTCGCCGAGGCGCATGTCGGCAACGGCCTCGTCATGAAGCGTTTTGCCCCGCGCGGCCGTGGCCGTTCGGGCCGTGTCTACAAACCGTTCTCGCATCTCACGATCGTGGTTCGTGAGGTCGAGGCCGAGGCGAGCGCTTAAGAGAAGCGCGGGAGAACAAGATGGGTCAAAAGATCAATCCGATCGGGCTGCGTCTCGGCATCAACCGGACCTGGGATTCGCGTTGGTTCGCCGGCAAGGCCGAATACGGCAAGCTGCTGCACGAGGACGTCAAGATCCGCGAGATCCTGCACAAGGAGCTCAAGCAGGCGGCGGTGGCGCGGATCGTGATCGAGCGCCCGCACAAGAAGTGCCGGGTGACGATCCACTCGGCGCGTCCGGGCGTCGTGATCGGCAAGAAGGGCGCCGACATCGACAAGCTGCGCAAGAAGGTCGCCGACATCACGGCTTCCGACGTCGTCATCAACATCGTCGAGATCCGCAAGCCGGAGCTCGATGCGACGCTGGTCGCCGAATCGATCGCGCAGCAGCTCGAGCGCCGCGTTGCGTTCCGGCGCGCCATGAAGCGCGCGGTGCAGTCGGCGATGCGTCTCGGCGCCGAAGGCATCCGCATCAACTGCTCGGGTCGGCTCGGCGGCGCTGAAATCGCGCGCATGGAATGGTACCGCGAGGGCCGGGTGCCGCTGCACACGCTGCGCGCCGACGTCGACTACGGCGTTGCCACCGCATTCACCACCTTCGGCACCTGCGGCGTCAAGGTCTGGATCTTCAAGGGCGAGATCCTCGAGCACGATCCGATGGCCCAGGACAAGCGGATGGCCGAGGGCGACAGCAGCCCGCGGTCGCGCCGCGACGCCGCCTAACGGTAAATGAGAGTTTGAGGGCTTAACGCCATGATGCAACCAAAGAAAACGAAGTTCCGGAAGGCGCATAAGGGCCGGATCCACGGCGTTGCGACTTCGGGCGCGACGTTGTCCTTCGGCCAGTTCGGCCTGAAGGCGCTCGAGCCGGAGCGCGTCACTGCGCGCCAGATCGAGGCCGCCCGCCGCGCGCTGACCCGCCACATGAAGCGCGCCGGCCGCGTCTGGATCCGCGTGTTCCCTGATTTGCCGGTGTCGAAGAAGCCCGCCGAAGTGCGCATGGGCTCGGGCAAGGGCGCGCCGGAATTGTGGGTGGCCCGCGTCAAGCCCGGTCGTGTGCTGTTCGAGATCGACGGCGTCACCAACCAGGTCGCGCGCGAGGCGCTGACCTTGGCCGCCGCCAAGCTGCCGATCAAGACGCGCTTCGTCGCGCGCATCGCGGAGTAACCGAGATGGCCCAGATGAAAGTCGAGGATATCCGCGCGATGAGCGAGGACCAGAGGGAGGACGCGATCCTCAATCTGAAGAAGGAGCGGTTCAACCTGCGCTTCCAGCGCGCCACCGGCCAGCTCGAGAACACCTCGCGGCTGAAGGAAGCGCGCCGCGACATCGCCCGTATCAAGACCATCGCCGCGCAGCAGCGCGCGAAGAAGAAGTAAGAGGCCGGACATGCCGAAACGTACGCTGCAGGGCGTGGTCGTCAGCGACAAGCAAGCCAAGACGGTGGTGGTGCGCGTCGATCGCCGCTTCACCCATCCGATCTACAAGAAGACGATCCGCCGTTCGAAGAACTATCACGCACACGACGAGAGCGACCAGTTCAAGCCGGGCGACACGGTGTGGATCGAGGAAAGCAAGCCAATCTCGAAGTTGAAGCGCTGGATCGTGATCCGGGGCGAGCAGAAGCAAACGGCCTGACGCACATCCGGCTTCGAAGCCGGAGAATGTCGGGAAAATTTTGAGCGCGAGTGAAGCGCAGAAAGAGGACGAGGTGCATCAATGATTCAGATGCAGACCAACCTCGACGTGGCCGATAATTCAGGCGCACGCCGTGTCATGTGCATCAAGGTGCTTGGAGGCTCCAAGCGCCGCTATGCCACCGTGGGCGACATTATCGTTGTGTCGATCAAGGAAGCCATTCCGCGTGGCAAGGTGAAGAAGGGCGACGTCATGAAGGCGGTCGTGGTGCGGGTCCGCAAGGACATCCGCCGCCCCGACGGCTCCGTCATCCGCTTCGACCGCAATGCCGCCGTGCTGGTCAACAACCAGTCCGAGCCGGTCGGTACCCGTATCTTCGGGCCGGTGCCGCGCGAGCTGCGCGCCAAGAACCACATGAAGATCATCTCGCTTGCGCCGGAGGTGCTGTGATGGCTGCCAAGATCCGCAAGGGTGACAGGGTCATCGTGCTGACCGGCCGCGACAAGGGCCGCACCGGCGAAGTGTTCGAGGTGCGTCCGGCGGAAAACACCGCGCTGGTGCGCGGCGTCAACATGGTGAAGCGTCACCAGAAGCAGACCCAGAACCAGGAGGGCGGCATCATCTCCAAGGAGGCGCCGGTCCACCTCTCCAACGTCGCGTATGTCGGCAAGGACGGAAAGCCGACCCGCATCGGGTTCAAGATTCAGGCTGATGGCAAGAAGGTTCGCATTGCCAAGAGCTCGGGAGCAGAGATCGATGGCTGAGACCGCTTATGTGCCGCGCTTGCGCACGGAATACGACAGGAACATTCGCGGCCTGCTGACCGAGAAGTTCGGCTACGAGAACGCGATGCAGGTGCCGCGGCTGGACAAGGTCGTGCTCAACATGGGCGTCGGCGATTCCGTCAACGACCGCAAGAAGGCCGAGACCGCTGCCGCCGAGCTGACGCAGATCGCCGGCCAGAAGGCGATCGTGACTTATTCGCGGGTTGCCATCGCGACCTTCAAGCTGCGCGAGAACCAGCCGATCGGCTGCAAGGTCACGCTGCGCAAGGCCCGCATGTACGAGTTCATCGATCGCCTGGTCACCGTCGCGCTGCCGCGCGTGCGCGACTTCCGCGGGCTGAACCCGAAGAGCTTCGATGGCCGCGGCAACTATTCGCTCGGCATCAAGGAGCACATCATTTTCCCCGAGATCGACTTCGACAAGGTCTCGGAAGCGCGGGGCATGGACATCACCGTGTGTACCACGGCCAAGACCGACGACGAGGCTCGCGCCTTGTTGACCGCTTTCAATTTCCCGTTCCGGCAGTGAGACGCTGACGAACAGCCTCTCAAACGCGGAAACGTAAGGAGCCACGCATGGCAAAGAAGAGTGCAGTCGAGAAGAACAACCGGCGCAAGCGGATGGCCAAGAACGCCGCCGCCAGCCGCGCCCGGTTGAAGGCGATCATCGCCGACAAGACCAAGCCGATGGAAGAGCGTTTCGCGGCGACCCTGAAGCTTGCGGAAATGCCGCGCAACTCGTCGCCGACCCGGATCCGCAACCGTTGCGAGCTCACGGGCCGTCCGCGCTCGAACTATCGCAAGAACAAGCTGTCCCGCATCGCGCTGCGCGAGCTCGGCTCCAAGGGCCTGATCCCGGGCCTCGTGAAGTCGAGCTGGTAAGGAGGGTCGGAAGATGTCAACGCACGATCCGATCTCAGATCTCATCACCCGCATCCGCAACGCGCAGATGCGCTCGAAGTCCAAGGTCACGACCCCGGGCTCGAAGATGCGCCAGAACGTGCTCGAGGTGCTAAAGGCGGAAGGCTATATCCGCGGCTACGCCAGCGTCGAGCATTCGTCCGGCCGCAGCGAGCTCGAGATCGAATTGAAGTATTTCGACGGCGAGCCGGTCATCCGCGAGATCGAGCGCGTGTCGAAGCCGGGCCGCCGGGTCTACACGTCGGTGAAGAACCTGCCGCGCGTGAACAACGGTCTCGGCATCTCCGTTTTGTCGACGCCGAAGGGAATCATGGCTGACCACGAAGCGCGCGACGCGAATGTGGGCGGCGAAGTTCTCTTCACGGTGTTCTGAGGAAGGATTGAGCCATGTCACGTATTGGCAAGAGGCCTGTGGCGATCCCGTCGGGTGTGACGGCGACCGTCGACGGGCAGACGGTGAAGGTGAAGGGGCCGAAGGGCCAGCTTCAGTTCGTCGTGCATGACGACGTCGAGGTGAAGTTCGAGAACGGCCAGGTCAGGGTCGCTCCGCGTGTGAAGACCAATCGCGCGCAGGCGATGTACGGCACCGCGCGTGCCCAGGTCGCCAACCTGGTCGAAGGCGTCACCAAGGGCTTTGAGAAGAAGCTCGAGATCACCGGCGTCGGCTACCGCGCCGCGATGCAGGGCAAGAACCTGCAGCTCGCGCTCGGTTACAGCCACGACGTCGTCTACCCGATCCCGGAGGGCATCTCGATCGCGGTGCCGAAGCCGACCGAAATCACGGTCTCGGGCATCGATCCGCAGCGCGTGGGGCAGGTCGCGGCCGAGATCCGCGCCTATCGTCCGCCGGAGCCCTACAAGGGCAAGGGCGTGAAGTACGCCAACGAATTCATCTTCCGCAAGGAAGGCAAGAAGAAGTAACGGAGCCGGTCATGTCACTGAAGGTTACCAATGCCCGGCGCAAGCAACGCGTGCGCTTAGCACTGCGCCGTTCCGGGGGCGGGCGTCCGCGCCTGTCGGTGTTCCGCTCGTCCAAGCACATCTACGCCCAGGTGATCGACGATCAGAAGGGCGAGACGCTGGCGTCGGCCTCTTCGCTGGAGAAGGCGATGCGCGATGGCGGCAACACGGGTGCGAATATCGACGCAGCCAAGGCCGTCGGCAAGCTGCTTGCCGAGCGTGCCACGCAGAAGGGCGTCAAGGAAGTCGTGTTCGACCGTGGCGCCTATCTCTATCACGGGCGCGTCAAGGCGCTTGCCGATGCAGCCCGCGAAGGCGGACTGAGCTTCTGAGCAGGTTTCGAGCGGATATTAGGACTGAGGCATAAGCCTTTCTAGAGATTGGAAAACACCATGGCAGAACGCGAACGCGGCGGACGCGAACGGAGCAGGGAGCGCGAGGAGCGCGACAGCGAGTTCGTCGACAAGCTCGTGCACATCAATCGCGTGGCAAAGGTCGTGAAGGGCGGCAAGCGCTTCGGCTTTGCGGCGCTGGTCGTGATCGGCGACCAGAAGGGCCGGGTCGGTTTCGGCCACGGCAAGGCGCGCGAAGTGCCGGAAGCGATCCGCAAGGCGACCGAATCCGCCAAGCGCAACCTGACCCGCGTGGCGCTGCGCGAAGGCCGCACGCTGCATCACGACATCGCCGGCCGTCACGGCGCCGGCCGCGTCTACCTGCGTGCCGCGCCGGCCGGTACCGGCATCATCGCCGGCGGCCCGATGCGTGCGGTGTTCGAGACGCTCGGCATCCAGGACGTGGTCGCGAAGTCGATCGGTTCGTCGAATCCGTACAACATGGTCCGCGCCACCTTCGATGCGCTGAAGAACCAGGATTCGCCGCGCTCGGTCGCTGCGCGCCGCAACATCAAGGTGTCCACGCTGCAGGCCCGCCGCGTCGGTGGCGATGCCGAAGTGGTGGCTGAATAACTCGCGCTAAACCAGCGCGCTATCTGGAGTTTTAAGAGATGGCCCAGGCCGCAAAGACGATCAAGGTCGAGCAGATCGGCAGCCCGATTCGCCGCCATCATTCGCAGCGTTCGACGCTGATCGGCCTCAAGCTCAACAAGATCGGCCGGGTTGCCGAGCATCAGGACACCCCTGAGGTTCGCGGCATGATCAGCAAGGTTCAACACCTCGTCCGCGTCGTCGGCGAGGGTTAAGACAGACAAGGAGAAGGGCGATGAAGCTCAGCGAGATCGCCGACAATCCCGGTTCGCGCAAGAAGCGCATGCGCATCGGCCGCGGTATCGGTTCGGGCAAGGGCAAGACCGGCGGCCGTGGCGGCAAAGGCCAGACCGCGCGTACCGGTGTGCGCATCAAGGGCTTTGAAGGCGGCCAGATGCCGCTGCATCGCCGCCTGCCGAAGCGCGGGTTCAACAACATCTTCAGGCTCGATTTTGCGGAAGTTAATCTCGACCGCCTGCAGCAGGCGGTCGACGCCAAGCAGATCGACACTGGTGCGGTCGTGAACGCGGAAGCGCTGGTGAAGTCGGGCGTGCTGCGCCGCGCCAAGGACGGCGTGCGGCTACTCGGCCGCGGCGAGCTCACGGCCAAGCTCAACATCGAGGTGCATGGCGCCTCCAAGTCCGCGATTGCGGCGGTGGAGAAGGCCGGCGGTACGGTGAAGATCCTGGCGCCCGCCAAGAAGGAAGACGGCGAGGCGGCGTAACATCTGCGTCATTGCCTGGCTCGCGCAGGCAGGGACGGCAGAGAACGTTGGACTTATCGAAGCCGAGCACCAAATAATGTCCGGTGTCCGCCGATGATCCCACGGGGACGTCGGCGGGGGCTCCGGGAGAAAGCCGAAACATGGTCTCAGCAGCGGAACAACTCGCGTCCAACCTCAATTTCGCAGCGCTCGGCAAGGCCGAAGAGCTGAAGAAGCGCATCTGGTTCACGCTGGGTGCGCTGCTTGTTTATCGGCTCGGCACCTACATCCCGCTACCCGGCATCGACCCCAACGTGTGGGAGCAGGTGTTCCGCTCCCAGGCCGGCGGCATCCTCGGCATGTTCAACATGTTCGCCGGTGGCGGCATCCACCGCATGGCGATCTTCGCGCTGAACATCATGCCGTACATCTCGGCATCGATCATCATCCAGCTCCTGACCACCGTCTCGCCGCAGCTCGAGGCCCTGAAGAAGGAAGGCGAGGCCGGCCGCAAGATCCTGAACCAGTACACGCGCTATCTCACCGTGATCCTGGCCGCGTTCCAGTCCTACGGCATCGCGGTGGGGCTTGAGGGCGCCGGCAACGTCGTCACCGACCCCGGCATGTTCTTCCGCCTTTCGACCGCGATCACGCTGACCGGCGGCACCATGTTCCTGATGTGGCTCGGCGAGCAGATCACCTCGCGCGGCATCGGCAACGGCATTTCGCTGATCATTCTGTCCGGTATCGTCGCGGAACTGCCGTCGGCGCTGGCCAACATGCTCGAACTCGGCCGCCAGGGCGCAATGTCGACCGGGCTGATCTTGGTCGTGATCGTGATGGCGGTCGCCGTGATCGCCTTCATCGTGTTCATGGAGCGCGCGCAGCGCCGCCTCCTGATCCAGTATCCGAAGCGTCAGGTCGGCAACAAGATGTTCGAGGGCCAGTCCTCGCATCTGCCGCTCAAGCTCAATACTTCGGGCGTGATTCCGCCGATCTTCGCGTCCTCGCTGCTGCTGCTTCCGACCACGGTAGCGAACTTCAACGCCGGCTCGGGCCCGGAATGGATGCAATGGATCACCACCCAGCTCAGCCATGGCCGGCCGCTGTTCCTGATCCTCTATCTGGCGCTGATCGTGTTCTTCGCCTTCTTCTACACGGCGATCGTGTTCAACCCGACCGAGACTGCCGACAACCTGAAGAAGCATGGCGGCTTCATCCCCGGCATCCGGCCCGGCGAGCGCACCGCGGAATATATCGACTATGTGCTGTCGCGCATCACGGTGGTTGGTGCGATCTATCTTGCGATCGTATGTCTCATCCCGGAGATTCTGATTTCCTACGCCTCCGTGCCGTTCTACTTTGGCGGTACCTCGCTTCTGATCGTGGTCAGCGTGACCATGGATACGGTGGCACAGGTTCAGGGCTATCTGCTTGCCCATCAGTATGAAGGGCTGATCAGAAAGTCCAAGCTCAGGGGCCGTCGCCGCTGATAGAGCGGAACGCGGGCGGCGCAAAAGTCAAAACCAAGGGTGTGCGGATCGCGCTCACCAAGCCGGGGGGCGAATACTCATGAGATTGATCCTTTTGGGGCCGCCGGGCTCGGGCAAGGGGACCCAGGCCCAGCGGCTGGTTCAGAAGCACGGTATTGTCCAGCTCTCGACCGGCGAGATGTTGCGCGCCGCGGTTGCCGCCGGCACGCCGATCGGGCTGCAGGCCAAGGACATCATGGCCGCGGGCGGGCTGGTGCCCGACGAGATCGTGGTCGGCATCATCTCCGATCGGATCGATCAGCCCGATGCCAAAAACGGCTTCATCCTCGACGGTTTTCCGCGCACGGTTCCGCAGGCCGAGGCGCTGGATGAGCTTTTGAAGAAGAAGCGCCTCAAGCTCGATGCTGTGGTCGAGCTTCGCGTCAATGAGAGCGCGCTACTCGAGCGGGTAGAGAAGCGCGCTGCCGAGACGCGGGCGCGCGGCGAGGAAGTCCGCGCCGACGATACGCCGGAAGTGCTGACCAGGCGGCTGGCGAGCTACCGCGCCCAGACCGAACCCCTGATTCACTATTATTCCGAGCGCCGCAAGCTGCTTACCGTAGATGGCATGATGACCATCGAGCACGTTACGAGCGAGATCAACCGGATCCTGGAAGCGCTCGGCGCCACGGAACCCAAGGCTGCACGGCGTGCCGCTCCGGCGAAGCGTTCTGGGTCTGGAACCGCCCGGAAGGGAACCAAGGCGCCTGCCAAGAAGGCGGCCGCCAAGGCCAAGGGGACTGGCAAGGCCAAGGAGGGAGCCGGCAAGGGAACCAAAAAGGCCGCCACCTCGGCCCGGAAGGCCCGCAAAACGGTCTCAAAGGCCGCCAAGGCGAGGGGCGTCGGCAAGGCCAAGAAGACAGTAAGGCAGGCCGCCAAACGGCCCGCAAAAAAGCTCACGAAAAAGCGAGCTAAGCGCTAGGAGCGGTTGACGAAACCGACATGAATCCTTTAATAAGCCTCGCATCCAAGTCGGATAGTTTTATGACGATGCCGGGCCCCGAAGGAACGAGGGGAGGGCGTCGTGTTCGCGTTTGTGGACACCTGCCCGAGATAGCAGAGATCTAGGAAGCACCGATCCCAGGGGATCGGCGACAGGAGAGAAGGCCGTGGCCCGTATTGCCGGCGTGAATATCCCAACCAACAAGCGCGTGCTGATCGCGCTTCAGTACATCCATGGCATCGGCCAGAAGAACGCGGCCGACATCGTGGAGAAGGTCAAGATCCCGCTGGACCGTCGCGTCAGCCAGCTCACCGACCAGGAAGTGCTGCAGATCCGCGAAGTGATCGACCGCGACTACGTTGTGGAAGGCGACCTTCGCCGCGAGACCGGCATCAACATCAAGCGGCTGATGGACCTCGGCTGCTATCGCGGCCTGCGCCATCGCCGTGGCCTGCCGGTGCGCGGCCAGCGCACCCACACCAATGCGCGTACGCGCAAGGGGCCGGCCAAGGCGATCGCCGGCAAGAAGAAGTAAGTTTGCGAATAGCGATTGGCGTTGGCGAAGAGAATCATTCGCCACGCGCCATTCGCGTTTTGAGGTGTAGCCGCTGGCATTACGGCGGCGTTGAGATCATAGGAAAGGTTTGGAATGGGCAAGGAAGCCACCCGCGTACGCCGCCGCGAACGCAAGAACATCGCCTCCGGCATCGCGCATGTGAATTCGTCGTTCAACAACACCACGATCACCATCACCGACGCGCAGGGCAACACCATTGCCTGGTCTTCCGCGGGCACGATGGGTTTTAAAGGGTCGCGCAAGTCGACTCCGTATGCCGCACAGGTCGCGGCGGAGGACGTTTCCAAGAAGGCGCAGGAACACGGCATGCGCACGCTGGAAGTCGAAGTCGCCGGTCCCGGTTCGGGCCGCGAGTCGGCGCTCCGCGCGCTGCAGGCCGCGGGCTTCACCGTCACCTCGATCCGCGACGTGACGACGATCCCGCACAATGGTTGCCGTCCGCGCAAGCGCCGGCGCGTCTGATTGTTGGTCGCGGGGCGGCTTTGCCGTCTCGCGATTGTTTTTGGAATTGACCGCGCGGACTAATCCGCGACGCCAGTAATTTGATGTCGACTGGCCCAAATCGACTCACCAATGGGTGACACAGTGACGATCCAGAAGAATTGGCAGGAACTTATCCGACCAAACAAGCTGCAGGTGACGGCCGGCTCCGATGCCGCGCGGTTTGCGACCATTGTCGCCGAGCCGCTTGAGCGCGGCTTCGGCCAGACGCTCGGCAACGCGCTGCGCCGCATCCTGTTGTCCTCGCTGCAGGGCGCTGCCGTGCAGTCAGTGCACATCGATGGCGTGCTGCACGAGTTCTCCTCGATCGCGGGCGTCCGTGAAGACGTCACCGACATCGTCCTCAACATCAAGGACATCTCGATCAAGATGCAGGGCGAAGGCCCCAAGCGGATGGTCGTGAAGAAGCAGGGTCCGGGCGTTGTGACCGCCGGCGACATCCAGACCGTCGGCGACGTCGTGGTGCTCAATCCGGATCTCGTGCTCTGCACGCTGGATGATGGCGCCGAGATCCGCATGGAGTTCACGGTCTCGACCGGCAAGGGTTATGTGCCCGCCGAGCGCAACCGTCCCGAGGACGCGCCGATCGGCCTGATTCCGGTCGACAGCCTGTTCTCGCCGGTCCGCAAGGTCTCCTATAAGGTCGAGAACACCCGCGAGGGCCAGATCCTCGACTACGACAAGCTGACGATGACGATCGAGACCAACGGCGCGATCACGCCGGATGATGCCGTGGCCTATGCCGCGCGCATCCTGCAGGATCAGCTCAACGTGTTCGTCAATTTCGAGGAACCGCGCAAGGAAGTCGCCCAGGAGATCATCCCCGATCTCGCCTTCAACCCGGCGTTCCTCAAGAAGGTCGACGAGCTCGAACTGTCGGTGCGTTCGGCCAACTGCCTGAAGAACGACAACATCGTCTATATCGGCGACCTCGTGCAGAAGTCGGAAGCGGAAATGCTCCGCACCCCGAACTTCGGCCGCAAGTCGCTGAACGAGATCAAGGAAGTGCTGGCCCAGATGGGGCTGCATCTCGGCATGGAAGTGCCGGGCTGGCCGCCCGAGAACATCGACGAGCTCGCCAAGCGCTTCGAGGATCATTACTGATCCGGGATCATTACTGATCCGGGATCATTACTGAGTTTTCGTCGTTCCGGGGCGATGCGGGAGCATCGAACCGGAACCTCGAGATTCCGGATCGCCGCTTCGCGACGTCCGGAATGACTGGGGCGAACACAGGAAGCCCACCTGGAAACATGTCCGACGAACCGTCGTGGCAGAGAGAGTTAAGGAATAGATCATGCGTCACGGAAGGGTTCATCGGAAGCTCAATCGCACGGCCGAGCATCGGCGGGCGATGTTCGCCAACATGGCTGCGGCCCTGATCAAGCACGAGCAGATCGTCACCACGCTGCCGAAGGCGAAGGAGCTGCGCCCGATCGTCGAGAAGCTGGTCACGCTCGGCAAGAAGGGCGGGCTGGCGCTGCGCCGCCAGGCGATTTCGGAGCTGCGCGACGTCGACATGGTCAAGAAGCTGTTCGACACGCTGGCGCCCCGCTACAAGGATCGTCAAGGCGGCTACACCCGCATCATCAAGGCCGGCTTCCGCTACGGCGATAACGCCGCGATGGCCGTGATCGAGTTCGTCGACCGCGATGTCGACGCCAAGGGCAAGGATTCCGGCCCGGTGCAGGAAAAGGAAGCCGAGGCGGCGTAAGCCTTCTCCGGCCTGGTTTTCAGAAAGCGGCGCCACCGAGCGCCGCTTTTTCATTTCGGTCCGTAAGATGGGTAGAGCGCAGCGAAACCCATCATTCGCTCGGCTTGTTTGGTCGCGATGGGTTTCGCTGCGCTCTACCCATCCTACGATTCTACGATTCCGCTCGGCGACGCTTTTCATTTTTGCACGGATACGTTGGCCCGACGTCAGCCATGCTGCATCAGGCAATTGCGTCCGTATCTCGGGCTCCCGATATCTCGGTGATCGAATTTACGGAGATACAGCATGAAGATCGATCTTTCGGGAAAGACCGCGCTCGTCACGGGCTCGACTGCCGGCATTGGACTGGCCATTGCCCGCGGCCTGGCGGCAACCGGCGCGGAGGTGATCGTCAACGGCCGCAACCAGCCCAAGATCGATGCCGCCGTCGCTGCGATTCAGAAGGCGGTCGCAGGCGCCAAGGTGCGCGGCATCGCCGCCGACGTTTCCACGGCCGCGGGATGCGAAGCGTTGCTATCGGCACAGCCTGATGTCGATATCCTCATCAACAATGCCGGCATCTTCGAACCGAAGAACTTCTTCGAGATTCCAGACGAGGACTGGACCCGCTTCTTCGAGGTCAACGTGATGTCAGGCGTGCGCCTGTCCCGTGGCTATATGCAGGGCATGCTGAAGCGCAACTGGGGCCGCATCGTCTTCATCGCCTCCGAATCCGCGCTCAGCATTCCGAAGGAGATGATCCAGTACGGCATGACCAAGACCGCGCAGCTTTCGATCTCGCGCGGGCTCGCTGAGCTGACCCGCGGCACGGCGGTGACCGTCAATTCGGTGATGCCCGGGCCGACCTTATCGGAAGGCGTGGACACCTTCGTCAAGGATCTCGCCAAGCAGAATGGAGAGCCGGAGGACGAGGCGATTGCGAACTTCGTCAAGCAGCACCGCCCGACCTCGCTCCTGCAGCGCTTCGCCAGCGTCGACGAGATCGCCAACATGGTGGTCTATGTTTCGTCGAAAGAGGCCTCCGCCACCAACGGCGCCGCGCTTCGCGTCGAAGGCGGTATCATCAACACCATCTGAGGGGGCTCGCGCTCCGTTATCTGCGAGTGGTAGGGTGGGCAAAGCGCAGCGTGCCCACCGTGTAACGCCGTGCTTGGGATGGTGGGCACGCTGCGCGTTGCCCACTCTACACGCGTGCGCCTACCACCCCTCCAGCACGATCTTGCCGCGCGACTTGCCGCTTTCGAGCAGCGCATGCGCGCGCTTCAGATTGGCCGCGTTGATGGTGCCGAACGTCTCGGCGAGCGTGGTGCGCAATACGCCCTTGTCGATGAGGTCGGCAACATCGTTCAGCAGATGATGCTGTGCGATCATGTCCGGCGTCTGGAACGAGGAGCGCGTGAACATCGATTCCCAGTGCACCGAGATCGCCTTGCCCTTGAACGCACTGACATTGAATTCCGGCGGGTCGTCGATCAGGCCCTACTTGCCCTGCGGCGCCATGAAGTCGGCGATCGCCTTGTAGTGCTGGTCGGTATAGGTGAGGCTGGCGACGAGGCCGACCGGCGGCAGCTTCAATTTCTCGATCTGCTCCTTCATCGGTTTGCCATGATCGACCACCGCATGCGCGCCGAGCTCCAGGCACCATTTCTGCGACTCCGGCCGCGTCGCGGTCGCGACCACCGTCAGGCCGGTCAGCCGCCGCGCAAGCTGGATCAGGATCGAGCCGACGCCGCCGGCGCCGCCGACGATCAACAGCGTACGCGGATCGAGGCTCTTGCCGGGCACGGCGCCCAGCCGGTCAAATAGCAGTTCCCAGGCCGTGATCGAGGTCAGGGGCAGGGCGGCGGCCTGCGCGAACGACAGCGTCTTCGGTTTCGCGCCGACGATCCGCTCATCGACCAGATGGAATTCCGAATTGGTGCCCTGACGCAGGATCGAGCCCGCATAGAAGACCTCGTCCCCTCGCTTGAACAGGCTGACGTCGGGGCCGACAGCGTCGACTACGCCGGCCGCGTCGAAGCCCAGAATCTTGACCTCGCCCTCGGGCGGGGCGGCGCGTTTGCGCACCTTGTAGTCGACGGGATTGGCGGATATCGCCTTCACCGCGACCCGGATGTCGCGCCCTTTGGGCTCCGGTTTGGCGGCATCGAAATCGAACAGCGATTCTGCGTCCTCGATCGGCAGGGATTTCTTGTATCCGACGGCCTTCATTGCCTTCTCCCTTGTCTGGCTCCGATCTAACTCTCGCGCTGGCGCTCAGTTGGCAAGTACGGTAAATTCAGGGAACTAGTCCCTGTTTGGATACTATTGGAAGAAAGCCCATGAAACGGCGGAATTTTGCCCATCGGCCGGGCTGCGCGGTCGAGGCGACGCTCGACCTGATCGATGGCAAATGGAAGGGGGTCATCCTGTTCCATCTGTTGTCCGGGACCCAGCGGTTTGGCGAGTTGCGGCGGCGGATGCCCGGCATCACCCAGCGCATGCTGACCAAGCAACTCCGTGCGCTTGAAGAGGACAAGCTCATCATCCGCAAGGTTTATGCCGAGGTGCCGCCGCGGGTCGAATACACCGTGTCCGACGTCGGCGAGAGCCTGCGGCCGGTGATCGAGATCCTCAAGCAATGGGGCGAGACTCACCGGGCGCAGCTGTCCTGTGCTCCCGCGCCCGATCCCATCGAAGCGGCGCAGACCGCCGCCTGAACGCAGCAATCGCTTCTCTCGCCACTGGCTCACGCCTATATCAAGACGACCAATTCCCGGGATTCTTGCATGATGCTCATTCGCCTAGCCGCCCTGTTGTTGATGTCTGCTGTCGCCGCGACACCGGCGCTGGCGCAGGACCGCCGCGTGCCGTCTTCGCCGGCCGAGCTGAAAATGTCCTACGCGCCGATCGTGCAGCGCGTGCAGCCGGCGGTCGTCAACGTCTACGCCGCCAAGACGGTGCAGACCCGCAATCCGTTCCTGGATGACCCGATCTTCCGCCGCTTCTTCGGCGTGCCCGGCCAGCCCGAGCAGATGCAGCGCTCGCTTGGCTCCGGCGTGATGGTCGATCCCTCCGGCCTCGTCGTCACCAACAACCACGTCATCGAGGGCGCCGATCAGGTGAAGATCTCGCTCGCCGACAAGCGCGAGTTCGAGGCCGAGATCGTGCTCAAGGACAGCCGCACCGACCTCGCGGTGCTGCGCGTGAAGGACTCGAAAGAGAAATTCGCGACGCTTGATTTCGCCAATTCCGACGAACTCTTGGTCGGCGACGTCGTGCTTGCGATCGGCAATCCCTTCGGCGTCGGCCAGACCGTGACGCATGGCATCATCTCGGCGCTCGCGCGCACGCAAGTCGGCATCACCGACTATCAGTTCTTCATCCAGACCGATGCGGCCATCAATCCCGGCAATTCCGGCGGCGCGCTGGTCGACATGACCGGGCGGCTCGCCGGCATCAACACCGCGATCTTCTCGCGCTCCGGCGGTTCGCAGGGCATCGGCTTTGCGATTCCCGCGAACATGGTGCGTGTTGTGGTGGCCTCCGCCAAGAGCGGCGGCAAGGCGGTGAAGCGGCCATGGCTTGGCGCGCGGCTGCAGGCGGTGACGCCTGACATCGCCGAGACGCTAGGGCTGAAGCTGCCAAACGGCGCGCTGGTCGCGAACGTCGCGCCGAACAGCCCGGCATCGCATGCGGGGCTGAAGCCGTCGGACCTGATCGTTGCGATCGATGGCCAGACCATCGACGATCCCAACGCCTTCGACTACCGTTTTGCAACCCGTCCGCTCGGCGGCACCGCCCAGGTCGACGTGCAGCGCGGCGGCAAGACCATCAAGCTCACCGTGCCGCTGGAGACCGCACCCGATACGGGGCGCGACGAGATCGTGCTGACCGCGCGCTCGCCGTTCCAGGGCGCCAAGGTGGCAAACATCTCGCCGGCGCTTGCGGACGAGCTGCATCTCGATGCCGGGGTCGAAGGCGTGGTGGTTACCGATCTCGCCGATGACGGCACGGCCGCCAATGTCGGCTTCCAGAAGGGAGACATCATCCTTGCCGTCAACAACCAGAAGATCGCGCGCACCGGCGATCTCGAGAAGGCCTCGAAAGCGACGTCGCGGATCTGGCGCATCACCCTGGTGCGCGGCGGCCAGCAGATCAACGTGACGCTCGGCGGATGAACGCGAAGCGTCAGCGCGAACCCAGCACCAATCTCTTTGCCGCGGCAGGGATGGAGCAGGATGCGCCGCGTCCGCTCCCCGATCGGCTCCGTCCGCACCAGCTTTCCGACGTCGTCGGCCAGGATCACATCCTCGGCCCCGATGGCGCGCTGACGCGCATGCTGGAGACGCGCACGCTGGGCTCGCTGATCTTCTGGGGCCCGCCGGGCACTGGCAAGACCACGGTGGCGCGGCTTCTGGCCGACGCGACCGAACTGCATTTCGAGCAGATTTCAGCGGTGTTTTCCGGCGTCGCCGATCTGAAGAAGGCGTTCGACGCGGCGCGCGCGCGGCGCGAGACCGGCAAGGGCACGCTGTTGTTCGTCGACGAGGTCCACCGCTTCAACCGCGCCCAGCAGGATTCCTTTCTGCCCGTGATGGAAGACGGCACGGTGGTGCTGGTCGGCGCGACCACCGAGAATCCGTCCTTCGAGCTCAACGCCGCGCTCCTGTCGCGGGCACGCGTGCTGGTGTTCCATTCGCTCGATACCGAAGCGATCGAAAAGCTCTACGCCCATGCCGAAGAGGTCGAGGGCAGGAAGCTGCCGCTGGATGCGGAGGCGCGCGCCGTGCTGGTGCGGATGGCCGACGGCGATGGCCGCGCCGCGCTGACACTGGCCGAAGAGGTCTGGCGCTCTGCGCGGAAGGACGAGGTTTTCACGCCCGCCCAGTTGCAGGACATCCTGCAGCGCCGCGCGCCGATCTACGACAAATCCGCCGACGGCCATTACAACCTGATCTCGGCGCTGCATAAATCAGTGCGCGGCTCTGATCCGGACGCGGCGTTGTATTACTTCGCGCGCATGCTCGATGCCGGCGAGGATCCGCTGTTCCTGGCGCGGCGTGTGGTACGCATGGCCGTGGAGGACATCGGCCTTGCCGATCCGCAGGCGCTGGTGATCGCCAATGCCGCCAAGGACGCCTATGATTTTCTCGGCTCGCCCGAGGGCGAACTCGCGATCGCGCAGGCCGTGGTCTATGTCGCCACCGCGCCGAAATCGAATGCCGTCTACACCGCATTCGGTGCGGCGAAGCAGGTCGCGAAGGAGGGGGGCTCACTGCTTCCGCCCAAGCACATCCTGAACTCCCCGACCAAATTGATGAAGTCGGAAGGCTACGGCGCCGGCTACCAGTACGACCACGATGCGCCCGACGCCTTCTCCGGCCAGGACTACTTTCCGGAAGCCTTGGGCCGCCAGACCTTTTACGATCCGCCCGACCGCGGCTTCGAGCGCGAAATCCGCAAGCGGCTGGACTATTGGGCAAGGCTCAGGAAGGAGCGGGGCGGCACATAGACCGCCCCGACTCTCAAATCGCTAGCTCGTCTTGGCGGGCGCGCCGGCGCGCATCCAGCCGAGGATGGTTTCGAGCCTTGCGACCACATCCCGGATTTCCAGAGCCTGTTGCATCTTTTCGACGCCGACCTCCAGGAGCTGGACGACGACGTCGGCAAGCACGCCTGGCTCGCCGGCATAGCGATAGAGCGATTGCGGCGGCACCGTGTTGGTGGAGCTCCGATACGCCTCGAAGATTTCACTCGTCAACGCGAAAGCCTCTGTATCAAGTGTGCGCACCTCTTCGAGCGGCACGACCTCGGCCGCGAGGAAATCGGCCGCTGCGGGTCTGAGGACGGCGACGCGCTTGCCGCAGGAAACCCTTACCTTCTGGTTTCCATTCGGCAATTCGACACGGTTCATGATATCGGCAACGACGCCGACCGAATAAAGCGCCTCGAAATCCGGATCGTCGTCTTCGGCGCGCCGCTGGGTAATCACGACGATACGCCCGTCATTGGCGGCCGCGCTCTCGACCGCGCGCCGCGTCTTCTCGCGTCCGACGAACATCGGGGAGATCAACTGCGGGAAGAATACGATGTCCCGCATCGGCGCGACGGGGATCACGGTGCCACCGTTGAGCGATGGGGCAGGGGGGCTCTTGCTGTGCGCGGCAACCGGCTGGCTTGACTGGATGGCCGCCGACAGCACGTTCCAGTCGTGAAAGCCCAGGGTCTTGGCGACCAGTTCAAGGCTCTCGCTGTGGCTGACGGAAATCGATTTGGTCTTGAGCGCATCGCGCAGCGTCTGCGCCATGGCCTTGGCATCGCGGAAATCGCGCATGGATCGTCCTCTGCTGTAAGCGAACGAGAAATCGTCAGGTGCTTGCGTTGCTGACTCGTTCGCCGGGGCAAAGGAAGCCGGAAGCGGCTCGATACGTTCACCATACCCTGTTCGGGCGCAAGCAGCGGGTCGTATCCACCCGCAGAAAATATGCATGGCGTTCCCGACACTGTCAACGAGTATAGGCGGCTCGTTGCACGCGTCTCGTCAAACCGACGTCACTTTTGAAGGTTTTGCGCGGGATTTGCGGCGATTTCGCCGTGACGGCCAGCCGCATTTGCGCTACGCAACACTCGACCTCTGGAGCCGAAACAGCATGAGCCGCCGCGTCAAGAGACCATTGTCAAAATCGGGCGATCGTGGTGATCGCCCGAAGGGCGCGCGGCCCTTTCGCAATCGTCACGAGGGCGATCGGCCGCCGATGCACCGCGCGGGCGCAAAGCCGCCGCGCTTTGCCCAGCCGCGGCGGGAGAAATCGGCCCCGCCCGTTGCAGCAGAGCCCGCGAAAGCTGCCGCCGAGCTGCCGTTGCCGACAAAGGTCCAGACGGTCACCGTGACCGCCGACGAGAACAACATGCGCGTCGACCGGTTTCTCGAGGCGCGGTTTCCCGGGCTGTCGTTCTCCCATATCCAGCGCATCGTTCGAAAGGGCGAGCTGCGCGTCAACGGCAAGCGCGCCGACAGCAAGGATCGGTTGGAGGAGGGACAGAGCGTACGCATTCCGCCGTTGAAGCTCGATGCCCCGAAGGTGGTTGGTCAGCTCTCCGAGGCCGCGACGAAGACACTTGCCGCGCTGAAGGAGATGACGCTGTTCGAGGACGCCGACGTGCTGGTCCTGAACAAGCCCGCCGGGCTTGCCGTGCAGGGCGGCTCCGGCACCACGCGCCATATCGACCAGATGCTGGAAGTGATGCGCGACGCCAAGGGCCAGAAGCCGCGCCTGGTGCACCGGATCGACAAGGAGACCTCGGGCTGTCTCCTGGTTGCGAAAACGCGCTTTGCCGCGACGCATCTCACTGGCGCGTTTCGTTCGCGCTCGGCGCGCAAGATCTATTGGGCGCTGGTTGCCGGCGTGCCGAAGCCGAAGCAGGGGCGCATCTCGACCTATCTTGCGAAAGAGGAGGGCGAGGACGACACGATCATGCGGATCGCCGCCCATGGCGACGAGGGCGCAAGCCACGCCGTGACCTATTACGCGGTGGTCGAAACCGCGGCGCAGAAGTTGGGGTGGGTATCGCTGAAGCCGGTCACGGGACGCACCCACCAGTTGCGCGCGCATATGGCGCATATTGGTCACGCCATCGTGGGCGATCCCAAATATTTCAATCGTGAGAATTGGGAACTTCCGGGCGGGTTGCAGAACAGGCTGCATCTGCTTGCGCGCCGCATCGTGATTCCGCATCCGCGCGGCGGCGTCATCGACGTTAGCGCGCCTTTGCCTCCGCACATGCAGCAATCCTGGAACCTGCTGGGGCTTGACACCAGCCGGTTCGACCCGATCGAGAACGCGCCTGAAGAATAATTTATTTGCGGTTTCGCCGGGGCGTTCCAACATATGCGGTATGAAGCATTCTGCGCTCTTGCTCGTGCTTGCCTTGCTGCTCGCAGCGCCCCCTGCGTCAGCACAGTTCATTGCGCCTGGCAGTAACCCGAACCTGCTTCCGCCGCCTCCCTCGCCGCCGCCGCCCCCAAAGATTGTGGCGCCGACGACGCCGATGATGCGCGGCGAACCAGAAGCTCAGTTGCAGCCACTGCCAAGTCCCCGCGCGTCGACCCGCAGATCATTCAGCGACCGTGTCAGAGGCTGCCTCGACGAGGGCGCGGCTGCTGGCCTGGATCCTGCCGATCGCGCCGCCTATTCGCGCAGTTGCGCCGCCCGTGACTGACTGCTGATCTGGCCAGCTTTATTTGCCGCGGCGCCTGCCTTATCCTGCTAGCAGACGAAGCCCAACGGAAGCTTGCATGCGCGAAATGTTCGATGAAGAGGCGGGACAATCCCCGCTGGATCCGCAGGAGGCAGCACGCCGCAACGTGCGCGCGCCGCAGCGCAAGCGCTTCTATAAAGGCGCCGATGTCGCAGAAGACGAGGGCGGCTTTGCCGTGACGCTCGACGGCCGGCCGATCCGTACGCCATCGGGAAAGAAGGTGACGGTGCCCGCGCGCGCAATCGCGGACGCCGTCGCTGCCGAGTGGAACGCGCAAGGAGAGACGATCGATCCGCTGACCATGCCGCTGACGCGCTTTGCCAACAGCGTCATCGAAGGCGTGGTCGATCGCGTCGACGTGGTCGCGGACGATGTCGCGAAATATCTCGGCTCGGATCTGTTGTTCTATCGCGCCGGCCATCCGGAGGCGCTGGTCGCCCGCGAGGCCGAGCATTGGGACCCGATCGTGTTCTGGGCCGCGGATACGCTCGGCGCGCATTTCATCCTCGCGGAGGGGATCGTGCACGTCGCCCAGCCGGAAAGCGCGATCAAAGCCGCGCGCGAGGCGTTTCCGAGCGATCCATGGTCGGTGGCGGCGTTGCATGTGGTGACGACGCTCACCGGATCTGCATTGCTTGCGCTGGCGTTGACCCACGGTTTTCGCGACGCCGCCCAGATCTGGACCGCTGCGCATGTCGACGAGGACTGGAACGTCGAGCAATGGGGCGTGGACGAGGAGGTCGCCGCGCGCCGCGCCGCACGGCTGGTCGATTTCAATGCGGCCGCCAGCATCCTGAAGACGCTGAACTGAGTTCCTTTACCGCAGCCTCCACCTGCTAAGTTAACGGGAGGTTTACGGCGCGGAGCTAGCCTTTAGCTCTCAAGCCGAGACCTCCCACATGGCGCTGACCATCAATCCCGTGCTGCCGGTGCTTTCCGCCAAGGAGGTGGGCAGCGTCGCGCCCGATCTCGTTCTG
Organism: Bradyrhizobium elkanii WSM2783; assembly: GCF_000472865.1. GTDB lineage: Bacteria > Pseudomonadota > Alphaproteobacteria > Rhizobiales > Xanthobacteraceae > Bradyrhizobium > Bradyrhizobium elkanii_A. The sequence continues at coordinate 4,995 of NZ_AXAP01000085.1, read as the reverse complement.
CAGCCGGGAAGCGTGATCAATGCGCAGGTGCTGAAGGTGCTCTCCGCCGACCTGGTGCGGATCGCGATCTCGAGCCTGTCGATCGACGTGCTCTCGGAAGTTCCCTTGAAGGAAGGTCAGGCGCTGCAGCTCGCAGTGTCCCAGACCAAAGACGGGATCCGTCTTGCGATGCTCGGGCAGGGCGATGCCGCCGCCGACGACGCGGTGACGCTATCGCCCAACGCGCAGCTCGCCGCCGCCAATCCCTCGACCACGACCCAGTCCAGGAACGTGCTCACGCCGGTAGAGCGCGCGGCCGTCGCCAACGCTACGCAAAATGCAGCGACGGTGCAGCAGAGCCTGGCGCCGCTGTTTGCCAATCTCGGCGCGCTGGCCGCCGCTGGCAACCTTCCGCCGAGGCTGCAGCAGGCGATTGCGCAAGTGCTGACGCAGCAGACCCGTCTCGACCAGAACCTTGACGGTGGCGATATCAAGACGGCGTTCGAGCGCTCTGGCCTGTTCTTCGAGGCGTCGCTGGCCGCCGGCACCGCATCGTCGGCCGCGGGCGCCCCCGATCTGAAGGCCGCGCTGATCGTGCTGCGGCAGACCCTACAGTCGTCGCTCGGCACGGCGAATCCGGCGCCATCGGCCGCCACCGCCCAGGGACAGGCCGCGGCCCATCCCGTACTCACCCAAAATCTCGTGCCACCCGATATCGAGGTCGAGGAAATCCTGCTGCCGCAGGCGCGCCTTCCGGTCGCTGACGACCTGGTGATGCCGGGCAGCCTCGGCCGAGGCCCATCGAATGCGGGCCCCTCCGCCGGTGCGACGCTGAATCTGCTGCAGGAACTCGGCAATTCCGCGCGTCTCACTGACATCGCGACCGATGTCACCGTTCACACCAACACGCCGCCACCGCCGTTCCGAGGCGCGCTGCCGACCGCCCAGCCCGTCGCCTCGCCATCCGTGGCGCCGGATATGCCGCTCGCCGCCGTCGCTCATCATCTGCTTGGCGCCACTGATGCCGCGTTGGCGCGGCAGACGCTGCTGCAGGTGGCGTCCCTGCCGGACCGCATCGATCCCGCGAACCCACAGATCGATACCTCGTCGCCGCGCTGGCAGTTCGAAATCCCGTTCGCGACGCCACAGGGCACGGCGATGGCCCAGTTCGAGATTTCCCGCGACGGCGGCGCCGGTGTTGAGGCCGAGGCCGCAAGGCGCATCTGGCGGGCGCGTTTCTCGCTCGATGTCGAACCGGCGGGCCCGATCCACGCGCTGATCTCGCTCATCGGCGACAAGACTTCGGTGCGGATGTGGGCGGAACGCCCGGCGACCGCCGCGCAGCTTCGCGCCGGCGCCCCGCAGTTGAGCCAGGCGCTGAGCCGGGCCGAGCTTCTGCCCGGTGACATCGTGATCCAGGACGGCGCCCCGCCGCAGGCAGCACCGGCTCGCGCCGGCCATTTCCTGGACCGCGCGCTATGATCGTCGAGACCAAGAGCCAGCTCGCGGTCGCCCTGCATTACGACCACGGCGGTGCGCCGACGGTGGTTGCCAAGGGCAGGGGCGCGATTGGCGCCAAGATCATCGAGCTTGCGAAAGCACACGACATCCCGATCGAGGAGAACGAGGTCCTGGCGGGCGCACTTTCCAATGTCGAGCTCGGCGACGAGATCCCCCTCGAGCTCTACAAGGCGGTAGCTGAAGTGCTGGTGTTCGTGCTGCGCCTCTCGGGCCGCGCCCGGTAAGGTTCTTGCCATCGTTTCATCACGATGGCATCCATCATGGCCTGCTCCTCAAGCCATCAGGTTCTGCCGTGATCAATCGCCGCCAAGCGCTCGGTCTTCTCACCGCCGCGTCCGTTTTTCCGACGCGCAGCCTCGCCAACGTGTCCTACCAGCGCAACGAGTTTCGCGACAGCCTGGCGCGGCGTTTCTTCGAGCTCGGCACCGAGGGCACCTTCGTCGCCTACAAGGTCGACGACTACCTGATCATCGCCAGCGACAAGCGGAGGTCAAGCGAGGGTAAACTGCCGGCCTCGACCTTCAAGATCCCGAACTCGATCATCGCGCTGGACACCGGCGTGGTCGAGGATCCCGACAAGGACGTGTTCAAGTGGGATGGCGTGACGCGCAGCATCGAGGCGTGGAACAAGGACCATACGCTGCGCTCGGCGATCGCCGTTTCCGCCGTGCCGGTCTATCAGGAGATCGCGCGGCGCATCGGCGAAGAGCGGATGAAGAAATATGTCGATCTGCTCGAATACGGCAACCAAGACATCGGCGGCGGCATCGACCAGTTCTGGCTGACCGGAAACCTGCGCATCGATCCGGTGCAGCAGATCGATTTCGTGGACCGGCTGCGGCGCGGCACGTTGCCGGTCTCCAAGCGCGCCCAGGAATTGACGCGCGACATCCTGCCGGTGACGAAGGTGGGAGATGCCACCATCCGCGCCAAGAGCGGCCTCGTCGGCGCCGAGGTCGGCAAGCCTTCGCTCGGCTGGCTGGTCGGCTGGGTCGAGAAGGGGTCCTCCGTCACCGTGTTCGCGATGAACATGGACTGCAAGAACGAGAGCCACATCGCCGCCCGCATGACGGTGACGCAGCAATGCCTCGCCGACATCGTAGCGTATTGATGGGCTGATGCGCGCCCGCACCGGCTGGTGCGCAAATCAACGCCAGACTAACATCTCCGTACAATGAAAAAATCGTACGGAGGAAACCATGCATTCTGCTTCAGTCTGGCTCTCGTCGCTCACACTTGCCGCCGCCGGCGGCTGGTTCGCGGCCACGATGTTTGCCGCGCCGGCGACCAGCAAGGAGCCGCGCTTTCCGCAGCTCACCATGGACCAGCTCGACGAAAAGCAGCGACCGCTCGGCGAGCAGATCATGAAGGTCTCGAGCGTCGGCATCGGCGGCCCCTACAACCCGATGATCCGCAGCCCTGTGCTCGGCCAGCGGCTGTTCGACCTGTTCTATTATTTGCGCTGGCAGACCTCGGTCCCGACCAAGCTGAATGAATTTGCAATCCTGATCATCGGCCGGCAATGGCGCTCGCAGGTCGAATGGTTCGCGCATGCACCGCTCGCGGCCAAGGCAGGCCTGTCGGGCGACATCATTGCCGAGCTGAAAGCCAACAAGCGGCCGTCGCACATGGCCGAGGATGAGGCCGCGGTCTATGACTTCGTCACTGAGCTCACCACCACCAAGAAGGTATCAGACGAAACCTATGCGCGGACGAAGAAGGTGTTCAACGATCAGCAGATCGTGGATTTGACCGCGGTCGCCGGCAACTATGTCATGGTCGCGATGATGCTTGCCATGGCGGAGGAGACCGTGCCGCCCGGCAAGGAGGAGCCGTTCAAGGCAGGGGAGTGATGGAGCGGCGGCGAACGAAGGCGGTGAACGGCCGGGATTGTCCCGGCCGTCGGATGATCAAGTCTAAGGCGACTTCGCCCTTCCGATCCGTCCCATGTGAGTGAAGCCGAATCCCGCCTGATATTTCAGTCCGTAGCCGAGCGCGCGGTCGATGCCGATATGGGCGAGCCAGATCATTGCGATCGAGAGCACCAGCGGCTCGGCGGTCGCAAAGCCAACGGTCATCAGGGCCACGGGCGCCATGTAGCTGTGGGCGGCATTGTAGATGACCGCGCCCTCCTTGGGGCCGAATGCATAGCCGGCGAAGCTCAAATCGGGTGCCAGGAACAGGATCGCGTAGACCCACCACGAGCCGCCCCAGACCCCGTACAGCACCGTCATGCCCACAAACAGCGTCAGGCCTTCCAGCCTGAGCAATAGGCGGACGCCGCCCGTGACCGAGCCGGCCTCAGCTGCCGTGTTATCCATGGTCTTTCTCCCCCAATTTGCGCTGATCAGATACCGCCGGTGCCCGGGATTCGGGGCAAGAAGGTGGTTTCCGGTTCAGAAAATGCCGTGTTAGAACCCCGCGCGGGTTCCAGCACCCAATCACTAGCTAATGCGGGCGGAAGCAAATGAAAGATATCCTCGACACCCTCGAAGAGCGGCGCGCCGGCGCCAAGTTGGGCGGCGGCGTCAAGCGCATCGAGGCGCAGCATGCCCGCGGCAAGCTGACGGCGCGGGAGCGCATCGAGCTGCTGCTCGACAAGGGATCGTTCGAGGAATTCGACATGTTCGTCGAGCACCGCTCGACCGAATTCGGCATGGAGAAGACCAGGGTTCCCGGCGACGGTGTCGTCACCGGTTGGGGCACCGTCAACGGCCGCAAGACCTTCGTCTTCGCCAAGGATTTCACGGTGTTCGGCGGCTCGCTGTCCGAGACCCATGCGCTGAAGATCACGAAACTCCAGGACATGGCGATGAAGGCGCGGGCGCCGATCATCGGCCTCTATGACGCCGGCGGCGCCCGCATCCAGGAGGGCGTCGCCGCGCTCGCCGGCTATTCCTACGTGTTCCGCCGCAACGTCATCGCCTCCGGCGTGATCCCGCAGATCTCCGTCATCATGGGCCCCTGCGCCGGCGGCGACGTCTACTCGCCGGCGATGACCGATTTCATCTTCATGGTGAAGAACACCAGCTACATGTTCGTGACCGGTCCTGACGTGGTGAAGACCGTGACCAACGAGGTGGTCACCGCCGAGGAGCTCGGCGGCGCCTCGGTGCACGCGACGCGCTCCTCGATCGCCGACGGCGCGTTCGAGAACGACGTCGACGCGCTGTTGCAGATGCGCCGGCTGATCGACTTCCTGCCCTCGAACAACACCGACGGCGTGCCGGAGTGGCCGAGCTTCGACGACATCGGCCGGGTCGACATGTCCCTGGACACCCTGATCCCCGACAATCCGAACAAGCCCTACGACATGAAGGAATTGATCCTGAAGGTCGTGGACGAGGGCGACTTCTTCGAGATCTCCGAGACCTTCGCCAAGAACATCGTCACCGGTTTCGGCCGCATCGCCGGCCGCACCGTGGGCTTTGTCGCCAACCAGCCGATGGTGCTCGCCGGTGTGCTCGACAGCGATGCGTCACGCAAGGCCGCGCG
>NZ_AXAP01000084.1 GCF_000472865.1 Bradyrhizobium elkanii WSM2783 | reverse complement strand
GATGCGGTTCCAGCACCGGCTTGCGGTATCCGCCTATCTTGCCGGGCGCCACTGAACCCGTCGCACGATAGCGCTGTGACCACTTCACCACCGAGGACACCGCCACGCCAAATCGCGTCGCAACCGCCCGGCAGCTCTCGCCCCCACTTACAGCTGCAACGACACGTTCACGCAGATCATTGGAAAGAGGTCGGCTCATCAGATGCTGGCCCCCAGACCCAGCCAACATCTTGAATCACAAACCGGCCCGCAGGGGAATCCCTACCGATTCAGCCTAGCCATGAATCGCTCTAGCTTATTGGACCGCACTCGCGGGATGTGATCTGCCCGGCAGCATTGAACGTTAGGAGGGCCGCAACTACGCCGCCTCGCGCGATCTAAGAAATTAGAATGCCATCACCTGAGGGCTGCAGATTGTCCAAATCGGATGCAGGATAGGCTCGAAGGCGGTCCATCCAATACAAGCGGATCCCCTCCGGTCTGGTGATGGTTTTCATGACGTCGCAGCCGCAGTTGATAATGGCGGCGTACATTGCCAGGGTCGTGTCGAGGTCGCCAGCGCCGTAGGCATCAAGCCAATCAATCGCCGCGGCCTTCGGGTCGAAGGACATATCCTCACCTACATGCCGTCGAAGCCCAGAAGGATTAGATTGCTTCCAATGAACTGCTCGTGAATGTGGCAATATGGCTGCGTGGATCGCTCCGCAGTCCTCCGGATGAAGCCTAGTCGCCGACGGATGTAGATTAAGTTCCACGTTCCTTCTCCCAAGGAACTCATCAAACATGCCAACTTTAGGATTGAGTCGTATTTAATTCTGATTTAATATTTAAATGCATCACGGATTTAAATCGGAAGCAATCGAATGAAAGCCGTAGCAGCATCGGTCGCCCTTTTGATGCTTGTTTTGTCGCCGGCCTTGGCCGATCCTGGTGGCATCCCCAACGGTGGCGTTGGTAACGGCAACGGTAACGGCAACGAAAAACACGCACAGGGTGCTCCTGGCCCGCTTGTAGGCGGGATCCCAGCTCTTGTGATCGGAGTAGGCTATGGCGCTTATTGGCTCGTGCGCCGCCGCCGTAGCGGTAGCTGATTTTTCGAGAGACTTACACAGATTGAAACGAGGCCGCTGTATGGCGGCCTCTTTAATCGCTAGGAGATAGCCATGGTCAGGCGCATTCCCATTACTCCGGGCGACTTAACGGATCATCAGATAGGCACAGACGACATTTTGGTCGGCTTCCCAGACGGGACCAACGTCGTATATGGCGACGCCGGCGGAAGTCTCCTGGATCACGCCATCGGTGGTGATGATACTCTCTCCGCGCAACTTGTCTTCAACGCTGCCCTGCCGACCCCCGTTACATTCAACATGTTTGGTGATGCGGTCGGAAATATTTCCGATCATGCCAGGGGCGGCGATGATACCTTGTCCGCTCAAATCACTAGCGAACTATCGCTGACTACATCTACGATTACGGTGAACATGTACGGCGATGCGGGCGGGAGCATTTCCGACCATGCGATCGCTGGCAATGATACGCTGAACGTTCAACTCACCGGGTTTTTTACCCCGATACCCGTCAATGTTTACGCTGACGCCGGTGGCGATTTGTCAGATCACGCCATTGGTGGTCATGACAGGATCACGCTCGCGCTCGGAGAAGGGCATTTTACAGACACTGTTTACGGCGATGCCGGCGGAAATCTTTCCGGCTCCGCCCAAGGGGGCAACGACACATTGACGGCCAGTAACGGACCAGAGAGAACGTTGCGGTTCTATGGTGACGCCGGCGGCGACATGTCTGACCATGCCCACGGCGGCAATGACAGTTTCACAAAAAACGGCTCCTCTGAAACCAACAATTATTTCTACGGCGATGCCGGAGGCGATATGTCGGGCCACGCCGCCGGTGGTAACGACGTTTACACGATGCGCGGCATTGAAACGGACAATTTTTTCTATGGCGACGCTGGCGGCAACATGTCTGATTTTGCCAAGGGTGGCGATGACACCTACAATCAGCTTAGCGGAACTTTTTTCCCAAATTTTTTCTATGGCGATGCTGGCGGAAGCATGTCCGGCAACGCCCAGGGCGGCAACGACACATTCAACAAGACCGGCGGGGAAGGAAGCACATTTTACGGCGATGCTGGCGCCAACATGGGCGATCACGCCGTAGGCGGCGATGATAGCTATAACGGTGGAAACGCCTTCTCACCGGTTCTGAGTGAAGCATTTGGTGATGCCCAGAGCATGTCCGGCAACGCGCAAGGCGGTAACGATACCTTGACCGGATGCAATCTTTCCAACCCACCTCCTGCTGGAACATTCCAATCCCTCCTTATCGGTGATGCGCAGACCATGTCCGGTAATGCGCATGGAGGAACCGACAAATTGATCAGCGGCACTGGAAATGACGATATGTGGGGCGACGCTCAGGTCATCGCGGTGTCCGCCCAAGGCGGCAACGATACGTTCGTGTTCAACTCCAACAACGGTCACGACAAGATCGAGGATTTTGGTCAGGGCCTATCCAATCTAGGGACCGACCACATCGACGTGTCTGCTCTCGGCATCGAAAATTTCAACCAGCTCAACATCTCGGCCTTCGACCCGACGACCCATGAAAGCACGATCACGTTCAGTGCAGGCAACGACGTGGTTGTCCATAGCGAGGAAGCACTCAGGCCTCAGGATTTCACATTCGCGACGCACGGCCTCTTGCTGGCCTAAAAGGCGGTGGCCCGGTCCGCTTGCTTCAACCATTGAAGCGGGCCGGGCTTATGTTGGTTGGCCCAGGCCAATTGGTCCGCCGCATGAGTCCGCTTGGCCCATCAGCGAAGTGGTGGCACCTGTAATTGAGGTCCGCTTTGCGGGGCAATAGCGGACTAGATTTGCTCGTGCTGAGTTTTTCTCATTTTGCACCCGAATTCGGACATCGCACTCCTTTTCCACCAAACGGGGCACATAGGCTCGCACAGCCGTCCGCCTCAATGATGCCTGACGGTGATCAACGAGGGGCCACCCAGGCTGACAGGAAGTATTTCAAAGAGCACATGAACCATGGGCGCGTCCGTCTTGTTGAAGACGGTGTGGTTGACGTCGCCAGATTCGAAGAAGAACTCGCCGGGGCCGTAAACGACGGTCTTGTCCGGCAACACATAAGTCATGTAACCCGAGGTGACTTGGCGGATGCCCGGGCCCTCATGATTGTGCTCGCCCACATATCCGCCGGGGCCGAGCGTCAATTCGGTTACGCGGAGCTTGTACTTTCCGTTGATTTCCTTGAGGAACCCCTCAAGAGGTGCCTCGAACCTAATCTTGGCTACCAAACCCTTGGTATCGACCTTCACCGGACTTGCTCCAGTCTGCGCGCGAGCTACGCCCGCCCGCGCAAGCAGCGCCAAAAGGGGCACCGCCGCGATCGTTTGCAGAACGTCGCGCCTGATAGGTTCATCGTTCGTCATGACGGGTCCCCCCGTTATGGACTTTGGATTGGCATCGAAGCCCCATTTGATCCGCTACCGAGGGCAGGACTAGTACAAAGTTCGGACTACTTTGCGGGCGCACAGCATGATATGTTCAGTCATGCATCTCTACGGGCAATATTGTCCGGTGGCGAGAGCGGCAGAAATCCTTGCCGACCGCTGGACTGTGCTTATTGTCCGCGAGCTTCTTGCTGACGTTGGTCACTTCAACGAGCTTCAACGCGGTCTTCCACACATGTCCCGCACGCTGCTTGCCGAGCGACTGCGGCGCCTGGAGCGATTCCGTGTGCTGGAGCGACGCATCGCCTCGCGAGGTAAACAAGCCGAATATCGCCTGACCGCGGCTGGCCGCGAACTGCAACCCATCATCGATCAGTTCGGAGAATGGGGAGCGCGCTGGGCTTTCGGCGATCCGCGGCCGAGTGAGCTCGATCCCATCATCTTGCTATGGTGGATGCGACGCCGTGTGTGCATCGAGGCCATAGGCAAACGTCGAGTGGTGATCCAGTTCGACTTCCGCAGACTCAGGCAGGGCTATTGGTTGTTGATCGAACGTAGGGACATTTCGGTATGTCTCAAGGATCCCGGCTTCGACATCGACGTGATCGTCTCGGCCGATATCGGGGCGTTTTATCAAGTTTGGCTGGGACGCATGAGCTTTTCCGAAGCTTTGTGTAAAGAGCTGGTAAGGCTGGATGCGGCACCGGCGGACGCGCGTTCTTTTCCGGGTTGGTTTGCCTGGAGTCCGATGGCAAATGCGGTGCGCCGCGCGTTCGCAGATAGGCGGGTGGCTGCAAAAAAATCCCTACCTGTCACCAGGATTATGCTTCGCGCGGGCTGAGTCCAAGACTAGCTGCCCAGGCAAGTCAGTCGGCGTTTAGATGTCCGCTTTGCCCACAGCGGACGTAACGCATTTTTTCAGCGTGACGTCACTTGAGGGAGATCGATCTCAGGCGGCTTGCAGTATCAGCTCACTGACGCGTTCTGGTGCATCGAGCATAGCCATGTGCCCAACGTCCGGCAGTTCGAATGCGGTCCAGGATTTATCGCTCTTGCAGTCTGCAAGTGCCTTGTCAAAGGCCGGCTGCGGAAATTTGGGGAGGCGGATGTATGTCTTCTTCGAAACCTTCTGGAGCGCCCCGGAAACCTTGATCTGCTGGAGATAGGTGCCGACCGGATGAGGAGTGGCTTTGGATTCGGCGAATGCCCGATCCGGTTCGGCAACGATAGCGGCGGTCGAGATCTTCGTTAATCCACGAACGCCAGCCTCGCCCTTGTCGAGGGCCGCTTGTATGGACTTGCGAACCCCGTCGGCCGCGAAGTCTGCCACCCTTTGTCCGTCGGCCGGAATGAAGGCATCAAGCCATACAACCGATGAGACTCTGTCGCCGATGTTTTCGAGTGCGCCCGAGCATACGAAGCCTGCATAGGACCACGCCACGAGACGGACGTTCTCGAGGCTTTCCCATTGAATGAGGTTGACGACATCTGCGATGTGGGTGTCCAGATTGACGTCCTTGGTAAGCAGATGCGAGCGCTCGCCCAAACCCGTGAGTGACGGAGCGAATACTTTGTGACCGCCCTGTTCAAGCCGGTCAGCGACCCGGCGCCAGATCCAGCCGCCGCAAAATGAGCCGCTGACAAGTACGAAGGTCTTCCGCGCCGACTGCGCGCGGGCTGTCCTGATCGCGCCAGAAGCGGTCGCTACCAAGAGACCACCGGCTGAAGCACTGCAAAGCATGCGGCGGCGACTAATTCCACTTTTTGTCATGACAAATTCTCTTTTGCATAGGGAAAATATGACTTTGGCGGATACGATCGCAGGATACCAAAGCATCGGTTCGCGGCCAAGGTCTGCATGTAGCCCTTCTGAGACATGCGGGTTTGGCCGAATGTCCGGTTTGCTCCGGAAGCTACCCTCTACGTGAGATGTCGTGTTCACCCGACCCAGACATCAGGCGATTTTCCGTCTTGTGCCGCTATAGGAGGGCTATTGTTGTAAGACTCGAAAATCGAATAACCCTCTTGCGATAGGTGATCTCTGGACTTCTCTGCTTCTGCGTAGCTTTTCATTGCCACTACGGACGTCCGTGATGAAACGTCCCTCGCGTCGCCCGCGTAAAATGCATCAGCGATTTCTAAGAAGACATCCGTTGAAAATTGCGCCGCGATGTAACTTCGGTGGTTTGACACCGTGACCTGACCGCAGGTTCACTCGAAGGAAAACGACCGCGGGTGGAACTTTCGGTTTCGCTCCGAGTCATATTTGTGACGGGGTGCGGCCCGCCCGCGGAGGAGGGAAGCCAAGGGAGTGATCATGCCAACGTCCCGCCTTGGAATGGCTGCGGCTGGCCTTGCCCTGGTCGTTCTAGGAGCGCTGCCGAATGCGGCCGAGGCGGGCTTGCGCCTGCGCGTTGGCGGCCCCGTCGGTGTCGCGCGCTTCGCGATGGCCGGCATGCTGTCGGTCGCAGGTCTCCGTCGCGCACGTATGGCGGCGCGCCACAGCCGCGTCCGAATGGCTGCCTTAAGACCGCAAGATCTTCGCCCCGCCGCCGAGTCGATCCGCCCGAGCGAGCGCGCGCAGCTCACCGCCATCGCGGCGCTGGCCGGCTGGCAGGGCGGCCGAGCTGCGCAAGGCTGGTGGCAGCACGCCGACGGTTCATACGGCTGGGTCGGTCCGCTGTTCTGGCCGTTCGCCTATAGCGATCTCTATGACTACGCGCTTCTCAGTGATGGCAGCGGCTTCTGGGGCTATGGCTACGGCGATCTCTACGCCGCGATCTTCTCGCCTTACGCTGCGAGCGATCTCTCAGCGTTTGCGGCCGAGCGCCCCGCCGGGAGGCGGCATCGCAAAGCGCCCTCCGTACAGGAGGAGCTCTGTGGCGGCGACACCGCCGAGACGACCGGCTTTCCCCTCGAACGGATCGGCCGGGTGGTCGCGGCGAACGAGGCGCAACGCACAGCCTTCGACGAGCTCGCAAGCGCCTGGACTTCCGCCGGCGACACCATCCGCGCCTCTTGTCCAGCACAGGCCGCAACTACCGCGCTCGAACGGCTCGCGGCCATGCAGAGCCGCGTCAACGCGATGCTGAGCGCAGTTGCGGTCGTTCAGCCGCCATTCCAAAAATTCTACGATCTCCTGAACGATGAGCAGAAGGCACGGCTCAACGCGCCCCAACGCGACCGCCGCACTAACGCTGAGGTCGCGAAGCTGAAGGAGATGCAGGACGCCGCCTGCCAGGCGAGCCGCGAACCGCAGGACGAGCAACAGGCAGAAAAGCAATACCGCCAGCTCGTCGCCCAGCAATGGCCCCTCGACGACATCGCTGCCACCTTGAAATTGAACGATACCGAGCGCGCCGCGCTCGAATTGGTGCAGGACACCACGATGTCCACGATGGAAACCTTAAGCGCATGCCCGCCAAAGGACGCGCTCACCCCGCCGGCCCGCCTTAAGGCTGCAAAGGCGCGGTTGGAAGCGATGCGAGAGGCGATCGGAAGCGTGAACGACGCGGTCGACGATTTCTATTGGTACCTGAGTGACGAGCAGAAGACGCAGTTCGAGGGGCTCGGGCCGAAGAAGCGGGGGATGTGATTCTTCCATCCCCAAGCGGCGCTGATCGGCTAAGGCAGACTTCGCATCCCTGTCGCATTTGCGCCGATCCACCGGGCTTCGACAGAACAGCGTTTCATCGTGACTTCAACGCAAGCATCATCAGATTCTTCCGCGAGCATCTCGTTGGCGACGGCAGCACTCGCTGATCTGGACGAAACGGACGGCTACTGGCTCTCAGACTTATGCCTCCGACCGAATGTCCGGCGAGCCTGAGCGGCAGGTCAGCAACCCGCGCCGCTCAGGCGCCTTCTGCGTGAATGTTTAGTGACGTCCCAAAGGGGCCGAGTAGACAAGCGGCGGCGGGCGGTACGGCTGGGCCGAAATGCCGAAATTCTGCCCGTACTGCTGCCGAACCCCCGGTATGTTGATAACGCCAATGCGGGTGTCCGGCGATCGCGCGTCGAGCGGCGGCTGATTCGTGATCGGAGGATTGACCTTGTTGACCTCGCCCATCAAGCGCTTGTTGAGATCGTCATAGCCGCCTTTGGCATTGCCGGCGTTTCCGGAATTGCCGCGGGCGGCGCTGTTGTTTCCTGAACCCTGCTGCGGCCCGAGGTCGAGAGCCGGCGGCAAATTATTCCGCTGCGGATCGACGCTTACGGGCGGAAGGGACATCGGCGGCTCCTCGGTCTGAGCCATAGCGACTCCCGCCACGGCAACAGCCGTCAAATTGATAAGCAATAATAGGCGCATCCCAATCACCTGCTCGACCGTTACGATAGCGGCATCCCTTGAATATAATGCGCAGATTGCAAAAGCGTATGTCTTGCGCAGGGATGCGATTCAAATTCTACGCGCTTCGGCCGCTCGCAGTAAACCGTTTGTCGAAATGATACCCAATCAACATCTTCGGCAGGATCAACCCCAGGGTGATCGCAAGAGTGATCAGGAAGGCATTGATTCCATCCGCGAGCGTTGCCTGCAGCAAGCCTGAAACGTTACCTCCGCTCGCGACGAGTTCGAGGAGCCCATCCGCCATCCGGAACAGGAACACCCCCGGGATCAGCGAAACCACGGATGCAAAGGCAAGCCCCGCATAGGGCAACCTGAGACGTTCTGCCACAGGCGTGGTGATCGCTCCGACAATGAGGCAGGCGATGAAGGCGGCGCCCGCCAGGCTGACGCCGGCCTTGGCCAAGAGGGCCCAACGCACGCCATGGGCGAACATCCCGATCAGGATCGGGACTGGCAGCATCCGCCACGGCATGGAGAAAAAGGTACCATAGGCGGACACCGCCGCACCCGCAGCGATCACGTCATAGATCAACGGGACCGGCGGCGACGGCGCCGATGCCGGCAGGTTGGCCCCGCCGAACGACAGTCCGGCGAGCAGGCCGATGCAGATCGAAAAGATGATCAGGCTGGCATAGACCACCCGGCAGATCCCGAGCGCCAGCCGTCCACGGGCAAGGTCGATCGTGCCGTTGAGGACATGCGGGCCCGGCACCAGCACCATGCAGGGACAGACGGCGACCAGCCGCTGCAGGCTGGAGGAGAACTGGAGATCGACGACCAGCGCGCCGATCGCGCCGGCGAGCAGCGCGGCGGCGAGCGGCTGGGCGAACGGGTTATGGCTCCGCCCTGCAATCCAGCGGCGCAGGCAGGCGCCGAGGCCGGCGCTGACGGCGATGACGATCAGGCTTGCCACATGCGCGGCGCCGAAGATGATGCCGAGCGCGGCGGCGCCGATGGCGGCGAAGGATGCGAAGCGAATGAGCGAGACGGGCGGGCGAGCCTGCACCCTGGCAAGGGCGGAGCGCAGCAGTTCTGGTGTGGAGGGGTGATCGCAGAAGTCGTCAATCAACTTGGTTGCGACGGCGACCTTTCCCATCTCGATGCCGACCGGCCTCGCCTCGACGGTCGTGCTCGCCACTCCGCCGCCATTCTCGATCGCGATGGTCACTCCGTCCCAGCGCAGAAAGACCCGCGCAGAAAAGCCGAGCGCTGTCGCCAGCCGCTCGACATACTCGGTCGTGCGCTCGCTCGTCTGGCCGTTCGTGAACAGCAATATCGCAGCCGTCACCAGCACGTCGAGCGCGCGCGCCGGATCGCAATCCGGGCTTCGGGCGGCGGCTGCCCTATCAAGCGGCTGGCTCATCGCATCAACAAAACCCAATCTCCGATCGAACGCGTATCAAAAGTGCGATACCGCCCGCCTCGCGGATGGTCTTTCCGATTTCCATAGCCGTTTTTCCGAATGGCCCGACGCCACGATTGTGGCGTTTCAACAAAAGGCGTGCATCGCGGAAATATTTCCCTGCTTGCCCGGCGTAGCTTGCGACGCTCGCCGCGAAGCGAGTGCATTTCGCACGTCATCGTTCATCACATCAGGGATTAGCTCATGTCCGACAGCCATCTGAGGCAGCCTATCCGTGGCGCCAAAGGCGCAACCGATCCGGGTCCCCGCAACGCCCTGCTCGACAGCCAGAACCCCGACATCCTCACGCCGCCGGAAACCGACAACGGTTCGCTCCCGAACCTCAAATTCTCCTTCGGTATGGCCCACAACCGCCTCGAGGACGGCGGTTGGGCGCGCGAGGTGACGGTGCGCGAACTGCCGGTCGCCAAGTCGATGGCCGGCGTCAACATGCGACTCGATTCCGGCGTGGTGCGCGAACTGCATTGGCACAAGGAAGCGGAGTGGGCTTACATCCTGCAGGGCAATGTCCGGCTGACCGTCGTCGACGAGGACCGCAATGTCGCGGTCGACGATCTGAAGCCGGGCGACGTCTGGCTGGTGCCGGCCGGAATTCCCCACTCGATCCAGGGCCTCGATGGCGGCTGCGAATTCCTGCTGGTGTTCGACGACGGCAATTTCTCCGAGAACGAGACATTGCTGATCACCGAATTCATGGCGCATACGCCGCCCGGCATCCTCGCCAAGAATTTCGGCATCGGTGTCGAGCACTTCGCCAACATTCCGAAATCCGAGAAGTACATCTTCCGCCTCCCGGTGCCGGCATCGCTCGAGATCGTGCGCAAGCAGCTTCCCGACAGCCCGCCGAAGCTTCCCTATGTCTGGCACGCCTCCGAACATCCAGCGACCCCGTACAAGGGCGGATCGGTGAAAATGATCGACGTCACCAACTTCCCTGAAACCACCCTGTCGGCGCTGATCATGGAGATCGAGGCTGGCGCGCTGCGCGAACTGCACTGGCATCCCGATGCCGACGAGTGGCAATATTATCTGGAAGGACAGGCCCGCATGACGGTGTTCGATGCCACATCGAAGGCGCGGACGTTCAACTACACTTCCGGAGACGTCGGCTTCGTGCCGAGGACCATGGGCCACTACATCGAGAACATCGGTCCGACCACGCTGCGGCTGATCAACGTCTTCAACAAGCCGCGCTACAAGGACATCTCGCTCAACAACTGGATGGCGCTGACTCCGCCTGACCTCGTCAAGGGACATCTCAATCTCGACGACACCGCGATGAAGGCGCTGAAGCGCGAGCGCTGCGCGGTCGTGCGTTGATCCGAGATCAGCTTTCGCCTGAGAGCGGGCGGCGAGATTGGCCGGCTGGCGCGTCAGCCGGCCTCTATGGATCACGCCTGAACGAGGGCCTTTTCGCGGCTTGCAATCAGAGCCCGCAACGGCTCCGCGACGGCGACAGAGCTGTGGGTCCGCTGGTCCGTGCACACCCACACGATTTCGCCGGTGGAGCGGAGATCGTCGCTGCCCCTGGCGAAAATGGCGAGCGCCAGCGTGATCGAGGACCGACCGATCCTCGCAACGCGCACGCACACATCGATCTCCTCGTCGAACCGGATCGGCGCCTTGTATTCGACGACCGACCGTACAAGGTGAAAATCGACGCCGGTCTTGGCGACCTCGCCGAGATAGTCATAGCCGAGCGCGCGAAAATACTCGGTGATCGCGGTATCGAAATAGGTCAGGTAGTGCGCGTTGAACACCACGGCCTGCGCATCGACCTCGGAATAGCGCACCCGAAACGGATGATGGAACCAAAAATCCTGGCGCATGCTTTCTCCATCCACGAAGTATCGTCCATCCCCTGATATCACGATCGCGACGGATGTGAGCTGCCCGTGGCGCGATCGTTGACCGTCCGCCGCCTATATGCTACACACTGTAACGTTATCACTGGTCACAATACAATGGATGATGATCTGCCGGAACTCGGCGAACTCGAACGAGAGGTGATGCAGCTCGTCTGGGCGCATGCGCCTATCACCGCGGAATCGGTACGGGAGCGACTGGATCGACCTCTAAAGGAATCGACCGTCCGCACGGTGCTGCGCAGGCTCGAGGAAAAGGGCTTCGTCACGCACGACGTCGAGGGGCGAACATTTCTGTTTCGTCCCGTTGAGGACCGTCGGAAGGTGGCGGCGAAGGCGGTCCGGCGCATCGCCGACTGGTTCTGCAACGGCTCGATCGAAGATGTGCTCGTTGGCATCGTCGACGCCAAGATGCTGAACAAGAAGCAGCTCGAGCAACTATCGAAGAAGATTGGACAGGCAAAAAGCGAGAGGAAGTGATGTTGGCAATCGTCATTGAAGCCGCGATCCGCTCGTCCGTGCTGATCCTGGCGATCTGGATCGGACTGAAGGCGCTGCGCATCTTTAATCCGCATATCCTGATGTCGACATGGCGGCTGGTGCTGATCGCCTCTCTTGCGTCACCTCTCATGGTCGGCCGGCCAATGTTCACCCTCGGGGCTGACATCCCACCGGCTCTCCTTGTCCTGACGGGAGATATGTCGATCTCTTCCCTCGCTTCCGATCTTGCTCCCGCTTCCGCCGGGCAGCATGGCGCGATATCGCCGCACTTCGACTGGCGTTTGCTTGCCGCCTCGATCTATCTGTTGGTTGCTGGCTGGCTTCTGCTACGACTGGCGGTTGGCACCGCGCTCGGTTGGCGGCTGCAGATATCGGCTGATCCGGTTTATGAGGATTGGACCGCAGGCAAGGACGTGCGCTCGAGCCCTGCGATCAAGGCGCCCGGAACGTTCGGCTCGACCATCCTCCTGCCCGAGCATTACGGCACCTGGGATGTCCTGGACCGGCGCGCGATCATGGTCCACGAGGAATCGCATGTGCGCCAACGCGATTTCTATTTTGTGTTGCTGGCGGCGATCAACAAGGCCGTGTTCTGGTTCAATCCGCTGGCCTGGTGGCTCAGCAGCCGGATCATCTATCTGGCGGAGGTCAGAAGCGACGCCGCGGCGATCGCGGACATCGAAGATCGCATCCGTTATGCCGAGCTTCTGGTCAGGCTGGGACATGGACCGAGCGGCTCAACCAGCCTGGCGATGGCGAGAGCGGAGACCGTCGCGCGGCGGGTTGAACAGCTCCTGGCGGAAACGCGTCTGCCGAGAAAGATCGACTGGAAGGCGCGCGCGGCGATCATCGCCTGCGTTCTGCCGCTGGCAGCAATCTCGTCGGGCGTGGTGGCGCAGGCTCCCTCCCCTCCAACAGCGGATAATAGTGCGATGACATCAGATCCCGACACGATCGCCGAGCGCAGGTTGGAGCAAGCGCAGCCGCGCACCGAGGTTCCGATCGACGCAAAGATACTCGATAATTACGTTGGCTATTATCAGCGGGCGGCGTTGATCTTCACGGTCACGCGGCAAGGGGATCAGCTCTTCGTGCAGCTCACAGGCCAACAGCCGGTGCAATTCTATCCCGAGAGCCCCACCAAATTCTTCGCCAAGATCGTCCATGCGCAGATTTCCTTCGTCACCGATCCGCAACGGAAGGCTGCAGCGCTGGTGCTCCATCAGAACGGTCACGAGCAAATGGCAAAACGGGTGGACAAGGCCGAAGCCGACAGAGTGGCGGAGCAGCTTGCGAAGCGAATAAAGGACGGCACCGCCCAACCGGGCAGCGAGGCGGCGTTACGTCGCACGATCGAAGCTATTCGGGCCGGGCAGCCGAACTACGACGCGATGACGCCGGAATTGGCAGTCGCTACCCGTCAGCAATTGCCTGGGCTCCAGCGCGGCCTGGAACAATCGGGACAATTGCAATCGATCTCCTTCAGGGGCGTGGGTAGCGGCGGCTGGGATGTGTACGAGGCCAAATATGACAATGGCCTATCGATCTGGAGGATTACGCTGGCGCCGGACGGAAAGATCGCGGGACTCCTGGTCCAGGGCGGACCATAGCGACGTAGTCCACCACACAAATGGCATTGGCGGGCTAGCCTTAGCTAACCCGCCGATGACCTTGTCGTTATCCCGGAATGCGCGAACAGCCTAGCTCGCGCGACGCGATGCTTGTTCGTCTACCCGGGAGCGAACCACCTTGTCGCCCTCGATCGCCATCGCCTGCAACGTCGTCCGGTCGACCTTGCGGGGGGTGCTACCGCACTGTTTCAGATGCCGGCGAAAACGGTTTCGATTGTAAGCAATTGGCGGAACAGGCCGGCAAGACGCTCAATAGCGCGTGACCTTTGCGATCGCAGCGCAAGCCGTGCCGCCAGGCTGCCGACGCGCTTGGGCAACTCGCGCCAGCGATCCCCCTTTCTTGCTCCTGAGAATCTGCCATAGTAACGACAATGTGCTCCGCCCTCACCATGCTGACCCCGCCGCGGATTACAACCGAAGGGTTCACGGACGCCGCTGCAGCGGTTGCCCGCCTGGAAGAGATTTACGAACGTAATACCGCCTTCCTGCGGAAACACTTCGAGGCCTACGCCAATGGCGCGCCGCTCACGGCGCGCGTGCGCGCCAACTATCCGTTCGTGCGCATTGCAACCTCGACCTATGTGCGGGTCGATTCGCGCCTCGCTTACGGCTTCGTCGCAAGGCCGGGGGTATATGAAACCACGGTGACGAGACCGGACCTGTTCCGCACCTACCTCACCGAGCAGATCGGGCGATTGATCGACAACCATGGCGTACCGGTGGAAATCGGCGAGTCGAACGAGCCGATCCCGATTCATTTCGCCTATCGTCGCGACATCAACATCGAAGCTGCACTCACGCCCGGCGACAAATCGAACGTAATGCGATCGCTGCGCGATCTCTTCGATGTGCCTGACCTGGCCACCATGGACGATGCCATCGCCAATGGCACGCTCGAGCTCGCGCCTGGCGCTCCCGAGCCGCTGGCCCTGTTCCGCGCGGCACGTGTCGATTATTCGTTGCGCCGGCTTTATCATTACACCGGCACGGATCCGGAGCACTTCCAGAACTTCGTGATCTTCACCAACTACCAGTTCTACATCGATGCGTTCGCCGAGTTGAGCCAGAAGCGTCTGGCTGCGGGCGCGATCGGCCCCGACGCCTTCGTCGGCCCGGGGAACGTGATCACGCGCAACGCGCGCCTTGGCGGCGGCACGACCGGGATCGCGCCGCAACGCATGCCGCAGATGCCGGCCTTTCACTCGGTCGAGGCCGGCTATCGGGGCATTACCCTGATCAACATCGGCACCGGTCCGTCCAATGCACGCAACATCACCGATCATGTCGCGGTGCTACGGCCGCACGCCTGGTTGATGCTTGGACACTGCGCTGGTCTCAGGAATACACAGCGGCTCGGCGACTACGTGCTCGCGCATGGCTATGTGCGCGAGGATCATGTGCTCGACGATGAGCTGCCGCTCTGGGTGCCGATACCGGCGCTGGCCGAGATGCAGGTCGCGCTCGAGGAAGCCGTGGGTGAAGTGACCGGGCTCGAAGGCTTCGAGCTGAAACGGTTGATGCGCACGGGAACAGTCGCAAGCGTGGACAATCGCAACTGGGAGATCGGCGATCGCTCGGTCATTCGGCGCCTGTCGCAATCGCGTGCGATCGCCCTCGACATGGAATCGGCGGCGATCGCCGCCAACGGCTTTCGTTTCCGCGTTCCCTACGGCACGCTGCTGTGCGTCTCGGACAAGCCTCTCCATGGCGAGATCAAACTCGCGGGCATGGCGAGCGAGTTCTATCGGCAGCGCGTCGGCCAGCATCTCGAGATCGGCCTTAAGGCGCTCGAACGACTGCGGGAGCAACAATTGGAGCGCCTGCATTCGCGCAAGCTCCGGAGCTTCGCCGAGGTCGCGTTTCAGTAACGCGTCAGATCTCGCGCCGCTTGTCCACGCCAGCAAGCTTCAACCCACCAGGAATGTCTCCAGTTTCTCGCAGAAGAAATCCGGAACCTCCTCGGCAACGAAATGACCGCTATCCTCCGCGACGACACTCGTGAGATCGGCGGCCTGATCGCGCAAGGATTCGGCGAGCTTGTCGCCAGCGCTATGACGCCCGGTGATGGTCATCACAAGTGGCATCAGTTTGCGTCCGCGCAGCGTCTCGGCGAGCTTCGCATCCTGGCGCAGCGCTCGATAGTAGTTGAACCCGGCCGTCATTCCGCCAGGGCGGGCGTAATGATAGGCGAACTCTGAAATGGCATCCTCGGAAATGGCCATTTTGTCGTGCGACCAGGCCCGAATCTGCGCGCGGATGTAGTCGCGCTCTCGCCCCCTGGTCAGCATCTCCGGAAACTCCGGCGCGACGTGAAATCCATAGTGCCAGGCTCCGCCGCGCAAGGCGTCCAAATTCTCGGTTCCCGGAAGCAGGCAGTCGACGAGCACCAGCTTGGAAACGGCTTGCGGGTAAAGGTGGGCGAGGACATAGGCCGCCTTGCCGCCCATATCGTGGCCGACCACGTGGGCTGGACCGGGTCCCAGGTGGGCGATCAATGCGCGTATGTCCCCGGCAATCGTCTGCTTGTCGTATCCAGCCTCGGTGCGCTCCGATAGCCCGCACCCACGCAGGTCAGCCGCAACCACAGTGAACTTCCTGGCCAGTCGCGGCATGATGCCGCGCCAGGCAAACCACGTCTCGGGCCACCCGTGCAGCAGAACGACGACAGGGCCGGATCCCATGGCAACGTAGTGCATGCGGATGCCATTCACATCGACGAAACGACTAGACATCCCGGTCGGTATCTTAGTGGGCTCCGCGCTATCGGGCTTCTCTTGAGCAGAGACGGACTGAAGTCCGGCCGCTGTCGCAGCCGCGCCCGCGAGCAATATCTGTGATCCTCCGAACAACAGTGATCGCCGGTCGAATTCCATCGTGCACCTCATCTTGGCCGAGTTCTTGCACGGAATGTTCATCATGGACCGCACCGCGTCTATCCGCTATGAGCGAATGATCTGCATAACCAGGTGTTATGAATGGATCTGAGCGCCGCCCTTCGTGCTTTCGTGCGCACTGTCGAGCGCGGCTCCATCACCGCCGCTGCCCGTGACCTGGGCGTCTCACAGCCCGCGGTGAGCAAGCTGTTGCGCAACCTCGAGCAGTATACCGGTGCGCGCCTGCTCGAGCGGACCGCGCGCGCGGTGCGCCCAACCCCGCAAGGCCTGATGCTCTACGAAGCAGGCGGGACCTCCCTGGCGGCCATCGATGCAGCGGTAGAGATGGTGCGCCGTGATATGGGCGAAGTCGGTGGCAAGCTGCGCATTCACGGCCCCGTCTGCCTTGGTGAAAGCCATCTGCACCGCATCGTCATGGACTTCCAAAAGCAGCACCCGACCGTATCGGTCGACCTCACGCTGGAGAACAGGGCGGCGGACCTCGTGCATGAAGACATCGACCTGGCGGTTCGCATGGGACGCCCGACGGACCAAAGTACCGTCCTGCGCAAGGTCGGCATCATCAAGCGTATCCTGGTTGCGACACCTGAGTACCTGGCAGAGCATGGTCCGGTCCGGCGCTGGCAGGCACTGACGGACCACGCGCTCGTCGTCACTGACGCGGTGCTGTCTCGTCGAGGAACACTGACGCTCTTGAGCGGCCCCAGAACCATCGAAGTGCCAGTCCGGCCTGTGCTGAAGACCAACAACGCGCGGGTCCTTATTGCGGCCTTGCTGGCGGGCCGCGGCCTGGGTCCGGTACAGCTTCCATTGGTGACGGAAGAACTGCGTGCGCGACGTCTGGTGCAGGTGCTGCCGCAGCACGAGATTCGAGCGAGCGAACTCTACGTGGCTTATCCGACGTCGCGCTTCCTGAGACCTGCAGTGCGCGCCTTCATCGACTTCGTGGTACCCGCGCTGCGCGCTGTCGAGGGTATCACGTGAGCGCGGCGGAGGAACATCCACCACCGGCCTGAGTTACAGTTTTAGAGGGAACCCAGCGCGGCCCTTTCTCCTGCCGAGGACTGATCATGACGGGCGGACGAGCGCAGATCAGCGACGTCAACATTGGTCTGCATCATCTCGCCGGCATACTGGGCGTACCCGAGGACGCGACTGCCATCGTGATCTTCGCGCATGGCAGCGGCAGCGGCCGCCACAGCCCGCGCAACAATCAGGTGGCGGCGGGCTTGCGCGAGGCGGGCTTTGCCACCCTGCTGCTCGATCTCCTCAGTGAGCAGGAAGAGCGCAACCGCGGCAACGTTTTCGATATCGGTCTGCTGGCGTCACGCCTCGCAGAAGCCGTGGACTGGGTCCATGCCAGGCCCGAATTCGCGGCACTGCCCGTCGGCTATTTCGGCGCAAGCACCGGGGCCGCGGCTGCACTGGTCGCCGCGGCCGAAGGGCAGAATGTCGGCGCAGTGGTCTCGCGCGGCGGACGGCCCGATCTCGCCGGCGAGGCGCTGCGCGCCGTCACCGCGCCGACGCTGTTGATCGTGGGCGGCGCCGACCTGCCGGTCATTCCGCTCAACCGTGCGGCCTTCGCCGCGCTTTCCTGCGAGAAGGATTTGGTCATCGTGCCACGAGCCGGTCATTTGTTTGAAGAACCCGGCGCGCTTGAGGAGGTCATCGAGCACGCCAAACGCTGGTTCCGCCGTTTCCTGTCATCGCCGCTGACAGGAACCTGCGACGAGCGCATCTTCGCCGACCGGCGCGAGGCCGGACGCCGGCTCGTGCCGACGCTTCTGAAGTTCAAGAACGACAACCCGGTGGTGCTGGCTCTGCCGCGCGGTGGCGTACCGGTCGCATTCGAGGTCGCGCAGGCGCTGAACGCGCCGCTCGATGTCGTGCTGGTGCGCAAGATCGGCGCGCCCGGACACGAAGAGCTCGGGCTGGGCGCGGTGGTCGATGGCGCGAAGCCGCAGGTGGTGATGAACGACGAGATCGTTCGCGCCATCGAGCCCGGCGCCGACTATCTCAAGGCGGAGACATCCCGCCAGCTCTTAGAGATCGAGCGGCGGCGCTGCCTCTATCGCGACAGCGAGCCGCCCGTCGACATCACAGGCCGCACCGTGATCGTGATCGACGACGGCATCGCGACCGGTGGAACGATGCGGGCCGTGCTCAAGGCACTCTCCAGGGCGGGTACGCGCCGGCTTGTGCTCGCGGTGCCGGTCGCTCCGCCCGATACGCTCGAGGCCCTGAACGCCGAAGCAGACGAAGTCATTTGCCTGATGAATCCCGAGTCGTTCTTTGCAGTCGGCATGCACTACCGGGATTTCAACCAGATCTCGGATCGGCAAGTGGTGGAGCTGCTGCGCCGCGCCAAGGGAAATGGCGGCCGTGCGTGAGCGACATCTCCTTGTTCAATTTCGCAGCCAGCAATCACCAGGCTCGCGCGAACATGGAGCCGAAGTCGGTAGCCTCCTCCCATGCTTGACCATCTTGCACCAGCCGCCTATCTGGGCTTGCATCAGTCGCGGACAGGAGATGCAAATATGGCGATTGGCGATGTCGATGTGCTTGATTTGTGCAACAGCACAAAGCTGCGGCGCGCTGCTCGCCATGTTAACCGTTTCTACGATGCACATATCGCGGCGTCCGGGTTACGTGTCACGCAATACGCGATTCTGGGTCATCTGAAGCAACGCGGACCGAAGTCGATGCTTGAGTTGGCAGAGATGTTGACCATGGACCGCGCCACGATCGGTCATAACCTTCGCCCGCTTGAACGTGACGGCCTGATCAAGATCGAGATCGGTCCGAAGGATCGGCGGGTTCGCCTCATCTCCATAACTGAGGCTGGTTTGGAGCGGTTTAAATTGGCGCGGCCGGGATGGGAACGTGCGCAAGCTGAATTCAAGACTGAGTTCGGTGCTTCCAACGTCCTTGCCATGCACAAACTCATGGATCAGCTTCTCTCGTGCGGTTTGGGCGAGCGCGGCGAGAAAGAGACTTCGGTGAAGGCTCAATCGAGCAAAACGGTCCAGGCCAGATCGGGACGGAATAGGCCGAAAGCGGCATATGGCCGTTCAAACACATCCCCCTGACCGCGAGATGTTTGAATCGCTCGCCGCCCAATGAATCCAGCTTGACCGCATAGTCCGCCACCCGACGTGGCGAAGCGCGCTCCGCCTATTGCACTGCGCCGCTGAGGCGCCACGCGCAAAAGTTCGAGTTCGTCGAGATCGATCGAAATCATCACCGTATCCATTTTTGGCCTTCCCTCGGCATCCGGAAGGTAAACCCGGCGCTTATGGGAGAATGTGATGCCTTCTGTCGCTCTGTGATCCCCCCAGGAATGAAGCTCGCGGAAATCTGTCGGAGCTGATTCCAACGAGCGAGTCCGCCGTGCGCTTCGATCGAAAAGCCAATCAGGTCATGCATACGCGCGTCCAAATCCCGAAAATGCCGTTCCTCAAGTCGAGAAATGTTTATCGGTCGTTGAGCTGACGTGGACGGCCTACTGAAAGGCCGCCCGATTCTTCTCGACGAACTCACTGACGGTCATCGGCGGCCGACCGGCGATCTTCTCGACCAAGTCATTCGTCCCAGCGAAGATACCGTCGTTGTGGTCGATCGCTACCTCCTGCAGATGCTGCGCAAGGAACGGAATCTCCTGTCCGGTGACTTCGCGCGCCCACTGCTGCGCGGTAATCTTCTCGTAGCGGATTTCCTTGCCGAGGATTTTACCCACCGTCGCGGCGATTTCCGGAGCCGTAAGCTCGACGGGGCCAAAGAGGGGATAGATTTGCCCCTTGTGCGGCGCCGGATCGGCCAGGATCGCGGCGATGACAGCCCCCTGATCTTCCGCAGCAATGGGCGCATGGCGGCCCGTCGTGCCGAAAGGAACTGACATCCGGCCCGCGCGAATCATATTTCGCATGTAGAGGAGCCAATCAGCGAAATAAGTCGGGCGCAGGTGCGCGACGGGCGTCCCGGCCCAGTCGAACACGCGCTCCGACAGCCAGTGCTGAAGCGCAGCATCGCTTTTCGAATCCCGACGAGACGATTTCTGCGACATATTGACGATGAACTCGGCCTTGGCCTCAAGCGCAGCCTGCGCGAACTGCGCCGTCGCCTGGGTGATGCCGGGCCGGATCGGATAGACGAAGTATGCCCGCTGCGCCCCATCGAACGCACGGCGTACGGCTCGGAAGTCGAGGAGGTCGCCGACGACGATTTCGGCCCCCTCGGCTCGGAGCTTGCTGGAGCGCTCGTCATCGCGGTGAACGAGCGCCCGCACAGGAAAGCCCTGCTGCAGGAGAAGCTTGGTGGCAACGCGGCCGGTCGCACCTGTAGCGCCGGCGATCAAGATAGTCGGTTTCATCCTGGATACTCCCTCACTTGAGGCGGCGATCCGTGCCCCGCTTTGATCGATAGGGGCATATTCCCCTAAAATACGGGCATACAAGACTTTTTGCAACAGGCGGATTCCTTCATGAACTTGCATTCGATAGCGGCAGGAGTTCCTGCGACAGCCTACCTGCTTGTGACCGATATCATGCCGCTCAAGCGCGCCATGGGCGATCCAGAACGGGCAAACTCCGCAGATGCATGATGAATTCGAGCGCGTACTTGGCCATCGCCACGAAGGCGGCGTCGCTCCTGTCGTTACAGATGTAACTTCTCAGTCCGATCGCGTCATGATCCAGTAGCAGAGCTCGCCAACATTTGAAGACCGCACAGCCCGCGTCTGGCGGTGCCCTTGCTCACGCTTGCGAGGACGTCGAATGAACATCGTTTCGCACAACGGAGACCGAAGGATTTGTCTGAAGCGTCATTTACACAACGGCATGATTAGCGTCGCGATCAAGATGATTGTCCTGAGCACCGCAGATCGCATTTCGTCAGCGATCGACGTCAGAGCGCCACTGGGTCGACGGGCGTTGCAGGACCGCAGATCGCGGGCAGAAAGTAAGCAAACAAGTGACTCTTTTATCACGTCTATTCCTGCTGGTGGCTATCGCATTGATCCCAGCTATCGCGATTCAAGCCTACAATGAATTCCAATTCCGTTGCACCCGCCAAGTCGAAGTGCAAAACCAGGCCCTCAACCTGGCGGAGCTTGCCGCGGCGGAACAGCGGCAGATCGTCCAGGGAATGCATCAAGCCCTGATCGCACTATCGGAGCTTCCGGCGATAAAGGCGAAGAACACGGAAGGCTGCAACGCCTACCTCGCCAGGATCATGCGACGATATCCGGGGTTCATCAGCTTCATCGTGGTCGACACGAACGGCGACGCCTTCTGTGACACCAACATTGACTACAAGCGATCGACCGCGGCTGGAAGGCCCTACTTCGCCGACGTACTGAAAACCGGCAAATTCACAGTCGGAGAGTTCGCAATCGGTCGGCAGACTGGTCGCAAGGTCCTTCATTTTGCGCTGCCCTTCTATGGCGACGATGCCCGGCTTGGCGGCGTCGTCATAGCCGCCCTCAGCCTGGATTGGCTTGCCGGCTCCATCGCTCAGCAGGACGTGCCGCCGGGAGCTGCACTTGCGATCATGGACCGGAACGGCACGTACCTGGCCCGTTATCCCGACAACGACCGCTTTGCCAGCCGGAGGATACCCGGGGATAACGATCGAAAGCCCGACCATCGGAGCACTGCCGATATCGTCGATCTCGATGGTGTGGAGCGGATCGTCGGCTATTCGGTCCTGCAGGATGGGGGAATCGTTATCGCCTTTGGCCTCGACAAAGCCCGGGCGTTCACCGAGATCCAGCACGGCACACAGCGTGGCGTTTTCCTGATCGTACTGAGCACCGCGCTGGTGTTGAGCCTGACGTCGCTGGGGGCTCGGCGGTTCATCCATCGTCCGCTCGAGCAACTGGTCGACGCCGCCAACCAATGGCGGCTAGGCGACCTTGCACGACGCGTCGACGTCCAGGGAACATCCGAAATCATCCGGGTCGCCGAAGCGTTCAACACCATGGCCGATGCGCTCGAACGCCGCGAGCACGAATTGTCCGAAGCAAAGGAGAGAGAGCCGAGGAAGCTGCCGCTCGGTTCACCATGATTTTTGAGAACACCACCGACAGCGTGCTTATCGTCGATCGGGATTGGCGGGTCAGCTATCTCAATGGACCGGCCTCGGCGAGTGTCGCCCACGGCCGGAACATCGTCGGCATGGCCCTTTCAGAAGCCTTTCCGGTCGCCGCCGATCTGGAAGCCTTGAAGAAAATTCGGGAGGCGACGTCAGAGCGACGACCGACCTATCTCGAAATGTTTTGCCCGCGCACGAACGTCTGGTACGCACTCAATGCCTTTCCCTCCAGCCACGGCCTCGCGATCTTCCTCCGCGACATCACCGATCACAAGCAGGCCCTGGAGGCGCGCCGTCAGATGGAGGAACAGCTCCATCAGAGCCAGAAGATGGAGGCCGTCGGCCAGCTCACCGGCGGCGTCGCGCACGACTTCAACAACCTGCTTACGGTGATCTCTGCGAACCTCGAACTCATCGAGGATGCCCCAGATATCGGCAAGATCCGGCAATACGCCGCAGCGGCGCGACGTTCCGTGCATCGCGGAACGAAGCTCACGACGCAGCTTCTCGCCTTTTCCCGTGGGCAGGCATTGAAGCCGGAATTCGTCAACCCCAATCGGCTCCTTTCCGAATTCCAGGGACTCATTCGCCAAGCCGTCGGGGATGGATGCGAAGTCCAACTGCGGCTCGATGAAGAATTATGGATGTGTCGCGTTGATCCGTCGCTTCTGGAGACTGCGCTCCTCAACCTGGCCTTGAATGCGCGCGATGCCATGCCTGGTGGAGGTGTACTGCAGATCGAAACCCGGAACGTGGTCCAAGACAGGAGCTCAGTGTCCGGCTGTCCGCCCGGATCGTATGTGAGGCTCTCCGTCGCAGACACCGGCTGCGGAATGCCCCCGGAAGTGCGGGACCGCGTGTTTGAGCCATTCTTCACGACCAAGGATGTCGGGAAGGGTACGGGACTCGGACTCAGCATGGTCTATGGCTTCGTTCGACAGTCTGGTGGCCATATTGTCATCAACAGCGCACCCGGCGCCGGAACTACGATCGATCTATACCTCCCCAGGGCTGCGCAAGCGCGTGAGGCTGATCCGGAGTGCTCTCAACCCCAGGCCATACCGACTGGCACGGAACGAATTCTACTCGTTGAAGACAACGAGGATCTGCTGGAGGCCACGTCAGCCATGCTGACCACGTGCGGCTATCAGGTTTCCTGTGCCCGGAACGGCATGGACGCGCTTCGGATACTGCAGAGCGGTCAGGATTTCGAGCTCTTGCTGAGTGATATCGTGATGCCCAACGGAATGAGCGGAGTTGAGCTTGCTCGCGAAGCGAGGAAGCTCGGCAAGGATATCAGAATCCTGCTCGCCTCCGGCTATGCGGCAGATGTATTGGAACGACACAATGCGGTCGGGGAATTTCCAATTGTCGAAAAGCCGTTCCGCCTGGCAGAGCTTGCCCGGCGTCTGCACGCGATGCTGCACGAAGCATGAGCGCTGACCCGTTTACCACAATGCTGATTGCTGGTTGGCGGCCACCGCAAATCCCTCGGGCAGGTGCGGATCGTGGAGCAGCCTGCAACTAGCGCCCCCGACCACGATTGGCGGCAATCGGTTCGCGCGGGATCGTCACCTGTGACAACGCTTCAACAAAGATCGGCTCCCAGGCCCTGATATGATGCCTGAGCAGATTGGTGAGAGCCTCCTCCTTGCCGGCCATCGCAAGCTCAATGATCTGATAGTGCTCCGCGGTTGACTCATTCTGGCGGGCGAGACCTGCACGCGACTTGATACCGTAAAGTCGCATTTGGTCACGCAATCCCATCACCAACTCGGTGAGTCGTGCATTGTCCGCCGCGGCCGTCAACATCTGATGAAAGCTTCGATCGGATTCGAGATAGAGCCTCAGGTCTTCCGTTCTCACCGCGCGCGCGATGTCATCGGCAAAGCGATAAAGCCCTTCGAGATCCCTCTTTGGCTTGCGTGCAACGATCGCGGCCGCATGGAGCTCCAGGACTTCGCGGAGATCAAACAGGTTGCGCAGTTCGGTCAAGGTCGGTTCGACCACCTTGAAGCCCCGATTGCGCATGGGTTCGATCAGTCCGCTGCGCGTCAGCTCCAGCAGCGCTTCGCGCACGGGAGTCGTCGAGATGCCGAGGCTCGTGGCGAGGGTCGGCACGGAATACATCGTTCCCGGCGCGCTCTGACCGGAAATGATCTCGGCGCGCACCTGCTGCACCACCTGCTCCCGTAAATTTTGCTCCATCCCCATCTCCGCTTCGTCGGTTCCAGAGCCCTCCGGCTTAGCAAGTGCAGCACAATAAATGCGCTTGACGGAGGATATGCCCACAGATCATGCTGTGTAAAGCGTTACAGTAACGCGCTACATTAACTTCCCTGTGACACGGTTTCATTGACGATGGCTGAGCGCATCCCGGGCTATTGCACGCTCTGCCGATCACGGTGCGGCTCGACCATGGTGGTCGAGAATGGCCGGCTGATCGGCGTCGAGAGCCTGCAAGGGCATCCGACCGGCGGAGCGCTATGTGCAAAGGGCCGCGCCGCACCGGAGATGGTCCATAGTCCGCGGCGGCTGACCAAACCGCTTCGTCGAACTGCGCCGCGAGACGCTGCCGATCCGGGCTGGACCGAAATTTCCTGGGACGAGGCGCTGGACGACATCGCCCGAGAGCTCGGCGGCATTCGCAAAACATCCGGCGCTGAAGCCGTGGCCTTTGCCGTCACCACGCCCAGCGGCACCCCGATGGTCGACAGCTTCGAGTGGGTCGAGCGCTTCATCAGGTGCTTCGGCAGTCCAAATCTGATCTACGCCGTCGAAATCTGCGGCTGGCACAAGGACTATGCCCATGCCCTGACTTTCGGCCGCGGTATCGGCTTTCCGGATTATGAGCAGGCCGACGCCATCGTGTTGTGGGGACACAATCCCGCCCGCACATGGCTTGCCCAGGCGACCCGTATCGGCAATGCGCGACGGCGCGGAGCGCGGGTTGTGGTGGTCGATCCCAAGCCGAACGGATCGGGACAGGACGCTGACCTCTGGCTACGCATCCGTCCCGGCTCGGACGGAGCCCTCGCGTTGGGCGCAATCCGGCATCTCATCGCGACAGGATCGTTCGATGCGGGCTTCGTCACGCGCTGGACCAACGGGCCTTTCCTGGTCGACACCAATACAGGCCGCTTCGTTCGTGCCAACGAACTCTGGGACAATCAAGCGTCGGAAGCTTTCGTCGTGCTGGATCAGTCCGGGATGGCGCGGGCCTACGACGCCCGCGTTGCGGCTCTCGATCCTGCGCACTGCAGGCTGGATGGCCGGACGACGCTTGCCGCGCGCGATGGCCGCGTCATCGCTGCGGCGACCGCATTTCGTCTGCTGGCCACGGAGGCTGCCCCCTACACGATCGCTCGCGTCGCCGAAGTGACTTGGCTCGAGGAGCGCAACATCGCTGCGTTCTACGGCCTGTTCGAGAACAGCCCAAGGCTCGCCTACCACTCGTGGACCGGCGTCGGCCAGCACACCAATGCGACGATGACCGAGCGGGCGATCGCGACACTCTACGCGCTGACCGGCGCCTGCGACCGGCCGGGCGGCAATGTCTGGCCGGTGCCGCCGCCGACGCGGACCGTCAACGACTATGACTTGTTGCCGCCGGAACAGAAGGTCAAAGCGCTCGGCATCGACGAATTGCCGCTGGGGCCACCAAGCCGGGGATGGATCACGGCGCGCGACTTCAGCCGCGCCGTGCTCACCGGCGAACCCTATCGCGTCCGGGCGCTGATGAGCTTCGGCACCAACTTCATGGTTTCGCAGGGGCACTCCTCACGCAATCGCGAGGCATTGCGTGCACTCGACTTCCACGTCCACGTCGACATGTTCATGAATCCGACGGCAGAGAATGCGGACATCATCCTGCCGGCCAATATGCCGTGGGAGCGGGACGCCCTCAAAATCGGTTTCGAGATCACGCAGGATGCCGTCGAGACGATACAATTCCGTCCGCAGATGCTTCCGCGTCTCGGCGAGTGCAAAGCAGACTATGAAATCGCAGCCGAGCTCGCCGTCAGGCTGGGCCTGGCAAACCAATTCTTCGGTGGCGACATCCGCGCTGGCTGGAACCATCAGCTCGCGCCGCTTGGCGTGACGGTCGACGAACTTCGTCGGCATCCGGAGGGCCTGCGCTTTCCCCAGCCGTTCCGGCACGAAAAATACGCAGTGCAGCGGGAGGACGGCACGATCGCGGGCTTTGCCACGCCCACCCGCCGTGTCGAAATCTATTCGGAATTGATGCTCGATCACGGCTACGCGCCGCTGGCAGGTCATATCGAGCCCGCCGAGAGCCCGCTTGCAGACACCCCCGACAGCCGCTTCCCACTGGTGCTCACCACGGCCAAGAGCGGTTGGTTCGTGCATAGCTCGCACCGTCACGTCGCCTCGCTTCGCAAGAAAACGCCTGATCCCGCGATCGAGATCACCAGCACGCTCGCGGCGCGGCGCGGCCTTGAGGATGGTGACTGGGCGATCGTCGAGACGTCAACGGGAGAGGTACGGCTGCGCGTGCGGCTGAACGAAGCCCTCGACGATCGCGTCGCCATCGCCGAGTTCGGTTGGTGGGAGGATTGTCCGCCACTGGGCCGCGAAGCGACCAGCTCCGCCGGTTTTGCGACATCGAACATGAACGACGGCTTGAGCGACGCAACGCGCGATCCGGTCAGCGGCTCGGTGCCGCTGCGGGCGATACGCTGCGACATTCGCAAGGACGAGACCGCGAGCCGTGGCCGCTGGGTCGGCCGGCGCGCTTTCTCGGTCGCCACCATTCGCAACGAGTCCAACGATGTCATCGCGCTCGACCTCCTCCCGCGCGATGGCGGCCCGCTTCCCGCGTTCCGGCCGGGACAACACGTCATGCTGGGCCTGCCGGGAATCGATGTGACCCGCGCCTATTCGCTGACCGGCCATGGCGGCCAGGACGTCCTGTCGGTCGCAATAAAGAAACGGCGTTTCGACAATTTGGCCCACACCCGCGACAGCGGTCATCTTTCCGCTCATATCCATCGCCTGACCGTCGGTGATCAAGTCCAGATCGAGGCGCCGAGAGGAATTTTCACCCCGCCGCTGGCGGGCCCCCGGCCTCTCATTTTTCTCGCGGCCGGTATCGGCATCACACCCTTTATGAGTCACCTCGAGGCGCTGGCGGAGCGCGAGCCGACGGAGCGCGTCGCCAAGGTGCTTCTGCTCTATGGTTGCCGCAACGGTGATGAGCATCCCTTTGCCCGGCGGTTGCGGGAGCTTGCAGACCGTCTCCCGGAACTTGATCTCGTCACGGCGTTTTCAGCGCCGCGCGCGCAAGATCGTTGCCCAGAGGACTACGACTACATGGGGCGGCTCGACCTGACGGCGATCGATCCAGTGCTGCCGCAGAGGCCCCTCGCCTATCTTTGCGGCTCGCCGCACTTTACGACATCAATGACTGAGCGACTGGTAGAACGGGGCATGCCGCGCTTCGACGTATTCGCGGAGGCGTTCGCATCACCGCCGATCGTGCCGCGGACGTTGCAGCCACAGAAGGTTCACGTCGCCGGTACCGACAAAA
Organism: Bradyrhizobium elkanii WSM2783; assembly: GCF_000472865.1. Lineage (GTDB taxonomy): Bacteria > Pseudomonadota > Alphaproteobacteria > Rhizobiales > Xanthobacteraceae > Bradyrhizobium > Bradyrhizobium elkanii_A. The sequence continues at coordinate 8,578 of NZ_AXAP01000084.1, read as the reverse complement.
GCTTTATCTGGTCGCCTGAACTCGGAACCCTTCTCGATGCCGCTCAGGCCGCGGGCCTGTCTCTTCCCAGCGGTTGCCGTGTCGGCCAGTGCGAGAGCTGCGCCATGCGCATCGTCAAGGGCGACGTCGCACAACTCGGCGGCGATGTGGGCGCGACGGACCAGTGCCTGACCTGCCAGACGGTTCCTCTCTCCGAACTCACGCTCGCGCTTTGACCGGCAATGACGCGACGAAACCAACACCGACATAATAATGGGGCAGCAATGACCGACGCTACGCATAGAAATTCGTTTCCTGACAAAATGCCGATGCAGACCAACCTGCTTGCAAGGCTCTCGCAGCATATGGTCGCCTTCGCCGAGCGTTGGTTTCCGGATGCCTATGTGTTCGTTCTGATTGCCGTGGTCGTGATCGCGCTCGGCACCATCGTGCATGGAGGCTCACCGCTTGCGGTCAGCCGCGCCTTCGGCGACGGCTTCTGGAATCTCATTCCGTTCACGATGCAAATGGCGCTGGTCGCGATCGGCGGCTATGTGGTCGCGATGTCGCCGCCGGTCGCGGCGGTGCTGCGGCGGCTGGCGGCCGTACCCTCCACCGCGCGCGGCGCTGTGGTCTTCGTCGGTGTCCTCAGTATCGTCCTGTCGCTGCTGAACTGGGGTCTCAGTCTGATCTTTTCCGGCCTACTGGTGCGCGAAATCGCGCGGCGCAAGGACATCAGGCTGGACTATCGCGCGGCCGGTGCGGCTGGCTATCTCGGCCTCGGCTGCGGTTTCACGCTCGGCATCACATCATCAGCCGCCCAGCTTCAGGCCAATGCGGCCAGCATCCCGAGTTCGCTGTTGCCGATCACCGGCGTCATCGGTTTCTCTGAAACGATCCTGACGTGGCAGAATCTGGTCACGACGGTGGTCGTCACCGCGCTATCCGCAGCGATCTGCTACCTGACTGCTCCAGATCCGAGGTTGGTCAAGACCGCCGCGGATCTCGGCGTGTCGCTCGACGACGACCGAATCGAGCCGAAGAAGCCGGCGCGGCCCGGCGATTTTCTCGAGTTCAGTCCCATTCTGACGATCCTGATCGTCGTGCTGGCGCTGGGCTGGCTCTGGCAGACCTTTCAGTCCGGCAATCCGCTGATCACTTTGTCGGGCCTGAACACTTACAATTTCGTCTTTCTGGTGCTTGGCATCCTCTTGCATTGGCGTCCACGCAGCCTGCTTGAGACTTTTTCCAAGGCGATGCCAAGCGTCTCGGGCGTGCTATTGCAGTTTCCTTTCTACGCCGGAATCGCTCAGATGCTGACCAAGGTGCCGAACAGCAAGGGCGTAACGCTGTCCGACACCATCGCACACTGGTTCGTGGACGCCTCCGCCAACTCGACCGTCTTCTCGTTCCTGGTTGGAATCTATTCCGCGGTACTCGGTTTCTTCATCCCGTCGGCTGGCGGCAAGTGGATCATCGAGGCCCCGTACATCATGAAGGCGGCCAATGAGATCGGGGCTCATTTGGGCTGGACTGTGATGATCTATAACATCGCGGAGACGCTGCCGAACTTCATCAATCCATTCTGGATGCTTCCGCTGCTTGGCATACTCGGCTTGAAGTCAAAAGACCTGATCGGCTACACCTCGGTGCAGTTCTTTGTGCATTTCCCGATCGTCATGATCCTTGCGGCAATCCTGATGACGACGTTCACCTACCACCCGCCAATTCTTCCCTGATCGACCGCTGAGCCGCGCGAACTGACACGCCGGGACGACCGCATTGACGTCCCGGCGTGTCCTCGTCCGGCACGCCGAAGCACAACCTCGATTTGGTTCGGCAACCGCGACAGCATGCGGGCGTCGCGCGAGAGCCGCGACACAAAGTCTTGCAATGAGAAGGCCATGACCGAGAAACAACCGCTGCAGACCATTGATGCAGAGGAGGCGACGCGCCTTCTCCCGATGGATGAGCTGATCCCGCATCTGCGCAGCTTCTTTGTCAGGGGCTGCACTGTGCCGCCGCGACATCATCATACGATCCCAGTTCCGGGCGAGCCGAACGCGACCTTGTTGCTGATGCCCTCATGGCAGCAGAAATCGGAAGCTGATGATCTGCTTGGAGTCAAGCTGGTCGCCGTATTCCCGGGCAACGCCGCGCGCAAGATGCCGGCGCTCACATCGGTCTATCTGCTGTTCGATAGCGGCACCGGTGTGCAACTTGCGACGGTCGCAGGTGACGTCCTTACCGCCAGGCGAACCGCTGCGACGTCAGCGCTCGCGGCGTCCTATCTGGCGCGCGAAGACGCGACCAACCTGCTCATTCTCGGCTCCGGCCGGATCGCAAGCCTTTTGCCGGAAGCCTATCGGGCCGTCCGCGACATTCGCCGGATCAGCGTGTGGAACGTCAACGCCGACAGCGCCATTCGGATGGTGGATCGTCTCCGTGACTCCGGACTGGATGCCGTGTTCGTGTCCGACCTTGAACATGCCGTCAGGACGGCTGATATCGTCACGTCGGCCACTCTGGCAACATCGCCACTGATCAAAGGTGAATGGCTGCAGGCCGGCGTCCATGTCGATCTCATCGGCGCCTTCACGCCGGCGATGCGGGAATCGGATGACGACGTCATCAAGCGGTTCGCCATATTCGTGGACACCTATGAGGCGGCACATGAGGCCGGTGATCTCGTCCACCCGATCGAGGCGGGAATTTTGTCACGTCAGGACTTGAAGGCGTCGCTAGCCGAACTGTGCAGCGGCGCCGTTCACGGGCGACGATCGCGCGACGACATCACCATGTTCAAGGCAGTCGGGACCGCTCTGGCGGATCTTGCCGCCGCAGGCCTTGCATACAATACCCGCATACGGCGCGTCGCCCACATCGCGTAACAACGCGACAGGTGCGAAATTGAACGAGCTCGGCGTGTCATGCGTCGAAAGCCGGTCGTGCGCCGCGTACTGTGCCGACCCTCCGCCGATCCATCAAGCGCCTGACCCAGTCACGCCCGGGCTCCTCGACAAGACGATACGTTGCAACCGACAGCAGGACGGTCAACAACAGCATCGCAATTTGCAGGAGATCACCAAGCCAGAGCGATCCATTCAGAGCGACAACTTTCGTCGGTTCATGGCCCGGGCTCAACGCGTAAGAGACAAACAACTCCGTATGCCTGAGGCGCTCGACGACCATAAGGATGGCCCGCACCACTGCCCTGACGAGCGGATGCAGCATGTAGATCGAATAAGTCAGCGTCCCGATCATGAGCATGGACGGAACCGTCAGCCAACGGCTGACCGCACCACCTTCTCGCGCGTACACCAGAACGACCAGCGTAAACACCAGCGGCGAGGCCACCTGCAGAGTGACGCTGCTTCCAGCGACCGAAACATAGCCCACAACGAGCACGAGACTCGCCGCCTCGAGCAATGTCTCAACGGATGGCGCCAGGCGTGCGCGCAACACTGGGAAGCGCTCTCGCAAATCGAAAGCGAGAACGCCAAGCGCGAAACCATAAAGGCAGCGCACCAACCCATAGTCAAAAGTCGCATTCATCCCGTCCGGGCTGATGGTGGCGAGCACAACCGGCCCCGCAATGATCGGAAGCAGCCAAGGCCAGATTGTCGGCCCGATCCTGCTCACGACGGCGGCGAAGATCACATAGGCGGCGAACTCGGTGCTGATGCTCCAACTCGCGAAGTTCAGCCAGTTCTGCGGATTAACGCCGAGTCCCTGCAGCAGCAGAATGTTGGTGACGATGGCCTGCAACAAGTTTGGACCAATACCGTCCTTCGCGGCGTCGATGGGAATGAACAGCAGCAAGGTCACGAGATGCAGCGGATAGATCCTCCCAAGCCGCAGGAGGAGGAAGCGGCCTGTGCCGAAGCCCTCAGCGAGACGCGAACGATAATTCGACGCGATGACAAAGCCGCTCAACACGAAGAAGAAATCGACGAAGAGGTAGGCATTTCTGGTGAGCGGCAGGAACGACAGATGGCTGATAACGTCGAAGTGAAACAGCGCGACCATGCAAGCGCAAATGCCACGCCAACTGTCGAGAGCATGATACCGCGTGATATTTTTGGCCGAGTCCATCGAAAACGGGTAGGCAAGACCTGCCACCGGCACAAGCAGCGGTTGACGCTATGCTTAATGTGCCGCCATCGCCGTCACGGGATGTATCTCGCGCCATGGCAAGGACGACGAGACCACCGACAGGGCACGCGAAAGCGGCACCAGCGGCAACATCAGCGACCCGTTTGACCTCGGCGGCGATCTGGAATTACCGGCGCATGGACATCGCTGGTATCGTCGAGCTCGCATCGTATCGTGGCGCGGGGGCTCGCTCGGGCTCAGGCCGTATTTCCATGACGAGACCCAGATCGTGCTGATTCTGTCGGGTTCTCGTGCCTTTCGTGGCGGCCATCAGAACGCAGCTGGAACCCCAAAGCACATGCCAAGAGAGCAGCCCGTACAGCAGGCTCGGGTGCCACATCAGACCTCAAGCAAATTGTCGAGATTGTCGGACGGTTCGGCGCTCACTATAAAGCCGATCACTGCGTGCTACGCAGGGGTGCCCATAGTTGAGCGCGACGCGCTCAACCGAAACCGTAAGCGATTGAAAACACATCGGAATATGGTCGGAGTGGCAGGATTCGAACCTGCGACCCCTGCGTCCCGAACGCAGTGCTCTACCGGGCTGAGCCACACTCCGACTGAGAACGCGGCTTATAGCGTCGGGTTGGGGCGACCGCAAGCAGCGCATTCGAGGAATTTGGTCACAGTGAAAACGAGCCTGAAAACCCGGATCTTGCCGGCCGGAACAGATACGACCGCGGTCGCGGCCGGCGTACTCAAAGAAGGCGGCCTGGTGGCGTTCCCGACCGAGACCGTCTACGGGCTCGGCGCCGACGCCACCAATGCGACCGCGATCGCCCACCTCTACCAGGCCAAGGGGCGGCCGGCGTTCAATCCCCTGATCGCGCATGTCGGCGATCTCGCCGCCGCGCGCCGGATCGCCCGGTTCGACGCGGTGGCGACCGCGCTTGCCGAGGCGTTCTGGCCGGGACCGCTGACGCTGGTGCTGCCAAAAACGGAAGGCTGCCCGGTGGCGGAGCTTGCGACGGCGGGGCTCGATACCGTCGCGGTGCGCGTGCCCGCCCACGCCGTCGCCCGCGACATCCTGCGCGCCCTCGGCCGGCCGGTGGTGGCGCCTTCCGCCAACCTCTCCGGCCATGTCTCGCCGACTAGGGCGGAGCACGTCGCAAGCGATCTTTCGGGGCGCATCGACCTGATCGTCGATGGCGGCGCGGTCGAGGTCGGGGTCGAATCCACCATCGTCGGCTGCTTCGAGCGCGCGACACTGCTCCGGCCGGGCGGGCTGCCCCGCGCGGAGATCGAGCGCGTGCTCGGCCACAGGCTCGACCGGCTTCCAGCGGACGCCGAAAGCGACAACGGCAAGCCGCTCGCGCCGGGCGACGGCGGCAGGCCGCTCGCGCCGGGCATGCTTGCCTCCCACTACGCCCCGCGCACGCGGGTGCGACTCAACGCTGACAGGATCGAGCCCGGAGAGGCGCTTCTGGCGTTTGGACCCTTGAGCATATCGGGGGTTGATTCGGCGGCCGCCGTGATGAATCTGTCTGATAGTGGCGATCTTGCCGAGGCCGCCGCCAATCTGTTCGGCTATCTCCGCGCGCTCGACACCGAAGCCGCGCGTGCGATCGCGGTGATGCCCATTCCCCATGACGGTCTGGGCGAAGCCATCAACGACCGGCTGCGCCGCGCAGCCGTTGGCCGCGAATGAAGGCGGCCGGAGTGAAAGAGACCGGGATGAACATCGCAGATCCGCCAGCGCCGCAGCTTCCGCCGGAACTGATCGACAAGTTTCGCGCCATCGTCGGCGACAAATATGCGGTGACTGATGCCGCCGACATCGCGCCCTACCTGGTCGAGGAACGCAACCTGTTCCAGGGGCGCTCGCCGCTGGTGCTGCGCCCGGGCTCGACCGCGGAAGTCGCCGCGATCTGCAAGCTCGCCTCGGCGCATCGCATCGCGCTGGTGCCGCAGGGCGGCAATACCGGCCTGGTCGGCGGGCAGACGCCGCATCATGGCGAGGTCGTGATTTCGCTGAAGCGGATGGACAAGATCCGCGAGATCGATACCGCCTCCAACACCATGACCTGCGAGGCCGGCGTGGTGCTGCAGGTGGCTCAGCAGCGCGCCAGCGACGTCGACCGGCTGTTTCCGCTCTCGCTCGGCGCCGAGGGAAGCTGCACCATCGGCGGCAATCTCTCGACCAATGCCGGCGGCACGACCGCATTGGCCTATGGCGTGGCGCGCGAGATGGCGCTCGGGCTCGAAGTGGTGCTGGCCGACGGGCGCGTGCTCAACGCGCTGTCGAAACTGAAAAAGGACAATACCGGCTACGACCTGCGCAATCTCTTCATCGGCGCGGAGGGCACGCTCGGCATCATCACCGCGGCGACGTTGAAGCTGTTTCCGAAGCCGCGCGCAATCGAGACCGCCTTTGTCGGGTTGAAATCGCCGGCGGATGCGCTGCAGCTATTGTCGATCTCGCAAACCGAAGCCGCGGGCAGCCTCACCAGCTTCGAGCTGCTCGCCGACATCGCGGTGGATTTCTCGATCCGCCACGGCATCGACATCCGCGATCCACTTCAGAGCAAGCATCCCTGGTATGTGCTGATGGAGCTTTCCTCGCCGCGCGACGATGCACGCGATACGCTGGAAGTGATCCTCGCCGAGGGCATGGAAGATGGCATCGTCGATGACGCCGTGATCGCGGCGAATTTGAGCCAGCGCCAGGCGTTCTGGAAATTGCGCGACGAGATGTCGGCGGCGCAGAAGCCGGAGGGCGGCTCGATCAAGCATGACATCTCGGTGCCAGTCGCCGCGGTCCCGGCCTTTATCGAAGAGGCCAATGCGGCGGTGGTCAAGCTGATCCCCGGCGCGCGGCCGGTGCCGTTCGGCCATCTCGGCGACGGCAACATCCATTACAATGTCAGCCAGCCGATCGGCGCCAACAGCGCCGACTTCCTCGGCCGCTGGCATGAGGTCAACACTGTCGTGTTCGACATCGTGCTGCGGATGGGCGGCTCGATCTCGGCCGAGCACGGCATCGGCGTGCTCAAGCGCGATGAATTGCCCGATGTGAAGGACAAGGTCGCGATCCAACTGATGCGCAGCATCAAGGCGATGCTCGATCCGCTCGGTATCATGAATCCTGGAAAAGTACTGTGAACGTCGCACCGCCCCCCCCTATCGCTGCGCTCGCCATCGCGCCGATGTCCGACAGCGACGTCGCTGACGTCGTCGCACTGTGGCAGCGCTGCGGGCTGACACGACCGTGGAACGATCCGGTCGCCGATATCGCGTTGGCGCGACGCGGGCCGAATTCGGACATCCTGGTCGGCCGCGACAACGGGGTGATCGTCGCATCCGCCATGGTCGGCCATGAGGGCCATCGCGGCTGGGTCTATTACGTCGCAGTCGATCCTGACAGGCAGGGCAACGGATACGGCCGGGTGATCATGCGCGCGGCGGAGGACTGGCTCCAGGCGGCCGGCATTGCAAAACTGCAATTGCTGGTGCGGCGGGAAAACGCCAAGGTTGGCGCGTTCTACCAGTCGATCGGCTATGAGGAGCAGCAGCTTCTCGTGTTTTCCAGATGGATCGACGGGCGCACGCCGCCATGAGTATTTCCGACCGCGTCCGCATCAAGGACGAGCGCGTGCTCTCCGATGAGCACTACGTACTGAAGTCGGTGACCTTCGACTACCGCCGCGGCGACGGTGCGTGGCAGACGCTGAATCGCGAGGTGTTCGATCGCGGCAATGCCGCGACACTGCTTCCCTACAATATCGCCGCGCGCAGCGTGGTGCTGGTGCGGCAATTCCGCCTGCCGCCCTTCCTCAACGGTCATGACGATTTCATGATCGAGGCAGCGGCGGGCATGCTGGACAATGAGACCCCGGAGAACCGCATCCGCGCCGAGGCGGAAGAGGAGACCGGCTACCGGCTTCACCACGTCGAAAAAGTGTTCGAAGCCTTCATGAGCCCGGGCTCTGTGACGGAGAAGCTGCATTTCTTCGTCGCCGAATATGATTCCTCGATGCGGGTCGGCGACGGCGGCGGCCTTGCCCATGAGGGCGAAGACATCGAGGTGCTGGAGCTGCCACTCGATGAAGCGCTGGCGATGATCAGAGACGGCCGCATCGTCGACGCCAAGACCATCATGCTCGTGCAATACGCCGCGCTGAATATTTTCCGGTGAAGTTGTAGGGTAGGCAAAGCGCGGCGTGCCCACCATTCCGAGCGGAGTGCTTGATGGTGGGCACGCTTCGCTTTGCCCACCCTACGAGACTGTGAATCTTTTTATATCGGGCGCGTGGCAGCTGTGATTCTCTTCGCGGATTGATTTGCAGGAGGGGGATGATGGCTGGTGACGAGTTGTTTGGAGAGCTGCCGGAACAAGCGGAGCCACGGGCCGAAGCAGTGCGGCGCGGTGCGCCGCGGCTGCGCGAGCCGGTGCGCGACCAGGTCGAACTGCGAGCGGTCGATATCGACAGCCTGATCGGACAAG
>NZ_AXAP01000083.1 GCF_000472865.1 Bradyrhizobium elkanii WSM2783 | reverse complement strand
CTCGGCACCAACGACAATGCTATCCGCCTGCAGGTGCTCGCTGCGATGATTGCCTACCTGTTGTTGCGCATCGCCGCGCGCGCCAACTGCGTCAAGATGCTCCCTCTCAGGCTGGCCGAACTGATCCGCCAGTTTCTGTTCACCCGTCGATCCCTGGCCGCGATCAACGAGCCGCCACCTATCAATCCCAGTAAGCCCAAATCGCGAACTTCCCCGAACCAATTGGCATTTTGCTATGGCTGATTTTCCCCGGACAGCCCTGCGCTTGCGGGGAGAGGTCGAAATTCAAGCGCAGCCCGAATTTCGGGTGAGGGGGGCCTCCGCGAATCCATTCGCCAACCGCGTTCGCGGAGAGAGCCCCTCACCCCGACCCTCTCCCCGTAAGAACGGGGAGAGGGGGAAGTGCGTCGCGCATGCGCGGCGCGTCCGGCGGAGCGATGCCGAGCATGGTGCGGCGGTCGGCGACGGCGTGGTGAAGCTGGTCGAGCGCGAGCCCGATCGCGGAAAGGTCGCCTTCCTCGATGGCGCCGTCGTCGTAGCAGTCGAGCGCCTCGCGCAGCACGCCATCGGCCTCGCTCTGCATCTTCTCGAGCGCGTCCGGCGTCTCTGCCTGCCGTGCCTTGGTGATCAATGCCAGCAGGCTGTCTCGATGATCGAGATAGCGGTCGCGCTCGTTGCGGCGCCAGGCATGCCGCAGCCAGGCGCCGACCGATCCGAGGCCCGACAGGCCCAGGATCGCGAACCAGATGTAGTCGCTGTATTTGTCCAGGAAGGTGCGCTCGGTGCCGTCGATATAGGCGGCTGCACCCGGATGTGCCGGCAGTGCTGCGTCCTTGTCGGTGTCGGGCTTCTCGATGTTCGCGGCCGCCGGCACGTCGCGCGCGAGCTGCTGGCGCACGTTGAAGAGCTGGCGCACGAAAGCGCCGATCGAGGTGTCCGAGAACGAGTGCAGCGCGATGATGAGATGATCGACGCTGACGGTCTCGACCTTGTCGTCGGGCCAGGCCGGCGAGGATGAAAAGATGCTGCCCGCGATCTCCGCCGATTCATAGAGCGGATGCTTCGCGGCGATTGCCTCGGAAACGTCGATCGGCAGGAATTTCGGCGCGCCCCGTGCGGCGGCCGTCGCGGCGATCGCGCCCGCGGTGATCTTGCTGTCGAGCGGGCCGACCGCCATGTAGGCATCGAGCGTCATATCGCGCGCCATTTCGGCGGTCTGGTTGACGGCGAATTGCGTCACCGCGACCTTGTCGGGATTGACGCCGGACTCCTTCAGGATCACGCGCAGCAGCGTGACATTGGCGTCCGTCTGCCCGATCACGCCGAGGCGATGGCCGTCGAGATCGTCGAGGCTCTTGATCTTTGGCGTCGGCGGTCGCCTCGATCCCTTCGCGCGCAGGCCGGAAGGCGCCCACAGCACCACGACATTCTTGCGCAGGATCGCGACTGCATCGGCGTTGGCGGGCAGGTTGAGGTCGGCGCGCGCCACCGCCATGTCCACCTTCGATCTGGTCAACGCCGCAATGCTTTCTGCGGCGTTCTCGGTCACGACCGTCGACAGGCGCGCCGGGCTCTGATCGCGGGCGAAGGTCTGCGCCAGCGCCTGGATCAGCTTCTGGTCGTCGCTGCCGGGAGGGGCGACCGCGATCGTCAGCGTCACGGGCCGCAGAAAATAATACAGCGTGCTGGCGGCAACGCCGAACAGGAAGAGGCCGGCCGCGAGGATCAGCAGCGAATAGTTTTTTCGCTTCCGCCGCGGGCGCTTTGGAGCCAGATCTTCGCTTGTCTCTGACATCATTCTGTCATGTTGGCCGAAAAAGCGTGAGCTGCCCGAAAAACCTTCCTTACATATCGATGACGTCATACGCCTGAAATATCAATGTCAGAACTTCTGCCCCGAAGAATCATTAACACTTCGGGTTTTCGAGATGCGGATATTAGTTGCAACCGACGCCTGGCATCCGCAGGTCAATGGCGTGGTGCGCACGCTGACGTCGCTGCAGCGTAGCGCGGCAGGCCTCGGCGCCGAGATCACTTTCCTGACACCGGAAGGGTTTCCGTCCCTGGGCGTGCCGACCTATCCGGGGCTGCGCATGGCGCTGCCGAACCGGCGCGAGATCGCACAGCGGATCGAGGAGGCCGAGCCGGAGGCGATCCATATCGCGACCGAAGGCCCGATCGGCTGGGCGGTGCGCGGCTATTGCCTGCGCCACAAGCTTGCTTTCACGACCTCCTATACGACGCGCTTTCCGGAATATGTGTCGGTCCGTACGGGGCTTCCGGCCAGCGTCGGCTACTGGATACTGCGCCGCTTCCATGCGGCTGGTGCCATGACGATGGTGGCGACCGTCTCGCTCCGCCAGGAACTGGCGGAACGCGGCTTTCGCAAGCTGGGCTTCTGGACGCGCGGCGTCGATACCGAATTGTTCAATCCCGATCATCCGGCCGAGCTCGATCTGCCGCGGCCGATCTTCATGGCCATGGGCCGCGTGGCGGTGGAGAAGAATCTCGAAGCGTTCCTGTCGCTGGATCTGCCGGGCACCAAGGTCGTGGTCGGCGACGGCCCGCAGAGAGCGGAACTCGCGCGCAAATATCCGAACGTCGTCTTCCTCGGCGAGAAGACCGGGCAGGACCTCACCTCGCATCTCGCCGCGGCTGACGTGTTCGTGTTCCCGAGTCTCACCGACACCTTCGGCGTGGTTCAGCTCGAAGCGCTGGCTTGCGGCACGCCGGTGGCGGCGTTTCCGGTCACCGGCCCGAAGGACGTGATCTCGGATCATCCGATCGGCGCGATCGATGACGATCTGCGCAGCGCGTGCCTGCGCGCGCTCACGATGTCGCGAGAGGCGTGCCGGAACTTCGCGCTGCAACGTTCCTGGGAGAACAGCGCGCGGCAATTCATCGGCAATCTCTCGGCGTTGCAGCCGAGCAGGGTGTTGCGTTCGACCCGGCGCGTCGCCGGCCGGAGTGCGGTGCAAGGTTAATTCAAGCATGATCCGGAAAAGCGGGAACCGGTTTTCCGAAGAGATCATGCTTAAACAAGAGGAGAGAGCGGGACGACGTTTCGCAGAAGAGTCACCCCCGCTCTCGAACTAGAAGGCGTATCTTCGATGGCGGACAACATCATCAAACTCGACGGAAGCAGCCAGTTGGATTTTGATCGCGAGACGGTCGAGCAGGCTTATGACCGCTGGGCTCCGGTCTACGATCTCGTGTTCGGCGGCGTGTTCAAGAAGGGCCGGGCCGCGGCGATCCAGGCGACCAACAAGATCGGCGGCCGTGTGCTCGAGGTCGGTGTCGGCACCGGCATCTCGCTGCCGCTTTACGCGCCGCATGTCCGCATCTTCGGCACCGATATTTCGGAAGCGATGCTGGACAAGGCGAAGAAGCGGGTTGCCGAACTCGGCCTGAAGAATATCGAGGGGCTCGCGGTGATGGACGCCGAGAAGCTCGAATTCCCCGACAACTCGTTCGACGTGGTGATGGCGCAATATGTCGTCACTGCCGTGCCAAATCCGGAAGCCGCGCTCGACGAATTCGCGCGCGTGCTGCGCCCGGGCGGTGAGCTCATCATCCTGACCCGCGTCAGCGCCGATGCCGGCGTGCGCCGCTTCATCGAGCAGAAGCTGCAGCCGGTCGTGCGTCCGCTCGGCTTCCGCACCGCCGAGTTCGCCTGGTCGCGCTACACCAAATGGCTTGCCGGCGCCAAGGGCGTGGAGCTGGCGGAGCGCCGCCTGATCCCGCCGCTCGGCCATTTCTCGCTGGTCCGCTTCCGCAAGGCCGAAGTCGCTAAGGCCGCCTGACTTTGCCTGACCCTCATGGTGAGGCGGCGCAACGCGCCGTCTCCGGACGAAGCTTCGCTTCGCCTGGAGAACCATGAGGCCCCGCTGGTGGCCTCATCCTTCGAGACGCGCGTTCCGCGCTCCTCAGGATGAGGCAGTCTCCCATTGCGTCGCTGCGTCGTGTCATATGTCATTATGATGATGTCACACGGCGTACATCGAATCTCTGTAAGCACGTCCCGAAATCCTCTTGGGGGAAAGAATGATCAAGAATTTTCTGCAGGAACTGCGTACCCAGCGCTGGGACGACCACCGCTATTATCATCACAGCCGGATCAATCAGAGCCTGCACTTCGTCAGCGCCCTGAGCTTCCTGTTTGCCTATGTGATGCTGTTCTTCGATCCGGCGATCTCGGCGCTGGTCGGCTGGCTGGTCTCGATGACCTCTCGCCAGGCCGGTCATTTCTTCTTCGAGCCGCGGGGCTACGACCACATCAACCAGGCCACCCATGAGCACAAGGAAGAGATCAAGGTCGGCTACAACCTGCAGCGCAAGGTCGTGCTGATGGCGATCTGGGCCCTGTCGCCGCTGGTGCTGTTCGCCGATCCGACCCTGTTCGGCCTGTTCGCGCCCTGGGAAACGGTGTTCGACTTCACCCGTCAGGTCGCCAAGATCTGGCTCGCGGTCGGCATCGGCGGTCTCCTCTTCCGCACCGTGCACCTGTTCTTCATCCGCGACATCGAGACCGGCCTGGTCTGGATGACCAAGATCATCACCGACCCCTTCCACGACCTGATGCTCTATCACAAGGCGCCGCTGGCGCTCCTGAAGGGCGAGCTGATCGATCCCGGCCTGCACCTCGCTGGCGAGCTGGAAGAGAAGCACGCCTGAGCGCCTACTGCCGATAACAAATTGACTTCGCCGTGTTCACTCGCGTCATGCCCGGGCCAGTCCCGGGCATGCTCGTCTCAGGCCCTGTCACTGGCACCGTCGTTCCGGGGCGCGCGCAGCGCGAACTACGATGTGCAATTGCACATCGGAGAATCCATCTGGCAGCAGGCGCGGACGGCGCAATGGATTCCGGGCTCGATGCTTTCGCATCGCCCCGGAATGACAAGCGAAGGGGGAGAGAAAGGCGCCTAGCGCCCGAACTTCCCGGCGACCATCTCGCGCAGGATCTGCCGCTTGATGTCCTTGTTGGTGACGCCGGGCTTCTGCCACCACCAGCCGTCGCGCTTCATCTTCTCGCCGGCGGCGACGAAGCGGTCGGCGATTTCGGTGAAATCGGCGTCGCTGGTGTTCAGGCCGAAGATCAGGCGCCCGGTGCCGACCCAGCTCAGCGCCAGCCCTTCGGCCCGCAGGTAGTACTGCAGCATCCAATTGTAGCGGGACGGCTCGGTGTAATGGACCATCCAGATCGACGAGAGATTGGAGACGCGGACCGGGAGCTCCGCTGCGGTCAGCCGGTCGTTGAGCTGCTTGGCGCGGCCGTTCCAGGTCTCGTCCAGCCCGTTATAGACGGAACGGAAATTCGGGNNGGCGAGCCGGCTCAGGAACTCGTCCATCGCCGTCATCACGTAGGGGTGCGAATTGAAGGTGCCGCGAGCGAAGCAGACGTCGGCGGGCCTGTCGTCGCGGAAGCGCCGCATCAGATCCTTGCGGCCACAGACCACGCCGACCGGCAGGCCGCCGGCGAGGCTCTTGCCGTAGGTCACCATGTCGGCGCGGACGCCGAAATATTCCTGAGCGCCGCCGGCGGCGATACGGAAGCCGACAAATACTTCGTCGAAGATCAAGACGATGCCGCGCTCGGTGCAGACCTCGCGCAGCTTCTTCAGCCATTCGGTATAGGCGTCGCGGTCGTACCTGCCGCTGCGGGAACTGTCGACCAGGGCGGAATCGCCGGGCGCGTTGGAATTCGGATGCAGCGCCTGCAGCGGATTGACCAGGACGCAGGCGATGTCGCGCCGCGTGCGGAGCACATGCAGGGCCTTTTCCGACATGTCGGCGAGCGTATAGGTCTCGTGCGGCGAGACCGGGTTGCCGACGCCGGGCTGCACGTCGCCCCACCAGCCGTGATAGGCGCCGGCGAAGCGGACAAGATGCGTGCGGCGGGTGTGGTAGCGCGCCAACCGCACCGCCTGCATCACGGCTTCCGTTCCGGACATGTGGAACGAGACTTCGTCGAGGCCCGAGATCGCGCAGAGCCGTTTGACGTTGTCGAGGATAACAGGGTGGTAGGGGCCGAGCACCGGCCCGAGCGCGTGGGCGCGCTTCTCACCCTCGGCGATGCACTCCTTGTAGAAGTCATTGCCGAAGATGTTGACGCCGTAGGAGCCGGTGAGATCGTAGAACACGTTGCCGTCGACATCGGTAACGGTGACGCCCGAGGACGATTGCATGAAGGAGCTGGTGCTCAGATGCTCGCGCACCAGCCGGCTGAACTGGAACGGCACGCGGTAGCTCTCGGTGAACTGCAGGTCGGAGATGTGCTGCGCGGCCTCCGCCGTCATCTGCCGGCCCTTGGCATAGCGCTGGGCGTAGAGGCCGGCGAGGCGGAAGAAGCCGTCCTGCCGCTGCATCGCGATCTCGCGCGGCGCGCCATCGACCGCGAAGAATTTGTCGATGTCGAATTCGTAATGAGGCACCAGCCGCGCGACCATCTTGGACATCTTGGAATGTCCGGTCAGCGAGCGATGCTTGGCGCGCGACAGCGCCAGGCGGGCCTGAATTTTGGGGAAAGCTGCAGCGGCGCCGGCAATCGCGGCGGCGGACAGCGAGAGAATCGGAAGGGATGTTTCCATGCCAGAAGCGCTAACGTCGGCAGCTAACAGATTCATGACAGTCAGAGGCCTGATTTCGTCGATAACCCAGCAGGAGGACCTGAATTTCCTGCTGACCAACCGCATCCCCCGGGCGGCCGTGACCCGTTTCATGGGCTGGTTCTCCAAGATCGAGAACCCGGTGGTGCGTGACCTCTCGATCGCCTGCTGGCGGCTGTTCTCCGACCTCGACCTGTCGGAGGCCAAGAAGACCGAATTCAAGAGCCTGCACGACTGTTTCACGCGGGAGTTGCGGCCCGGGCTGCGGCCGTTCGATCCCGACCCCGCGGTCATCGCCAGCCCGTCGGACGCCATCATCGGCGCCCATGGCCGGATCGAGGACTCCAAACTATTTCAGATCAAGGGCGCGCCCTATGCGCTTCTCGACCTTCTCGGCGATCCCGCTCTGGTCGAGCAGCACCGCAACGGCCGCTTCATCACCTTGCGGCTGACCTCGAGCATGTATCACCGGTTCCATGCGCCCGCGGACTGCCGGATCGAGAAGGTCACCTTCATCCATGGCGACGTCTGGAACGTCAATCCGATCGCGCTGAAGCGGGTCGAGCGTCTGTTCTGCAAGAACGAGCGCGCGGTGCTTGAGGCCCGCCTCTCCACCGGCGAGCCGCTGACCCTGGTGCCGGTCGCCGCGATCCTGGTCGCGAGCATCCGCCTGCATTTCCTGGATCGCACGCTGAATGCGCAGACCAAGGGCCCGGTCACGTTCCCGTGCGACGCCAGTGCGCACAAGGGCGACGAGCTCGGCTGGTTCGAGCACGGCTCCACCATCATCTTGCTCGCCCCCGATCATTTCAAATTTTGCGATAACGTTACCGACGGCGCCCGCATCCGCGCCGGCGAGCCGCTGCTACGAAAGCCTTCGGCGTAGAGCCGCGGCACTCACTCTCTCCCGTCGTTGCGAGCGAAGCGAAGCAATCCACGCCGCCACTTGCGGAAACGTGGATTGCTTCGTCGCTGTCGCTCCTCGCAATGACGGAGAATCCAATCTCGATTTTGCTGCTGGAAGCTCCTATATGCTCCCGACACGATTCGGCATTCGGCAATTCGGGAGCAAGGATGGCACGGGCGCCTGTTCTGGCGGCGGGAGGCATTGTGCTGCGGCGGCAAGCGACGCCGCTGATCGCGGTCGTGCGCCTGCGCAAGCGGAACGAATGGGTGCTGCCCAAAGGCAAGCTCGACGACGGCGAGACGCCGCGCGCGGCCGCCGAGCGCGAGGTGCTGGAAGAGACCGGGCATGAGGTGTCCGTGCACGAATTCCTGGGCACGCTGGTCTACGATTCCGGCGGTCGCTACAAGGTCGTGCATTACTGGCGCATGGAAGCGGGCGACGAGCAGGCTTACGAATTGATGTATGACATCAAGGCGGTCGACTGGCTGCCGCTCGACGAAGCTCTCGAGCGGCTGTCGCGCGATCATGAGCGTGCGTTCCTCGAGAATGTCGGTCCGATCGCGCTGCAGGCCGCGGCCCTCAGCGAAGCCACGCGACGCAAGGCGGCCAAGCCGGCAACGCGGCGGCCCCGTCGCACAGTCACGCCGCCTTCGGTCAGCGAACCGACAACTGTGCCCGAGCCCGCGCAGCTCGATGCGCCCATCGCGCAGGAGGAGCCGCTCTCTGCCACCGAGGCGGTGGAGCCCGCGATGTCGGCTCCTGCGCCGGAGGCCGAGCTCGAGCCGTCGTTTGCGTCTGACATCGAGCCTGTTGTCATCGATGCCCACCGTCCGCGCAGGAATTTCATCGAGCGCGTCAGGGACTGGCTCCGCCGCGCAGCCTGAGCGCGCCAAAACTCTCTCCACACGAACTGCGCCGGAGCCCGGGTGGAGCGTCAGCGTAACCCGGGACCGCTCGTAAACGTTGCCGCAGATGTCCCAGGTTACGCGTTCGCTGCACCCGGGCTGAGTTCCGAGCGGAATTTCAATCGCCGCGCCGTTCTCTCCTGCCGTCTCTCAATGGAAATTGCCGTCGTGGTTGCACCGTGGGGCGGTTCAGCAATCCGGGGCGTTGCACGCCGGGTGCTCCCTGCCTGAATCCGCCGCGCTGCGGTTGTCCTTGGCGGATCGATGGCGGTTGACCAACGCGCTGCGGCGCGCGTGGCTGTCCATCCTGCTGCGGAGCTCCTTGCTGTCCGCTACGCGGCAAGGTGGCGCCGCCGGGCTGACCGGGCAGTACGTGCTGGTCGCCGCGCGACGGCCGCGCCTGCTGCGGCGAGCCCGGTCGCTGCTGCAAGCCCTGCCGGCCGGGCCCGCCGGGTTGCTGCCGGCCTGGCAACATGTTCTGCCGCTGCGGACCCGGCCGGAACGGCTGGCCGCGGTTCGGATAGGGCGCGCCGGGATTGGCGCGGCGGAACGCGCGCTGCTCGTTGACGAGCTGCCGCCCGAAATTCTGCGTGGTGTAGAGCTGGCGGACGAAGCCACGGTCGCGCTGGATCTGCAGCGCCGACATCGTCAGCGGCACCGCGGCGAAACGCGCACCACCAACTCCGTCGGGCCGGATCGTGAAACCGCTGGCGCCGCGCGTCAGCGTGCCGAGTTGTGCACCGCCGCGGTCATTGATCTCGATCCGGCCAACGCGGCCGTCGGCGTCCGGATAGAGTTTGATGGCAACGTTGTTGGACGTCGCGGTCGCGCCCTCGGGCACCTCGACCAGGCCGGTGGTGCCGCGAATGCCGAGCGTCGCGGTCGGCGTCGATATCCGCATGTCGCCGGTCTTGGCGACGCCAGCGGCAACGAAGGCGAGCGTGCCCTTGGCGACGTCGAATATCCCGGCATTCTGCTTGCCGCCTTCGTCATAGACATAGCGGTCGATCGTGATCCTGGCGCTCGCCGACAGCTTGAACGTCGTGGCATCGTTGAAGGTGATGCCGAGCGTCGACTTCGCCCGTGTCTCCACGACGTCGCCGGCAAAGATGTCGTCCCTGATCTGCAGCGCGGTCGTCGCGTTGTTGCGCGTGACACTGGCGCTGCCGGCGAGATCGGCGACATTGCCGATCGGCTCGGCGGCGGGTTGCTGCGCATCTGCCGCCGGCGCTGCGGGAGTCGGAGTGGCCTGTGCGGCAGGAGTCTGTGACGGAGCCGGCAAAGGCTGCGCCTGCGCGAACTGCATCGAGTCGGCCGCGGTTGGCGAATTGGGCGCGCCGCTCAACAACAATCCGATCGCAAGCAGAAGCGCGAATGAGAGACGGCGCTGCGCCACAAGAGATTCCCGGTGAGGCCACGACAGGCGAGGGCGGCAATATCAGCCGCGCCGGGCTGAACGTCGGATGAATAGGTGCGCCCTGTCTCAGCCCTGATTCCGGGGCGCGACGAAGTCGCGAGCTATAACGTGCAATTGCACATCAGAGAATCCATTGGACCACGGGCGCGAGCGGAGAAATGGATTCCGGGTTCGTCTTTCGGACGCCCCGGAATGACCCCGCGCCTCGTCAGCTCACGTGCTTCCAGGTCTGGCCGCCGCAGAACATGCCGCCGAAGGCGCAGCCCTGGACGCGCAGCGCATTTGCACCCTTCATCGCGATCGTCGAGTCGTAGTTGCGGCCGCTGTGGGGATCATGGATGCGGCCGGCGGCCATGCGCATCCACCCTGCGTTACCTCTCACCGGGCTCTCGCCAGCCGCAAGCGCGACCGCTGCCGCGGATTTCATTACCGACAATTCATGTTCGGCGTGCCTCACGCATGGCAGGCCTCACGCCTCCCCATCTTCCGTCCGGTTCCTCGTGTGGCAGTATGCCGCGGATTTCCGGAGCAGCGCAGCCTCGTCGCGCGCCGAACCAGCGACAGCGCACATAACGATAACCAAGAAAAGTGCCCGATACCGATCTCTCCCAGACACTGACCTTCCGCTGCCCCGCGGAATTGGAGGGGGTGCTGCCACCGCCGATCCGAGCCGCGCTCGGGCTGCCCGACTGGCTGAAGACGATGCCGGCACAGGCCTTCAACGCGCTCAACCTGCGCGAAGAGAACACCGTCAAGCGCTGTCCGCCCTTTGTCGATGCCATGACCTCAGGCTTCCTGATCCCGCTGATGTGCGATGTCAGATTCGAGAACGGCGAGATCACCTGGGACAACGAGCTGCCACCGGGCGGCTCAGTCAGCTTCGTGCGGTCGCCGATCGGATTTCATGATGCGAGCCAGGTGATTGGCTCGCCCTTGTTCGAGGCCGATCGCTTCCTGATCAAATTCCACAATCTCTGGACGATCGAAGCGCCGGAAGGCTATGCGGTGCTCTTTACGCATCCGTTCAATCGCCCCGACCTGCCGTTCACCACGCTGACGGGCCTCGTCGATTGCGATCGCTATCACGACAACTGGATTCACTTTCCCGCTTACTGGCACGACGTGAATTTCTGCGGCGTGCTGCCGAAGGGCACGCCGATCGCGCAATGCATTCCGGTGAGGCGCGAGAACTGGACGGCGCGCACCGTGGCGTTCACATCAGAAGAGACGCAGCGGGCGCACGACCTCACCACCCGCATCGATCGCGAACCCGGCCTCTACCGACGCCAGTTTCGCGCGTGAGCCAGGCTGGGGGCACGCGCCTGAACCGCTGCCGCTGACGTCATCCACTCGGGATGGGCGGCGCTCGCACCTCGCGATTGCGAGGTCACGGCACGCGAACTACCGATAGAGCTACGCCATTTAGATCCCGCGCGAGCCATTCTGCCCGCGGTAGCGGAATCCGCCCGACGTCGGGCTTGTCAACGCAGGATCATTCTGCTCAGTATGACCGAAATTGTGCTGCGCAACAGGCGCTAGCGCTAGAGTAGACGCAAGCGAGGAAACAAAAAATGCTCAAAATAACGAGGGTCATTGCCCTGGCCCTGCCGATGCTCGGTGGTGCCGCCTACGCGCAGGAGACCATCAAGATCGGCTACATCGATCCTCTCTCCGGAGGCGGCGCCAGTGTCGGCGAAGGCGGGTTGAAGACGTTCCAATATCTGGCCGATGAGCTGAACGCCAAGGGCGGTATTCTCGGCCACAAGGTCGAGATCATACCGCTCGACAACAAGACCAATCCGCAGGAAAGCCTCATCCAGGCCCAGAAGGCCATCGATGCAGGCGCCCACTACATCACCCAAGGCAACGGCTCCTCGGTCGGCGCGGCGCTGGCGGACTTCGTGACCAAGCACAACACGCGCAACCCCGGCAAGGAAGTGCTCTACTTCAACTATGCCGCGGTCGATCCGAGCATGACCAACGAGAAGTGCAGCTTCTGGCACTTCCGCTGGGATGCCAACTCGGACGTCAAGATGGAAGCACTGACCAACTACATGAAGGGCAATGCGGCCATCAAGAAAGTCTACCTGATCAACCAGGACTATTCGTTCGGCCAGTCGGTACGGACCCAGGCCCGCAAGATGCTGGGAGAGAAGCGGCCCGACATCCAGGTCGTCGGCGACGAGCTGCACCCGCTGCTCAAGGTCACCGACTTCTCGCCCTATGTCGCCAAGATCAAGGCCTCGGGCGCCGATAGCGTGGTGACCGGCAATTGGGGACAGGACTTCGCGCTGCTGCTCAAGGCGGCCGCCGATGCCGGGCTCAAGGTCAACTGGTACACCTATTATGCCGGCGGCGCCGGTGGCCCGACTGCGATCAAGCAGACCGGTCTCGACCATCAGGTATTCCAGATCAGCGAAGGCATCCCGAACTCCGACAACCCGGCAGCGATGGAATTCGAGAAGGCGTTCCGCGCCAAGGTCGGCCTGTCGCTCTGGTATCCGCGCGCGGTGAACGAGATGCGCATGTTCAAGGCCGCCGCCGAGAAAGCCAACTCGATCGATCCGGTGAAGGTCGCCGCCGCGCTCGAGGACCTGAAGTTCGATGTTCTCGATGGCGGCAGTGGCGTGATGCGCAAGGACGACCATCAGTTCTTCCAGCCGATCTACATCTCTTCGTTCGGCACCCGCAGCGAGAAGGAGCCGTTCGACGAGGAGAACACCGGCTGGGGCTGGCGGCTGGCGGCAAAGATCGACACGCCACAGACCATGCTGCCGACCACCTGCAAGATGACGCGGCCGTGATAGGCGCATCCGTCCCGTTCCGATATCGGAGCGGGACGGACGTTTGCGCCGCTGGCTGTTTGCCGGAGTGAATGGGGGCCTTCGAGGCTCTGCCCAGCGATCACGCTGGGGCGGATGCTAATGGATGAACCGTGCTTGAGCTGATCGTGATTTCCACGCTCAATGGCGTCCTGTTCGGGATGCTGTTGTTCCTGTTGTCCAGCGGCCTGACCGTGATCTTCAGCATGATGGGCGTGCTCAATTTCGCCCACGCCAGTTTCTACATGCTAGGCGCGTTCTTCGGCTATCAGCTCACGAAGTGGATCGGGTTCTGGCCTGCGCTGGTGCTGGCGCCGTTACTGGTGGGTGCGGTCGGCATGGCAGTCGAGCGTTACGGACTGCGCAACACCCACAAGCACGGACATGTCGCCGAATTGCTTTTGACGTTCGGGCTCGCTTTCGCCATCGAGGAAATCGTCTCGATGATCTGGGGCAAGAGTCCGGTGGACTATCGGGTGCCGGCGGCGCTCGACTTTCCGGCCTTCACGATTTTCTCCACCAACTATCCCGCCTACAAGATTTTCATGCTGGCGATTTCGGTGCTGATCTTCGTCGCGCTGTTGATCGCGCTCAAGCGCACCCGGGTCGGCCTCATCGTGCAGGCGGCACTGACCCATCCCCACATGGTCGGGCATCTCGGCCATAATGTCGGGCAGGTGTTCATGCTGGTGTTCGGCGTCGGCAGCGCGCTTGCCGGTCTCGCCGGCGTCATCGCCGGTCCGGCGCTGGTGACGCAATCCGATATGGCCGCTCTTCTTGGCCCCATCCTGTTCGTCGTGATCGTCTTCGGCGGGCTCGGTTCGCTACCGGGCGCATTCATCGCCTCGCTCTTCATCGGATTGGTGCAGACCTTTGCGGTGGCGCTGAACGGCTCGCTCGCCAGCACGTTCGGGCCGCTGGATCCAAGCATCGGGCCTTCGGTCCTCACCGATATCTGGAATGTCACCATCGCCCAGATCGCGCCGGTTCTGCCCTATGTGCTGCTGGTGGTCATCCTGATCGTCCGTCCCATGGGTCTTCTCGGGACGCGCGAAACATGACCAGTACCGCCGCCTCCGCATCTGACATCGCCGCGAAATCATCCGGCCAAAACCTGCGCTTCTACGGCCTGTGGGTGATCGCCGCGATTGCGCTCGTCGTATTGCCCTTGATCTTCTCGTCAGGCGGCTCGCTCACTTCCTTCAGCCTGATCGGCATCGCGATCATCTTCGCGCTGTCCTACAACATCCTCCTCGGCGAGACCGGACTGCTGTCGTTCGGCCATGCGGTTTATTATGGCCTCGGCGGCTTTGCTGCCGTCCACGTCATGAACGCCGTCGCAGCGCGCGGCTGGCCGATCCCGCTCCCGCTGATTCCGCTGGTCGGCGGCATCGGCGGCCTCGTCTTCGCGCTCCTGATCGGCTGGGTGATGACCCGCCGCGCCGGCACGGTGTTCGCGATGATCTCGCTCGGCATCGGCGAACTGGTCGGATCCTCCTCGCTGATCCTGCGCAGCGTGTTCGGCGGTGAATCCGGGATCAGCACCGATCGCACGGCGCTGCCGCACATCTTCGGCTGGACCTTCGGCCCGCAAATCCAGGTCTATTATCTGATCGCATTCTGGGTGCTGGTCTCGGCGATGGCGATGTACGCGCTCACCCGCACGCCGCTGGGGCGCATCTGCAACGCGGTCCGCGACAATCCCGGGCGGGTCGAGTTCATCGGTTACGATCCTCACGTCGTCCGCTATCTCGCCTACAGCTTTGCCGGCTTCTTTGCCGGCATCGCCGGTGGTCTTGCCGCCATCAATTTCGAGATCGCGAACTCCGCCTATCTCGGCGCGGTGCAGTCCGGCATGGTGCTGTTCGCGACCTTCATCGGCGGCGCTTCCTATTTCTTCGGTCCGATCCTGGGCGCCATCCTCGTGACCTATCTGCAACTCGGGCTGACCAGCCTGACCAGCGTGTGGCAGCTTTATTTCGGTATCATCTTCATCGGCATCGTGATGTTCGCCCCGGGCGGCATCGCCGGCCTCCTGATGATGCACCGGCCGCTGATCCGCGCGGGGACCCTCGGCATGGTGATCCCGTCCTATCTGGTCGCGGCGCTGCCGACGCTGGCACTGGCCTGCGGCGTGATCCTGTCGATCGAGACCGTGGCGCGTTACACGGTCACCGGCGGCGAAGGCAACATCGTCAAGCTGCTCGGCATTCCCTTCAACACCACTGCGCCTGCGACCTGGGGCATAGCGGCCGTCCTCGTCGTCGGCGGCTTCATCGTCGCCCGCATCACCTGGCGGCGCATCGCCGAGGCCTGGGACCGTGCCGCCAGCATCGCCCGTGACCGGGGGTATCTCGCGTGACGCCAGCCATCGAAGTTCGTGCCGTCGAAAAGCACTTCGGCAATGTGAGCATCATCAAGGACCTCAATCTGAGCGTCGCGCAGGGGGAGCGCCACGCCATCATCGGTCCGAACGGCGCCGGCAAGTCCACGACATTCAACCTGATCAGCGGCTATCTCAGCCCGAGTTCGGGTGAGATCCGGCTGAATGGCAATGTGATTTCAGGATTGCGGCCGTTCGAGATCAATCGGCGCGGCCTGTCGCGTTCGTTCCAGGTGACCAACGTATTCGCCCGCATGACGGTGTGGGAGAATGTCCGCTGCGCCGTGCTCTGGGCCACGGGCCATCGTTACGCATTCTGGAAGAATGTGGACGACCTGCCGGAGGTGCGGCGACGCACCGCCGAGATCCTGGAAGACATTCACTTAAGCCACCGCCGCGACGTCCCGGCGGGACTTCTCACCTACGCCGAACAGCGCGAACTCGAGATCGGCATCACCATCGCGGGCGGCGCCAATGTCATCATGCTGGACGAGCCGACCGCGGGCATGAGCCACGCGGAAACCGAACGCGCCGTCGCCTTGATCCGCCGCCTCACCGAGGGGCGTACGCTCGTGATCGTCGAGCACGACATGAGCGTGGTGTTCGGCCTTGCCGACCGCATCTCGGTCCTGGTCTACGGCCATATCATCGCCTCCGGCACGCCCGAGGAGATCCGGGCCAACCCGAAGGTCAAGGAAGCCTATCTCGGCGAAGAGGCGCATTGATGCTCGAGGTCAGGGATCTGCACGCCTATTACGGCAAGAGCCATATCCTGCAGGGTGTCGATCTCGACATCGCAGCCGGGGAGGTGGTGAGCCTGCTTGGCCGCAACGGCGTCGGCCGTTCCACCACTGTCAAGGCGATCATGGGCGAGGTGGCGCCGCAGGGGACCATCCGCTTCAAGGGCCAGGACATTGCCGGGCTGCCGAGCCACAAGATCGCGCGCTTAGGCCTCGGCTATGTGCCGGAACATCGCGACATCTTCCCCGGGCTGACAGTCCGCCAGAATCTCCTGCTCGGCATCAAGAACACGCGTCGGCCCGGCAAATGGCGACTGCAGGACATGCTCGACATGTTCCCCAACCTCGCGGCGCGCGCCGATACGCCCGCCGGTGTGCTGTCCGGCGGCGAGAAGCAGATGCTGACGACCTGCCGGACGCTGATGGGAGACCCAGAGCTCATCATGATCGATGAGCCGACCGAAGGACTGGCCCCGCTGATCGTGCAGCAGGTCGGTGACCTGATCGCGCATATCGCTAAGGCGGGCGTTGCCATCCTGCTGGTCGAGCAGAAGCTGTCCATCGCGCTCAGGATTTCGCACCGGGTCTACATCATGGGCCATGGCCGGATCGTGTTCGAAGGCACGCCGGACGAGCTCAGGGCCAACGAAGCCGTCCGCAAGGAATGGCTTGAGGTGTAGTAGCTCCCGGCCGGTCAGTGGACGGATGTCTTCGACAGAAGGTTCAGAACCAGGACGCCGGCCACGATCAGGCCCATCCCGACAAAACCCGCAAAATCGGGGCGCTGTCCATAGATCGCCCACGCAATGAGCGCGACCAATACGATACCGCCGCCCGCCCAAACAGCGTAGGCGATGCCGAGCGGTATGCGATCAAGGGTTTTGGCGAGTAACACGAAGGCCACAGCGTAGCCAATTACCACCAACAGAGAAGGGCCCAGCCTGGTGAATCCCGCGGAGGCTTTCATCGCGCTCGTTGCGACAACCTCGACAACAATAGCGAGCGCGAGGACCGCGTAGGGGGGCATTCCAAACCTCCATTCATCCGGAGGCGCCCAATGATCAGAAATCCCTCCAATCGTCACGTTCACTGTTGCGTGAGTGCCGCTGCTGCGTCTTGCCCGCGCCAGGATGGCATCCGGGGTGTGTCCTATGTGCCGCACTGTGAAGCTATTCCTCAAACCGGTCCGATCTGCCGCACTGCCGTCGCATTCCGTCGTGCATGGTCGGGAGGAGCGCAGGTTACCGCCTGGTTCGTTCTAAGTTGGGGAGAAGTACCGTGAAGAAGATTATGATTGCAGTGGGCGCGACCTTCGCCCTGGTGACCGCCGCCAGCGCGGCCGACCTTCCGCGCCGTGAGCCCGTGCCCGCCTATCCGGCGGCTCCGATCGGCAAGATGCCGATTGGCAAGACCCCGGTCGGGAAGACCCCCGTCGGCAAGACGCCTATCGTCGCGCCGCGCTACTGATTCGGCTCTCGTTGAATCCTGAGCTTTATCGTCGACGGTTAAGGGGGCAAAGCGTGGTAAACAGCCTGACGAGATCAGGACGATGCTTACTTGCGGGACTAGCTCTCGCTGTTTTGCTCCCAACCACAATCCAATCGGCTTCTGCTCAGGAGGAAGCCTACAAGCGCACCGCCAACGCGAATGCGCTTGTTTCCAATGACGCGGTCACAGAATCGCAACCGGCGCCGCGGTCGACACGTAAGTCGGCGTCGAGATCCGAAAAGGGTCCATACTACGTTGATTTCAGGGCCCGAACGGCGGCGAGCTGGGGGCACGCTTTCGTCTGGTATGGAAAGACGAGCGAGCGGGCGGTCGAGGTTGCGGGCCTGACCCCTGCGGGAGAGACCTTTGCCTATGTCCTCGGTCATTTGACCTTGGTGCCAGCAGAGACCGGGGCAAGCTATGGCGATCTTGATCCGGACTATCTGACCGCGAATTACCGGGTTTACCTGAATGAGGCGGACGCACAACGCGTGTTCGCATACATCAAGAAATTGCAGGCCAATTCACCGGTCTGGAACGCTGAAACATTCAATTGCACCGGGTTTATCGGTGAAATCGCCAGTTTCATGGGATTGAAAGTTCCTCACCGCTGGCAGCGTCCTGAGGAGTACGTCAACAATCTCAAGGCGATGAATGGCGGGCGCCAGATCGTCCGTCTGGCGCCAGAAGAATAGCACGCGCTCGCCGTTGGTCTCAGCTTTCAGGCGGATCGGTTTTTGATCGCTCCGACGATGGCCGTAAGGATCGCACCACCTGCGCCGCCACCGACTAGCTGGGCAATGATTGACCCAATGTCGAAATTCCCGCTCTGGATCGATGTGGCGATCGCCGGCCATACGAGCGTGATGATCTGACCGAGAACACCGCCGCCGACGAGGCCGGCGATCGTGTTGCCCAGCGTGCCCAAATCGAAGTTCGGGGACGCCTTTCCCACCGCGTTTCCGCCGATCGCACCCGCGACCAGATTGATAAGAATCTGCTCCACGAAATCCTCCCTTAAGTGCTGCGCAGAACGATTTTTAGTTGTTCAGATGCAGAGCTAGAGCGCTTTCGAGCGAAGTGGATGGCCGTTCGCGTGAAGGAAACGCATCAAAAGACGAATCCAGAGCTCGGTTCAGATTCAACCAGAACCGAAGCCCTAGAGCATGATCCGGAAAAGTGGAGACCGGTTTGCCTTCGCGACAAACGCGAAGCGTTTGCGCGGAGATCATGCTCAAACAAAGAGCTAGAGCGGGATGACGATTCGAAGAAAAGTCACCACGCTCTCACGTCTAAACAGTGCGGCCCCTGATTGCCCGCCACAGGAAGATGATGATGCAGGCGCCGATGAATCCGGCGATCAAATAGCCGATCCATCCGCCGAGCGCGATGCCAAACAGGCCGAGCAGCCAGTTTGCCAACGCGGCGCCAACGATACCAAGGATGATGTTCATCAGAATGCCGGTGCCGGACTTCATGAACATCTCGGCGAACCAACCGGCCAAGCCACCAATTATGATTGCTGCAATCCAGCCAATCTCTGCTTCGGGCATCTGGATACTCCCCGTGATTGTAGGCCGATGCTATCACAACGCCCCGCCGATTCGCTGGTACAAACGTGTGTGCGTTGCACAGGAGTCATGCGCATTCCTGCCGACCGCTGTGCGGCGCGGCCGGCCGGGATTACGGCTGTGGACACGGTGCAACCGGCAGCGAACCTAAAACCTCGCCCGCGCCAGCACGCGGAACGTGCGACCCTGGCCCGGCGAGATGTTGTTGTTGCCGTCGGCGGTCGCCCAGTAGCCCGTGTTGAAGATGTTCTCGACATTGAGCTGGGCGCTCCACGTCTCGTCGATCTTTGCAAACAGGCCCGCATCAAAACGCCAGAAGCCCGGCAGCCGCACGGTATCGTCGGACGAGGCAAATGAATCCGAGAAGTAAATGATGCCGAGAGAAGCGGCCCATCGCTGATCGATCTGATACTTGTTCCACCAGGCGAACTGATTGAAGGGCACGAGCTGTACGCGATTGCCGGGCACGATCGTTGGCGAGGTCGCGCTGGTGACGCGCGCGTCGGTATAGGCGTAGCCGAAAACTGTTTGCCAATCGGGCGTTATGTAACCCGTGACCGCAGTCTCGAACCCGCGGATCTGGTTGGCGCCGTTGGCGAAGAAGAACCCGGGGTTGTTGGGATCGGCAATCGGCACATTCGTACGATTGAGTTCATACAGGGCCGCCGTGAACAGCAGCTTGGGCTGGATGTTCCATTTGACCCCGACCTCGGTGTTCTCGAATTTCTGCGGCTGCAAGATTAGCGTCCCAGGGCTAAGTGCGCTGAACTGGTCTCCGGACGCGGGCAAAAAGGAGGTGCTGTAGGCGGTGTAGACGGAAAGGTTGTCGACTGGCTTGACGATGATTGCAACGCGCGGAGAGACCTTCTCATCGACCCTGCTGCGGTTGATGTTGGTATTGAAATCGAACGCCGACAGGTCAAAGCTGTCGTAGCGGGCGCCCAGGAAGAATTGCAGCCAGCGGGTCGCCTCGATCTGGTCCTGCACATAGCCTGAAGCGATATTCAGCCGGTATTTGCTGTTGGCGTCGCTCGGAAGGTGGGTGAACAGCACCGGTCCGAAATAGGTCGGGTTGAATGGATTGACGACATCGAAAGCCCTGTTCCCGTTGTTGGGGAAGATGCCGGAGTCGCGCCTGGACAGGCCGGTCTCTCGACCGAATTCTGTGCCGAACGCGACGGTATGAAAGACCGGTCCCGTTGCCGTCTTGTAGATGAAGTCGGTTTGGTTGAAGACGTTCTCGCGGGGGGTATCGTTCTGGTACGCGTTGAGCGACACCTGCGTAAGATCCGGCGTCACCGCGCCGCCGCCTGGTCCGCCGCCGGTGCCACCGGGATAGACGTTGCGATAGCCACGGTTGTAGTCGGCGTAGAGCGTGGAGTTCTTTGCCGTCAGTCCGTTGCCGAAATCATGCTCGATCACGGCAATGCCGGTCTGCACGTCGACCCTTGCCTGGTTGTAGATTGGGCTGCCGTAGAACGTCGTCAAATCGCCATTGGGCGCGAACGGTACCGTCGGGTTGAAGCGCGTGGCACCGCCTGGAATGCCGAGCGACGGGTTACCGCGATCCGCAAGGCGCTCATCGTGGTAGTATTCGTAGCTCAGCTTGATCTTTGTGTCGTCGGTCGGCTTCAGCGTCACGGTCGGATTGAAACCATATCGCTCGAAGTGACCATAGTCGCGGAACGTATCGCTGTTCTCGTAGAAGGTGTTCAGCCGTACGGCGACGTTCTCGTTCACGGCCTGTCCCGCGTCGAGTGACACGCGCCTGTCGTTGTAGGAGCCGGTCTGCGCCGCCGCCTGGTAAATTCTCGTGCCATCCGCCTCCTTCAGCGTCCGGTTCACGAGACCGCCGCCGGCGCCGCGTCCGAAGGTCAGTGCGCTCGGCCCTTTCAGCACCTCGACGCTCTGGGCGTTGTAGAGGTCGCGGAAATACTGCACATCGTCGCGGAAGCCATTGACATAAAAGTTCGCACTGGAGTCCACACCGCGAATGACAAGCTCGTCGCGATTGCCCTCGCCCTGGTGGATGGCCACGCCGGGAACGTAGCGCGTCACATCGGTCAGGGTCTGAAATCCTTGGTCCTGGATGAACTCCTTGGTCACGACGCTGACGGACTGCGGGATGTCGATCAAAGGCGTGTTCGTCTTCGTGGCGACCGACGTGCTGTTGGCATAGACGCCGACCGTGCCGGTGCGAGCGTCCTGGCTCGGGCCGAAACTGGGCGCCGGGGGCGGGCTCGCGGCCGGCGCGGTTTCGTTCCGGCGTGCAGCTTGGGTCCGCCGCGTCCGTCCTGCGCTCGTGGAACTGCGCGCGGCCGGCGACGGAGGACGTCGCCGCGTCTCTGGCGGGTCGACTGTAACTGCAGGCAGAGAGGATGCTCCCCCTTGGCTCGGTGCTGTCTGTGCCTGTGCGTCGGCTGCGCCGATGGACAGACAGAACGCGACATAGCTGGCCGAGGCGAATAGCCGAAGCCTCGCCTGCGATACTCTCATCATGTTTCTCTACGCCCCAATAATCTTGTTGGCCGCGAGCTTCATGGCGCGCGGCGACCAACACTTAAACACGAGGCGAACGGTGCAATTCCACCTCCGAAATTTTGAATCGTTCGAAGTTGCGTTGGCGAGGAGTGCGAAAAGAAATAAGAACTATTCTAAGATAACAACCGAGCGCTGCGCGTCACAGTTTGTGCGCCTGAAATCGCCTTCTGGTCCAAACCATCCGCATCGAGGAGGCGCCGAGCTTGAGCTCGTTGCACCTCAAAGCGAGCCGAGCGTGCTAGCAACGCTCCTGCGCTGAGGAGTATCAGACGCCCTCGTAGACCAGCCGGGTGAACAGGGCCGGCGTGATCAGGAACTGGCCCCATTTCGCGTCGAACTGCTCGGTTGGCTTGGCTGCGATAGTCTCTTCGAGCGCGCGGCCCGAATGCTTGAGCGTTGCGACCTTCTCTCTGATGGCGACGAGCATGTCACGATAGGCGATCAGCTCGTCCTTGTTGCTCACGGCGCTGGCACGGTCGGGCAGGTTGTGGCCGGCGATGACGATGGTGTTGCTTCCGGCGGCGGCTATGTTCTGCTCGGCCGCCTTGATCATCCCGTCGATATTGCCGCCGGTCGAATAGTCGATGAACGGATAGATGCCGTTCCAATAGGTGTCCCCACAATGCAGGATGTCAGCCTCGGCGAAGCTGACCGAGATGTCGCTGTCCGTATGCGCGGGGTCATAGTGCTTCAGATTGAGCGTGGAGCGGTTGATGCTGATGCGCTTTTCCGAAGAGAACACCTCGGTCGGCACCGCGGCCAAGGGCGGAGAAGGAAACGTGTAGTCCCAATCCTCCACTCTCTGAGTGGACAGCAGATGTTTGTGTGTGTTCTCGTGAGCCAGGATGGCGGCCCCTTCCTCGTTGAGCCACTGATTGCCGTCGGTGTGGTCGAAGTGCCAGTGGGTGTTGATCAGGTGCTTGATCGGATCGCGGCTTAGGCTGTTGACAGCCTCCAGGATGCGCGGTCGCGTCGCGGTAATGCCGGCATCGACGAACAGCTTGCCGTCCTCGCCGGTGAGAACGGCGATATTGCCGCCGGAGCCTTCGATGACCGTCACATTGCCGCGCAGCTTGTGGACCTCGATGGGCATCGTCGCGGCTGCGTCACGGATCGTATCAACGATGTTGCGCGCCTCCGCGAAGGCTTCAGCGGGCCTCAACCAACCACGACTGGTGGCGACGCCGGCGGCGACGGCACAGCATACGCAGAAGCCGCGCCGTGAGAGGATCTGCGAGGTGAGCGGGGACATGATAACTCCTTCGGTTGAACTCGATGGATGTCTTGAAGCTCATCTTCGTCGCCCGATCGTGAGCCACTCACAGGCGACGGTCATGCTACAGGCCCAGCTCGCTCAGACCGGTAGCCAGGATCATCATGCTTACTCCGAAAGTGAACGCTGCGATTTTCTGAATGCACGACATCAGAGACTGTGCTCGTTAGACGCGCCCGCCCGCTTCGCCTTTTGAGCCCCCAACGGACGTTTCGGCTATCAGTTCGGTCGAATAGGCCGCGCCCGGCACGACATGCAACCTCTTTTGGCCGGGCGCGAGATCGTGTACCCTGCTTTCCTAGAGCTGCCTTTCGAGACGGGATTTGCCGACGTCTCCGTTAGAGCCGAATGGGCAGCGAAAGATGCTGTCGGCAGGCATCGCACGCTCCTAAAACCGACAATCCTTTTATGCCGGTCTCTCACTGAGCATTTGCACTGCGCACGACCGCGCGGCGGTGATTGCGCTGAAACTGCCATTTCGACCCAAAGGAGAGAGCGCCATGAGACCGAATTTGGGAACGTTCGTCACAGCGCTGTTGGCAAGCACCTTCGCCACCGCGGCCTGGGCGCAAGGACTTGGCCGCGTGCACTTCGAGACCTCGTGTACGCCGCAGGCGCAAGAGAAATTCGATCGCGGCCTGGCGATGGTGCATTCATTCTTTTATCCGGACAGCATCCAGGTTTTCACCGAAGCGGCGACCGCCGATCCGCAATGTGCCATTGCGTACTGGGGCATCGCCATAAGCAGCCGTCCCAACCCATTGATCCTGCCGCTCACCGCCGCCGCTTTGAAGAATGGATGGGAGGCGGTGGAGAAGGGCAAGGCGATCGGTGCCAAGACCGAGCGCGAGCGCGACTGGCTCAACGCGATCGAGGTTTACTACAAGGACTTTGACAAAGTCGATCAAACCAAGCGCGGGCTTGCCTACGAAAAGGCGATGGAAGCGCTGATGCAGAAATATCCGGATGATCCGGAGGCGGCCGTTTTTTATGCGCTCGCCCTCAACGAGACGGCCCTGCACAGCGACAAGACCTTTGCCAATCAGCTCAAGGCCGGCACGATCCTCGAAAAGGTCGAGGCCAAACTGCCGGAGCACCCGGGCGTGCTGCACTACCTGATCCACACCTACGATTATCCGACGCTAGCGCAGCGCGGTCTTGATGCCGCCAACAGATATGCCGAGGTCGCCCCCGCGTCTCAGCATGCCCAGCACATGCCTTCGCACACCTATTCCATGCTCGGGATGTGGACGCAATCGGTCGCATCGAACACGAAATCGCTCGCGCTCGCCGAAGCGCAAGCCGCCAAGCTCTGGCCTGGGGCAGCACATCCAGGCCAGCCGCACCATCTGGATTTCATGGAGTACGCCCTGCTGCAGATGGGACAGGAGGGACCGGCGAAGCAGCTACGCGACGAGAGCAATGCGATAAAGAAGCTCGGGTTTGACTATCTCGCCAGCTATACCGCTCTTGCGGCGGTGCCGGCGCGCTTTGCGTTGGAACGTCAGGCATGGACGGAAGCGGCAGCGCTCGAGCCGAGAGGCAGCCAATTTCCACAGGCCGAGGCCATCACCTATTTTGCCCGCGCCATGGGATCGGCCCGCAGCGGCGACCTTGCCGCCGCCGAGCGCGATGTCGTCAAACTTAAGGAGCTTCACGCTGCGCTGGACAACGCAAGTCAGTCCTATTGGGCGGGCCAAGTCGAAATCCAGATGTTGGCGGTATCGGCTTGGCTTGCGCAAGCCAAGGGCGAGAAGGAGATGTCGCTGAAGCTGATGCGAACGGCGGCGGATCTGGAGGATGACAGCGAAAAGCACATCGCAATGGAGAACCGACTCTATCCGATGCGGGAATTGTTGGGCGATCTGCTGATTCAACAACAGCAACCGGGAGCAGCGCTGACGGAGTACGAGACGTCGCTGGTGTCGGCGCCCAATCGGCTTCGCGGCTTGTACGGTGCAGCCACCGCGGCGAAGGCCATAAATCAGCGGGAAAAAGCCGCGCGGTATTACCGCAAGCTTGCCGAGATGACGAAAGACGCGGACACGGATCGGGTGGAGATCAGCGAGGCCAAGGCATCGTTGATGCAGCAGTGAATGGAACGGTTGCCGCGCACAGATGTGCGGCAGCCGGCTAGCCGGCATGATGACCATGATGCGATCAATCCTAATCGCCGCCGTGATGGGCGTGATGACCGCAGTGGCGGCGGCGTACATCCTGACCGCATCCGGTCGCCACGATCAGGTCGCGGCCGTCCGCGGAGACGCGGTCCGTTCCGACGCGGCGATTGCAGTCGACGCCTGGCCGATCTGCTCGACGATGGGATCGATGGTGGAGACCGCGGATTGGGCGGTGCTCGATCCGGATTTCGCGGCGGGGAAACGAGCGATCGTCGCGGGCGAATGGGATGAAGCAATCAAGGCGCTTACATCAGCTGCGCTCCGTGATGACCGCAATGCCGACATTCAGAACTACCTTGGTTACGCCTATCGGCGCCTGCGGCAGTTCGATCCGGCAATCGGACATTATCAGCAGGCTCTGGCGTTAAACCCCCGGCACCGCAGCGCGCATGAACATTTGGGTGAAGCCTACTTGACCCAAGGCGATCCTGCCAAAGCCAATGAGCATCTCGCGGCTCTGGAACGAATCTGCCTGATACAATGCAACGAATATGACGATTTGAAGCGCATCATTGCAACGTACGACAAAGTCGCGAAACGCTGATCGACTTCGGTTTGTTCGCAGTCAGCAACGGCCGAAGTGCTAAAAAAGAGACATTCCGTCCACGCGCACAGGGGAAGCAGCCATGGCGTCGATCTCGGCAATTGCCAAGGATTTCTTTGCCGCTTGCGAAACTGGAAAGGGCTGGGAGATCTGCAAGATCTACTGTGCCCCAGATGCCAGTTTCGCCGCTCAGGCGGAACCGCTTGCCGGTATCAAGACTCTTGCGGAATATACTGACTGGATGAAGGGGGTAATGACCACTTTGCCGGACGGCAGCTATCAGGTGAAATCCTTCGCCACCGACACCGAACGGAACAACGTCGCAGCCTATGCCGTCTTTTCGGGCACCCATACCGGTCCCGGTGGTCCATGTGAGCCGACCGGCAAGAAGACGAATTCGGACTACGTCTACGTGATGCAATTTACTGGCGACAAGATCAGCCATATGACGAAGATATGGCATTCAGGCATGGCGCTGAAGGAACTGGGCTGGGTTTGAGCGCCCGCGTTCGTGTGATCGCGCCGCTGCACTGAGCACGCAACAGGTCTGGTTCGGCTCAGCAGGCTTCCCGGATTAGCCCGTCAAAAATTTCGCGGCGGCGCTGGGGCGCAGGAAGAAGCGGCCGTGCGAGGCGGCGGCGAGCGACATGATTGCGCGACCCATCATGTCCGGCCTGCCGCGTGCGGCTTCGCGCAGGCTTGCCTCGCCGGCGGCGCGTTCATTCATCTCCATCAGGCAGATGCCTAGATTGGCGCGCGTTAGCGTATCATCCGGGCGCAGCGCGAGCGCGCGGCGGAAGACATCGACGGCCGCGGCGTAGTCACCGTCCAGCACCATCACGCGCGCGAGTTCGGCCAGCACGTCGCGGCGCGCAGGCGCAGCAGCCGCCGTCTGCTGCAGCAACGCGCGCGCCTGGGTGCGCTTGTTGCGGCCGATATAAAGCGTCGCCAAACGAAGTTGCAGCTCGATGGTTCCAGGCGCGAGTGCAAGACCCTGTTCGAGCGCGGCGATCGCCTCGTCGATCTTTTCGCCGGATGCGAGCTGGCCGGCGTACTCAAGGAAAGCTGGCGGGAACGCGGGCCGCCGCGCGATCGCCTGGCGCAGGAGCGCGAGCGCGTCGTCGCGCCGGCCGGTGGCCGCGAACGCGACGGCAAGCAGGGTCTCGGCCGCGGGGTCGTCGCCGCGACGCGAGGCCTTCTGCAGCGGAGTAATCGCCTCATCAAAGCGGTTCTGCAGCATCAGCGCGCGGCCAAGCAGCGCCGCAGCCGCCACGTTGCCGCGGTTCGCCTTGAACACCGCTGCCGCCAATCGCTCGGCCTCGTCGGGCCGCTGCATCTGCAGTGCCAACGCGGCGCGTTGCAACGTCTGGTCGGCGACGCCGGGTCGTTCAGTCTTTGAAGACAAGTGAGATCTTCGGTCGTTGTAATTATATCACAAGTGCCACGCATGTCTTACACGCAAATGCGTTGTTATCAAACTGTTACATGCAGACTCCAGATTGCCGCGCACTGCAGGTTTCAGGGGACTGGTGGTGAAAGTTGAATTGTTGAGCCATGCGAGCAAGCTCGCATTGGTTGTTGCTGCGTCGTCTATCGCGTTTGGTTCTGCCTTAGCTGCAAGCTTCAGTGTGCCACCGGACGATCCGGCGACTGCGAAGACGGTCTCGAATAACGATACCGGTTTTGTCGCGGATGGAAGCACGCTCTCGGTCATCGGGACGGCGATCACATGGACCACCGGGCTTGCTTCGCCCGGCGTGGTCATCACCAACGACGGCACGATTTCCGCGACGTCGCGCGGCATCGATACCTCCAACAGCGCGATCAGCGGCAATTTCACGCTGATCAACAACAAGGATGCGCTGTTCACATCGTCCAACGATGCGTTCCGGATCCAGAGCGGTCTCATCAGCGGAACGGTCAAGGTCGACAATTTCGGGACCATCCAGTCGACGAACAACGGTCGCGTGTTCGACTTCAACTCGGTGACTTCGAACGCGGCGGTGTTCTCGATCACCAACCAAGCCGGTGGCACGCTCAAGGCGACCGGCAATGACGTGATGCGCATCGGCGGGGGCACCACCACCATCACCAATTCCGGATTGATCGACGCCTCGGCCCGCGCGATCCGGGCGACCACCAATCTCGACAACGTCACGTCGCTCACGATCATCAACAATGCCGGCGCGACCATCCAGTCGGTCGACGACGCCATCCAGATCAACGGCGCCGGCAGCGGACTCAGCGACACCGATTTGAGCACAAGGGCGTCGTTCTCGATCGATAATGCCGGCACCATCAAGTCGACCACGGGCCAAGCGCTCGACTTCGACAACCTGACTTCGACGGCGGCGACGGTCACCATCACCAATCGCGCCAGCGGCCTGATCACCGCTGACAATGCCGACGCGATGCGGCCGGGCCAGAATTTCACGGTCTACAATTACGGCCAGATCGTCGCCAATTCGGCGCCGGAGCCGACGGACCGCCCTGGCTCCGATGGTATCGACCTGCAGGAGGGACATAGCGGCACCGTCTACAACTACGCGGGCGGCCTGATCTCGGGCGCCAAGAATGGCACCGCAGGCGGCCTTGGCAGCAACATCACGGTCTACAACTACGCCGGCGCCACCATCATTGGCCGCGACGGCGCCGGTGTCGGATCCGGCGGCGATGCCGTGGTGACCAACTACGGTACCATCACGGGCGCGATCGATACCACGTCGGCGCGCGGCGACGGCGACGGCATCGATGTCGACTTCGCGCTCACGTTGACGAACTACGGCACCATCCAGGGCACGGGCGCGAAAGGCGCGGATGATGGCCTCCGCTTCAACAACAGCGAAGGCCTTGCGATCGGCGGCGGCACGATCCGCAACTATGGCACCATTTCGGGGGCCGCTGCGGGTATCGTCGTCAACAATGATTCCAACCCCGATGGTTCGCGCAGCGGATCGTCCGCACTTGATCTGATCAACTATGCCGGCGGCATAATTATCGGCAACAACAGCTATGCAATCCGTTCCGAGAACAAGACCGGTACCGCCGCCGACAAGGACACCATCGTCAACTACGGCACCATCATCGGCAATGGCACGATCCCGGACCCGAACGGAACGACGCTGCTGCAGAACGGCAATCCCGATCCCGGTTCGGTCGGCACGCTCAATGGCGTGACCTATGCCGGCACCGGCTCGACCCGCTTCATTCGCGGCGACGGCGCGGCGATCCAGACCGGCGAGGGCGATGACGTTCTCTCCAACTACGGCGTGATCATCGGCAATTCCGGCCGTGCCATCAGCATGGAAGGCGGCAACGACACGCTCAATCTGTATGGCGGCTCGAGCATCGTCGGCCGGATCGACGGCGGCGTTGGCACCAACACCATCAACCTGTTCGGCCCGGGCTCGGGCACGCTGTCGAACGTCATCAACTTCCAGGCGTTGAACGTGCAGGGCGGCAGGTGGACCATCACCGACGCACAGACCTATCAGAACGGCACCGGCGTGTTCGCCGGCGCCACCTTGCTGGTGAACGGCGCGTTGGCCAGCAACGTCACGGTCAATAGTGGTGGCACGCTCGGCGGCATCGGCAGCGTCGGAAACACCGCGGTCAGCGGCGGTGTCCTCGCGCCCGGGACCACGACGTCAGGCACGCTCACGGTGCAGGGCAATCTCAGCTTCACGGCGGCCTCGACCTATCTGGTGCAGGTCGACGGCACAGGCGCCAGTCGAACCAACGTCACCGGCACCGCAACGCCGGGCGGCGCGGCGGTGAATGTGTCCTTGCTCAGTTCGTCCCTGCAGAAGCACTACACGATCCTGAACGCGAGCGGTGGCGTCAGCGGCACCTTCGCGTCATCAGTCACGACGAACCTGCCTTCGGTCAGCGGCGGCCTGAACTATGACGCCAACAACGTCTATCTGGACCTGGCGCTCGACTTTGCGCCCAACTCCGGCCTCAACATCAATCAGGCCAGGCTAGCGAACGTGCTGACCGGTTTCTTCAACGCCGGCGGCAGCATCCCCGTCGCTTTCGGCGGCCTGACGCCGGCCGGGTTGACGCAGGCCTCAGGCGAGACGTCGACCGGCTCGCAGCAGACCACCTTCAACGCGATGAACATGTTCATGGGGATCATGACCGATCCGTTCATCGCCGGACGCGGCGACAATGTATCTCCATCGCCGGGTGCCTCGCAGTTCGCCGATGATGATGCCGAGAGCGCGAACGCCTATGCGTCGGCGCGGAAGCGTGGATCGCGCGCCGATCGCGATGCCTATGTCGCCGTGTATCGGAAGGCGCCGCCGCCGGTGCAAGCCTTGCAACGCTGGAGCGTCTGGGCGGCCGGCTTCGGCGGCTCGCAGACGACCGACGGCAACGCCGCGCTTGGATCGAACAACACGTCCAGCCGCATCTACGGCGCGGCTGTCGGCGCCGACTACCGGATCGCGCCGAACACGCTTGTAGGCTTCACGCTCGCCGGCGGTGGCACCAATTTCTCGGTCGCCAATTCGCTCGGCAGCGGTCGCTCCGACCTGTTTCAGGCTGGCGTCTTCGCGCGCCACGATGTCGGTGCGGCCTATGTCCTGGGCGCGCTCGCCTATGGCTGGCAGGACATCACGACCGATCGCACCGTGATCGGCGCCGGCCTCGATCGATTGCACGCTGAGTTCAATGCCAATGCCTATTCGGGCCGCGTCGAGGGCGGCTATCGGCTGCTGACGCCGTGGATCGGAGCGGTCACGCCCTATGCCGCCGCACAGTTCACGACGTTCGATCTGCCGGCCTATACGGAACAGGTCGTGGCCGGCGTCGGTGCGTTCGCCTTGGCCTACGGCGCCAAGACCGTCACCGCGCCGCGCAGCGAATTGGGCGTGCGAACCGACAAGTCCTTCGCGATACCGGATGCGGTCCTCACCTTGCGCGGCCGCCTTGCCTGGCGCGCATGATTTCAACACCGATCGCAATGTCGCAGCGACCTTCCAGACGCTGCCGGGCGCGTCCTTTGTCGTAGGCGGCGCGGCGCTGGCGCATGATGCCGCGCTCACCACCGCGTCTGCCGAATTGAACTGGATGAACGGCTGGTCGGCAGCCGCGACCTTCGAGGGCGAGTTCTCCGACGTTACGCGCTCCTACGCCGGCAAGGGCGTCGTGCGTTATAGCTGGTAGCAATCAAACTGGCGCCCGGCGGGAGAGCCGCCGGGCGCAAGTCCAATCCAGGTTTCCAGGGAAAGCCTACAGCAGGCCAAGCACGATCGCGCCGACAAAGGCGAGCGCAACATAGGCGGCGACGACACTCAGCCGGCTGACGAGAAGACTCATAGCCATCGAGAACGCTCCCAGCGTTTGCGCCTGCCCGCATAGAACGCCGAAATTTACCAAACCGTTCCCCGCCGAAAAAGCCAGCGGTGCTGTCCGTCCTGCCTGAGGCGTCCCGGGCCGGCGGCCGTATGGTTAAAGATGTGTAAAAACAACGCGTTGAAGAGTCCTTAAATAAATTCGCCGAATCTGCCGCGCATGACGCGTGGAGTTCGTTTGTATCTCGTCGGCTCCGTCGTCCTTGTTTCGCTGGTAGGTTGCGGTCGCGGTTTCTTCCAGGCCGAGCGTGAACCCTGGCGGGCCGAGGCCGAAGTCGCTTGCCTGAAATCCGGAGCGGTGAAGGAAGGGCCGGACCTCGTGCGCATCGACCCGATCTCGGGTCCCGGCGCGTGCGGTGCGCAATTCCCGCTCAAGGTCGCAGCGCTCGGTGAGAGCGACCAGACTCTTGGTTTCGTCGACGATTTGCGTCCGCCGGCCGATATCGGATCGAGCCGCAACCAGCCGCGCTGGCCGATCGCGCGGCAACCGGCGCCGCCGCCGGCCCCTTATCCGAATTCGGCCCCGGGCCAGCCGAGCTACGGCGCGCCGTCGAACGGGCCGATCTCGCTGAGCGCTCCCGGCGTCGCGCCGCAGCAGGACGACATCGATTTGCCGGCGGAGGGCTCCCCGGAGCCGCCGGGCGGTCCGGCCTATGGCACACCGCAAGGCTATCCGCCGCGCGACCGCGCTTCCGCACCTTATTCCCCCGGGCCTTATTCGCCGTCGCAAGGCGCCGCCGCGCCGTTGCCGCGGCTCGGGCCGGAGCGCGGCAATCCCGTCACTGCGGTCGGCCCGGTCACGCTGAAGCCGACCGCGACGCTCGCCTGTCCGATCGTCTCCGCGCTCGACCGCTGGCTTGCCGATTCCGTGCAGCCCGCGGCGACGCGCTGGTTCGGCGCGCGCGTGGTCGAGATCAAGCAGATTTCCGCCTATTCCTGCCGCGGCATGAACGGCAATCCGAGTGCGCATATTTCCGAGCACGCCTTCGGCAATGCGCTCGACATCGCCGGCTTTACGCTCGCTGACGGCCGCCGCATCTCGGTGAAGGATGGCTGGCGCGGCCTGCCGGAAGAGCAGGGATTCCTGCGCGACGTCCAGGGCGGGGCCTGCCAGCAGTTCAACACCGTG
The DNA here is from genome assembly GCF_000472865.1 of Bradyrhizobium elkanii WSM2783. Classification (GTDB taxonomy): domain Bacteria; phylum Pseudomonadota; class Alphaproteobacteria; order Rhizobiales; family Xanthobacteraceae; genus Bradyrhizobium; species Bradyrhizobium elkanii_A. The sequence continues at coordinate 4,766 of NZ_AXAP01000083.1, read as the reverse complement.
CTGGCGCCGGGCTCCAACCGCTTCCACTACGATCACATCCACGTCGACCTGATGCGCCGCGCCAGTCGCCGCATCATCTGCGAGCCCGCCGCCGTCTCCGGCGAGCAGATCGCCGCGCGCGCCAACTCGCGCAACCCCTATGCCTCGCGCGATCCTAATGTCACGGGCTCGCTCGGCGGCAAGAAGTCCTCCTGGTTCGGCAAGGCCAAGGTCAACGAAGAAGACGAGTTCACCGACGAGTAGCCTTTGCTCGCTTGTGTGAGGGTAGCGCGCTGAGGCAGTGCAGGGATCGCCGAGATCCGATGCTGCGCACATCCTTTGGTTGTTTTCTGGGCGTCCGGCTCCCGCCTGGGTGATCTACGCAGGATAGGCGATTGCGCGACATCACAATTTGCGCAACATGAGGCATGGCGTCGCGTGTCTAAGGCGGCACGGACGCGATAAACGACAATAAAGGCCGGCAAAGGCTGCATCATATCAGGGGAGGCGGCATGGAGGTGACGCGCAGTCTGAAGCGGCGATCGCCGTGGCTTGCGCGCGGCGTCAATTCGCTCGCGGGGGCTGCGATGTTCGTCGCCCCGCTGCTTGCGCTGGTTGCGATCTGGGCCGTCGTCGTTCCGCTGTTCGATATCAATCCGCGGGTCTTCCCCTCTGTTGGCGCGGTCGGCACGGCCGCGATGGATTCGATCCGCGACGGCACGCTGCTTGCCCATGTCGGCGCGAGCCTGCTGCGCGTCGGCCTCGGCACGCTGATCGGCGTCGTCACCGCCGTACCGCTCGGGATCGCGATGGGCGTGAGCCCGACGGTTGCCGCGTTCCTGACGCCGCTGTTCCGCTTCTTCTCCGTGCTCGCCGGCATCGCCTGGATTCCGATCGCCACGCTCTGGTTCGGCTATGGCTTCGGCGCCATCGTCTTCGTGATCTTCAACGCCGTGTTCTTCGTCGTCGCCTACAACACGCTGCTCGGCGTCAAAACCATTCCGCACACGCTGCGCAACGCCGCAAGCTCGCTCGGTGCCGGCCGCTGGGCCTTGCTGACGGAAGTGCTGCTGCCGGGCGCGCTGCCGAACATCGTCACCGGCGTTCGCACCGGGCTCGGCTTTGCCTGGCGCGGCCTGATCGCGGCCGAGATGATCGCGACCAATGTCGGGCTCGGCTACATGCTGTTCGTCGCCCGCGATTTCTACCGCACCGAGGTCATCGTGTTCGGCATGATCGTGATCGGCGTGCTGTGGCTCTTGATCGACCGTCTGCTGCTGGTCCCGCTGGAGCGGGCGACCATCGAGCGCTGGGGCATGGGGAGGCGCGCATGAATGTTCTCTTGCAATTCTGGAGCGGCTACGCACGGATGACGCGGCGCTGGCCCGCGCTCGCGGCCATCATCCCCTTCATTCCGGTGGTGGCGCTCTGGAGCGCGGTTGCCGCAGCCGGCATCTTTCCGCGTGCGTTCTTCCCCGGCCCGGTCGATGTCGTGAACTCCTTCGTCACGCTGACCTACAAAGGCATCTTGCCGGATTATCTCGGCGACAGCGTGATCCGCCTGTTCACCGGCGCCGCCGTCGGCATGGCGCTCGGGATTCCCTTGGGCGTATTGATCGGCACCAGCCGCTGGGCGCATCGCATCTGCTGGCCGATCCTGTTGTTCTTCCAGGCGATCGGCGACATCGCCTGGCTGCCGATCCTCCTGATCTGGTTCGGTTTCGGGCTCACGACGATGACCTTCGTCATTGTCTACACCGTGCTGTTCCCGGTCGTGCTCAACACCGTGCTCGGCGTCGAATCGGTGCCGCGCGATCTCGCGCGCGCCGCACGCAGTCTCGGCGCCTCGCCGGCGCGCGTGCTCTGGGAGGTAACGCTGCCCGGCGCGCTGCCCAACATCATCACGGGCCTACGCAACGGCCTCGGCTATGGCTGGCGCGCGCTGATCGCGGTCGAGATGATCGTCGGCACCAGCGGCATCGGCTTCATGATGTTCGATGCGCGCCGTTCCGGCTCCACCGTCGAGATCCTGCTTGGCATGATCATTCTCGGACTGCTCTGGTACATCGTGGACGCCTGGATCCTCGCGCCGCTCGAGCGCGCGACCGGCCAGCGCTGGGGATTGGTGACATCATGAAGACGCTTTCGCTCAAGAACCTCGCAAAGACCTATTTCGATCCCTATGCCGGCTCGCATGTCAACGCGGTCCACGACGTCTCGATCGACGTCGAGCAGGGCGAATTCGTCTCCGTGGTCGGCCCGTCCGGTTGCGGCAAGACCACCATCCTCAACATGATCGCCGGCTTCATTCCCTATACCGGCGGCGAGATCCTGCTCGACGGCAAGCCGGTCAAGGGACCGGGCCCGGAGCGTGGCGTCGTGTTCCAGTCGTTTGCGCTGTTCCCCTGGAAGACCGTGCTCGACAATGTCGGCTTCGGCCCGAAGATGCGCGGCGTGCCGAAGGCCGAGCGCGACCGCATCGCGCGCGAATATCTCGCGCTCGCCGGCCTCTCGCATGCGGCGCATCGCTACCCCAATGAATTGTCCGGCGGCATGCAGCAGCGCGTCGGCGTGGTGCGCGCGCTCGCCAACAATCCGGATGTGCTGCTGATGGACGAGCCCTTTGCCAGCGTCGACGCGCAGACGCGCATGACCTTGCAGGAGGAGCTGACGCGGATCTGGCAGGAGCGCAAGCCGACGGTGCTGTTCATCACCCATGACGTGCCGGAGGCGGTGTTCCTCGCCAACCGCGTCGTGGTGCTTTCGAAGGGGCGCGTCCTCGACCAGATCGAGATCGACCTGCCGCGGCCGCGGGTGTGGGATGATCTGGTCAAGGATGACAAGTTCAAACAGCTCTCCGCGCGCGTGCTGCAGATGGTGCGCGCCGCATGAGCCTCGTCGCGCAAGTCTTCCGCTCGACCAAGGGCCGCATCGTGCTCGGCGTCATCGCCGCCTGGGCCGGCTTTCAGCTTTGGCTGACCCTGGCCGCGCCCGGCAAGATTTCGCCGGAGCTCGCCGGCACGTCCGAGAAGGTCAATGTGCAGATCGAGCTGCCGTTCACGCCCGAGCGTTTCCACGTGCTCGCATTCCAGCAATATGGACGCGTTTCGGGCACTGATGAGCATTCCATTGAATTGCGTGGCGTCAAACGAACGGACCTCAACGCCGTCGCCCGGCCGTACTGGGTGACGGCGGTGGGGCCGATAAAACCGGGAGGGTAGGAGAATGAAACGATTATTGCTGCTCGCGATGGCGTTCGCGCTGCTCTGCACGCCGTCGGGCGCGCAGACGCTGACCAAGCTGAAGGCCGGCATGGTCACCGGCATCGACCAGATCGGATTGCCGATCGCGCTCGAGCGCGGCTTCTTCGAGAAATACGGCCTCGACGTCACCATCGCGCGGCCCTACGCCACCGGCGTCGATGCCCTCAACGCGCTGCAGGCCGGCGAGAGTGAGATCGTGCAGGTCGGCGTGCCCATGATCGGCGCGGTGCTGCGCGGCATGGATCTGGTCGCGCTCGGCAATTACAGCGGCAACGCCACCAAGGCAGGCTCCGATGCGACCATGGCGATTGTTGCGCGCGAAGGCTCAGGGATCGTCAAGGGCGACCTTGCGAGCCTGAAGGGCAAGAAGATCGCGGCATCCTTCGGCACCATCAATCACCTCTATATCCTCGGCATCCTGGAGAAGGCCGGGCTGAAGCCGGAGGAGGTCACCTTGGTGAACACGCCGCCGCCGGACATGACCGTCGCCCTGCTCGCCAAGGGCATCGACGCCTTCTCCGGCTGGGATCCGTGGCCGATCGTCGCCGGCAAGGATGTGCCCGGTGCGGTCGAGATCATCCGCGGCGGCGACGTGATCTCCTATCTCGGCTTCAACGTCGCCTTGCGTCCATGGGTGCAGGCCAACGGGGACACCATCGAGAAATTCCTGGCGGCGGTCTCTGAGGCCGACCAGTGGATGCGCAAGAACCCGAAGCAGGCCGCGCAGGTCGCAACCCGTTGGATCCCTGGCCTCAAGCAGGAAATCGCCGAAGCCGCGATGCAGTTCAACATCCAGCAGGCGGACCGCCGTCTGTCAGCGAACAATTACCGCGCGCTCTTTGGCGCTGAAGACCGCCTGTCACGGCTCGGCATCATCAAGGCGACGTTCGACGTCAACAAGCACATCGAGCCGAAATACATCCTGAAGGTGATGAAGGATCACCCCGAACTGTTCTCCGACCTGCCGCCAATCCCGGACGCCGTGGCGATCGGTCCGGGCTACGTCTTCAAGCCGTGAGCACCTCCGATGTCATTCCGGGGCGCGCGTAGCGCGAGCCCGGAATCCATCAGGCCACAGGCGCAAGCGACGAAATGGATTCCGGGCTCGATGCTTCGCATCGCCCCGGAATGACGGCTCTCGGTGATTGCGAACAGCGACGATGGAGAGAGCTGCGACCCCAGTCTATCTCCTCACCCTGAGGAGGCCGCGTAGCGGCCGTCTCGAAGGGCGAGGCCACTAGAGCGTTTCACGTTTTGATGGAAGCATATCCAGCGTTGGCGAAGTAGTTGCTGCATTCGGTAGGCTGGATCGAGGTGACGAGGTCGCCGAGGTGTCGCCAAATGTCTTCGAGGGTGCGCTTCTGCGCGATGCGCATCCAGTGCTTGATCTTGGCGAAAGTCTGTTCGATCGGATTGAGGTCGGGTGAGTAAGGCGGCAGATACCAGAGTCTGGCGCCGGCGCCTCGGATGATGCGACGCAGAGCAGCCGACTTGTGGCTGCCGAGATTATCCATGATCACGATG
>NZ_AXAP01000082.1 GCF_000472865.1 Bradyrhizobium elkanii WSM2783 | reverse complement strand
TCCCGACCGGCGCCGGCGACGACCTCAAGATCGACGCGAGCTATGCCAAGGGGGCGACGAAGTACGTCATCTCGTCGGCTTCAACCTCGCCGAGCTTTGCGATGTTCGGCAGCACCAGCACTTTTGGCGCCTATCAGAGCATCGGGTTCGGTGCGACGACCGATGCGGTCTATCTGCCGGTCGCGGCCGGCGGCGACGGCTCGCTGCATCTGACGGAGGCCTTTGGCATTCGCGGTGCGTTCAACCACAACTGGGACCCATATTGGTCGTCGAGCCTCTTCGGCTCGTATGTGGCCGTCCGCTATGACGGCGCCGCCAAGGCCTTCATGTGCGCGAACTACACGACGCCGGCCAAGGCGGTCAGCGCGGACTATGTCTGCAACCCCGACTTCAATCTGTCGCAGCTTGGTGTCATCACCCGCTGGACCCCGGTCAAGGACCTGACCTTCTCGGCCGAAGTCCTTTGGGTGCACCTCGATCAGAAATTCCAGGGCACGGCGGTTCTTGGTCCGGCGGCGCCCAAGCCGTCCGCGCGGTACGAGTTCAAGGACCAGGACACGGTCCACTTGCAGCTTCGCGCCCAGCGGAACTTCTGAGGCCTTTTTGCAGCGAATAGACCTCACAAGCCGCTCAGTCTGTCTTGATTTAGGCGCCTGTAAAATCAGGGCATTGGACAGGTAAGACAAGATGGCTGCCGTCCCACAGAGGCGCGAAGCCGATATACTGGGGAGGTTCGAAACGAAGCTGGTAAATTGATTTCGTAAACCTTCTTGAACAGGCTTTTCAGCGCGGAATCGGGTGAGTGCGGGCCTCGCTTTTGTCGGAGGAGTTCAGTTTGGAATTTGATTCGAAGAAGCTGGAACGATCACTCAATGAAGCTTTCGCGACGAATGATCTGCAGCTTATTTGTCGCGCTATCGACACCGCAGTGCTTCAGTCAAGCGGCCCCACTGATATTGCGTGGGCAGCCGGAATTGATCGGGTCACTTTTTATCGCAATTTCCGTCATGTGGGTTCGCGGGGACCGAGGTTGGCCACTATGATCAAAGTCCTTCGAGCGCTTGGGCTTCAGCTGGTTGTGGAAACACAAGCTGGGGTATCGCAGCGGACGCTGAACGGCGAGCCAGCCAAACGGGGGTCCGCAAATAAAAGAAATCCGAAAGCCGCCGCAATGGCTCGTCGCTTCACAAGCGCTTTAAGGACTGGAGAAGTCTATTCGCTCTCAAAGGTCTACATGGAGATGTTGCGTGCACAAGAGAATATTGCCGAGTTCGCCAGCAAAACGGTAGTGGTGCGCGAATCCCTTTATAGAGTTTTTTCCCGACATCCTACGCCGCAGTTTGGCACGCTCGTGAGCGTCTTTGATCGGATACAGCTGCAGTTTGCCGTTCGATCTTTACCGCACAAGTCGCGGTTTCAGGCATAAATTCTTATTAGGATGTCGGCTAATTTAGCGTTTTCTGTGCCGGCCGCTTCGACGGCTTCCATGCCGTGCCCGCCTCGATCTCCAAGACCTGTCTGGTGCGCTTCGACAACAACAAATACTCGGTGGCGGCGAGCGCAGTCGGACGCCCGGTCGAGGTCCAGGCTTATGCCGATCGCATCGTGATCCGTCAGGACGGCCGGATCGTCGCCGAGCATCAGCGGTCCTTCGGGCGCGGCGAGACGACCTACGAGCCCTGGCACTATGTGCCGGTACTGGCTCGCAAACCTGGCGCCTTCCGCAATGGAGCCCCCTTCAAGGACTGGGTGCTGCCAGCCGCTATCGAGCGGATCCGGCGCAGGCTTGCCAGCACCGACGATGGCAATCGGCAGATGGTCGACATCCTCAACGCGGTGCTGACTGACGGTCTGCCCGCGGTGGAAGCCGCCTGTGCCGAAGCGCTCGGTCACGGCGTCCATTCCGCCGATGTCGTTCTCAACATCCGGGCCCGTCAACGCGAGCCCGCTCCACCGGCCAACATCATGACACCGGCTGCCCTGACGCTTCGCCATGCGCCGATCGCCGATTGTGCCCGCTACGACAACCTCCGGAGGACCATCTGATGGAACGAACCCAAATCTTCGACCTTATGGGCGAACTCAAGCTCTATGGCATGGAGGCCGCCTTCGACGAGATCATGGCGACTGCCGTCAAACGCCAGCACGAGCCCCAGCGTATCGTCGGCGATCTGCTCACCGCCGAGATCAACGAGAAGCAGGCCCGATCGATCAAATACCAGCTCACCATCGCCAAGCTGCCACTTGCCAAGGATATCGCCGACTTCCAGTTTGACGGCACGCCGATCAACCAGACACTCGTCAACGATCTCGCCGGCGGCGGCTTCATCGCCCAGCAACGCAACGTCGTGCTGGTCGGCGGTACCGGGACCGGCAAGACCCATCTTGCCATCGCCATCGCGAGAAGCTGCATCCGCGGCGGTGCCCGGGGACGATTTTACAACGTCGTCGACCTCGTCAACCAGCTCGAGGCCGAGACCCGCAGCGGACGGCAGGGCCGTCTTGCTGAGCATTTAACCCGAATGGACTTCATCGTCCTGGACGAACTCGGCTATCTGCCCTTTGCCCAGTCCGGTGGCCAGCTTCTGTTCCACCTCGTCAGCCGGCTCTATGAGCGCGCCTCCGTGATCGTCACGACCAACCTTGCCTTCGGCGAATGGCCGAGCGTGTTTGGCGACGCCAAGATGACCACCGCGCTGCTCGACCGGCTGACCCATCACTGCGACATCGTTGAAACCGGCAATGACAGCTGGCGATTCAAAAGCCGAGACGATGATCACACAAACCGCGCTCGGCTCGTCTCCGCTCTCCCGGCCAGCTCCGACGAGCCGAGCGCTACCAGCAGAACGCGCCGATCAAAGGGGGTCCTTTTGGATGCCGATCTGTCAAGTTTGACCCCGCGAATGTAAGCGCGTTCAAGAATTTATCGTGCCGATCGACGTCCGGACCCCGCGCCGATTCACACCGATACAACGGATATCGCCTTGCGGATGGTACGGCAGCTCAATTGGAGGGACTTCGAAACGCTCGTCGACCTGATCTTTTTGCGCGGAGGATGGCAGCGCATCAGCGCGCTGGGTGGGGATCAAGCGGATGTCGACGTCGTTCTCAGCGAGCCCATCACCGGCGAGACCGCATGGGTTCAAGTCAAGTCTCATTCCACCCAAGCAGAACTCAATGATTACCTTGGCCGCTTCGAGCGTGATGGGAGCTGCGATCGCTTTTTCTTTGTCTACCACACTGCGACCAGCACCCTCACTCTGCCGGCCGACCATCCAAAGTTACATCTTTGGCCGGCAGAGCGTATTGCCAGTGCCGCGACGAGGGCTGGGTTATTCGATTGGCTTGTTGATCGCGTAACCTAGCTTGGCTCCTGCATTTAGGCAGGCTGCTAGGTCTCCGCCGCACGCAGTCGACTAGACGCCACCTGGTCGAAACTCTCGCCAGTGGCCTTTAGAACAGCCTCAAGCCCGCATACAGAACGCATGCGGCGAATAGAGACATCGCAGTACTGTGGATCGATCTCAATGCCGTAGCCCCGCCGGCCGGTCCTTTCCGCCGCAATCAAAGTCGTGCCCGATCCGACAAAGCCATCGAGGACGATGCCCTTGCGGTGCGAGCAGTCCTGGATGGCATCGGCAACCATGGCTACCGGCTTTACGGTAGGGTGCATGTTTAAGTCCGAGCGGTCGCCGCCAAAGGCGTTTACGCCAGCGTAGTTCCAGATATTAGTGCGATAGCGGCCATGCTTGCCCAGTTCGATATTATTAATGTGCGGCGCGGTACCTGACTTGAACACAAAAACAAACTCGTGCTGCGAGCGGTATAGCGAACCCATGCCGCCATTATTTTTGGCCCAGACGCAGATATTCTTCAGTTCGCTATAGACCGCATTCCCAGCTGCCAGCATTTCCCCGACATGGCGCCAGTCCATGCATTGAAAATGAATGGCGCCCTCAACGGAGTGCGCCGCGAGGTGGCGGAAAACGACTCGGAGGAAATTCGTAAATTCCGATTCGGACATCTCCCCAGACGCCATTGCGAACTCCCGATGCTGGATCGCGCCGAGCCCGCCAACATGGCCCGAGATGGGCACGTTATAGGGCGGGTCGGTAAAAACCATTTGTGCCCGCGCTTCGCCGAGCAGGGCCTGGTAGGATTCGGCCTTGGTTGAATCGGCGCAAATCAAACGGTGCGGGCCGATTTGCCAGATATCGCCGGGACGGGTAACGGTGGGGCCTGGAGCCGGCACGACAAGTTCATCGGCCGCATCATTGTCGTTGGCGGCCGGCGAAAGTTCGCCGATCAGAACATCGATCTCCGGCAGTTCAAAGCCCGTAAGCGTAACGTCGAAATCGATTTCGAGATCGGTCAGGTACTGCAGTTCGAGCGCGAGTAAATTGCGGTCCCAGCCGGCATTTTCTGCAAGCTTGTTGTCGGCGATGACGTAGGCACGAATCTCTGCCTCGCTCATATCCGATAGGCGAACCGTCGGAACTTCGGTTATGCCCTCCAACTTGGCGCCCTCGAGCCTGCCATGGCCGGCGATGACACAGTTGTCGTCGCCAACCAAGACAGGGTTGGTAAAGCCGAACCGCCGGATCGAGCGGGCGATCTGAACAATTTGTTTTTTCGAGTGGGTGCGGGGATTGGCGGCGCGCGGCTTAAGCGCGCTCACAGGCTGATATTCGATCGATAGGAAATTCATGGGAAAGCTCCAATGGGTTAAGGAGCTCGCATAAAAAATGCGCAGCTCCGGTTTGATCCGAAACCACGCAATCTGCCCATGCAGCGTCGAGGTACCTTAAGAACAGCTCCGGCCCATGCCGGCTATCCGCTCGCAATGAGGAGGTTCACGCGACCCATGCCGCAGCACCGTCAACTCATCTCAGGTTATAAATGGATAGCATCTCACCAGGTTTGGGTCAACAAAATGGTTCTGCACCTTGCGCTCAGTCATGCGGAGGAGGATGTGGCAGAGTGCTGCGATCAACGGTTAATGCTCTCCGGCGATCAATCTCGAGCTGATCGATTCTGTAGCGGATCGGACGCGAAGAGCGGATCTTCATTGAGTTCTGGATTAGTAGCGAATCTATTGCGAAGCATCATTTGCTCTATAAAAAGCTTCTCCGGCATCGTTTCCGGCACTACCAAAAACCCGACGCCATCATCGGGGTCAGGAATTTTCCGCCGCGCGTAATCGGACAGCCATTTTGCCGCACGCAGATCTGCGGACATCGCAAGGTTGCGCATCGTCTTCAGCAGCAGTTCATAAGTGGTGACTTGGGCTCTCTCACGTATCTCGTGCAGTTCGCCAGCAATTTTCTGGACGATTGCCTTCTCGCCCAGGGCGCCCTTGGGCCGTCCCGAGGCACGCTTTTGTCCGCGGCCGAACTGCCGGTGAACAGGTGGATGACCTCGTCCGATTTTTTCTTGCTTGCTCATCATATAATCCCCGCTGCTTCGTACTGACGTTCCTGCTCGGTCATTGTTGCCTCATATTGCTTGCGGCCCCAGGCGATTTGCCTTTTCGTCCAATTCTCCGGAAGCCCGTATCGTTCGAGTATCAGCAGCGACATTCGGTACGGGAGGTTGTATGGAAGGGAAATCACGCCGCTTGTTCTATTTTCCGGCTCCGCAATGCAGCCGTGCTTTTCGAACAACGCCAGCAGGTATGCGGTCGACCTAAAGTCCTTTTTCTCGATCGCCTTTTTTAGGATTTGACGTATCTCAACCTCCTTCGCTGACATCGTTCGGGTCTGACCCGCTACCTTGACCGAAAAAAGCTCCTGAAAAATGCTCTCCACGTCCACTTTGATTGGGCCATTTTTCTTTCGTCGACCGCCGGGATTGCCGGATTCGCCCTTTTTGAATTGACCGGATTTCGGCGGACGCTTATAGCCGACCGCTTCCTCTTCTTTAGGTTGATCGCTCATCGTTAGCCTCCTCACGATGCAGCAAGTGATAGTGCGTAGGTTGGATCCGAGCAGCGTGACGGCCTCTCGAAATCATCATGGACGACTCCTTCCGTTGGGAGCGCGCGCACAAAAAGCGCAGCCCCGGTGTGAACCGAAACCACGCAATCTGCCCATGCAGCGTCGAGGTACCTTAAGAACAGCTCCGGCCCATGCCGGGTCCCTGTCGTAATGAGGTGAATGACACGGCCCATGCCGCACCTTCAACAACCCATCTCAGGCACAAATTACATAGATGAAACTGCTGCTATTTTCAAGGTCAAAGCTTGCCCGGCGCGGGTGATCGCGGGTCTGCATCTCGCTGTTCGCGCCGTATAATTCCCTGCTCGGTCACAAAAAATTCCCTGCTCCCGATTCAAGTAGGATTCCGCTAAGCGCCGGATTGTTCGGATCTATTTGCCGCAGCATGCCGCCGGACGACCCGAAGACAGCGAATTTTCCCAGTAAATTCCCTGATATCAGGGAATTCGTCGCGGAGACCGGTTCGCATGTGACTGCCTCCGCCACCACGCTTCGCCCTGGCGGGCTACGCGTGGCGCAGCCAAGCGGAGCAGGCCAGGGCGAAGCGTGTCCGGCGTAGCTTGAACGAAGTGAAAGCGAAGACGGACTGCCGCGACGGCTTGGGTATCTGATCCAAGCGTCAAATGACCCCCCGCCGTCATCGTCCGCGCGATGCATGCGCGTCTTCCTGGGACGAGCCGTCTGTCACACCTGCGCTGACAAGATCTCGAGCTCGCTGTGGAGATACCCTGAAGGAAACACGACGCCGCATTCGTAGCCGCGCCTCCACACGACGTGGCAGTGCGTGCTCGACTTGAAGCCGTCAAACGACATGAGGAAGTCGTTGGCAAAGAAGTGAAATGAATTCGAGTACAAACCAGCACCGCGCATGTGGAGATTTCTCACCAGGCAGGGATGAACTCCCGAAATCCCGCTAAACGAAAGCAATGCGAACTGGTTCAACTGAACACGTTCTAGGGCACGACGTTCAATCATGACCGGACGCTCCAATTGATAAAATATCCGCAATTGAAATCTGGGAACGCTGCAACTTTCCATCAGTGCGGCTGTCCTAACGCATGCGCTCGTGTTCCTATGGTTAACGGTCGACGCGAAGAAAGCGTGAGCGAGATGGCACAAACCGCACGTCCGCGCGTCGCCTGACACTTTCTGCCTTTGCTCTGGCACAAAGTGCACTGACGAGCGCGCCAAGGTTGTGCTTGTTTGCGATGCGACTCTCGCCGAGTCACGGCGGGCGTCGGGGATATCGGTTTTCAGGGCGCGGAGCCGCGCCATGCAGGCGGTCGGAGGCCTGTTTCGGTTTCCGGCGCCAGTCCGTTTTAGCGGCATGTCACAAATCCTATATAGAGAGATGGCCATCATGCTTGGCTGAGGGGCTTGGCGCGCCTCAGATGACCGGACTGGCCTTTTCCAGAGATGTTCGTACCGCAGTTCGATAGGTGGTCTGTCCGTGGCGTTCCGATCGCCGGCGTTCGCGGCATCGCGAAGCTCACGCCTATCCTGGCGAAAGCGCCCGCCATATGAAGATGGACGGTTCAGATGATCCGTTGCCCCCAAGGGAGACGGACCGGATAAAGGCCGCGCTCACTGCAGGAGATCCGACGGCCTGGTCCAACGCAGAAGTGGCGCGTCTCGTCATCATCCCGGCTCTGGCGGTGCTGTTGTTTGCCGGCGGCATCTATTGGATCAAGGTACAGCGCCCAGCCGCCTCGTCGGTCGATCAAGGACCGACATCTACAATACAGGTGCGCCTGGTTCCTCAACGCGAGGAGACACCGATTCCAGTCGATTCGACTTCGCAGGCGACGACGGCGAATGTAGCCCATTCGAATCCTGAAGCCGAACAGCCGGATGATCAGGCGAAGGATGAGGTTGTGATCAAGTCGCCCGACCGCGCGTCCCTGCCTGTTGAAGCCAGTCCCAGCATCCCCAGCATCTCACGTCGTTCGACCGTGGCGAATGTGGTGCCGAATAATGCCCTGCTGAAGTTTCAACAAAGCCTGCTCAAGCACATTGCAAGATTTCAGCGTTATCCCGCGGCGGCCCACAATAAGCTTCAGGGCACGGTCGAAACGTTCTTCTCGATCGACCGGAAAGGGCGCCTCCTGGGCGTTTGGGTGAAAACAAGCTCCGGCCAGATACTGCTCGATACCGAGGCGATCGAGACCATCAAGAGGGCGCAGCCTCTTCCATCCATCCCAGCCGAACTTCCGGATCGCCTCAACGTCCAGATTCAACTCGCGTTCGATCCGTCCTGAGAACGATTGCCGTAGTCACCGGCGGTCTACGGCTGATTGCCCGGCTCGAAAGTGCAGTCGGCGCCGCCGCCGGCCTTTTGCTTGATCACCTTGGGATCGATCGTGCAGGTCAGCTTCGACAGGCCCGCGATGTTCGATCCGGCGGCGCCTTCGGCAGGGATGCCCGCCATCAGCATGGTTGCAAACAATTCGTTGGCGTCGCGGCCTTTCAGCGCGCGCTTGGCGATCTTGAAGGTGATCTCGCAGGAGCGCGACGTGATGTCGACATTGCTGGTGCGGCAGACGATGTTATCGGCGGTGACGGAGATCTTTCCGCCATAGGGAAAATTGGTGTCGCCCTTGAAGAAGGAAGCGACGGTGCGCTTGGGCGCGGCGGCGATCGGCGAGTATTGGGCGACCACGGCGGCGAGCGCCAGTGCCGCCGATCCTGAAGCGGAGGTAGCTGGAGCCGCGCTCGCGCCGCTGATCGAAAGAAAGAGAGTGAGAGCCGCCAATGGTCCAACGCGCATCGTTCCTGCCTCCTCCGCGTGTCGTCCCCGCGAAGGCGGGGCCATGCCGCGTGATGTCTCGATAGGATTCGGTCATAGTCATCGCAAAACTACTTCCTGTGGTTATGGGTCCCAGGTCAAGCCCGGGACGACGTGGAGAGAGCGGGCCCGGAGTTGTGGGGCTGGCAAAGCGAAGCGTGCCACCATTGCGAGCGACTCCTTGATGATGGGCACGTCGCAGGCGGGCCTTTGCCACCCTGCACATGCTGCGTATTCCAATCTTTCTCCTCACCCTGAGGTCGCGTAGCGGCCGTCTCGAAGGGCGAGGCCACCGGCGGGGCCTCATGGTTCGAGACGCGCTACGCGCTCCTCACCATGAGGGGCGAGAGGGTGGGCACGTCGCTGCGCCTTTGCTCACCCTATAAATTCGCTGCCTTCAATCCCTCGACCATCGCGCGGACGATGGTGGCGACTTCGCTGCGCAAGGCTTCGATGGGCACTGCGATCAGCTTGTGCTCCAGCCCCAGGGCGACCATGCCGTGGACGGCGGAGAACAGGCTGCGGGCCGTGACGCTCAGCTCTCGCGGTGAGCGCGCGGGAAAGAGCGCGGCGAGCGGGCGGTAGATGTGGCCGAACAGGTCCATCTGCTCGGAGATCGCCCAGTCCGGGACCGGCTTGCCCGGCGCCATCCGGTGCTCGAACAACGCGCGCCATAGCTCGAGATTGTCGGCGGCGAAATCGCAATAGCCGACCGCGATGCGGACCAACGTGTCGGTCGGATCCGCCGGACCGTCCCGCTCCGCCGCGGTGAGGGCCGCGTCGAGCCGCGCCAGTGTGCGCGATCCTATCCGCAGGATCAGTTCGTCGACGTCCTCGACCAGATTGTAGACCGCGCCATTGGCGATGCCGAGTTCGCTGGCGAGATCGCGCGTCTTCAGGCCGGCCAATCCGCTGGCGGCGATCGACCGCTCTGCCGCTTCGATCAGCCGTTCGCGGTTTTTGGCTCGTCGTTCCAGGGCCTTGGACATATGTCGATCACATTGTGAGCGGTGCTCAAGAAATTATTGAACCGCGCTCAAGTTCCAGCTACCAAAGATGATGTGAGCAATGCTCATAACAGGGAGCTGGCAAATGTTCAAAACCGTTTTCACGCTTTTCCGCGGCACCTTGGCCGCGGCGGAGGAGGAGCTGCAGGATCGCTCGGCCCTCCTCATCCTCGACCAGCAGGTGCGCGACGCAGCCTCTGCCGTCGATCGCTCCAAGCGAACGCTGGCGCTGGCGATTGCCGGAGACCAGCAGGAGGGCCGTCGGCTCGAGGCGACCAATGCGCGGATCGGCGATCTCGAGCTGCGCGCCACGGCCGCGCTCGAAGGCGGCCGTGAGGATCTGGCGCGGGAGGCCGCGCAGGCGATCGCCAATCTCGAAGCCGACCGCGACGCCGCGATGACTGCGCGCACACTGTTTGGTCAGGAGATCGCGCGGTTGAAGCGCCATGTCGCCAATGCCGAGGCGCGGCTGACCGAGCTCGACCGCGGCCGCCGCATCGCGGTGCGCTCGCTGCGCCGGAGCGGCATCGAGGCGGTGCGCCCATACGAATCCACGCTGCCGGAGGCGGAGAACACGCTGCGCAAGTTGCGCGAACGGCAGATGGAAGCGCAGGCCGCCGACGAGGCGCTGATCGAACTCGACGCCGCCAGCGGACCGCTCGCCACGGCCGAGAAGCTCGCCGAGCAGGGCCTTGGGCCGCGCATGAAGTCGACTGCCGACGACGTGCTCGCACGGCTCAAAGCCGGGCGCGCAGCTACTGCCTGAACCTTCAAGTCCTCAACATTGTTCATTTAAGCAGAGATTGTCATGAATCAGAACGTCCAGCCCCACAGCAATGCGTGGGTCACCTTCACTTATGCCTCCTTCCTCGGCTCCGCCTTCCTGGTCGGCGTCGGCATATTCTTCCTGCCCGTCGATCTCTGGATGAAGGGCTATCTCACCATGGGCATCGTGATGCTGGTGCAGACCTGCGTCACCCTGACCAAGACGGTGCGAGACGTCCACGAAAGCGGCAGGCTGGTGAATCGCATCGAGGATGCCAAGGCTGAACGGATCCTGATGGAAGTGTCCAAGGCGGCCTGACCAGGCAGCCGGAGATGGAACGAACTTCGCGAGGCGGCGGATGTCTGGCATCCGCCGCTTTTCGCCGCGAGGATAGATCGATGACGGCGCGCAAGAGAGCATTTACCTTCCGACGATGAGCGCCGGCCGGCGCTCACAGCGCCTTAATGGGTGAAGGGCAGTAATCTGGCCCGACAGGGCAGCGGCATGGCGTCTTCTTGGAGCGGAATCTCAGTCTCGCGCTTGCGCGAAGGCTTCTATAAAGCCGGCGCGGTACTAACGCGCCTACCCGGCCACGCCGCCTTCTGGCTCAAGGCTTTGTCGCAGCCAAACATCGATCTCACCTTGCGCACGCATGCGGGGCTGCGCACGCGCATCGTCGAGCGTCCGGGCGTCTCGCTGCGGCAGGAGGAATTGGCGGCACTGGTCTCGCAGCTCCGCGTCGTGGCCGCCAAGACGCTGCCGCAGGAGAGCCTGACGTACGGCATCTTCTCCGGCGAGCCAGAGCGTCTCGCGCGCGCCATCGTCACGTTGATCTCCGAGGAGGAAACCGGACGGCCGATCGCCTTCAATGCGCTGTCGGTGATGGAGGTCGAGCTCGACGGCGCACCGATCGACGTCACCCATCTCGGCCTCGTCATGGTCGACCCTGACGTGCGCGGGCAGGGGCTGTCCTGGGTGCTCTATGGCATGACCGCACTGGTGCTGTTCGCGCGCGACGGGCTGCGTCCGAAATGGATTTCCAATGTCACGCAGGTGCCGGCGGTGGTCGGCATGGTCTGTGAGACATTTTCCGATGTGTACCCGTCGCCGCTATCAGGCGCGCGGCGCAGTTTTGCGCATCTGCAGCTCGCGCGCGGGATCATGGCGCGTCATCGCGCGGTGTTTGGTGTCGGTTCCGAGGCCGGCTTTGACGAAGAGCGCTTCGTCATCACCAATGCCTACACCGGCGGCTCGGATGCGCTGAAGAAGAGCTTCGAGATCGCGCCAAAGCACCGCAATGCGATCTATGGCGAGTTCTGCGCTCGCGAGCTCGATTATGCGCGCGGCGATGACGTACTGCAGCTCGGCCGCATCGATCTGGCCGGCGCGCGGCGCTATCTGACCAGCGAGGTGCCGGCGGGCTCGCTGCCGGCGCTGATTGCCGCCTCCGCCGTGCTGGCGTTGCAGCGGCTGGTGTTACCGTTCTTCCACTGGTTGGATGACACGCGCGCGTTCGGCTCGCTGCGGCCGCGTTCTCGCGACAAGGATGGGCGCCGATGAATCCCGGGATCGTCGCCGATTCCATCGTCAATCTCTGCGGTGCGATCGGGCTCTGCGTCGCGATGATGACGTTCTACTGGCGCGACCCGAACAGCCCGCTGACGCGGCGCCTCTTGTTCGGACTCGGCGTGATCGCGCTCCTGTTCCTGGTGCGCGGCGTGGCGTGGTGGAGCGGCAGCGATGTGCTGGATCGCCTGAGCGTCATTCCGGCGGCGCTGATCCCGCTTGGCGCGCTTGTCGTGACCGAAGGCATGCTGCGGCGGCATGCGCCGCGCGTGGTGAAGATGCTGGCGGTGTTCGGCGGCATCCTGCTCGGCCTTGGCGGCGCGCTCGGGCTTGCCCGGTTCACGACGGCTTATGCTGTTTCGTTGTCGCTGTTCCAGCTTGCGGGCTTTCTCGTCTGTGCCTTGTTGCTCGCGCGCCGCGATCGCGCTTCGCTGATGGCGTCGGAAAACCGCAGCATCGGACGCCTCGCAGCTGGCGCGCTGATCGTGATTCCGTTCGTGATCACCGATTTCCGCACGCTGTTTCCGGGCATCCCGGTCCGGCTCGGTGCGATCGGCGCGCTCTTGACCGTGACCGTGATCCTGATCGCAGGGGGCGGTGCCGAGACGCGGCGTCACGGGCTTGCGCTGATGACCTTGCGGCTTGGCAGCTCGGCGCTGCTCGGCATCGCCGCCGCCTTCATCGCCGGCGATGTCGATGCCGCGCAGATCGAGCGCTTCTGCGCGGTCGCGGTCGCCGGCGTGCTCACGATCGCCCTGATGACGGATGCGCTGCGCGCGGTGTTCGAGGCGCAGGAGCCGGGGGTCTTGAATGCGGCCGCGCTGTCGACGGCGAGGACGCGTGACGAATTGATCGCCGAACTGGCGCGGCATCCGATCTTCGAGCACGCGCGGCGCTACCGCGAGGCCGAGCTCGCCAGTTACGATCCGCCGCGCTTGCGGGAATTGTTCGCTACGCAGCGGGTGCTGCGCCGGTCGGGTGCGCCCTGGGGTTTTTCACCTGACGACCCCGCGGTCGAGCGCGTGCTCTCGCTGATTGCGGCCAACAGCGCCACGCATGTGATCGTGCTCTCGCATGATCCGGTCGACCTGATCGTGCTCGCCGTGCCCGTCACATCAGCCGATCCCGCCACCGAAACCGCGCTCGCGCTGGTGCGGCGGCTGCTGGCGTTGACGCCGGAGACGGTGTGAGGTCGGCGGAAATCCGCCGGCCCCTTTGGATCTCCGCTCGCCTATCAGCCGCAGACCTGCGTCGGCTGTGTACGCCAGCCGTGCGTGGTGTGGACGCGGCGATTCACGACATAGCAATTGCCGTTGTCGTAATAGGTGTCGCCGTAGCCGTAATACGGGTAGCCATAGCCGTACGGATAGTCGTAGGCATAGTCATCGTAATAATAGGGATCGTACAAGCCGAGGCCGAAGCCCGTGCCGAAGGCGAAGCGCCGTCCATGGAAGCCGCGGCCGTGGAAGCCGCCACCACGGAATCCGCCGAAGCCCTGATGAATACCGCCGAAGGCGTTGTGAAATCCGCCGCCGGCAAAGCCGCCGCGGAAACCACCGCCGCCGAAGCCGCCATGGAATCCGCCACCGCCAAATCCCCCGCCATGAAAGCCGCCGCCACCAAATCCGCCGCCGTGGAAGCCGCCGCCACCGCCAAAGCCGCCACCATGGCCGCCGCCGCCTCCGCCGCCACGCGCCAACGCAACCGTCGGCGCTGCCGCAAGACCAACCGATGCGGCCGCCAACAATGCGATAACCATCTTGCGTAACATTACACCACTCCGTCAGTATCGCACCCAGCCCGCGATCATGATGAGGTGGCGATCATTTGCGAGATCGCGATGCGCACACCGCTCAACTCCGTGCGAGCGTCTTTAAATTCCAGTTTAGAGAGAATTGAACGGCGCAGTCGGAGCAGCGCCGCGGTATTACATCGGAAATGAAAACGCCCGCTTTGTTGCGGGCGAAAAAGCGACCGCGGCGCGAAAGCTGCGGTCGCGGTCCCGGAATTCGCATGGAGGAGCGCTGCAGCGCTGCTCGATATCCGTGAGGCGGCGACTATTTTCCCTTTACGAACGCCGCGAAAGCATCCGCATAATCCGGATGCCAGCGCGACAGTGCGGGACGGTTCTCGACGATGTCGCCGACGGCCCAGAGGATGCGCCGCTCGTCGAGCTGCCGGGGCACATCATTGTCAGGGCAAAGGATATAGAAATCGCCCGCGTCCAGCCGCTCGATCATGAAGTCGACCGTTTGCTCGGCCGTCCAGGCGCTGGCCGGCTTCTCGGCGCGGCCGCGTGCGGTCAAGCCGGTGAAGACGAAGCCGGGGATCAGCAGATGTGCGGTGAGACGGGAGCCGGGCGTATTACGCAATTCGTGCTGCAACGCCTCGGTGAACGCCTTCACGCCGGCCTTGGATACGTTGTAGGCGGGATCGCCAGGAGGCGTGGTGATGCCCTGCTTGGAGCCGGTGTTGATGACGAGGCCCTCGCGCCCGCGCTCGATCATGCGCGGCACGAAGGCCTGCGTGCCGTTGATGATGCCCCACAGATTGACGCCGAGAATCCGCTGCCAGTTCTCGTGCGGACCGAACATCTGGCTGCCCGGCTGGACGCCTGCATTGTTCATCAGGATGTCGGTGCCGCCGAACCGTTGTTGCACCGCGCTTTCCAGCTTCACGAGGTCCTCGAACCGGCTGACGTCGACGGTTTCGGTCATGATGCTGTCGGCGCCACCGGGCGCGATCGATGACAGTTTTGTAGCGGCTTCCTTGAGGCTGACGGCACTGACGTCGGCGACGCATACTTTCATGCCCGAAGTTGCGAAGCGCATGGCGGCGGCGAGCCCGATGCCGGACGCGCCTCCGGTGATTACGGCGACATGATTTGGCGACATGGCGGGGTGGGGCATCGTCTCTCTCCGACAAATATGTGGCAGCGATCTGTAGGCTAACACGGCGGGCATGCCATGCGCGAAGGTGCATGGGAGGTCTTCATTGCCGCACTGCCCGCCAAGAGGCCGGCTGCTTTACGGATTCTGGTCGCCGTTGTAGAGTTCCGCATATAACGGGTCTGAAACCTGCAAGGCCCGTCATATAAATCTCGTTCCATATCAAGGGAGTGCAAACATGGCTGTCACACAGGCAATTCCGATCACGCGTCACCCCTACGCGGACGGTTCCTACAAGAAGATGCTGATCGACGGCCAATGGGTCGATGCGGCCTCCGGTAAAAAGTTCGAGACCCACAATCCCGCGACCGGCGAATTGCTCGCGACGGTGGCCGAAGGCGATGCCGAAGACATCAACCGCGCGGTGGCAGCGGCGCGTCGTGCCTTCGAGGGCCCATGGAGCAAGGTCAAGCCATTCGAGCGGCAGAGCATGCTCTTGAAGCTCGCCGACCTGGTGGAGAAGAACTTCGAGGAACTGTCGCAGCTCGATACGCTCGACATGGGCGCGCCGATCAGCCGCACCCGCGGCAACCGCCTGCGCGTGCTCGGCATGCTTCGTTATTATGCCGGGCAGGCGACCGCGCTGCATGGCGAGACCATCGAGAACTCGCTGCCGGGCGAGATCTTCTCCTACACCTTAAAGGAGCCGGTCGGCGTGGTTGGTGCGATCATTCCCTGGAACGGGCCCTTGGCGGCGACGGTCTGGAAGATCGGCCCGGCGATCGCGACCGGCTGCACGGTGGTGCTGAAGCCGGCGGAAGAAGCGCCGCTGACGTCGCTGCGGCTTGCCGAGCTCTGCATGGAAGCCGGCATTCCGCCTGGTGTCGTCAATGTGGTGCCGGGATACGGCGAGACCGCAGGCGCGGCGCTCTCCTCACATCCGGGCGTCGACAAGGTCGCCTTCACCGGTTCGCACGTCACGGGCCAAGCGATCGTGCGGGCGTCGGCCGGCAACCTCAAGCGCGTCTCGCTTGAGCTCGGCGGCAAGTCGCCGGACATCGTGTTCGCCGATGCCGATCTCGATCAGGCGGTGCCGGGCGCGGCGATGGCGGTGTTCGCCAATTCCGGGCAGATCTGCAGCGCCGGTACGCGGTTGTTCGTCGAGCAGAAGGTCTATGACGAGTTCGTCGGCCGTGTCGCCGAATTCGGCAAGAAGCTGCAGGTCGGCAACGGGATCGATCCGAACACGCAGATCGGCCCCCTGGTGTCGCAACAGCAGATGGATCGTGTCAGTGACTATCTCGATATCGGCCAGAAGGAAGGCGCGAGGGCGGTTGCCGGCGGCGCGCGGCTGACCGAAGGGCCATTGGCAAAAGGCTATTTCGTGCAGCCGACGGTATTCGCCAATGTGCAGGACAATATGCGCATTGCGCAGGAGGAGATCTTCGGGCCCGTCATCTCCGCGATCGCCTTCAAGGACACGGATGAACTGATCCAGCGCGCCAATGCGACGATGTTCGGCCTCGGCAGCGGCGTGTGGACCACCAATGTCAGCAAGGCGCACCAGGTTGCGCGCGCGCTGCGCGCCGGTTCGGTCTGGGTCAACTGCTACCAGGCGATGGACCCGGCGGTGCCGTTCGGCGGCTACAAGATGAGCGGCTACGGCCGTGAATCCGGCAAGCAGCATTTGGAGGAATATCTCAACGTCAAGGCGGTCTGGATCAAGACGGCCTGAAACGAAGACCTCTCTCGTCATTCCGGGATGCGCCGAAAGGCGCAGGCCCGGAATCCATCGGGCCGCAGATTGCGTGGACAAATGGATTCTCTGATGTGCAATTGCACATCATAGCTCGCGCTTCGCGCGCCCCGGAATGACGGCTTATCGGCGATAGGCCGCCATTTGCTTTTCAGCGGCGCGCGCCTCCCCTATAGTGCTGGCAACGACAACACAAATATCGGGGCAGGCATGAAATTCCCGTCGCTTTTCTCTCCTCTCAAGATCGGACCGTACCAGCTCCAGCACCGCGTGGTGATGGCGCCCTTGACGCGGATGCGCGCCGAAAAACCGTCGCTCGCGCCGCGGCCGCTGAACGTGGAATATTATGCCCAGCGCGCCACACCAGGTGGTCTGATCATCGCGGAAGCCTCGCCTGTGGTGAATACCGGGTTCGGCAGTCCCGGCATTCCCGGCATCTACAGCGAGCAGCAGATTGCCGGCTGGCGGAAAGTGGTCGACGCCGTGCATGCCAAGGGCGGCATCATCTTCCTGCAGCTCTGGCATGTCGGCCGCGTCTCGCATTCCTCGTTCCAGCCTGGCGGCGCGCTGCCGGTCGCGCCATCAGCGGTGGCGATCTCCTCCGAGTTCAAGGCGATGACGGCGGACGGCAAGGTGGTCGATTACGAGACCCCGCGCGCGCTCGAGACCTCCGAGATTCCCGGCGTCATCGAGGCCTATCGCGAGGGCGCGAGGAACGCACTGAAAGCCGGCTTCGACGGCGTCGAGATCCACGGCGCCAACGGCTATCTGATCGAGCAGTTCCTGCAGTCGCGCAGCAACCTGCGCACCGACCAGTATGGCGGGTCGATCGAGAACCGCGTGCGCTTCCTGATGGACGTGACCAGGGCCGTTGTCGAGGTCTGGGGCGCGAACCGCGTCGGGGTGCGGCTGTCGCCTTATGGCATCGCCAATGGCAGCGGCGAGGCGGACCCGATGCCGCTGTACAGCCACGCCATCAAGCAGCTGGATCCGCTTGGGCTGGCCTATCTGCACTTCATCGAGCCGCGTTCCTCCGGCGCCGGCCGCGCCGAGGTCAATCACCAGAACGTGCCCTCGGCGATGGTGCTGTATCGCCCGATGTGGAGCGGCGTCCTGATCACCGCCGGCGGCTTCACCGGCGAGACCGCGGATGCCGCAATCGCCGCGGGACACGCGGATGCGATCGCCTTCGGCCGCATCTTCATCTCCAATCCGGACCTGCCGCGCCGCCTGCAGCGCAGCTATCCGATCACGCCGTATAATCGCGCGACGTTCTACGGCGGCGAGGAGAAGGGATATACGGATTATCCCGTGCACGACGAGATGGCGCAGGCGTAAACACCGCCGTCATTGCGAGCGTAGCGAAGCAATCCATGGTTCCGCGCGTGGGGAGATGGATTGCTTCGTCGCTTCCGCTCCTCGCAATGACGAGGAAAACGAGGAGCGACAATGGCCAAAGCAGCCGCTGCAGGAGGGATCGCGTCGGGCCAATGCCTGTGCGGCGCAGTTCGGCTTGAGATCGACGTGCCGGCGCGCTGGGCCTGGCATGATCATTCCGCGCCGAGCCGCCGCGCGCATGGGGCGGCCTATGCGACCTATGTCGGGAGCTGGCGCAAGCGGTTCCGCATCGTCGCGGGGAAGGATGCGATCACGCGCTACGAGGATGACGCGACGAAGACCGTGCGCAGCTTCTGCGCGACCTGCGGGACGCCTCTATTTTACGAGCGCGCTCGCTCGCCGCACATGGTGAACATTCCACGCGCGCTGTTCCTGGGCCGTACCGGCCGGCAGCCGCTCTATCACGTCGCGATCGAAGAGCTGCAGGAGTGGGCCTATACCGGCGAACCGCTGGTGCCATTGAAGGGTTATCCCGGCGTGGTCTGGCATCGCTCGAAAAAGAAGAAGCGCCCCGATCGCGAGGGGATGTTTTGAATTTTCGTAGCCCGGGTGGAGCGCAGCGCAACCCGGGTTCGCCCGTGGCTCCCCGGATTACACTGCGCTCCATCCGGGCTACGGTCCTACGGCGCTGCATCGCAAGGCAGCCATGAGCGCAGGCGCGATTGCTCGGGGCGTGCAAGTTTGGTCATGATGCCTCATCCCGCGCGCCAATGAGCCCGAGGGTAGGAGGAGACATGAAGAATCGCATTACCGGGCGTTCGGCGTTCCTGGCGCTGTTGAAGGACGAGGGCATCACGCATCTGTTCGGCAATCCCGGTACCACCGAATTGCCGATCATGCATGCGCTGAAAGACCATCCCGACCTCACCTATGTGATGGCGATGCAGGAGAGCCTGGTGGTGGCGATGGCCGACGGCTTCAGCCGCGCCTCCGGCAAGCTCGTCGCCTGCAACGTCCATGTCGCGCCCGGTCTCGGCAACGCGATGGGCTCGCTGTTCAACGCCAAATTCACCGGCACGCCGTTGATCCTCACTGCCGGCCAGCAGGAGCAGGGCCACGGCTTGACGGAGCCGGTGCTCTATGGGCCGCTGGTGCAGATGGCGGAGCCGCTGGTGAAATGGGCGGTCGAGGTGACGCGACTGGAGGATCTGCCGCGCATCGTGCGCCGCGCCGCCAAAGTCGCGACCACGCCGCCGACCGGACCGGTGTTCATCTCGCTGCCCGGCGATATCCTCAATTCCGAAGCCGGCATCGAGCTCGGCCGGGCGACCCGCGTCGACACGCGGGTGAAGCCGTCAGATGAATCGCTGCAGGCGCTGGTCGCGCGCATCCTCAAAGCCGAGCGGCCGGTGATCGTCACCGGCGATGAGATCGTCAAGAGCGATGCGCTGCAGGAAGCCGCCGAACTCGCGGAAACGCTCGGCGCGCCGGCCTATCAATCTTCGACGCCCTATGGCGCGCACTTCCTCTCCGAAAGCCCGTGCTTCATGGGCGCGATCGCTCGGGTTCAGAAACTTGCGCGGGAGACGCTCGCGCCCTACGACCTCATCATCGCACTCGGCGGCGATCCCCTGCGGATGTCGGTTTATAGCGAGATCGATCCGCTGCCGGATGGGCTCGGGATCGTGCAGGTCGGTCTGGTCGACTGGGACCTCGCCAAGAACTACGGCGCGGAGATTGCGCTGAAGGCCGACGTGAAGGAAACCCTGCGTGCGCTGATCCCGGCGCTGAAAGCGGCGGGCGGCGGCGCGCTGGAAGCGCGGGCAAAGCAGGGCGTTGCGGCGCTGGCGTCAAAAAACTGGACCGCGAAGCGCAAGGCGCTGGTCGACCAGATCTCGAAAGCCGAGGGCACCTCGCCGATCGATCCGGACTGGCTGGCGCTGCAGGTTGTCGAGGCGATGCCTGACAATGCGATCCTGGTCGATGAAGGCCTGACCTCGTCGCGCCAGATGATTGCGCTGCGCCCGCACCGCGACCGCTATGGCTATCACGCGCTCGCCTCCGGCGGCATCGGCTGGGGATTGCCGGCATCGGTCGGCGTCAGCCTCGCCAATCCGCAGCGACCGGTGGTGTGCTTCTCCGGCGACGGCAGCGCGATGTATTCGATCCAGTCGTTGTGGACCGCGGCCAACCACAAGCTGCCGCTGACGTTCGTCATCGTCAACAATGGCGGCTACCGCATCATCAAGCAGCGCCTCCTCGCCTTCCACGGCGATGATCATTATGTCGGCATGGATTTCGTCGACCCGCCGGTTGATTTTACCGGCGTTGCGAAGTCGCTTGGATTGGAAGCGGTACGGATCACCGATCCCCGCGAGCTGAAGGGCGCGATGCGGTCCGCGTTCGGCCGGCCCGGCACGAAGCTGATCGAAGTGGTGGTCAGTAATTCGGTGAATTGAGCCACGGATTGTAGGGTGGCAAAGCGAAGCGTGCCCACCATCCACGTTCGGTGCAAGAAAGGTGGGCACGCTGCGCTTTGCCCACCCTACGATTCTTCGATTTACTCCGCCGCCGCGGCGTGGGGCTTGATGCGGTAGCGACTGGCGGGATGCTCGTCCGTGAGCCTTGCGCGGCCCGCCCCGAACAATTTCTCGCGCAGCGTGCCTTGTGCATAGTCCTGCTTGTATCGGCCGCGGCGGGTCAATTCCGGCACCAGCATGTCGGCGATGTCCTCGAAATCGCTGGGCGAGATCGCAAACGCGACGTTGAGGCCATCGACGTCGGTCTGCTCGAACCAGCGCTCGATGTCATCGGCGACCTTTTCCGGTGTGCCGACCACGACCGGGCCGATGCCGCCGATGCTGACATGCTCGGCGACCTCGCGCACGGTCCAGATGCGATCGGGATCGGCGCGGGTGATGTTATCCATCGCGGTGCGGCCGGCGTCGTTGTGGACATGGCGGACTTCCTGGTCGAGGCCGTAGGTCGAGAAATCGACACCGGTCCAGCCGGACATCAGTGTCAGCGCGCCCTCATGGCTGATGTGGCTGCGATAGTCGGCATATTTCGCGTTTGCCTCGGCTTCAGTGCAGCCGAGGATGACGGTCATCATGCTGAACATCAGGATCTCGGCCGGATTCCGTTCCTTTTGCGCGGCAAGCTCGCGGATGGCCGAGACCCGCGGCGCGATCACCTTGGCCGATGGTCCGGACATGAACACGCATTCGGCGTGCTCGGCGGCGAACTGCCTTCCGCGCGGCGAGGTGCCGGCCTGATAGAGCACCGGCGTGCGCTGCGGCGACGGCTCGCTCAAATGCAGCGCGTTGAGGCGATAATGCTTCCCCTCGTGCTTGACGGGATGCACCTTGGCGGGATCGGTGAAGATGCTGCGCGCGCGATCGCGGATCGCAGCGTCGTCTTCCCAACATCCTTCCCAGAGCTTGTAGACCACTTCCATATACTCGTCGGCGATCTCGTAGCGGTCGTCATGCGCCGTCTGCTTGTCCTTACCGGCGCCGCGCGCGGCAGAGTCGAGATAGCCGGTCACCACGTTCCAGCCGACGCGGCCCTCGGTCAGATGATCGAGCGTCGACATCCGGCGGGCGAATGTGTAGGGCGGCTCGAAGGAGAGATTGCTGGTGACGCCGAAGCCGAGATGCTTCGTCACCGCGGCCATCGCCGGAACCAGCAGCAGGGGATCGTTCACCGGCGTCTGCGCGGCATTGCGCAGCGCAGCGTCCGGGCCGCCGCCGAACACGTCATAGACGCCGAGCACGTCGGCGAGGAACAGACCGTCGAACCGGCCGCGCTCCAGCGTCTTGGCGAGATCGAGCCAGTAGGGCAGCCGGTTATACTCCGCGGTGCGGTCGCGCGGATGGGTCCACAATCCCGGCGACTGATGCGCCACGCAATTCATGGCAAAGGCGTTGAGCCGGATTTGTTTTGTCATCGTGGGCAATCCGAGAAGCGCGGCATCGCTGCCGCGCCAAAGCGTGGAAGAAATTTATCGTCCGGCCTGCCTGAACGGCAGTTCCTCACCGGCCGGCGGCATGACATGCGCGACGTTGAGCGTCATCGACACCACATCGTAATAGCCGTTCACCGCAACCAAATCCATCACGCCCTGTTCGCCGAATTTTGCAACCGCTTTCTGGTAGATCGCATCGTCGACGCCATGGTCACGGCGGAGCTGGGTAGTGAACTCCCAGACGATCGCTTCATCCTCCTTCATGTTTTCGGGCTTGCGGCCGGCACCGAGCGCCGCGACGATCTTCGGATCGAGCCCCGCCTTCAGCGCGAGCGGCGCGTGCGCATACCACTCATATTGCGAGCCCCAATATTGCGCGGTCATGATGATCGCCATCTCGTTGACGCGCTTGTCGAGCGAGGTGTTGAAACGGAGATATTCGCCGACCTTCTGCAAGCGGTCCGCGAGTTCCGGGCTGCGTAACCAGGCATTGAACGGTCCGCTCATGCCTTTGCGCGGGCCGGACATGATGGCATCCGCGACCGTGCGCTGGGCAGGGGTCATCTTCTCCAGCGGGATCTCCGGAAAGCGCTCGCCGGTCGCGGCCGGTGCGACGCCGGTGAACAGGATGCAAAGTGCCGAGACGCGCAGGATCGTTTTCATGGATGACCTCCCTGTTTGATGTCCAGACGGACGCCGGACTGCGCGGAAATTGTTGCAGCTTGGCGAGCGTTGGCAAGCTTTATTCGGGCGTCTTCCAGCCGCCGCGATATCCCTATAAGAGGTGGGCAGGTTGGTTGCGGGAAAGGCAGATCATGGCTGACAGGGCTGACGCGATCGCGCGGGTGCGCGCTCAATTTCACTCTGGCGAGTTCCTGCGCGAGCTCGACAAGCGGGTCGGCTATCGCACGGAAAGCCAAAATCCTGGCAGCGGTGACGCGCTACGCGCCTATCTCACGGAGAATCTGCAGCCCGCGCTGGCCGAACTCGATTTCAAGACTCGCCTGATCGAATCGCCGACAGGCAAGGGCCCATATCTCGTGGCCGAATATATCGAGAACGCCTCGCGCCCGACCGTGCTCACTTACGGCCATGGCGACGTCGTCGACGGCATGATCGGCGAATGGCGCGACAATCTCGATCCCTGGAAGACCACCATCAAGGGCGACCGCGTCTATGGCCGCGGCACCGCAGACAACAAGGGCCAGCACAGCATCAATATCGCGGCGCTGCGTGCGGTGCGGGAGACCCGCGGCGGCAGGCTCGGCTTCAACGTAAAGTTCATCATCGAGACCGGGGAGGAGATCGGCTCGCCCGACCTGCGAACGGTCTGCGAAGCCCATCGTGAGGAACTCAAGGCCGATCTGTTCCTGGCATCCGACGGGCCGCGGCTTTCGGCCGAGCGGCCCACGATCTTCCTCGGCTGCCGCGGCGGCAACCGTATCCATCTCGACGTCAACCTGCGCGAGGGCGGGCATCATTCCGGCAATTGGGGCGGTGTGCTCGCCAATCCTGCAACGATCCTGGCGAACGCGATCGCGAGCCTGGTCGACGGCAAGGGCCGGATGAAGCTGGAGGCCTTGAAGCCTCCGCCGATCTCGAACCGGGTCCGCGCGGCGCTGGCGGACGTGAAGGTCGAGCCGGGCCCGGACGAGCCGGCGTTGTCACCGGACTGGGGCGAGGAGGGACTTTCGGCCGCCGAGCGGCTCTACGCCTGGAACACGCTGGAGGTACTGGCGATGTCCTCGGGCAATATCGCAAGCCCCGCGAATGCGATCCCCGGAAAAGCGAATGCCGTTTTGCAGCTTCGCTTCGTCGTCGGCACGAAGATTGGCGAGGTCGTCGATGCCGTGCGTGCGCATCTCCATGCCAATGGTTTCCCGATGGTCGAAGTCAGCGGTACCCAGCGCTTTGCGGCGTCGCGGACCGACATGGACAGTCCCTGGATCGACTGGACCGCGCAATCGATCCGCAACACCACCGGCAAGGCGCCGGCGGTGCTGCCGAATTTCGGCGGCTCGCTGCCGAACGACGTGTTCTCGGAAGGATTGGGCCTGCCCACGATCTGGGTGCCGCATTCCTATCCCGGCTGCTCGCAGCACGCACCTGATGAGCACATTCTGCTGCCGGTGACCGAAGAGGCGCTCGCGATCATGGCCGGCCTGTTCTGGGATCTCGGCGAGATGGCGCGGGGGCTGTGATCGCGGCCGATGCACCAAGCGAGTCCGCATATGACGGACTATATGAAGGATGCCGAGCCCGTCGATGCGCCGACGCCGCCATCGATCGCCAAGTTTACGCCATTGACAAAGCTCGCATCCTCACTGGCAAGAAACGCGATGACACCGGCAACTTCTTCCGGCTGGGCTGCCCGTCCCAGGGGAATCCGTTCTTCTAGCCGTTGAAGCACGTCTGGGAAGCGTTCGAAGACGCGCCTCGTCAGGTCGGTGAATATGGTGCCTGGACAGACCGCGTTGATGCGCACGCCTTTTGAGGCAAATTCGAGGGCCAGGCTCCGCGTGAGATTGCTGACCGCGCCTTTTGTGGCGTTGTAAAAGTTGAGCCCGCGATCGCCGCCAAGCCCCGAAATGGATGACACGTTGATGATCGAGCCCTTGCTCTCGATAAGATAAGCAAGCGTCGCCCGCGTTACGTTGAAGACCCCATCGACGTTGACCGCGAAGACCTCGCGCCAATTCTGAGTGGGCAGATCGAGGAAAGCCCCGGCAGTTCCCGTTCCCGCGTTGTTGACGACAATGTCGATCCTGCCGAGCCTGCGGACGACATCGGTCACGAGATCTTCAACAGCATTCGCGTTGGAGACATCAGCCGGCCGGATCATGCAGCGGTCGGCTGTCAAGGTTGCGGCGACGTCCTGCAATTTGGACGCCCGGCGTCCGTTCAGGACGACGATCGCTCCTTCCTCATGAAATCGGCGTGCGGTCGCAGCGCCGATACCACTGCCGGCGCCGGTGACGATGACTACCTTGCCGTCGAACCTTCGGGACATAGCTCGTGAACTCCACCTGATGCGATCGATGCGTCGGCGGATGCTGGGGAGCTTCGATTGCAGTTGTATTTCAGCGGAGACATTCTTGGCTACATTTGAAGGCGGTCACGGCGACGAGACTACGAATCGGCTGCGCGGAGGCGGAGCGCTCTCGACGAGGCGCTAGCGGGTGCGACTAAAGTGCACCGCCGCGGGTACCTTGCGACTGTCCGCACTTCAGGCCATCATGGCGGCAGCCATCGCCGGGCACGTTGGGGACACCTGCTTGAGCCATATGACGTCATCTCGGATGCGAGCCATGCCGCCGTCGCGGCATTGCCGCGCCGTCCGACCAAATGCGGCTGACGGACATTCTGACACAATCGAACCTATCCAAACGAGGAGAACTACGCATGAAACGCCTTCTTTCGATCGGCTTCGCGCTCGCCGCCGCGCTCGGCGCGGCTGAGGCCGGCGCCCAGGAGCTGACGGGGACGTTGAAGAACATCAAGGAGACCGGCACGATCACGCTCGGCCACCGCGACTCCTCAATCCCCTTCTCCTATCTCGACGACAACCAGAAGCCGATCGGCTATGCGATGGACATCTGCTACAAGATCGTCGACGCGGTGAAAAAGGAACTGAAGCTCGACAAGCTCGAGGTGAAACTCAATCCGGTGACGTCATCGACCCGCATTCCGCTGCTCGCCAACGGCACCATCGATCTCGAATGCGGCTCGACCACTAACAACGCCGAGCGGCAGAAGCAGATTTCCTTCACCAACACCCATTTCCTCACCGCGAGCCGCTACGTCTCGAAGAAGTCGAGCAAGCTCAATTCGATCGACGATCTCAAGGGCAAGGCCGTGGTGTCGACCGCGGGCACCACCAACATCAAGCAGCTCACCGAGGCCAACGCCGCGCGCGGGCTCAACGTCAACATCATCCCGGCCAAGGACCATGCGGAGGCGTTCCTGATGGTCGAAACCGACCGCGCGGTCGCCTTCGTGATGGACGATATCCTGCTCGCAAGTCTGGTTGCGGGGTCGAAAACGCCCGACAATTACGTGATCTCGAAGGACGCATTCTCAAAGCCGGAGCCTTACGGCATCATGCTGCGCAAGGACGACCCGGCCTTCAAGAAGGTGGTCGATGCGGCGACTGCCGCGCTCTACACCGGCGGCGAGGGACAGAAGATCTACGACAAATGGTTCACGCAGAAAATCCCGCCGAAAGGGCTGAACCTGAATACGCCGATCGCTGCGGAGCTGAAGAACGAGTTCGCCAAGCCCTCGGACTCGCCGGACCCGGATTCGTATAAGTAAACGCAGCTTTAGACCCTCATGGTGAGGAGCGCGTAGCGCGTCTCGGGACGATGCTTCGCATCGCCGGGAGAACCATGAGGCCCGACCGTGGCCTCATCCTTCGAGACGCTTGCTGCGCAAGCTCCTCAGGATGAGGGGAAACAGCGGCTGGCCGGCCATCCTTGGCCCGGCCATTGCATGGGCGGGCCGGGCGTATAGCGGAACGGGGGAGCTTTGAACTATCACTGGAACTGGCAGATCTTCTTCGAGCCGAACCCGACCGGCAGTGGCACCTATCTCGACATGCTGCTGTCGGGGCTGGCGCTGACGATCAAGACCGCGCTCACGGCCTGGATCATCGCGCTGGTGTTCGGCTCGGTGGTTGGCGTGCTGCGCACGCTGCCGTCGAAGGTCGCAGGCTGGATCGGCTTCTGTTATGTCGAATTCTTCCGCAACATGCCGCTGCTGGTGCAGCTCTTCCTGTGGTTCTTCGTGCTGCCGGAACTGTTGCCGCGCGCGGCGGGACTGTGGCTGAAGCAAATGCCGAACGCGCCGTTCTGGACGGCTTCGATCGGCGTCGGGCTGTTCATGTCGGCGCGCGTTGCCGTGCAGCTTGCCGCCGGTATCGCCTCGCTGCCGCGGGGCCAGAAGCAGGCGGCGACCGCGCTCGGGCTGACGACGGCACAGACCTATCGCTACGTGCTGCTGCCGATGGCCTATCGGATCATCCTGCCGCCGCTGACCTCCGAATTCCTCAACACCGTGAAGAACACGGCGGTGGCGATCACCATCGGGCTGATCGAATTGACCGGGCAGGCGCGCGCGATGCAGGAATTCTCGTTCCAGGTGTTCGAAGCCTTCACGGCCGCGACCATCATGTATCTGCTGGTCAATATCGTCGTCGTCACCGGCATGCGCTTCCTGGAGCGCAAGGTCGCGATTCCCGGCTACATCGCGGGGAAATAGCATGCTCGGCAGCTTCGATTTCGACGTCATCCGCCGCTCGCTGCCCTATCTCTTCGTCGACGGCATGACGTTCACGCTGACGCTGACCGCGCTGTCGGCGCTGGGCGGGTTGGTGTTTGGAACGCTAATCGCGCTGATGCGCTTGTCCGGCTTCAAGCTGCTCGGCCGCATCGCCGGGCTCTATGTCGATTTCATGCGCTCGCTGCCGCTGGTGCTGGTGATCTTCTGGTTCTATTTCCTGGTGCCCTATATCGGGCAGTGGCTGACCGGCGCGTCGCGCCCGATCAGCGTCGGCGCGTTCGCCTCCTCGCTGATCACCTTCATCATGTTCGAGGCGGCGTATTTCTCCGAGATCATGCGCGCCGGCATCCAGTCGATCTCGCGTGGCCAGCCGGCGGCTGCAAGCGCGCTCGGTCTGACCTACGCGCAGAGCATGCGCTACGTCGTGCTGCCGCAGGCGTTCCGCAACATGCTGCCGGTGCTGCTCACCCAGACCATCGTGCTGTTCCAGGACACCTCGCTGGTCTACGTCCTGTCGATCCCGGATTTCCTCGGCGCCGCCAGCAAGGTGGCGCAGCGCGACGGGCGGCTGGTCGAGATGTACCTGTTCGCGGCAGTGGTCTATTTCACCATCTCCTGCCTTGCCTCCTTCGGCGTCCGCCGCCTCCAGGCGCGCATCGCCATCGTTCGGTAGATAGTCATGCAGTTGAAATTTCGAGGTACGCACCTCTTCACCTCTCCCATAGGGAGAGGTCGGATCGCACAAGCGATCCGGGTGAGGGGCTCTGCTCTATCGAGGGACCTTAACCCCTCACCCGGCGCTGCGCGCCGACCTCTCCCTTCGGGAGAGGTGACCTCCCGGCAACAGTTGAGCCAGGCATGATCGAACTTCGCCACGTCAACAAATGGTACGGGCCGACCTTCCAGGTGCTGAAGGACTGCACCACCAGCGTCGCCAAGGGCGAGGTCGTGGTGGTCTGCGGCCCTTCGGGATCGGGCAAGTCGACGCTGATCAAATGCGTCAATGCGCTGGAGCCGATCCAGGGCGGCGAGATCATCCTGGACGGCATCAAGGTCAACGATCCCAAGACCGACCTGCCGAAGCTGCGCGCGCGGGTCGGCATGGTGTTCCAGCACTTCGAGCTGTTTCCCCATTTGCGGATCGTCGACAATCTCTGCCTGGCGCAGGAGAAAGTGCTCGGCCGCAAGCACGATGAAGCGGTGGCAAAGGGGATGAAGCTGCTCGATCGCGTCGGGCTGAAGGAGCACGCGAAGAAATATCCGGCGGAGCTTTCCGGCGGGCAGCAGCAGCGCGTCGCGATTGCGCGGGCGCTGGCGATGGACCCCGTCGCGATGCTGTTCGACGAGCCGACCTCGGCGCTCGATCCGGAAATGATCAGCGAGGTGCTCGACGTGATGGTCGACCTCGCGCGCGAGGGCATGACCATGATGGTCGTCACTCATGAAATGGGCTTTGCCAGCAAGGTCGCCCATCGCGTGATCTTCATGGATCAGGGCGAGATCGTCGAGGATGCGCTGAAGGCGGATTTCTTCGGCAAGCCGCGCAGCGACCGCGCGCAGAAGTTCCTGTCGAAGATCTTGCAGCATTAATACCGCCGTCATTCCGGGGCACGCGAAGCGTGAGCCCGGAATCCGTTCAGCCGCTTGCGCTGGCGGGGAAATGGATTCCGGGCTCGATGCTGCGCATCGCCCCGGAATGACGCCGAGGGTTTGATGGCCTGGAAGGTCTATCGGCATCAATGAATTGCGTATAGAAACCTCATCGCATCACTACGTCCGGGAGACTTCGCTTGGAAAAGATCGCTTACGTCAACGGCTCCTATGTACCCCTTTCGGAGGCCAAAGTGTCGGTCCTCGACCGCGGCTTCCTGTTCGCCGATGGGATCTACGAGGTGGCCGCCGTGCTCGACGGCAAGCTGGTCGACAACGCCTCGCATCTGGCGCGACTGGAGCGCTCGGTCGGCGAGATCAGGCTGGAACTGCCGGAAACCATCGCGCGGATCCAGGACATCCAGAAGGAACTGGTGGCGCGCAACAAGCTCGTCAACGGCATGGTCTATCTGGAGGTGACCCGCGGCGCCGATACCGGCCGCGATTTTGCCTTTCCCAAGGGGGTGAGGCCGACGCTGGTGATGTTCACCTCTGAGAAGGACATCGTCGGGGCGCCCTCGGCCAAGACCGGCATCAACGTGATCACGGTGCCCGACATTCGCTGGGAGCGGCGCGACATCAAGAGCGTGGCGCTGCTGGCGCAGGTGCTGGCCAAGCAGGCGGCCGCCGAAGCCGGCGCCGGCGAGGCCTGGATGATCCAGGACGGCAAGGTCACCGAGGGCGGCTCGTCCTCTGCCTTCATCCTGACCCAGGACGACGTCATCGTGACCCGACAGAACGGCAGCGAAATTCTGCCCGGCTGCACCCGTAAGGCCGTGGTGGCGCTCGCCGAGGAACGCCAGCTCCGCGTCGAGGAGCGCGCCTTCTCGATCGAGGAGGCGCTGGCCGCCAAGGAAGCCTTCATCACCAGCGCCAGCCTGTTCGTGCAGGCGGTGGTCGCCATCGACGGCAAGAAGGTCGGCAATGGCAAGCCCGGCCCGATGACGGAGCGGCTGCGCGAGATCTATGTGGAGTTCGCCAAGGCGACCGCGGTGTAGCGTGTCACCCTCGTCATTGCCGGGCTTGACCCGGCAATCCATCTCGCTTCAGAAGAGTCTTTTTTGATGCATGCGCGGGTTAAGCCCGCGCATGACGAGGGGAGCGGTTGCCCGCGGCAATCCTAATGCGCGCCGCCGCCGGCCAGCGCATTAGGCTTCTTCAGGAGCGCCGCGGCGAACAGCGCGACGATCAGCGCGACGCCCATCACGTAAAAGGTGTCGCTGAAGGCCAGGATATAAGCCTGCTTCTGCACGATCCTGCCGACTGCGACGATAGCGCGGTGCGTGGCATCGGCATGGTCGGCGACGCCATGGCTCATGAAATATTGCGTGAGCTGCTCGATCCGCGTGCGGGTCGCCTGCTCCAGCAGCGAGACCGACTGCATCAGCACGTTGGAATGATACTGCTCACGTTTGGTCAGCAGCGTCTGCAACAGCGCGATGCCGACGGCGCCGCCGAGATTGCGCATCATATTGAAAAGCCCGGACGCCGAGCCGGCATTCTCGGCCTCGATCCCTGCAGTCGCGACCGCCGACAGCGGCGCCATCACCAGCGCCTGGCCGATGGCGCGCACGATGTTCGGCCAGAACAACTGGTCGGTGGCGTAGTCATTGGTCATATAGATGTTCATGAAATTGGAAGCGGCGAACAGCGTGAAGCCGACGCCGATGATGATGCGCGGGTCGAAGCGCTGCATCAGGCGTGGCACCAGCGGGATCAGCACGAGCTGCGGCAGCCCGGTCCATGCCAGCACCATGCCGATCTGCTCGGCATTGTAGCCCTGAATCCGTGACAGATATTGCGGCAGGATGAACACCGAGCCGTACAGCGCAGTGCCGAGCAGGAAATTGGCCAGCATGCCGAAGCCGAAGTTGCGGCGGAGCAGCAGGCGCAGGTTGAGCAGCGGCTTGTTCGCGGTGAGCTCGATCACGATGAACGCCACTAGCGCCACCGCCGCGATGACGGAGAGGCGGACGATGAAGGGCGAGCCGAACCAGTCGTCCTTGTTGCCCTCTTCCAGCACCGTCTGCAGTGCGGACAGGCCGATCGCCATGGTGATGATGCCGGGCCAGTCGCCCTCGCGCAGAAGCGAGAGCTTCATTGGTTTTGCTTCCAGCGAGAAATAGAGCATGCCGACCATGATCGCGCCGGGCACCAGGTTGACATAGAAGATGTACTGCCAGCCCCAGTTCTCGGTGAGATAGCCGCCGATGGTCGGGCCGATCGCCGGCGCGAACGTCGCCGACAACGCGAATATGGCGAGCCCGATTGGCTGCTTCGCCTTAGGTAGCAGCGTGATGATCAGTGTGAACGCCAATGGGATCAGCACGCCGCCGGTGAAACCCTGCACGGCGCGCAGCGCGATCATCTGCGGCAGGTCGTGCGCGAGCGCGCAGGCCGCGGAAAAGACAAGGAACAGAACAGCGTTGGTCAGGAGATAGCGCCGGACCGAGAACACCTGCGCGAGCCAGCCGCTCAGGGGGATCACCACGATCTCGGCGACCAGATAGGAGGTCGAAATCCAGCCGCCGTCATCGATGCCGGCGCCGATCGCGCCCTGGATGTCCGCCAGCGAGGCGTTGACGATCTGGATGTTGAGCACCGCCATGAAGGCGCCGAGATTGGCGCCGACCACCGCGATCCAGATTTTTGCGGGGATAGCCGGTGCGGCGGCGGGTTTTGGGCTGAGGTCCGCGGAGGACGCGGCGTTGAGCGTGGGCTGTAGCGTGGTCATTAGTCTCGTCCGCTAGCGCGTGATGAAGCCGAATTGCTTCCGCGATCGATGCTGCACTCCTCTCCCGCAAGCGGGAGAGGAGAACTCGCCGCTAGCCTCCGTCCGGCCGCGCGGCGCTGGCGGCAAGTCGGCTCTTGGCTTCGCGCTCGGCCAGCACGGTGGCCTTGGTGTCGACGGTGGGCACTGCGGACATGCCCGGGCGCAACAGGCCCTTCAGCCTGATATCATCGAGCACGATCTTGACCGGCACGCGCTGCACGATCTTGGTGAAATTGCCGGTGGCGTTGTCCGGCGGCAGCAGCGCGAATTCGAGTCCGCTCGCGGGCGACAGACTGTCGACATGGCCGCGCAGCTTGGTGCCGCGGAAACTGTCGATCTCGACTTCGACCGGCTGGCCATTGCGCACATTCGTGAGCTGGGTCTCCTTGAAGTTGGCGACGACGTAGACGGCATCGAGCGGCACCACCGCCATCAACTGCGTGCCGGCCTGAACATATTGTCCGACCCTGAGCGAGCGTGCGCCGACGGTGCCGTCGACTGGCGCGGTGATCCGCGTATAGCTGAGGTTCAGCGATGCCTGCCGCTCCACCGCACGGGCGCGATCGAGCTGCGCGACCGCCTTGGCGCGTTCGGTGGTGAGCACATCGACCTTGCGCTGGGCGGCGAGCAGGCCGGACTTGGAGTGCTGCAATTGCGCGTTGTTGGCACGGAGCGCGGCGTCGGTCTGCTGCGCGCGCTGCACGGTGCCGGAGCCGGTCTTCATCAGCCCCTCGTAGCGAGCCTGCTCCTCCTGGGCGAATTTCAGATTGGCTTCTGCGGCGGCGACGTCGGCCGTCTCCTGCTCGATGATCGGCTGCTGCTGGGCGAGCTGGGCATCGAGGTTGCGCACCGCAGCCTCGGAGGCGTCGACGTCGGCATGGGCCTGGGCGAGCGCGGCACGGAAATCGCGGTCGTCGATTTCGGCCAGCAACTGCCCGGCCTTGACCGGCTGGTTATCGCTGACCAGCACCTGTGCGATATAGCCGGAGACCTTCGGCGAGACGATCGTGGAATCGGCCTTCACATATGCGTCATCGGTCGATTCGAGGTAGCGGCCGGTGATGAGATAGTCGTAGCCGAAATCGGCAATGCCGGCGACGCCAAGCACGGCAACCAGCGCAAACGCCGCCCGCCTGATCACCTGCCGCGACGGGCGCAGGCTTATTTTTTCTTTTGTATCAGTGACATAGGATGTCGTTGACATGGCTTCCCCAAATGCGTTCGGGCGCGCCTCCCGGGCAGGAGGGCGCCAAATCCGCCAAGTAGATGCGATGTCTCCAGCGCTGTGATAATCCCGCCAAAACTGGAAGGATTATCCAGTGAGAGCAAATAATCGGGAACTCGCGCATGGACCGGTTGACCAGCCTGACGGCCTTTGTCCGGGTGGTGGATAGCGGCGGCTTTTCGGCCGCCGGCCGCCGCCTCAACATGTCCACGACCATGGTCAGCAACCACGTCCAGGCGCTGGAGGACCGGCTCGGCGTCCGGCTGCTCAACCGCACGACGCGCAAGGTGAGTCTCACCGAGGTGGGGCGCACCTATTACGACCGCTGCGTGCAGATCCTCGCCGACATCGAGCAGGCCGACGACATCGCCGGCGCGCTGCATTCGACGCCGCGCGGCACGCTGCGCGTCTATACCCATACCCACACCGTGCCGTATGTCGCGCCCGTCGTCGCCGAGTTCCTCAAGACGTATCCGGAGGTCAAGGTCGATCTCTCGATGGGCGAGCGCACGGTCGACATGATCGACGAGGGCTTTGACGTGGCCGTGCGCATGATCCGGCCGCCGGATTCGAGCCTGATCGTGCGCAGTCTCGCCACCTGGCGCCACGTGCTGTGCTGCTCGCACGACTATCTCGAACGGCACGGCGCGGTGCATGAGCTTGCCGAGCTCAGCGAGCGCGATTGCGTGCGGCACGTGAATTATCCTTATCAGGACGAGTGGCGGTTCATCGACCACAGCGGCGCGCCGGCATCGGTGAAGGTGTCCGGCCGGTTCATCACCAACAGCGGCGAGGCGCTGCGCTTGGCGGCGCTGCAGGGGGCCGGCATCTGCCTCGCAGCGGGCTTCCTGGTTCACGGCGATCTCGAAGCCGGACGGCTGGTCCGCCTGCTGCCGGAATACCGGCCGGTCGAGCTTTCGCTGAATGCGGTCTATCCGCACCGCCATCATCTATCGGCGAAGGTCAGGACCTTCATCGACATGCTGGTCGACCACAGCGCCGAGCAGAGGAAGCTGATCGACCCCTATTCGTGATGCCGCAATCGCGGATTGTAGGGTGAGCAAAGCGAAGCGTGCCCACCCTACGAGTTTTCTTTCGTATTCGCCCGCTGAGGGCATCGCTTCCAGTGACGATGTGATGGCGCGGCGAAGCGTAATCCAATAGATTGCATGAGAATAGGGCAGGAGGGAGCGGCATGTTTGCGCTGAAGCGGGTGTCATTGTGCCGAACCATGACGCCGCTCGCCGTGATGCTCGCCTGCCTGCTCGCGCCGTTGCCGGCCGCGGCGTTCGGGCCGCCACCGAATGCGCCGCTGTCGATGGAAAAGCTCTCGCGTCTCGATGACTTCCTCACCGAGCAAAGCGCGACCGGAAAGATTCCCGGCGCGGCGCTGCTGATCCAGCGGCATGGCAAGCCGATCTATTTCAAATGCTTCGGCAAGCGCGACGTCGAAGCGAACATCGATATGACTGCGGATACGATCTTTCCACTGCATTCGGTGACGAAGACGGTCACCAGCGTGGCGGCGATGATCCTGATCGACCGCGGCAAGATCGCGCTCGACGATCCCGTCAGCAAATACATCCCTTCCTTTGCCAACATGAAGGTCGGCGTCGAGCGCAAGGACGAGTCGGGTCGCCCGGTGCTCGATCTGGTGCCGCTGATCCGTCCGGTCACGATCGAGGATCTGTTGCTGCACACGTCGGGCATCACCTACGGCTTCTATGGCGCGGGGCTGGTGAAGGCGGCCTATGACGGCATCTATCTCGGCGACTTCGACAATGCCGAATTCGCGGAACGGATCGCGAAGCTGCCGCTTGCCGAGCAGCCGCGCACATTATGGGACTACGGCCATTCGATCGATGTGCTCGGCCGCGTCATCGAGGTCGCATCGGGACAATCGCTCTATGAGTTCGAGAAGACGGCGCTGTTCGAGCCGCTCGGCATGACCACGACCAAATATTTCCTGACCGACCCGGCGGAGCGCGCCCGCTACGCGCGGCGGCTGCGCAGTGACGAACGCATCGAGCGCAATCCGCTCGACGTGACGCGCTGGGAGTCCGGTGGCGGCGGCCTGGTATCGACGGTTGCCGACATGGCGCGTTACGGCCAGATGCTGCTCACTGGCGGCACGCTGAATGGCAAGACCATTCTCGGCCCGAAAACCTTCAAGGCAATGATGACTGACCATATCGGGCCGGGATCGGGCGTCGCCCGCAACTATTTCTATTATCCGGGCGACGGCTTTGGCTTCGGCTACGGGTTCGGGATCCGCACCGATGCCGGCAATGCCGCGCCGCCTCCGCCGGGCTCGCCCGGCGAGATCAAGTGGGACGGCGCTTCGGGGGCGTATATCGTCGTTGACCCGGCCCAGGACATGTTCTTCGTGCTGCTCTTGAACGCGCCCTCCGGGCGATGGCACGTCGAGGTCAACGTCAAGAAGATCGTTTACGATGCGTTCGAAAAGTGATCGAACAGAAGCCTGATCCGAAACGGCCCCCGATGCTGCGCAAGACCGACGGAACCGATCAAGGCGCAATCGCGACGACCCGCATCGTTGCGCTCGACCGCGCGCGCACCTTCATCATCCTGTTGGTGCTGATCCACCACTCGGTGGTGAACTACACTCATTTCGGCAGCGGCGATAAAGCGCGCTGGCTCGGCTTCGACCTGGTCGTGTTGTTCAACGACAGCTTCTTCATGGCCTGCATGTTCCTGATCTCGGGGCTGTTCGTGCACGACAGCCTGACACGCCGGGGCGGAGCGAATTTCATCGCGGCCCGCGCCTGGCGCCTCGGCATTCCCTATCTGGCGTCGATCTTCGTGCTGATGCCGGTGGCCTATTATCCAACCTTCCTGCGCTATCATCTGCCTGGCACGACCGATTTCAACTTCTTCCATTTCTGGTGGCACACGCTCACCATCGGGCCATGGCCGTCGGGACCGGCCTGGTTTCTGTGGGTGCTGCTCGCGCTCAATATTCTGACCGTCATCGTGTGGTCGGTCGGGCCGCGGCTGCTCAAGGGCTTGGGCCAGGTGATCTTCTTGACGCGCAACCGGCCGATGACGGCGTTCGCGGCATTCCTGGTGGTCTCGCTTGTTTCCTACGTGCCGATGCGCCTCATCTTTGGTGATGCGAGTTGGCTCGAGCCGGGCGGTTATCCGCTGCCGATCCAGACCAGCCGCATCTTGCTTTATGCCGCCTATTTCTTCACCGGCGTAGGCATCGGCGTGGTCAGCCTGCGCACGGGCATTTTCGCGGAGAACGGCGAAGTGGCAAATCGCTGGTTGCTGTGGCTTGGCTACGCGCTCGCGTTCTACGGCGCGATCCTGTTCCTGGTCTACGCTCACCACAACTGGATCGATTTCAACAATCCGCCGACGTGGTGGGAAGTGGCGTACGCGTTTGCCTTCGCGCTGTTCAGCGCGGCGATGGCGTTCGCGCTGCCGGCAACCTTCCTGCGTTTCGCGAGGGCCAAACTGCCCCTGTTAGATGCCATGCAGCCTTCGGCCTATGGCATCTATCTCCTGCACTACATCTTCATCATCTACCTGCAGTACCTGGTCTACGACCGTGTGTGGCCAGCCGGCCTGAAGGCAGCCATCGTGTTCGCCGGCACACTTGCCGCGAGCTGGGCGCTAACAATGGCGCTGCGCAGGATTCCGCTCGTTGCGCGGATGATCTAGAGCGTTTCACGTTTTGATGGAAGCATATCCAGCGTTGGCGAAGTAGTTGCTGCATTCGGTAGGCTGGATCGAGGTGACGAGGTCGCCGAGGTGTCGCCAAATGTCTTCGAGGGTGCGCTTCTGCGCGATGCGCATCCAGTGCTTGATCTTGGCGAAAGTCTGTTCGATCGGATTGAGGTCGGGTGAGTAAGGCGGCAGATACCAGAGTCTGGCGCCGGCGCCTCGGATGATGCGACGCAGAGCAGCCGACTTGTGGCTGCCGAGATTATCCATGATCACG
>NZ_AXAP01000081.1 GCF_000472865.1 Bradyrhizobium elkanii WSM2783 | reverse complement strand
CCGCGGCCGAACGGTTTGTTGAAGAAGAAGTGGCCGGATTTCTCGAAGCCGGCGAGCGCGCCAAGCTCGTTGGTGCGGCGCTTCATGTAGGAATGGCCGGTCTTCCAATACGCGGTCTTGGCGCCTTGCTGCTGCAGCACCGGATCGGTGATGAACAGNCCGGTCGANTTCACGTCGACCACGAANTGCGCGTCCTTGTGGATCGCCGACATGTCGCGCGCCAGCATCACGCCGACCTTGTCGGCGAAGATCTCCTCGCCGGTGTTGTCGACCACGCCGCAGCGGTCGCCGTCGCCATCGAAGCCGAGGCCGACATCGGCCTTGTGCTGCAAGACCGCGTCGCGGATCGCGTGCAGCATCTCCATGTCTTCCGGGTTCGGATTGTATTTCGGAAAGGTGTGGTCGAGCTCGGTGTCGAGCGGGATCACCTCGCAGCCGATCGCCTCCAAGACCTGCGGCGCGAACGCGCCGGCGGTGCCGTTGCCGCAGGCCGCCACCACCTTGAGCTGGCGCTTAAGCTTCGGCCGGCTGGTGAGGTCGGCGATGTAGCGCGCCGGGAAATTCTCGTGGAACTGGTAGCCGCCGCCGGCCTTGCTGGTGAAGCTCGCGCCGAGCACGATCTCCTTCAGCCGCGTCATCTCGTCGGGCCCGAAGGTCAGCGGGCGGCTCGCGCCCATCTTGACGCCGGTCCAGCCATTGTCGTTGTGNGAGGCGGTNACCATNGCGACNCAGGGCACGTCGAGGTCGAACTGCGCGAAATAGGCCATCGGCGTCACCGCGAGCCCGATGTCGTGCACCTTGCAGCCCGCAGCCATCAGGCCTGAGATCAACGCATATTTGATCGCGGCGGAATAGCCGCGGAAATCGTGGCCGGTGACGATCTCCTGCTTGACCCCGAGTTCCGCGATCAGCGCGCCGAGCCCCATGCCCAGCGCCTGCACGCCCATCAGATTGATTTCCTTGCCGAACAGCCAGCGCGCGTCATATTCGCGAAACCCGGTCGGCTTCACCATCGGTTCGGATTCGAAGGCATAGGTGTTCGGAACCAGAACGGGCTTGGGCTTTGGAAACATCTTGTAGCAGCCTCGCGAGAGCGTGATGGTCAATGCTGCAGCCAATAGCCAAAGGCGGACTGCGGCGAAAGGTGGGATCGCTGCTATTGGCCGACAATTGCGGCGGATTTGTTGGCCAGAAAAATGCTTCGTTCCGAGGCGCCTATTCCTGGAGGAGCGAAATTTCTACCTCGATCACGGCTCTTAGCGGCGGCAGCGCGCACTCGACGGTGTCCCATACAACTTTAGCCGCCACATCCTCATAGTCGTGACGGTAAACGTTGCCGGCTCCTGCCATCTTCTTCCACGCGATCCCGAGATGTCGAGCTTTCAAATCTTCCGGCAGACGTCGTGAAGCTTCGGAGATGATCTCGAGACAGCGAGTGACCGCGTAGACTGTCCGTATGTCATCGACAAAGGTTTCGCGATCGAAGCCCTGAACAAAATTCGTGGCCAAATCGATGTGGTGCAACATATCGAGGAGTACGACGTCCGTCCGCTCAGAACGCATAGATGGCGTCAGCAGTTGCCGTTGGCCGCACGTAAGATTTGAGGGCTTCGCGATTTACAACGTCGACCGGCTCATCAAACAGACCCGCGATGTATTCCTTCAGCTCTACATAATCGAAAATGGTGATACGTGCGTCAGGATCGATCTCGATCATGATATCGATGTCGCTGCCTGCGCCGTTATCGCCCCGAGCCACCGAGCCGAATAGCGCAGCGTGCCTTACCCCGCGTTTGCGCAGGTCCCCCTCAGAGCGTCGCAAGGTATCGATGGCTTCGGAACTGTTCATGGCGATCATATAGCACGGAGCAATCGCCACCGGGAGGGGTCGCCGAGCCAGTCTTACTGCTCCAGCACGAGCCTGCCGTTGGCATATTCGAAGCGCTTCAGCTTGGACAGGAAGGACAGGCCGAGCAGGTTTTCGGAAAGCGCTTCGTCGGGCAGCACCATTGCGTCGACGTCGCGGACGATGAGGCCGCCGAGATCGATCATGGCAAGGCGGGCGCGCGCGGCCTTGATGGTGCCGTTGGCGGTGGTGACGGTGGCGGTGTAGTCGCCGCGCGACGGGCGCAGGCCGAAGCGCGCGGCGGATTTCTCATTGAGCGCAACAAGCGAGGCGCCGGTGTCGACCATGAAGTCGATGCGCTGGCCGTCGATGCGGCCGTCCGTCGCAAAGTGTCCGCGGGGGTCGCGAGGAATGCTCAGCGTGCGACCGCCGCCCTGCGCCACGGTCTGAACGGGGATACTCTTCGAAGCGGTCGTGGCGGACGCGGAAGCCGGCGTCGTCTTGTCCGCCATCTGCGCCATGAAGCTGCCGAGGCCGACCAGGATGGCGGCAAGGATCATTATGTTACGCATGACGCCACGCAGATTTCCAGGAACTGGCCGATTTCACCACGCCATCCGCCGTCTCGCGACCGGCAGCGGCGATGGAGCCTGCCATTTTCGCGAAAATGATGAGTGAAGCGTTAACGGCAACGCCGTCATACGCGGGCTTGACCCGCGTATCCAACGATCTTGAGAAAAGCTTCTTGGGATGGATTGCCGGGTCAAGCCCGGCAATGACGAAGCAAGGACTACGTCCCGCGCGGCTTGGCCCGACGCGTCGGCACGGCATTGGCAGGGTCCTCCGGCCATGGGTGCTTCGGGTAGCGCCCGCGTAGATCGGCACGCACGGCACTGTAGCTGCCGCGCCAGAAGCCTGGCAGATCCCGCGTCACCTGCACCGGGCGCTGCGCCGGTGACAGCAATTCCAGCACCAGCGGCACAGCGCCCTTCGCGATCGACGGATGGATGTTGAGCCCGAACAATTCCTGCAGCCGGACCGCGATGGTCGGGCCCTGCTCGGCCTCGTAGTCGATCGCAAGCTGGCTGCCCGTCGGCGCCTCGAAATGGGTCGGCGCCTCCTGCTCCAGCCGGGCACGTAGATTCCAGGGCAACAGCGCCATCAGCGCATCCGAGAGATCGCCGGCCGACAACTCCTTGAGCGAGGTCTTGTCGTAAAGCGCAGGCACCAGCCAGGTCTCGCGCTC
This sequence comes from Bradyrhizobium elkanii WSM2783, assembly GCF_000472865.1. GTDB lineage: Bacteria > Pseudomonadota > Alphaproteobacteria > Rhizobiales > Xanthobacteraceae > Bradyrhizobium > Bradyrhizobium elkanii_A. Next base: position 34,124 of record NZ_AXAP01000081.1, on the reverse strand, counting down.
CCGCGCCAGCGCCTCATCCGACAGATCCGGCCAGCTATCGCCTTCGGCCTTGCGCAGGAACATCACGCGGTCGCGCCATTGCTTGGCGTGCTTTGACCACGGCAACTTGTCGAGGCCCGCAGCGATCAAGCCATCTGCGAGCACGCGTGCAGTCTCCGCCGACGGGGACAGCGCCACCGGCGCTTCCGACAGCGTGATCGCATGCAGCGTGCGCCTGCGCCGCGCGCGCAGCGCCATCGCACTTCGGTCGAACGAAATATCTTCCGTAGTCTCGATCTCAGCTGCGAAACGCAGCTCGATCTCTTCCAGAGTGATCGGCGCCGCCAGCAGGATCCGGCCGCTCGCCGCGGTGCCGGTCAACTCTCCGACTGCGATATAGGATGAACGCGCAAGTGAGGACGTCTGCTCGACGCTGGCGCCGCGGCCGTTGGCGAGCACAAAGCTGCCATTGCCGCGGTTGCGCGCGACGCGATCGGGAAAGGCGAAGGCCAGCATCGTGCCGGTGGAGAGCTCGCCTATGGCCTCGGACGCTTTCGACGACGTCACCTGCGAAGCCCAGCGCTGCGCGAGGCTGCGCGCGCTCGAGGCCCGCTGCGAGCGATCGCGACGGAACTGATCGAGCCTGACATCAAGATCGACACTGTCGCCGCCGAGCCCGCGCTCGGTGAGCACCGCTGCGATCTCCGCGGCTCCTGCCGCCGCGCCAAACCGCGCCGAATCCACGATCATGCGGGCGAGCCGCGGCGGCAGCGCCAGCGCACGCAGGCTGTTGCCTTCCGCCGTGATCCGGCCGCCGGCATCGAGCGCGCCGAGTTCGCGCAGCAGCACGCTTGCTTCGTTCCAGGCCGGCAGCGGCGGCGGATCAAGGAACGCAAGGCCGGACGCATCGCTGACACCCCATTGCGCGAGGTCGAGCACCAGCGAGGACAGGTCGGCGGACAGGATCTCGGGCTGGGTGTAGGGCGCGAGCGAGGCGGTCTGCGGCTCGTCCCACAGCCGGTAGCAGACACCGGGCTCGGTACGGCCGGCGCGGCCGCGGCGCTGATCGACCGCGGCGCGCGAAGCGCGCACGGTCTCGAGGCGCGTCAAGGCGATGTCGGGCTCGTAGCGCGGAACGCGCGACATGCCGGAATCCACGACAATGCGCACACCCTCGATGGTCAGCGAGGTCTCGGCGATCGAGGTCGCCAGCACCACCTTGCGGTGACCCTTGGGTGCCGGCGCGATGGCGCGGTCCTGAACGCTGGCATCGAGCGCGCCGAACAGCGGCACGATCTCGATCGTGGCGTCGCGGATGCGTTCTTCGAGAAAATTCTGCGTGCGTCGGATTTCGGCAGCGCCCGGCAGGAACGCGAGCACCGAGCCGGGGTCGGCGCGAAGCGCTATTGAGATCGCCTCCGCCATCTGCCGCTCCAGCGGGACGTCCATCTTGCGACCCAGATAACGCGTCTCCACTGGAAAGGCGCGGCCTTCACTCTCAACAACAGGTGCATCGCCCAGCAGTTTCGCGACACGTGCGCCGTCGAGCGTTGCCGACATCACGAGCAGGCGAAGATCCTCGCGCAAGCCCTGCTGCGCGTCGCGCGCCAGCGCGAGTCCCAGATCGGCATCGAGCGAGCGCTCATGAAATTCGTCGAACAGGACTGCGGCAATGCCTGTGAGTTCGGGATCGCCGAGGATCTGGCGCGAGAAGATGCCTTCGGTGACGACCTCGATGCGGGTGGCGCGTGACACTTTCGAGCCGAAGCGAACGCGATACCCGACGGTCTCGCCAACCCGCTCGCCAAGCGTCCGCGCCATACGCTCGGCGCTGGCGCGCGCCGCGATCCGCCGCGGCTCCAACACGATGATCTTCTTGCCGTTGGTCCAGGGCTCGTCGAGCAGCGCCAGCGGCACCCGCGTGGTCTTGCCGGCGCCGGGCGGCGCGACGAGCACGGCCGTATTCTTCGCCGCAAGCGTCGCCGCGAGCTCGCCGAGCGCTGCGTCGATGGGAAGTGGAGTGTCGAAATGACGGGACACGGCCTCACCACGTCGTCATGCCCGGGCTTGTCCCGGGCATCCACGTCTCTCTTGCCGAAAAGGAGAAAACAGAACGTGGATGGCCGGGACAAGCCCGGCCATGACGAAAAGTAATAATCATTAAACCGGCGGTTCGGCTGCGCGGCCAACGCTCTCATAGCTGAAGCCGTGCGCGGCCATATCCTCGGGGCGGTAGATGTTGCGGAGATCGACCACGAGCGGCTGCCGCAACAGGTTCTTCAGCCGCTCAAGGTCAAGCGTGCGGTATTGTACCCACTCGGTGACGACGACCATGGCGTCGGCGCCGGTCACGCATTCATAGGGATCATCGCAATACTCGATATCCGGCAGCTCCTTGCGCGCCTGCTCAATGCCGACAGGATCATGCGCCCGCACTTTTGCGCCCATGTCCAACAGGCCGGTGACGATCGGGATCGAGGGTGCCTCCCGCATGTCGTCGGTCTCCGGCTTGAAGGTGAGACCGAGCACGGCGACCGTCTTGCCGCGCAAATTGCCGGCGAGGCCCGCAACCTTGCGCGCCATCGCGCGCTTGCGGTTGTCGTTGACGCCGAGCACGGCCTCCACGATGCGCAAATTCACGTCATGGTCCTGCGCGATCTTGATCAGCGCGCGGGTGTCCTTGGGGAAGCAGGAGCCGCCGAAACCGGGGCCGGCATGCAGGAACTTGGAGCCGATGCGGTTGTCGAGCCCGATCCCGCGCGCGACTTCCTGGACGTCGGCGCCGACCTTTTCGGAGAGATCGGCGATCTCGTTGATGAAGGTGATCTTGGTCGCCAGGAATGCGTTGGCGGCGTATTTGATCAGCTCCGCCGTGCGCCGCGCCGTATACATCAGCGGCGCCTGGTTGAGCGACAGCGGCCGGTAGACATCGCCGAGCACTTTCCGCGCGCGCTCATCTGATGTGCCGACCACGATGCGGTCCGGGAATTTGAAGTCGCGGATCGCGGCGCCCTCGCGCAGGAATTCCGGATTCGAGGCGACCGCGACGTCGGCGACCGGGTTGGCTTCGCGGATCAGGCGCTCGACCTCGTCGCCGGTGCCGACCGGCACCGTCGATTTGGTCACCACCACCGTGAAGCCTTTGAGCGCGCCGGCGATCTCGCGGGCGGCGGCATAGACGTAAGAGAGGTCGGCATGGCCGTCGCCGCGGCGCGACGGCGTACCGACCGCGATGAACACCGCGTCAGCGTCGGCGACCGGGTCCTTCAGATCGGTTGTAAAGTCGAGCCGCCTCGCCTTCACATTGGCCGCGACCAAAGCGTCCAGACCCGGCTCGAAGATCGGGATTTCGCCGCGGCGAAGGGCGTTGATCTTCTCGACATCCTTGTCCACGCAGGTGACGTGGTGTCCGAAGTCCGCAAAACACGCGCCAGAGACCAGTCCGACATAACCCGTGCCAATCATGGCGATGCGCATGAAACCACCCGCTTGCTATCGTTAACGATTCCGCAACTCCCGTCAGCGTCTTAGAACATTTGCCGGCCAGGAGGAAACGGCAAAAAGCAGGCACGAGCGGCATGTCATTTGTATGAATAAAGGCGATAGCAACCGATCCGCCCGAAGATGCGCCAAATGCGCGCCGAAACAGGACAGTCATGACCGCAAACGGGACAACCTCCGCGAGCCTGCGTTCCGCCACCTCGCCGGACGGGCGCGTCGATTGGGTGGACTACGCCAAGGGCATCTGCATCGTCATGGTCGTGATGATGCATTCGGTCCTGGGGGTGGAAGCCGCCGCCGGCGAGACCGGCTTCATGCATGCGGTCGTGATGTTCGCGAAACCGTTCCGGATGCCGGATTTCTTCCTGATTTCGGGCCTGTTCCTCTCGCTCGTGATCGACCGTGACTGGCGCACCTATCTCGACCGCAAGGTCGTCCACTTCGCCTATTTCTATGTGCTGTGGGTGACGATCCAGTTCGCATTCAAGGCGCCGGCCTTTGCCGCCGAGACGAGCTGGAGCCACACCGGTTATCTCTATCTCGAATCCTTCATCGAGCCGTTCGGCACGCTGTGGTTCATCTATCTTTTGCCGATCTTCTTTGTCGTCACAAAACTGACACGCAATCTGCCGCCGCTCGCGATTTTGGCGCTGGCCGCCGGACTCGAGATGGCGCATGTGGTGACCGGCTGGACCGTGATCGACGAATTCTGCGCGCGCTTCGTCTATTTCTATGCCGGCTATCTCCTTGCGCCCACCGTCTTCAAGCTGTCGAACCGTGCACGCTCCGCGCCGACATTGGCGCTGATCGGGCTCGCGCTGTGGGTGCTGGTCAATGGCGCCCTGGTGATCGCGGGGGCGAGCGAATGGCCGCTCATCTCGCTGGCACTGGGATTTGCGGGCGCCTTTGCCATCGTCGTCACCGGGACGCTGCTGGCACGGATGCAGTGGCTCACGGCCTTGCGCTTTTGCGGCGAGCATTCGATCGTGATCTATCTCGCCTTCTTCCTGCCGATGGTGATCGCACGCGTCGGCCTGTTGCGCAGCGGCGTGATCCACGACATCGGTCTGATCTCGCTGCTCGTCACCATCACCGGTCTCGTCGGCGCACTGGTGATCTGGCGCATCGCGCTCGCCCTCGGCGCCAACTTCCTGTTCGAGCGCCCCGCCGCGTTCTGGATCGCGCCGAAGAAGGCGGCCGTACTGCAGCCGGCAGAATAATCTCCCCGTCGTCCCGGCCTTGAGCCGGGACCCATAACCACCGGCTCAAATTGTTGGATGCGCTGTGGCCGCGGCCTGATGCAACAACATCTCGCTGTGGTTATGGGTCCCGGGTCGCGCTTCGCTTGCCCGGGACGACAAATTCGGTGTGCGGTTCGCCAAGATTCCTGCACCTCAAGGCTGTCATTTGCTGCAAAAATCCCTAAATTTCGGCCATGCCGAAATCAGCCTCCAAGACCTCAGCCAAGACAGAACCCAAAGCCGCCCCCAAGCCCGTTGCCGCCAAGGCTCCGGCTAAGGGCCACCATGTGTTCCTGGTCGACGGTTCCTCCTACATCTTCCGCGCCTACCACGCGCTGCCGCCGCTGAACCGCAAGTCCGACGGGCTGCAGGTCAATGCCGTGCTCGGCTTCTGCAACATGCTGTGGAAGCTCCTGCGCGAGATGCCCGAGGACAACCGGCCGACCCATCTCGCCATCGTCTTCGACAAGTCCGAGATCACCTTCCGCAACAAGATCTATCCCGACTACAAGGCGCACCGGCCGCCGGCGCCCGATGACCTGATCCCGCAATTCGCGCTGATCCGCGAGGCGGTCCGGGCCTTCGACCTGCCCTGCCTGGAGCAGGTCGGCTATGAGGCCGACGACCTCATCGCGACCTATGTCCGGCTCGCCTGCGAGCGCGGCGCGAGCGCGACGATCGTGTCCTCCGACAAGGACCTGATGCAACTCGTCACCGACTGCGTCAGCATGTACGACACCATGAAGGATCGCCGCATCGGCATTCCCGAAGTGATCGAGAAGTTCGGCGTGCCGCCGGAAAAGGTGGTCGAGGTACAGGCCTTGGCCGGCGATTCCACTGATAACGTGCCCGGCGTGCCCGGCATCGGCGTCAAGACCGCGGCGCAGCTCATCACCGAATATGGCGATCTCGAATCCCTGCTGAGCCGCGCCGGCGAGATCAAGCAGCCGAAGCGTCGCGAGGCGCTGGTCGAAAATGCCGAGAAGGCGCGCATCTCGCGCCAGCTTGTGCTGCTCGACGACAAGGTCGAGCTCGAGGTGCCGCTCGACGACCTCGCCGTGCATGAGCCGGATCCGCGCCGGCTGATCGCGTTCCTGAAGGCGATGGAGTTTTCGACTCTGACCCGCCGCGTCGCCGAATATTCGCAGATCGACCCATCCGATATCGAGCCCGATCCCGGCAATAAGAGCGGCGCGAGCGTGTTTACACCATTGCCGCCATCAGGCGTCGAGCCCATGCCGGGTCCGGGTGCGTCCGCGCAGCCCGCGCCTGCCGTCAAGGAGCGCAGCAAGCCCGCGGGCAAGGAAGACAAGGCCTCGAGCCTCAAGGGCACGCCGATTGCGCTCGCGGAAGCGCGCGCCGAGGCAGCGCGCAAGACGAAAATCGATCGCAGCAAGTACCAGACGATCAGGAGCCTCGATCAGCTCAGCGCCTTCATCGCGCGGATCCACGACACCGGCCATGTCGCGGTCCAGGCGAAGGCGAATTCGATCGATCCGATGCAGGCGGAGATTTCCGGCATTGCGCTCGCACTCGGTCCCGACGACGCCGCCTATATCCCGCTCGCCCACAAGCAGGCGGGCGGAGGCAGCGGGCTGTTCGACGCGGGATTGGCGCCGGACCAGATCAAGTTCGAGCAGGCGATCGAAGCCTTGCGGCCGATCCTGGAATTGCAGGGCATCCTGAAGATCGGCTTCGACGTCAAGTTCAACGCGGTGGTGCTGGCGCAAGCCGGCATCACGCTGCGCAACTTTGACGATGCACAGCTGATCTCCTACGTGCTCGACGCCGGCCGCGGCTCTCATGCGCTGGAATCGCTGGCCGAGCGCTGGCTCGGGCATGCGGTGATCGGCGAGAACGAACTCGTCGGCAGCGGCAAGAACAAGCTGACATTCGATCAGGTCGCGATCGACAAGGCGACCGAGCATTGCGCCGAGATCGCCGACGTGATCCTGCGCCTGTGGCGCGTATTGAAGCCACGCCTGGTCGCGGAGCGGATGGCGAGCGTCTACGAGACGCTGGAGCGGCCGCTGGTCTCCGTGCTGGCGCGGATGGAGCGGCGCGGCATCTCGATCGACCGCCAGGTGCTGTCGCGGCTGTCAGGCGATTTCGCCCAGACCGCGGCGCGCGTCGAGGCGGAGGTCCAGGAGATCGCCGGGGAGCCGATCAATGTCGGCAGCCCCAAGCAGATCGGCGACATCCTGTTCGGCAAGATGGGATTGCCCGGCGGCACGAAGACCAAGACCGGCGCGTGGTCGACGACCGCGCAGGTGCTGGACGACCTCGCCGAGCAGGGCCACGAATTCCCGAAGAAGATCCTGGAATGGCGGCAGGTCTCGAAGCTGAAATCGACCTATACCGACGCGCTGCCGACCTACGTCAATCCGCAGACCCATCGCGTCCACACCACCTACGCGCTGGCTGCGACCACGACGGGGCGGCTGTCGTCGAACGAGCCGAACCTGCAGAACATCCCTGTGCGCACCGAGGACGGCAGGAAGATCCGCCGCGCCTTTGTCGCGACGCCCGGGCACAAGCTGGTATCGGCGGATTATTCGCAGATCGAGCTGCGGCTGCTCGCGGAGATTGCCGACATCCCCGTGCTGAAGCAGGCGTTCCGCGACGGCCTCGACATTCATGCCATGACGGCGTCCGAGATGTTCGGCGTGCCGATCAAGGACATGCCGAGCGAAGTGCGCCGCCGCGCCAAGGCGATCAATTTCGGCATCATCTACGGCATCTCGGCGTTCGGCCTCGCCAACCAGCTCGGCATCGCGCGTGAAGAGGCTTCCGCCTACATCAGGAAGTATTTCGAGCGGTTCCCGGGCATCCGCGCCTATATGGACGAGACCAAGGATTTCTGCCGCCGCAACGGCTATGTCACCACGCTGTTCGGCCGCAAATGCTACTACCCCGACATCAAGGCCAGCAACGCCTCGGTCCGCGCCTTCAACGAGCGCGCCGCGATCAACGCCCGCCTGCAGGGCTCGGCCGCCGACATCATCCGCCGCGCTATGACCCGCATCGAGGGCGCGCTCGCCGAGAAGAAGCTATCCGCGCAGATGCTGTTGCAGGTGCATGACGAACTGATCTTCGAGGTCCCCGACGAGGAAGTCGCGGCAACCCTGCCGGTCGTGCAGCATGTGATGCAGGACGCGCCCTTCCCGGCCGTGATCCTGTCGCTGCCGCTGCAGGTCGACGCCCGCGCCGCCAACAATTGGGACGAGGCGCATTGAGCTCTCTCTGTCGTCGCCCAGAGGGACGACGACAGCAAAAATGCACTCGGAGCAATTGCGCAATGGAATAGCGGCACGACGCGCGTTAGAAACGTGCGTCCTCCCGCGAGTTCCTGATGCCTCACACCTCCGCCTTGCTCGGTTTTGCGCTGCTCTCGCTCGGCATGGTGCTAACGCCGGGGCCGAACATGATCTACCTGATCTCGCGCTCGATCACGCAGGGGCCGGCAGCCGGGATCGTGTCGCTCGGCGGGGTGGCGCTCGGCTTCGTGTTCTACATGCTATCAGCGGCATTCGGCATCACCGCGCTGTTGTTCGCGATCCCCTACGCCTATGACGCGCTGCGCTTTGCCGGCGCGGCTTATCTGTTTTGGCTGGCGTGGCAGGCGCTGAAACCCGGCGGACGTTCGCCGTTCCAGGTGAAGAAGCTGCAGGTCGACAGCCCCCGGAAGCTGTTCGCGATGGGATTTGTCACCAACCTGCTGAACCCCAAGATCGCGATGCTCTATCTGGCGCTGCTGCCGCAGTTCATCGATCCCACGGGCAGCGTGCTGACGCAGTCGCTCGCGCTCGGCGTGACCCAGATCGCGATCAGCGTCAGCGTCAACGCGATAATCGCGCTCGCTGCCGGTTCGATCGCGCTGTTCCTCGGCACGCGGCCGGCCTGGCTGCTGCTGCAGCGCTGGCTGATGGGCACCGTGCTGGCTGGGCTCGCGATGAAGATGGCGTTCGAGGCGAGGAGAGCGTGAGTTCTTCACCTCGCCCCGCTTGCGAGGAGAGGTCGGAATTCAAGCGCAGCTTGAATTCCGGGTGAGGGGGAGCCGCCGCAGGCTCATCTCTCACCGTGTTTGCGGAGAAGGCCCCTCACCCCAACCCTCCCCCCGCAAGAGCGGGGCGAGGGAGCAGAAAGAGCATCAATCCAGCTTCGCTTCCATGCCGCGCTTCACGCCGGGGCGGGCCATCAGCTTGTTGTACCAGCGCTCGACATTGGGGAAATCGCCGAGATTGACCTTGTGCCGCGGGTGGCGCCAGGCCCAGCCGAGGATGGCGAAATCGGCGACCGACAGATCGCCGGCGACGAAGTCGCGGCCTTCGAGCTGGCGGTTCAGCACGCCGTAGAGGCGGAGTGTCTCGGTCATGAAGCGCTTCAGGCCATAGGCGCGGTCCTGCTCGTTCTCGAGCGCGATGAAATGGTGCACCTGGCCCGGCATCGGACCAAAACCGCCCATCTGCCACATCAGCCATTCATGGACCGGGATGCGCTCGATCAAAGGCTTGGGCAGGAACTTTCCGCTCTTCTCGCCGAGATAGAGCAGGATCGCGCCCGATTCGAATACGCTGACCCGCTTGCCGCCGGGGCCGTCCGGGTCGACGATTGCGGGAATCTTGTTGTTCGGGCTGATTTCGAGGAAGCTTGGCGCCATCTGCTCGCCCTTGGTGATGTTCACCGGGAACACTTGGTAGGGCAGCCCCATCTCCTCCAGCGCAACCGAGATTTTGCGGCCATTCGGCGTGTTCCAGGTGTGCAGCTCGATGGTCATTTTCGCTTCCCCCACAATCGTTTGAGGCTTCCCTAGCGCGGAACCGGACGCGGTTACAACGGCCCTTTACGAATATCGATCCGCGCCCCGTGTGACGCGGGCGTTGTTGACGGGGAGCTTTCGGCGCTGGAATCTCGCCACGACCGCCGATAGATTGCGCGCCACCGTAAACGACCCGGAAAGCCCCTTTGTCCAAATCAGCCGCCCGCGCCCGCCTCGCCGAGATCATCCGTAAGCGCTCTTTCGGGCGCGGCGAGATCACGCTGGCCTCGGGCCGCAAGAGCGATTTCTATTTCAACCTCAAGCCGACGATGCTGGATCCCGAGGGCGCCGCATTGCTTGCCGAACTCACTTATGAAGCGCTGAAAGACGACAATCTCGATTTCGTCGGCGGCCTCGAGATGGGCGCCGTGCCGCTCGCGGGCGCGATCGCGCAGCTCTCCTGGATCAAGGGCCATCCGATCGCGGCCTTCTTCGTGCGCAAGAAGCCCAAGGAGCATGGTGCGAAGCTAGCGGTCGAGGGACTTGCCAAAGGCGAGACGCTGCAGGGCAAGCGCATCGTGATCGTCGAGGACGTCACCACCACCGGCGGCTCGGCGATGAAGGCGGTGGAAGCCGTGCGCGAGGCCGGCGGCGAGGTCGCGCTGGTCTTCACCATGGTCGACCGCGAGGAAGGCGCAACAGAAACGTTCGCGGAGGCCGGTCTGCCGTTCCGCTCGTTGTACAAAGCGGGCGAGTTCCTCAAGAGCTAGAGCATGATCCGGAAAAGTGGGAACCGGTGCATGCTCAAACAAAGAGACGAGATGATGATCCGTTAAACGGATCATGATCGAGTGTTGCCTCATCGGTACACCGCGCCAAATTGCGCCCATCTCCATAGTTCTTCCGCAATCAACTGCTCGTTTACCATCCGACACTAGGGTGAATCGCGCGGAGACGACGTCTCGGCACTGTTGGCTCTGTCGGGTGGAGTTGGCGTTGCGTAGAGGGTTTGCTGATCGGCGCGTGCGGCGCCATCTGACGCTAGTTGCCGCCGCCCTTGCGGGCGCGATGACGCTCGCGCCGGCGCATGTCTCGGCGGAAAACCTGCTCGATTTCCTCTTTGGTGGCTTGCAGAGGCAGCAGGCCCATCAGGGCCAGTCGCAACCCGGTTTGTTCGATCCGTTCGGCCTCAACCAGCAGCAGCCGCAGCAAGCCGCACCGGCGGCCCGCGTTGCCGGTTCCGGCCCTGCGTTTTGTGTCAGAAGCTGCGACGGCAAATATTTCCCGCTGACCTTGCGCGGCAGCGCGACGCCGGTTCAGCTCTGCCAGGCGTTCTGTCCTGCGACAGCCACCAAGGTTTTCTACGGCGGCAGCATCGACTACGCGACCTCGTCAACCGGCGAACGCTATGCCGACAGCGAGAACGCCTTCGCCTACCGCAAGTCGCTGCGCGCGGACTGCACCTGCAACGGCCGCGATCCCGCCGGCCTTGCGCCCGTTGACCTCACCCTCGATAGCTCGCTTCGCGCCGGCGACGTGGTCGCTACCGCCGACGGGCTGGTTGCATATACCGGCGTCCGGGTCGGCAACAACCAGAGCGCCGACTTCACGCCGGTCGCGTCCTACCCCGGTCTCACCGCCGAACTCCGTGCCCGGCTCGGCGAGATGAAGGTCGCGCCGGTCGCGGCCGAGACGGTCGGCGAAGCGCCGCAGCCGGATACCAGCCATGACCCCGCGGCACCCGTCTCCGTCGTGCCGAAATCGGCCGCGCCGAAGGCGAAGCGGGCGGAGGTTAATTAGCGACTTAAGCTGTCATTCCGGGGCAATGCGAAGCATCGAACCCGGAATGACAGCGTGGATACTTAGCAAAGAAGGCTTTACCGCCCGACAATCACCCCGATCACATTCGGCGCGGCGAGATATTTCTCCTCGATTGTCGCGCGCGCTGCGGCACGGTTTTCCGGCGTCAGCAATCCGCGCTTTTCGGCGAGGATCATCCAGCAATAGCCCCACCAGTCCGTCAGCATGCCCTGGTCCTCGACAAGGTCATAGCCCTGCTCGGCGGCGAAGATGCGCGCATGCGCTTCATCGAGCGAATCGAGCCAGGCGTGATCCGCAGGTGAGAACAAGTCGTCGCTGATGTCGTCGATGGTGTAGCCCCAGATCGACATGCAGACCGCGTTGAACTCGCGGTCGATCTGGTCGTCATCGACCCATTGGCGGCGGGACGCCTGATGCAGGCGCGACAGCGAGCGCGCAAAGTCGGCGATGCGGGTGAGCGCGAATTGATCGAAGGCAATAGTGGACATGTAGTCCTCGCGGGAACGGACAGGCCATAGATGTTGTGTCGGCGATGCCGCCGAATCAGAATGATATCAAATACTTGCTAAAATGTTCTTAATTTGTTCCGATGCACTCACATCGTCGTCCCGGCGAAGGCCGGGACCCATAACCACCAGTGTTCGATTGTCGCGAAAGCGAGCCGATCCCATGGCTGCTGACACAATCTATTACGTTTACATTCTCGCCAGCCGCCGCCACGGGACGCTTTATATCGGCGTTTGCAACAACTTGGGCAATCGTCTCACGCAGCATCGCGCCGGACGGGGATCGGAGTTCGTCAAGAAATACGACGTAACGCGCCTCGTCTACATGGAAACCTACGCTTCACCGCATGAAGCGATCACGCGCGAAAAGCAGTTGAAGACTTGGCGGCGTGATTGGAAGATTCGGTTGATTGAAGAAAACAATCTCGATTGGGCTGATCTATCGCACCTGATCTGAGCCCTGTGGCTATGGGTCCCGGCCTTCGCCGGGACGACGAAGACAACCTCACATCGCCGACAGCATCTTGTCGCCACAATAGTTCGCGTAAAAGCTGCCGCCGCATTGCCGCTTGATGGCGACGCAACGGGCGGCTGGAGTTGCGTTTGGTGGCATGCTGAAGCCGCAGGTCAAGCCGTCGGCGCTCCGCCCGGGCCTGCCGGCGGCGAAAGCGGCACTGGTGACGGTGATGCAGACGATGAACAGCACAGCGGCTGCGATCTCGATCAGCAGTCTCATGGGTGTCCCTCTCGATGACGGTGGTTGTGCCGCCTAATATGTAACCATACCACCGAAGCGCGTCGCCTTGAGGTCGCAAAATCGGCCCGGTCCTTGCATAAAATCATACCAGCGCGGTGCACAACAACCGGCTGGGCGGTTCCGATTGAAGTGCAAGACGCGTATCATTCGTTGTCCGGAGCGTGATCCGAAAAGATTATGCTCAAACAGAAAGATTAGATCATGATCCAATTTCGTCTCATCGGACCATGATCGAGTCCCCAAAGTTCAGGATTGCCGCGTTGCAAGAACAGTCTTTCTCAGGAAGCTATCCGGCGCTCAATCAGCCGATCGATGAATTGGCGCTGGCAGAGATCAAGGGCGCGATCCTCGCCAAGCTGAGGCTGGAGATCGGCAAGGACGCCAGCGTGGCGACCAAGCGCGATTGGTACAAGGCGGCGGCGCTTGCGCTGCGCGACCGCATCACCCATCGCTGGCTCACGGCGGAAAAAGAGAGCTACGACGCCGGTGCCAAGCGGGTTTATTACCTTTCGCTGGAATTCCTGATCGGCCGCCTGTTTACCGACGCGCTCAACAATATGGGCCTCTTGCCTGTGTTCGAGGGAGCACTCGGCGATCTCGGCGTCGGCCTCGACGAACTGCGCAGATGCGAGCCTGACGCAGCGCTCGGCAATGGCGGCCTTGGGCGGCTCGCCGCCTGCTTCATGGAGAGCATGGCGACGCTGTCGATCCCCGCCATCGGCTACGGCATCCGCTACGATTTCGGCCTGTTCCGCCAAATCATCAATCACGGCTGGCAGCAGGAATATCCGGATGAGTGGCTGGGCTTCGGCAATCCCTGGGAATTCCAGCGTCCGGAAGTCGTCTACAACATCCATTTCGGCGGCACCGTCGAGCATGTCGACGAAGGCGGCCGTGACCGCGCCATCTGGCACCCGGCGGAAACCGTGGAGGCGATGGCCTACGACACGCCGATCGTTGGCTGGCGCGGCCAGCGCGTCAACGCGCTGCGGCTGTGGTCGGCGCATGCGCCGGATCCATTGAAGCTCGACGTCTTCAACACCGGCGATTATGTCTCAGCCAGCGCCGAGCAGGCGCGCGCCGAGGCGATCTGCAAATTCCTTTATCCGAACGACGAAAGCGCCGCGGGGCGCGAACTGCGCCTGCGCCAGGAATACTTCTTCGTCTCGGCCTCGCTGCAGGACCTGGTGAAGCGGCACCTTTCGGCCGACGGCCAGCTCCGCAGCCTTGCGATGAAAGCGGCCGTGCAGCTCAACGACACCCATCCGAGCCTCGCCGTCACCGAGCTGATGCGGATCCTGGTCGACCTGCACCATTTCCGCTGGGACGAGGCGTGGAAGATCACTGTCGCGACGCTGTCCTACACCAACCACACGCTGCTGCCGGAGGCGCTGGAGACCTGGCCGGTCGAGCTGTTCGAGCGGCTATTGCCGCGGCATCTCGAGATCATCTATCGCATCAACGTGCAGCATCTGGCGCTCGCCGAAGAGCGCTGCCCAGGCGACATCGAATTCCGTGCCTCGGTGTCGCTGATCGACGAGAAATCGGGCCGCCGAGTGCGGATGGGACAGCTCGCCTTTGTCGGCTCGCACCGCATCAACGGCGTCTCGGCGATGCATTCCGATCTGATGAAGGAGACCGTGTTCCACGATCTCCACCATCTCTATCCCACGCGCATCACGAACAAGACCAACGGCATCACGTTCCGCCGCTGGCTGATGCTGGCCAATCCGAGACTCACGGGCCTGATCCGCGACGTCTGCGGCGAAGCCGTGCTCGACGATTTCTCGCTGTTCGAGCGGCTCGAGTCCCACGCCAGCGACAACGCGTTCCAGCAACAGTTCCGCGAGGTCAAGCGCCACAACAAGGTGCTGCTGGCGCGGCTGATGGCCGAGCGCAACCACATCAAGGTCGACCCATCGGCGCTGTTCGATGTGCAGATCAAGCGCATCCATGAATACAAGCGGCAACTCCTGAACATCCTGGAAGCGGTCGCGCTGTACCAGGCGATCAAGGATGAGCCGCAGCGCGACTGGGTGCCGCGCGTAAAAATCTTCGCCGGCAAGGCGGCGGCGAGCTACCGCTACGCCAAGCTGATCATCAAGCTGATCAACGACGTCGCCGAAGTCGTCAACAACGATCCCGCGATCGATGGCCGGCTGAAGATCGCCTTCCTCGCCGACTACAATGTCAGCCTGGCCGAGGTGATCATCCCGGCCGCCGACCTGTCCGAGCAGATCTCGACCGCCGGCATGGAAGCCTCCGGCACCGGCAACATGAAGCTCGCGCTCAACGGCGCGCTGACCATCGGCACGCTCGACGGTGCCAATATCGAGATCCGCGACCATGTCGGCGCCGAGAATATCGCGATCTTCGGCATGGAAGCCGGCGACGTCATGGTCCGCCGCAAGCAAGGGCTCGATGCCAGCGACCTGATCGGCCGCTCGCCGCGGCTGGCGCGTGCGATCACCGCAATCGAGAGCGGCGCGTTCTCGCCCGGCGATCCCGCCCGCTTCGCCTCGATCGGCCATGCGCTGCGCTATCTCGACCATTACATGGTCAGCGCCGACTTCGATTCCTACTACGATACCCAGCGCGCCATCGATGCGCGCTGGCAGGTGGTGCCGGCGTGGACCCGGGCCTCGATCCTCAACGTGGCGCGGATGCCGTGGTTCTCCTCCGACCGCACCATCCGCGAATACGCCGAAGAGATCTGGAACGTGCCCGTGAAGCCGCCGACGCCGCGCCTGCTGAAGGAGCAGGCGCAGTGGGGAGCCAAGCGCTAATCCCACGCGGCGGAAATCGATTACCTCCGACATCATTGAATTCTGCCGAGCAGTCGCGATACTGCGTCCTCGTCATTGCGAGGAGCGTAAGCGACGAAGCAATCCATGCCTCCACAAGCGGCGAAATGGATTGCTTCGCTTCGCTCGCAATGACGGAGCAATTTCGCAACACCGGAACAATTTCATGCTCACCAGGACCCCGCATTTGTTCGACGATGCCACCGCGGTTACTGCCGGCGACAGCCGCTGGCAGGGCAGGACCAGCGACGACTACTGGGCATTTGTCGGCCCGTTCGGCGGGGCCACCGCTGCAACCATCCTGCGGGCACTGATCGACCATCCGCAACGTGCCGGCGATCCGCTTGCGCTCACCGTCAATTATTGCGCGCCGGTTGCGCAAGGCGCCTTTGATCTCGATGTCCGCCTGGTGAAGGCCAATCGTTCGAGCCAGCACTGGTCCGTGGAGATGACGCAGGACGGCGGCGAGGTCGCGACGCTCGCAACCGCCGTGTTCGCCGAACGCCGCCCGTCCTGGTCGCACCAGCAGGTGAAGTTTCCGGACGCAACACCGTTCGAACAGACCCTGCCCTATCCCAAGACCGCGGCAGCGTGGGTCAAGCAATATG
This sequence comes from Bradyrhizobium elkanii WSM2783, assembly GCF_000472865.1. Classification (GTDB taxonomy): domain Bacteria; phylum Pseudomonadota; class Alphaproteobacteria; order Rhizobiales; family Xanthobacteraceae; genus Bradyrhizobium; species Bradyrhizobium elkanii_A. Next base: position 18,148 of record NZ_AXAP01000081.1, on the reverse strand, counting down.
ACTTCCGCTTCGTCGAAGGCGAGCCGAAATTCGGCACGCCATCGAGCGCGGCGCCCGAAACCTATTCCAAGCTCTGGATCGGTGACCGCGCGCCGCGCAAGATCGATGCGCTCTCGCTGATCGCGATGTCGGACGCATTCTTTGGCCGCGTCTTCCACGCCAAGCGGGAACTGGTGCCGTTCGGTACGGTGTCGCTGACGACCTATTTCCACATCGACGCCGCCGATCTTGCCGCCGAGAACATCACCCGCGTGCTGGCGGCTGCCGATGCCAAGATCTTCCACAAGAGCTATGGCGACCAGAACGGCGAGCTGTGGTCACCCTCCGGCCGCCTGCTCGCAACCACGACGCAGATCGCCTATTTCAAGGCGTGATCGGGAAGGCGTAGGGTGGGCACGCTTCGCTTTGCCCACCCCACCATTTGAGAGAGCGCCGCCGCATGCCCGAAGCTGACAATTCAAAGCCATCGCACATCGCGCTCCTCGGCGTGCCCATCGAGATCGGCGCCGCGCAGGCCGGCACGCTGATGGGTCCAGCAGCACTGCGCACCGCCGGGATCGCGCGCGTGCTGGAGCAATTGGAGCTTCGCGTCGACGACCACGGTGATCTCTCAATCCCCGCGGTGGTCTCGGACGGGCCGGTGCCGGCGAATACGAAATTCTATGATGAGGTGAAAACCTGGATTCGCCTGACATCCGAGCGCGCCTACTGGCTGGCGCAATCCGGCGCGGTGCCGATCTTCATGGGCGGCGATCATTCGCTCTCGATGGGATCGATCAATGGGGTTGCGCGCTTCTGGCAGGAGAAGGGCCGGCCGCTGTTCGCACTGTGGGTCGACGCGCATGCCGACTACAACACGCCCGACACGACGATCACCGGCAACATGCACGGCATGTCGGCCGCTTTCCTCTGCGGCGAGCCCGGGCTCGACAACCTGCTCGGCGGCCTGCCGCGCGCCTCGATTACACCTGATCAGCTCGACCTGATCGGCACCCGCTCTGTCGACCCGCTGGAGCGCAAGCTATTGCGCGAGCGGAGCGTCGCCATCGCCGACATGCGCGCCATCGATGAATTCGGCGTCGCTGTGCTGATCCGCCGCGTGATCGATCGCGTCAAGGCGAAGAACGGCGTGCTGCATGTCTCGTTCGACGTCGACTTCCTCGATCCTTCGGTTGCGCCCGGCGTCGGCACCACGGTGCCGGGCGGCGCGACTTACCGCGAAGCGCACCTGATCATGGAGCTGTTGCACGATTCCGGACTGGTGCGCTCGGTCGACATCGTCGAGCTCAACCCCTTCCTCGACGAGCGCGGCCGTACCGCACGGGTCGTGGTCGAACTGATCGGCAGCCTGTTCGGCCTGCAGATCACCGACCGCCCGACACCGACCAATGCAGTGCTGCCGGATTGACATGGCGAATAGCGAATAGGCTGCGCCGCAGACATGTTCCGGAGTAGAAAAGGGCGACCGCGGGGTCGCCCTTTTCATTGGCGGAAATATGCGAGGCTATTCGGCCGCGAGCTTCACGTCCGGCGCGGCGGCGCGGACTTCGGCGTCGACCTTGCTCTCGAACTTGGCGAAGTTCTTCTGGAACATGCCGACCAATGCGCGGGCGGTCTTGTCGAACTCGGCCTTGTCCTTCCAGGTGTTCACTGGATTAAGGATCTCGCTCGGCACGCCCGGCAGCGCGGTCGGCACCGCAAAGCCGAAATATTCGTCGGTGCGGAATTCGACATTGCGCAAGCTGCCATCGAGCGCCGCGGTCAGCAGCGCGCGCGTGACCTTGATCGGCATGCGCGAGCCCACGCCATACTTGCCGCCGGTCCAGCCGGTGTTGACCAGCCAGCAATCGACATTGTGCTGGGCGATCAGGTCGCGCAGCATGTTGCCATAGACGGAAGGATCGAGCGGCAGGAACGGCGAGCCGAAGCAGGTGGAGAATTCCGGCTGCGGCTCGGAGCCGAGGCCCCGCTCGGTGCCGGCGACCTTCGCGGTGTAGCCGGACAGGAAGTGATACATCGCCTGCGCCGGCGAAAGCTTCGCGATCGGCGGCAGCACGCCGAAGGCATCGGCCGCCAGCATCACCACATTCTTCGGATGCGGCGCGCGGCCACTGCGCGAGGCATTGGGAATGAAGTCGAGCGGATAGGCGGAACGGGTGTTCTCGGTCTTGGAGCCATCGTCGAAATCGACGACGCGGGTATCCTCGTCAAGCACGCAGTTCTCGAGCACGGCGCCAAAACGTGTGCTCGCAGCATAGATCTGAGGCTCGGCTTCCTGCGAGAGCTTGATGCACTTGGCGTAGCACCCGCCTTCGAAATTGAAGATGCCGTTCGGGCCCCAGCCGTGCTCGTCGTCGCCGATCAGCGTGCGGTTGGGATCGGCCGACAGCGTCGTCTTGCCGGTGCCGGAGAGACCGAAGAAAATCGCGCTGTCGCCCTTCGACCCGACATTGGCAGAGCAGTGCATCGGCATCACGTCGCGCGCGGGCAGATAATAGTTGAGCGTGGTGAAGACCGACTTCTTCATCTCGCCGGCATAATAAGACCCGCCGATCAGGACGATCTTGCGGGCGAAATCGATCGCGACGACATTCTCCGAGCGCACGCCGTGACGTTTGGGATCGGCGCGGAAGCTCGGCATGTCGATGATGGTGAGTTCGGGCACGAAGCTCGAAAGCTCGATCGCCTCGGGGCGGATCAGCAGCGTGCGGATGAACAGCGAATGCCAAGCGAGCTCGGTGAACACGCGCGTCTTGATCCGATAGGTCGGATCGGCGCCGCCATAGAGATCCTGCGCGAACAGTGCCTTGCCTTCGGCGTGCTTGAGGAAATCCTGATAGAGCGCTTCGAACTGCTCTGATGTGATCGACTGGTTGCCCGCCCACCACATGCTCTTGTCGGTGGTCGCGTCGCGAACTGTGAACTTGTCCTTCGGGCTGCGGCCGGTGAATTCGCCGGTGTCCGCGCAAAGCGCACCATCGGCTGAGAGCACGGCCTCGCCTGCCGCAAGCGAATATTGATAGAGCTGCGGCGCGTGGAGATTCCAATGCACGCGTTTGAGATTTTTTAAGCCGAATTTGTCGGCGCCAAAGGCACCGTTGTACACGCCCGTGTTTTGCACGAAGAACCTCCTCGAACCCGCGTTTCCCATTGCGCGAACGTCGCTAAACGCGCTCAGTCGCGGTGACCTTTCCAACAACAAATATAGCCCGAAGGCCCCCGTCCAGCGACCTCATAATGGGGCAATCCGAGCTTGCCAAGCTAGTCCCCGAATTTTGGTTTATTCCAAGGCATCCCTTCCACGTGGTTCAAGCACTTGCTGCAGCGCAAGGCGGCTTTTCTGCCCGTGGATCGCGCGACGATCCGCCGCGATCAATGCCGGGCCCGACGTCTTTGCGATGCACAATTGGTGCCATCGGACGCGCGGCGTCGTTCTCAATCAACGCACAGACTACCCGATATGCAGTTTGGGCGATGAGACATCGGCTTTGTCGCCGGCAATGCCGTTGCACTTGGATTGCACGATCCAATCGGCAATGAGAGTTGATTGCACAGCCTCGCTCGACGTCAGCAAGCCACCATCGAATTCGACGGCCGTTAAGAATGCGCAGCGCGCGTAAACGTTCCGCACCGTCGCGCATAAGATGCATGATGCGAAGCGCATTGACGGCCGCATTCTCCCCAATATGCATACGATATGCGACACCGCGCCGTTCGCACCTATCCCGTTGCGCGCGCCTCACTGGCGAGTCGAACCAACATCTTGCGCAGCTCCGCAGCGTTGCGCACGCGCTCTGGAAATTCCAGCCGCAGCGTCCGTTTGCCCGCCTGCATGTCCATGCCCTCAGGGTCGCAGCCAATGCAGCGCCAATCGGGGCTTTCGGCTCCGAGCAGCCGGGTCGCATAAAGGTCCATGGCGTCGCGGTGAGCCTCGTTCATGTGCTCGACGGCCTCCGCTTCAGCCTCCAGCCACCCGTCCGTCCCAGCCAGATCGGTCAGGAACTGTTCTGGCCTCAGATCGACGATCCGGCCGAAGCCAGCGACGAGGTGGATGGCGGAGGGGATGATCCGGAAGAAGGAAAAATCCTTAAATTCCACAAAGGCTTCCGCGGACGGATGGGCGGCGAGGTAGCGGCGGCGCAGGAGGCTCGCGGCCTCGCCTTCCGCCTGTTCCGCCCGGCCGGCCAGCATGATCCGGGACCCTTCCAGCGGGTCGCCTTCGGCCCGCTCGTCCAGCATCAGCGACACCCTGACGTCGGCGAGCAGGTTCCTGGTATGGACCGCGAGGCGGGAGAGCAGCAGTATCGGGGAACCGTCCGGATGGCTCGCGACATTGACCAGGGAACAGTAGGGATCGCCGGTTCCCGGCATCAGCGTGGCCAAAGCCCCTTGCCGGCTCCTCCGGAGCAGAGAACGGGCCAGCCTGGCGGGGTCAAAATCAGCGGTCGGTTGCATCGAAATTACCTAGTAATTGCCTGGCCATGTGGTTGCACTTCGGGGCTTTTTTCGGGTAAACGGGCTCTAGACGGGTCGGACGCGTTCGCGGGGGGCGAGGCGTTTGGCGGAACTCGGTCACACTTCAGCCCACGTTGCGTTGCTCGCTGACCGAGTCCGAAGCCCAATTATGCGGCGCATCACCGGAATGCTCGCCGTTTCAGCCAACTGGAAAACTGAAAGCAGGCTCATGCCCACAATCGCCCTGGTCGACGACGACCGCAACATTCTCACCTCTGTCTCGATCGCGTTGGAAGCCGAAGGCTACCGCATCATGACATACACGGATGGTGCGTCGGCGCTCGATGGCTTCCGCACCTCGCCACCGGATCTGGCGATCCTCGATATCAAGATGCCGCGCATGGACGGCATGGAAACGCTGCGGCGGCTCAGGCAAAAATCCGACCTGCCTGTGATCTTCCTGACCTCCAAGGATGAAGAGATCGACGAATTGTTCGGCCTCAAAATGGGCGCCGACGATTTCATCCGCAAGCCGTTCTCGCAGCGCCTTTTGGTCGAGCGCGTGAAGGCCGTGCTCCGCCGCGGCCAGCCCAAGGATCCGACCGCAGCCCCGAAGGAGCCGGATACGCGCGCGCTCGATCGCGGCCTGCTCAGGATGGATCCGGAGCGCCACACCTGCACCTGGAAGAACGAGCCGGTGACGCTGACGGTCACCGAATTCTTGATCCTTCAGGCGCTGGCGACGCGGCCCGGCGTGGTGAAGAGCCGCAATGCGCTGATGGACGCCGCCTATGACGACCAAGTCTATGTCGACGATCGTACCATCGACAGCCACATCAAGCGGCTGCGCAAGAAGTTCAAGGTGGTCGACGAGGATTTCGAGATGATCGAAACCTTGTACGGCGTGGGGTATCGCTTCAAGGAAGCCTGATCCGCGGCGAAAGCTCCGCTTTGTTAACTGACACGGTCCGCACCTATGGGGTAGGGTGCGGGCCCAATAGCGTGCATGGTAACACCCCTCGTCAACGAACCGGCAGTTCTGCCTGTGCTTGATCGAACGCAGCCCGACCCGGCCCAAACCGTCGAGGACGCCCAGGCGCTCCTCGAGCAGGAGCAGTTTGCCGACAAGGCGACAGCAAAGCGCTGGCGGCCGCTGGACTGGCTGAGTCGCGCCGGACAGTTCTTCTTCGCGCTGTCCTTCTCGAGCCTGACCCGCCGCATCGTCTCGCTGAATCTCGCGGGCCTGGTCGCCCTCGTCGCCAGCATCCTGTACCTGTCGCAATTCCGCGCCGGCCTGATCGATGCGCGTGCCCAGAGCCTTCTGGTGCAGGCCGAGATCATCGCCGGCGCCATCGCGGCTTCCGCTACCGTCGAGACCAACACCATCACCATCGATCCGGAGCGGCTGCTCGACCTCAAGCCCGGCGAAAGCTACGGCGTGCCGGACGAATATTCCGACTTCCCGATCAATCCCGAACGCGTCGCGCCGGTGCTGCGGCGCCTGATCTCGCCGACCAAGACGCGGGCCCGCATCTTCGATCGCGAGGGCGGATTGATCCTCGACAGCCGCAGCCTTTACGGCAAGGGCGACGTGTTCAGGATCGAGCTGCCGCCGCCGAATGCGGAGAAGCCGGGATTCGCCGAGCGAACCACGATCGCGATCCGCACCTGGCTGAACCGCGGCGATCTGCCGCTCTATCGCGAGCTCGGCCCGGAGAACGGCAGCGGCTACCAGGAGGTCGCGCAATCCCTGAACGGTCAGAAGAGCAGCATGGTGCGCGTCAACGATCGCGGCGAGGTGATCGTCTCGGTCGCCGTTCCCGTGCAGCGCTTCCGCGCCGTGCATGGCGCGTTGATGCTCTCCACCCAGGGCGACGACATCGACCAGATGGTGACCGCCGAGCGGCTCGCGATCCTCAAGGTCGGCGGCGTTGCCGCTGCCGTGATGATCGTGCTGTCGCTCCTGCTTGCGAGCACCATTGCCGGCCCGGTGCGGCGGCTTGCCGACGGCGCTGAAAGCGTCCGCCGCCGCATCCAGACCCGGGTCCAGATTCCCGATTTCAGCCGCCGCCGCGACGAGATCGGCCATCTCTCCGGCGCGCTGCGCGACATGACCAACGCGCTCTACAGCCGGATCGAGGCGATCGAGATGTTCGCCGCCGACGTCGCTCACGAGCTGAAGAACCCGCTGACGTCGCTGCGTTCGGCGGTGGAGACGCTGCCCTTGGCGCGCACCGAAAGCAGCCGCGGCCGCCTGCTCGCCGTGATCGAGCACGACGTCAAGCGGCTCGACCGGCTGATCTCCGACATCTCGGATGCGAGCCGGCTCGATGCCGAGCTGCAGCGCCAGGACATGGCGCCGGTCGATCTGCGCCGCCTGCTGACGACGCTGACCTCGGTCGCCAACGAGACCAAGCTCGGCCACGACGTCGCGGTCGAAGCCCGCTTCGAGGGCCGCGGGCCGACGGACACCTTCGCGGTGCCCGGCCACGACTCGCGGCTCGGACAGGTGATCTCCAACCTGCTCTCCAACGCACAGTCGTTCTCGCAACCGGGCGACAAGGTGCGCATCGTCTGCCGCCGCGTGCGCTCGGAGATCGAGATCGTGGTCGACGACGACGGCCCCGGCATCGGCGAGGACGCGCTGGAGCGCATCTTCGAGCGCTTCTACACCGACCGTCCGCACCAGGGCTTCGGCCAGAATTCCGGACTGGGGCTGTCGATCTCCAAGCAGATCATCGAGGCGCATAACGGACGCATCTGGGCCGAGAACCGATCCGGTCCCGCCGATGCCGACGGCAAGCCGACGGTCGCTGGCGCGCGCTTCGTGGTCAGGCTGCCGGCGCCATGAGCGCCAGCGTGCATGCATCCGCGGTGCTGGTGGGAGAACGCGCGGTGCTGATCCGCGGCCCGTCCGGCTCCGGCAAGTCGCGCCTCGCCTTCGATCTGATCCTCGCCGGCCGTTCTGGACAGCTCCCGCCGGCCGTTCTGGTGGGCGATGACCGTGTCCATCTCGACACAGCCGGCAAAGAATTGCTGGTCCGGCCAGCCCTCGAATTGGCCGGGCTGGTCGAGATTCGCGGGCTCGGCATCCGCCGCCTTGAGTACACAGATGAGGCGATCGTGGGGCTGGTGGTCGATCTCGCCGCCGGCGATGCCGAGCGCCTGCCGCCGCCGGAAGCGCTGCAGACCGAGATAAATGGTGTTTTGTTACCGCGAATCCCCGTCGGTGAGGGCATTTCACCCCTGCTACTGGTTGTCGCAGCGTTGACGACAACTGAAAGTTCATGTTCCCGTAATCTAGCGGATGATTGCTTGGGGCGGATTGGTAACCATATCAGCCGCAATATGGCCACTGAATAGACCGGTGCAGACCCGTATTTCTCCGCCCCCAAATTCCGGGAGATTGCCAAGATGCCCTCTTGCGCGGGGCCTCTGGATGGTCAAAGTGGCGCGTTCGTGCGGTGCACCAAGAAGCACCCGCGAGGAGTTTCCGATGATTGGTCTAGTGCTTGTGACCCACGGGCGCCTTGCCGACGAGTTCAAGGCAGCGCTCGAACACGTAATGGGCCCACAGAAACAAATTGAAGCAATTACGATCGGAGCCGAAGACGACGCCGATCTATGTCGCAGCGACATCATCGAAGCGGTCAACCGCGTCGATAGTGGCGACGGCGTTGCTATCCTCACCGACATGTTCGGCGGCACGCCGTCGAACCTCGCGATCTCCTGCATGAGCCGGCCCAAGGTCGAAGTGCTCGCAGGCATCAATCTTCCGATGCTGGTGAAGCTCGCGAAGGTGCGCGAGGAGCGGTCGCTGCCGGACGCGATCGCGATGGCCCAGGAAGCGGGCCGCAAATACGTCACCATCGCCAGCCGCGTCCTTGCCGGCAAATGAGCGCCGAGGGCTCGGGCGAAAACGAAGTCGGCCCGACGGTTCCGGCGGGCGCGATCTCCCGTGAACTTCTGATCGTCAACAAGCGCGGCCTGCACGCGCGCGCTTCCGCCAAGTTCGTGCAGATGGTCGAGCGCTTCGAGGCCGAGGTCTGGGTGACGCGCGGCAGCGAGACCGTCGGCGGCACCTCGATCATGGGCCTGATGATGCTCGCCGCCGGCCCCGGCACCTCAGTCATCGTCTCCGCCACCGGCCCCGAAGCCGAAGCCGCTCTCGACGCGATTGCCGAGCTCGTCGCCAGCAAGTTCAACGAAGAGGGCATTTGAGGGCCGGCCCCATGCCTGCTCATTGCGGGCCATTGCTCTCTCCCCCGTCATTGCGAGCGTAGCGAAGCAATCCATCTCGCTGCTTGCGGAGGCATGGATTGCTTCGTCGCTTGCGCTCCTCGCGATGACGGGCGGAGCGTTTCCGATTCAATTGTCAAACAGCCCTTCCGCCGTCATGCCCGGGCTTGTCCCAGGCATCCACGTCCTTTGCCTCCGTGCACGAGGAGAGAACGTGGATGGCCGGGTCAAGCCCGGCCATGACGGAGGAGAGGATTGCGCAATGTGTCCTCCCGTCGTTCCGGGGCGATGCGGAGCATCGAGCCCGGAATCCATCCAACCCCAGAGCATGCGGCGAAATGGATTCCGGGTTCTCGCTTCGCGCGCCCCGGAATGACGGGGCAGTGTTTGGGGCACGCGAATGCACCCATTGGACAGCGCAGGTCCGAGTGCCTACATCGATAGCTCTGTGTCCGCCCTTGGAGTTCTCGCGATGACCATCGACGACAGGCCTACGATCGCTGCGCCCGATGACGATCCCTATCTTTGGCTGGAGGAGATCGAGGGCGCGCGGGCGCTGGAATTCGTGGAGGGGCAGAACGGGCTGACGCTGGAGAAATTTGCCGGCGCGTCATTTGCCGCCGATCGCGACACGCTTGTCGCGATCTTCGATCGGCCGGACAACATTCCCTATGTCACCAGGCGCGGCGGGCTGCTCTACAATCTCTGGAAGGATGCGCACAATCCGCGCGGCTTGTGGCGGCGCACGACGCTCGACGAATTCCGTAAATCAGATCCCGACTGGGAAATCCTCCTGGACGTCGACCAGCTTGCCGCCGACGAAGGCGAGGATTGGCTCTTGAGCTGGACGTCGATGCGGCCGGGAAATGATCGGCGCGCGATGCTCAGCCTGTCGCGCGGCGGCAGCGATGCGGTGACGCTGCGCGAGTTCGACATGGAGGCGAAGCGCTTCGTCGCCGACGGCTTCGTGCTGCCCGAGGCCAAGGGCGGCGTCGACTGGGTCGACGACGATACGCTGCTGCTGTCGAGCGCCTATGGCGAGGGCATGGCGACCCATTCGGGCTATGCCCGGACTGTCAGACTGTGGCGCCGCGGCGAGGCCGTGGAGCGCGCGCCTGTCGTGTTCGACGTGCCGGCCGACCATATGAGCGCGTCCGCTCAGGTCGATGATTCCGGACCAGTCCCACGGGTTTGGTTCGTCGACCGGCTCGATTTCTTCAACTTGAGCGCCTGGCTCGGCGACGAGACGGGCGCGAAGACGAAGCTCGATCTGCCCACCAGCATCTGGCTGCTCGCCGATCAGGACTGGTTCGTCGTCAAGCTGCGCGAGCCGTGGACGGTCGGTGGCGAGACCTATGCGCCCGATACGGTGCTTGGCGTGTCGTTGTCGGCCTTCCTCGTGGGCAGCCGCGATTTCACCGTCGTGTTCCAGCCGGAGCCGCGGCGAGCGCTGCAAGGCTTCTTCTGGACTGCGGGCCGGCTGGTGCTGTCGATCCTCGACGAGCTGCGGCCGGTGCACGAGATCTGCACGCCATCGGCCGGCGGCTGGACGCGCGCGCGGCTCGAAGGGCTGCCCGGGATCGGCGTCGTCGATGTCTGGCGCCTCGACAGCCATATTTCCGAAAGCAAGGGCGACCTGTTCGCCAATGTGCAGGACCCGCTGACGCCATCTTCGCTGATGCTGATGGAGAAGGTCGGGGCGCCCACGGTGCTGAAGCAGGCGCCGAAGACATTCAACGCGGATGGACTCGTGGTGACCCAGCACGAGGCGATCTCCATCGATGGCGAACGCATCCCCTATGTGCAGACCGGCCCCGCGACCGAGACCGGCGATGCGCCGGTCCATCTGACCGCCTATGGCGGCTTCGGTCTGGCGATGAAGCCGTATTATAACCCGGCGCTCGGCAAGCTGTGGCTGGAGCGCGGCGGCACCATCGTGGAGGCCAATATCCGCGGCGGCGGCGAGTTCGGTACGCGCTGGCACGACGCCGGCCGCTACGCAGGCAAGCGATTGGCGCATGACGACTTTGCCGCCGTCGCCGCCGATCTGGTGAAGCGCGGCATCACGCGGCCCGGGCGGATCGCCGCCGAAGGCGGATCGAACGGCGGCATCCTGATCACCAACATGCTGGTGCGCTACCCCGAACGCTTCGGCGCGCTGTTCTGCACCATCCCGCTGATCGACATGCGCCGCTACACCAAGCTGCTCGCCGGCGCGAGCTGGATCGCCGAATATGGCGATCCCGACAAACCCGAAGAATGGGCGTGGCTGCAGACCTACTCCGCCTATCACATGGCGACGCCCGGCCAGAAATATCCACCGATCCTGATCGCGACCACGCGCCGCGACGACCGCGTGCATCCCGGCCACGCCCGCAAGATGACTGCCAAGCTGCAGGCAATGGGATATGAAGCCCATCTCTACGAGCCCGCGGCAGGCGGCCACGGCTATGGCAAGGACAACAAGGAACGCGCCGCCTTCATGGCGCTGGGGCTTGGGTTCCTGAGGGAGAAGATCGGGTGGGTGGATGGTGAGGCGTGATCATTCTCCGCCGTCATTCCGGGGCGATGCGACAGCATCGAGCCCGGAATCCATTTCTCCGCCTGGGTATGTGGCGCAATGGATTCCGGGTTCACGCTTCGCGTGCCCCGGAATGACGAACGGGAATCAGCCGCGCGCGAATATCAGGATCGTGTTGTTCGCGGGCATTTCGACGGTCGCGCCCAGTGACAGGCCGACGCGCGCCGCCAGCTTCTCGACGTCGGCGATGTCGCGCACGCCCCAGTCGGGATCCTGGTTGCGCAAGGATGTGTCGAACACGGCGTTGCTGAGTGCGGTATGCTTGCCGTCGCGCTTGAAGGGGCCGTAGAGGAACAGCCGGCCGTCGTCGCGCAGGCGGCGTGCGGCGCCTTCGAACAGGCCCTCGGTGACGGACCAGGGCGCGATGTGGATCACATTGGCGCAGAACACCGCGAGCAGCTTTGGCAGCTCGCCGCCCTCAGGCGCAGCACCGGGCCAGGCCGGATCGGAGAGATCGATCCGCAGCGGCGGACGGATATTCGGAAGGGCGGCGAACGCGCGCCAGGCCGCGATGCTCTTCAAATGGGCGTCGTTGAGATCGCTCGGCCACCAAATGATGTCAGGCGTCCGCTCCGCGAAATACACGACGTGCTGGCCGGTGCCGCTGCCGGCCTCCAGCACGTCGCCGGAACGCCCTGCGAGGAATTTCTCCAGCACCGCCCAGATCGGCTGATGGTTGCGATGAAAGGCCGCCGCATCGAGCCGGCCGTCGGCCTCGACCCGCCCGCCGTCCTTGCCGAATTCAACCACGAACTCTGCCACGATGCTCTCTCCTCTTTCAAAACGGCAACACCGGAGCGATCCTGCTATTCCAAGCACGCCGTCGCAATGCGCGATTTAGGCGCGCCCTTGTGAGAGGATTGCGTCGTGCTGGTTACAGCCGTAGCCCGGATGAAGCGAAGCGTAATCCGGGAACAGCGGCGGCCTCCATCTCTCCGCTCGTCATTCCGGGATGCGCCAAAGGCGCAGGCCCGGAATCCATTGCGCCGCATGCGCAAGCGGACAAATGGATTCCGGGTTCTCGCTTCGCGAGCCCCGGAATGACGAGGGGAGAGATGGATCGCTGTGGCACTACTGCGCCACACGCTGTAATTCCTTCGTCAGCACATCCAGCGCATCGGCGAGCATCACGCCGCCGCAGACGGTGAGACGTTCGGGAAGCACGATGCGTTTTTCCGGCGGATAGAAGTGCTCCAGCGCCGGATGCAGCAGGAAGGCGCGACCGTTGTCTTCGGCGCGGTCGCCGGCCTCCGACACCAGGATGAAATCCGGCCTCAGTTGCACGATCGCCTCCAGCGAGGCGTAGCCGCCGGCAGCGACGCCGAGGTCGCCGGCGGGATTGAGCAGGTCGGCTTCGGTCAGAAGCGAGGAGACCAGGCTGTCGCTGCCGGACACCCAGCCGCGGCGCGCCAGCGGCAGCACGCGATAGTGCTTGCCGGTCGCGGCCTGGCGCGCTCGGGCGATCGCGGCATCTAACCTTGCAATCGCGACCTTCGCGCGGTCCGGATGCTGCACGATCTCGCCCATCTCGCGGATCTGGTCCTTCACCTCGTCCAGCGTGCGCGGCACGCTGAACTCGACGAGATGGAGGCCGTTTGCCTTCAAGAGTTCGCGCGTTGCGCGCTTGTCGAACAGGCTGGCGACGACGATGTCGGGCTTGAGCACCAGCACGTCCTCCGCGCCGCCGGAAAGGATCGGGAAACGGCGCGCCTGATCGGCGGCAAAGGATTGCCAGGCCTCGCGGGAGTAGCGGCTGAGGCCCAGGATCTGCTGGGGATCGGCGAGCGAGAGCAGCAATTGATCGCTGCAGACATTCATCGAGACGATCCGCGGCGGGCTCGCTGCATGCGCGACAGCGGTGGACAAGACGAACGCTGCAAGGCATGCAGCGAGCCGGGCCATCAGATCTCCGCCCAGGGCACGATCACCGTCTCGCGCTGATGCTCGGCGCGGAAGGCGCTGACGCGGAACACATCGGCCATGACCGTTTCCGACAGCGCGTCTGCCGGCGCGCCCTGCGATGCGAGGCGGCCCTGCGCCAGCACCAGCGCATGGTCGGCAAAGCGCGCGGCAAGGCCGAGGTCGTGCGTCACCACGATCACCAGCACGCCCTTGTCGGCTGCGGCACGCAAACCCTTCATGACGTCGATCTGGTGGCGCGGATCGAGCGAGGCGGTCGGCTCGTCCGCCAGGATGATCGGCGCCTCCACCGCGAACACGCGCGCCAGCGCAACGCGGCTGCGCTCGCCGCCGGAAAGCTCGGTGACACGCCGCTCCGCGAACTCCATGACATCGGCCGCCTGCATCGCCCGCACCACCGCCTCAGTGTCGCGCGGGGACAGCCGCGCCGGATCGGTCGCGCCATGCGGATAGCGGCCGAGCGCGACGATGTCGCGCGCTGGCAGCGGCCAGTGCACCAGGTGCCCTTGCGGAAGATAGCCGAAGCGTTTGGCACGTTCGCGCAGCGGCAGCGCGGCGAGCGCCTCGCCACCCACCTTGATGATGCCGTCGGAGGGGATGAGACCGGCGAGCGCGCGCAAGAGCGTGGTTTTGCCGGCGCCGTTCGGACCGACCAGCGCGACGAGATGACCGGAGGCGAGTTGCAGCGACACATCGTTGAGCACGCGGCGGCCGGCGAGCACGACGTTGAGGTGTTCTACAACAAGCGCCGTCATGCGACGCCTCCGCCGAGCGCGCGACGCTCGCGCATGATGAGATAGAGGAAGAACGGCACGCCGATGATCGAGGTCAACACGCCCACCTTGATGTCCGACGTCGACGGGATGATGCGCACCGCGATGTCGGCCGCGAGCAACAGCGCCGAGCCGGCAAGCGCGCTCGGCACCAACAGCCGCGCCGGATCGTGGCCGATGACGGGCCGCATCAGATGCGGCGCGACCAGGCCGATGAAGCCGATGGTGCCGGTGACCGCCACCGCGCCACCGACGCCGAGCGCAACGCCTGCGATCACGAACAGGCGCAGGCGGCCGACATCGACGCCGAGGCTTTGCGCGGTCTCTTCGCCGAGCGTGAGCGCGCGGAAGGCGCTGGCTTGCGACAGCAGGATGGCCGCGCCGGCGACGATGAACGGCAGCGCCAGCGCGACATGCTGGAAGCTGCGGTCCTCCAGCGAGCCGAGCAGCCAGAACGCGATCTCGAGCGCCAGGAACGGATTGCTCGCGAGGTTCATCACCAGCGCCGTCGCAGCGCCCGCAAGGCTCGAGATCGCAAGCCCGGCGAGGATCAGGATCAAGAGGCCCGCATTGCGGCCGGCAATCGCGAGCAGCACGAAGACCGAGCCGAAGGCGGCGATGATGGCGGCGACCGGCAGCGCGTAGGAGCGGACATCGGCCAGCCCCAGCGCGATGACCAGCACGGCGCCGAACGCCGCCGATTGCGGCGCGCCGAACAGCGAGGGCGAGGCTAAGGGATTGCGCAACAGGCCTTGCAGCGCCGCGCCTGACAGACCGAGGATAGCGCCGATCGCAAACGCCAGGATGGTGCGCGGCAGGCGAATCTCGCGCACGATCACCTGCGTGACATCGCTGCCGCCACCGAACAACGCCTCGATCACCGTCAGCGGCGACAGCCGCACCGGGCCGGTGCCGAGCGAAATCAGCATCAGCAAGGCAACCAACGCAATCATTGCAACGGTCGCCCCCAACCGCCGCCGCGCGGCCAGACCCGCCGCTATCGTGAAATCCTGTGTACTCATCGCGCCCTGCTTCTTGCAGCGAATTCGGTGGCAGACAAGCGACACCGGAACAAAAAAGCGTATGGGAGCCAGGGAGCCGCAGTTTCGCCGGGATTGACTCACGTGCCGCCGAAATCCTAGATGGCCCCCGACGGTTCCTATCGGGATCAAAAGGGAATGCGGTACCGGGAAACTTCCCGTAAAGCCGCGGCTGCCCCCGCAACTGTATGCGGTGAATCCTTCGTCATATGCCACTGGGAGTCTCGGTCCTGGGAAGGCGACGAAGGGTAACGACCCGCGAGCCAGGAGACCTGCCGTCATACGTGGTCACACGCGACGATGTCGGTCGGGGAGTACAGGCATTTGCTTCACCTGAAGCGCGAAACGCGATGGTGAGCCTTGGTTCGCTGTGACGTGCCACTGACGTCATACCGAGGTCTCGCCGATGTTCTCTGCTACCACAGCCACCAAGCAACGCCGCGCGCTGCTGCTCGCGTCGAGCATGCTGGCGCCCGCTTTGTATGTTTCCGCCGCGCAGGCGCAGGAAGCGCCCTCCGAGGAATTGCCGCCGGTCGAGGTCAGGGCGCCCGGCGACCACAACCGCACCCGTGCCAAGCCCGCTTCCGACGGCACTCCAGGCCCCCGGCGTCCCGCGCCGGGCCAGGTGCCGACCAGCGCGCAGCCGGCCGGCGGCGCGGGCGCTGGCGGCGCCGCCGCTGGCGGAGCTTCATCCGGTGGCGGTGGCGGCGGCCCGCAATTTGCCGGCATTGTCGGGACGTCCTCGACCGTGATCACCGCCGACGACATCGCGCATTCGCCGACCCAGGTTCTGGCCGAGATTATCGCGCAGGCGCCCGGCGTGCAGCTTCAATCGCTCTATGGCGGCGTGAACGGCGCCAAGACCTCGGTCGACCTGCGCGGCTTCGGCGCGTTCGCCACCGCCAACACGCTGTTCCTGCTCAACGGGCGACGGCTCAACGACATCGACATGGCGCAGGTGGATCTGTCGACCATCCCACTCGATTCGATCGAGCGCATCGAGATCACCCGCGGCAACAGCGGCGCCGTGCTCTACGGCGACAATGCGATAGGCGGCGTGATCAACATCGTCACCAAGACCGGTGTCGGCGGCCCGCCGGTCTCGATCCGCGGCGAAGCCGGCTATGGCTCGTTCAACCAGCGCATGGCCGCGATCTCGACCGCGATGAATTCGGGACCATGGTCGGCGTCGTTCTACGGCAACGGCATCAAGTCCGACGGCTACCGCGTGAACAATGCGCTCGACCAGCGCAACGGCGTCGGCAATCTCAACTACACGACGCCGGACCTGAAAGCCTTCCTGACGGTGACCGGCGACGACCAGAAGCTGGGCTTTCCCGGCGGCAGGCTGGTCGATCCTTCGATCGGCGTCAATCAGCTCGTCACCGATCGCAAGGGCGCCGCCACGCCGTTCGACTATGGCAACCAGCAGGGCGCGAGCGCGACGGCGGGCTTCACCAAGACGCTCCTGAACGGTGTCGACCTGATCGTCGATGGCGGCTACCGCCAGAAGGACACGCAAGGCGCGTTCTTCGGCACCTCGCCATTCATCAGCGCGGCATCCACCTACAATGACGCCGCGTTGCAGACCTGGTCGATCACGCCGCGGCTGAGCATCAACAATTCGATCTTCGGGATTCCCTCGTCGATCCTGACCGGCATCGACTATTACGATGCAACGTTCCACCAGCAGCGCGGCGCGTTCCGCGGCGTGCCGCCGATCCATACCTACGACCTCTCGCAGCAGTCGCTCGCCGGCTATTGGCAGCACACGGTTGGCCTCTTGCCCACCACCGATTTCTCCTATGGCGCGCGGGTGCAGAACACCTGGCTCAGCGCGCGCGATCGCTACGATCCGAACGCGCCGTTCGCCTTCGACGCGCAGGCGACGCCGCTCGACCAGAGCGAGACCAATTACGCGCTGCATGTCGGCGTCGAGCATCGCTTCACCGAAATGTTCTCGGTGTTCGCCCGCGCCGCGCACGCGTTTCGCACGCCCGATGTCGACGAGCGCACGTCCACCGGACCCGCGTTCGATGCGGACTTCAACCCGTTGCCGCAGAATTTCCAGTTGAAGACGCAGACCTCGCACGACGTCGAAGCCGGCTTCCGCGTCAAGACGGGCCGCTTCCAGGTGCAAACCAGCATCTACAACATGGACCTCGAGAACGAGATCCATTTCAATCCGGTGCTGTTCTACAACATCAACCTCGATCCGACCCGGCGTTATGGCTCCGAGACGCAGGCCTCGCTGCGGGTCAGCGACACCGTGTCGCTGCGCGGCGGCATGGCTTACACGCGCGCGGTGTTCCGCGAGGGACAGTTCGCCGGCAACGATGTGCCGCTGGTGTCGCGCTACACCGGCAATCTCGGCGTGACCTGGAATATCTGGGACAACTATCTCGTGTTCGATGCCACGCTGCGCGCCTGGAGCTCGCGCGTCATGGACAACGACCAGGCCAATACGCAGACCCGCATTCCGGGCGATGCGACGATCGACCTCAAGCTCAGCGGCGCCTATGAGCATTTCTTCTGGTCGGTCAGCGTCAACAACGTCCTGAATGCGCTCTATTACGACTACGCCATTGCCTCGAACTTCACGCCCGGCCGCTTCAACGCCTATCCGCTGCCGGGCCGGACTTTCCTCGTGAAGGCCGGCGCGACGTTCTGAAGCAATCGGCCGGTCCGCGAGCGCGGGCCGGCTTGTTCCGCCCGAATCAGCCATTATGTCGTGATGGCGGGAGATCGACATGGGCGGGATCGGGAAGAGAAGCCAACCTCCGAAGCAGGAAGGCGGCAAGCCAAGGCCGCCGCCTCCACCTGCGCGTCATGAGGAGGACGACGACTACGAAGACGGCGACATCGCCACACCGAAGCGCGATCGCTACGGCCCCGACGACGAACCGTTGTAAGACGCTTCGCGTCATTGCGAGCGCGGAATTGTAGGGTGGGCAAAGGAGCGCAGCGACGTGCCCACCATCAGGCACTCCGCTCGCAATGGTGGGCACGCTTCGCTTTGCCCACCCTACGAGACTGTGAATCTTTTTATATCGGGCGCGTGGCAGCTGTGATTCTCTTCGCGGATTGATTTGCAGGAGGGGGATGATGGCTGGTGACGAGTTGTTTGGAGAGCTGCCGGA
>NZ_AXAP01000009.1 GCF_000472865.1 Bradyrhizobium elkanii WSM2783 | reverse complement strand
TGAAGGAGGAACTTGGACTTGATCACTTCGAAGGGCGATCATGGCAAGGTCTTCATCGCCACGCCTTGATGACAATGATTGCCTACGCCTTCCTGCAACATCGTCGCCTCGCATACGCGGGGCGGAAAAAAAAGAATCAACGGGCCTCCGCCTCAGCCAACCATGCCAGCCGTACGTCACGCCATCGTCGATCTCATCCTTCGGCCGCCGTCTCAGCAGTGCCCATATTGCCGAAAGCAAATCCGTGAAAAACAGCGGCGAAAACACAATCTGCCAAAGTAGTGCTAACTAATCCTCCTTGGCATGTGGCTGGGATGTAGCTCTGGGGGCGATCCTCAGGACAGGGGTGGGGAAGAAAGGGGGAGCGGTGTTTAAGCGCGCAAAGGGATTTCGCGGAAACAAGCCGAAAGCCGCCAAACCGACCAGGTTCAAGGTTGGAGGGGCCCCGGCAAGAAGAAGGGGCTCGTCCAGCGAGCACTGGAAAAGTGGAAGGCGGAAGAGCGAGCCCGGGGCAAACGATGAAGCGATTGAATGGCTGGCAGCGGCTCGGGAATATCGCGAGTGTCATATGGCTGGTCGGCCTTTCAACCACTCGGTGCGTTGTTCATCGGTGAGGTCTGCCGGCATGATAAACACTACGTCTTTGGCCTCAGCGCAGGTCACACCGAGGGCCCGGCCAGTCTCTTCAGCATTTCGGATTTCACATGCGATTATGTGCTCTTGGTGCGGACAAATCGTAATACCTGCTTTCACTCTCACCATCTGCTCTCTCCTATAACTACTATCTCAGGGGGGCGCCCCGGCCGGCGCGGGGTGTTACTTGGAGGATAGGGTATCGAAAATCGAAGGCCAAGAATCGTGGGGGAACAGCTCGCGGAATGCGGTCGGCCCCCAGCGGTAGAGCCCGGCTACGCCTTTCGTCGGTCTCCTAATCATCACGATCCAGCCCTCTTCGAGTAGGCGTCGCCGGTAATGGCGGAGTTTGAGGACTGACCACCAATCCGTGAGGTGCGTCCCTACCAGTCCGTCTGCAACCATGAACCCGGTCGAGTGCGGCCTGTTCTGCTCCTTCAACCAGCAAAGCAATGCGAGCATCGGCGGGTCGCCAACGAACGTCTGCATCCAATCTCTCCTTTGATACCCGGCTCCGAATTCGTTCTTGTCCTCAAGCGTCAGCCTCCACCAGTGCTCGACTTTGGCCCTAACCCAGCTCTCGAGCTGCGGTTCGGGGAACTGAGCGTTGATGTGGACCGCTTCGGCCATCACATCGTCTTTGGCGCCGCCTTCGAGAAACACGCGCTTGCAGGCGCGAGCGATGGCCCTCCAGATGGAGGCGTCGCGGCTACCGTCTTGCACCTTCGTGAAGTCGACCACTTCGTCAGGTTGACCGCCAATATCGTCCGGCAGAACCAAAGGCTCGGAGATGCCCTCGGCCTTGTACGCCCGGCCGGGCAGATTCTGGATGATGGGCAACTGGCCCCGATTGGCGAGCAGTTGATCGAGCGTAATGTCGCCAATGAACTTGTATTCCCCGCCGGCGCATAGGCTTGGCGGCGAGACGCTGTAGCCGCCCCCGCCACACAGATCGACCTTGAAGTCGGGCCAGGGACGCGCGTCGACATGCCCGGCGTCGCCGGTAAGTCTGCGCTCGCCATTGTAGCGATACAGCAGGTGGAGCTTTCCAGAGGCCGTGCGAGCCTTGGCCGGGGTGTCACCGGCGCGCTGGATCACCGCGCGCTCAACTTGTTCCCCGTGCTCGTCAACATCTATCCGCACAATGCCGCTGAGGCGTCCATCCGGAACGCCGAGGGCATCGGCATTTGGTCTGTTATGAAACCAAGCCATTGATCGCGGCACAGTCAGATCGGCAACCTTAAAGCCACCGACCGACGGCTTCTTGTTGCGACCTAATGGAATGGATGGAATGTTGAAGCGGGCGTAGGTTTCAGCCGCTGCACGTGCAATTCCGGCCATCGCTGGCCCTCAATTGAAGAGGGCAGCTCACAGTGCGCTTGCTTTGTTTGCACACAAATGGCATGATCGAATCCTTCCAAAGATTTCGACGCCCAAGTTCCAACGCCTTCCGTTTGCCGCGGGAGGCGTTGCTCGTTTGCGGACCCGCGGTCCACGGCTCATGGAGACCCGATGGGCGCCTCCGACGGCATGTCCACGTCAACAGTGGCTTCAATTCTTGTGGGCAAAGCGACCAACGCCGCGAAAGCGTCAGGGTCGATGGTCCCAGAATATTCGCGCGCACAGCGGATTAGGGCGTCACGGGTCCGGCAGTAGGACCGGCCCCGCCAATCGTTTGCACGCGTGCTCTCTGGGGAGCCGCGACGCTGAAGGATCCACTGCGACCCGTCAGGGCATCGGATGACGCGCCAATTCGAGTTCAGCATCACAACGAGGTGCTGGTAGCAGTCGGCCACCTCCCGCAGGCTCATTTCGCCCCTGCCCGCTCTAGCATCTGCCGGAACGCCAGCTTAGGCACTCTGATCAATTTGCCGATGCGGATGACCGGAAGATCCCCACGCTTGGCCGCCTCATAACTGGCGTTGCGAGTAAGTCCCAGCATCTCGCCTGCTTCCGGCACCGTGTAGACAAGGCGCTTATTCTCGCTGATTTCTTCATCCGTCATGGTTCGCTCCGAATGGTGTAGTTCTACACCATAGACCATGACTTGCTGAGCTTAACAAGCGATTAGTGGTGGACACCACCGTTATTCGATCCTAATGTTGTTTCGTCATGATAAGTCTCAAAAGCTACTGCGGATTCCTGTCGGTCATCATCGGTTTAACGCCTGACGCCCTCTACGAGCGTCAAAGGGTGCTGGTTCGCGCCGGTGCTCTTTCGAACGCTGTCGCAGGAAAGGGACCCGGAAGCGGTATTCGTGCGACACCCGGGAACGTCTCTAAGCTATTACTTTCTGTCTTGGCATCGGACACCCTGTCGGAAATTCCAACCAGAACTCGAGAGCTTGCGGGGCTCAAAAGCGTTGCAGGCAAGTGTCCAATCACCAGCGAAGCCCGGTTTCAAAAGGCATTCGAGAACCTATTAAGCAATCGGACTCAAGCTGAATCCGTCCTTCGAATTGACGTCAAGCGAATGAGCGGAACGGCTCAGATAATGTTTAAGCGTTCCGACGCCCAAGTTGTCGCCTCAAAGTTCGGCGCCGACACCGAGCGTCACACGGGAATGGCCTTGCAGATTACAGCAACCATACCGGGATGGGGTATCGAGGCTATCTCGCAGGATATGGTCGATATCGCCGAGGGCAGCCCGCTTTCCGCTCATACACCGTACTAAGGATGCAGAAAATGACCGCATACGTCAGGCGACGATCAAAGCCAGTAAGGAGGCTGGAGAAATGAAAGGCTCAATTCGCGAGCGCTCGCCTGGTCATTGGGCAATCATCCTTGACCAGCCCGGCCCCGCCACGGGCAAGCGGAAGCGAAAATGGCACTCATTTCGTGGCACGAAGCGACAGGCACAGATCGAGTGCGCCCGGCTGATCTCGGACCTAAGCGGCGGGACGTACGTGGAGCCATCAAAGCTGACAGTAGGCCAATGGATCGATCAGTGGATTGAAGCTGGAGCGCCCGGGCGTCGACAGAAGAAGCCCAGTCAACGGTCGCTGGAGAGGTACGGGCAACTGCTACGCACGCATGTTAAGCCTGCGCTCGGCAATCGGCTGTTGCAGAAGCTGCAAGCGACCGAAATCGACAAGCGATACGTTGATATGGCGGAGGCCAAGGCCATATCCCCGCGCACGCAACATCATGTTCATGTCGTCCTTGGTGCATGCCTAGCGACCGCCCATCGCAAGGGCCTTCTTCTCGTCAACCCCATGACTCGCGTCGAGCAAATCCCGAACCCAGAGGGGCATATCTACGAGACGGACGAGGAGATGGCGGAGCCCGATTCGGACGACATCGGCGAAGGCCTGACCGAGGCCGAACTGGCGGCACTAGTCGCGGGCTTCGAATCGACAACCCAATATCCTGTGGTCGTGGTGGCGGCCGCCACAGGGGCGCGGAGGAACGAACTGCTGGCCTTACGGTGGTCTGATCTCGATGTTGCGAAAAAGACACTGCGGATCGAGCGGGCTTTAGAGCAGACGAAAAAGTTCGGGATTAGAATTAAGCCGCCCAAGACAAAACGAGGACTGCGCACCGTCGATTTGGACGACGCCACGATTGCCATCCTGCTGAAACAGAAGGAGCGGCACCTCCGGATCGTGGCGGGCATTCCCAAAGATGCCGCCGACGTTGACCTATCACTTGTGCGCCTGCCCGGTACGGCCCTGATGTTTCCGGCCCTATTCGGTCCCGGCCGCGGCGTGTCATTCACGGCGCCACGGGACCCGCGCAACTTCTCAAGGGAGTTTGCGGAGCGGGCCGGAAAGCTGGGTTTCGCCAAGACCCGGTTCCATGATCTGAGGGGCATCCACAGCACCGCCCTCCTTGACGCCGGCATTCCCGTGCACACTGTCGCCCAGCGGATCGGCGACGATCCGGCCACCCTGTTGCGGAGCTACACGAAGCGAAAGCGCCTGAAGCAGGCCGACGAAAAGCTCTCCAGCACCCTCACCGGATTAGCGGCTGGATTTCTCGGTGCTGGAAACGATTCGGTAGCAAAGCGGTAGCAAAGCCCGCCCGGGCCGAGATGGGGTTTATCTAAGTTATTGATTTCATGGCAGGAGTGGCAGGGCTCGAACCTGCGACCCCCGGTTTTGGAGACCGGTGCTCTACCAATTGAGCTACACTCCTAAGGAACCGAAGCGTCGCCGCCGGTTCGCGCCGTTTGAAGCACAGGGCATGGCCCGAATGCAAGGGCGAAGCGGTAAACGCCCTGTTCAAGATTGCACTTCTCGGCCAGACTTCGCCCCGTCGCCGCGACAACAAGAAGCAACGGGAGAGACCATGACCGCGCAAACCGCCACCAGGCCGACATCCGCCCCGCAGACGCCACCCCTGCCCTCCGCCAGGCCCGAGCAGCTCGGCCTCTCCAGTGTCCGGCTGCAGCGGATGTCCGACACCTTCAAGCGCGAGGTCGACAAGGGAACCATCCCCGGCGCCACCGTGCTGGTGGCCCGCCGCGGCCAGATCGGCTGGTTCGACACCATCGGCCGGCAGGCGCCCGAGGGGGCGCCGATGGCGCATGACACCCTCTTCCGCATCTTCTCGATGACCAAGCCGATCGTCTCGGTCGGCATCATGATGCTGCTGGAGGACGGCCACTTCCTGCTCAGCGATCCCGTCGCGAAATTCATCCCGGAATTCGCCGAGACCAAGGTCGGCGTCGAGAGTGGCGGCAAGCTCGAGCTGGTGCCGGCGAGCCGCCAGATGACGATCCAGGACCTGCTCCGCCACACCTCCGGTCTCACTTACGACCACACCGGCAACGGCCTGGTGCAGCAGCTCTACCAGCAGTCGCGGCTGCGCAGCCGCAAGATCACCAACGCCGAGCACGCGACCTTGCTCGCCAGCATGCCGCTGATCTGCCAGCCCGGCGCCGAGTTCAACTACAGCCGCTCCACCGACATCCTCGGCCGCATCATCGAAGTCGTCAGCGGCAAGACGCTGGGCTCCTTCCTGACCGAACGCATCCTGGCGCCGCTGCAGATGACGGAGACCGGCTTCTACACCGGCGAGGAGAATGCAACCCGGCTTGCCGAGGCGTTCCAGAGCGATCCCTGGAGCGGCGAGAAGGTGCAGCTGTTCAACATGCTTGAGAAGCCGGCGATGGAATCCGGCGGCGGCGGGCTGGTGTCGACCACGATGGACTATGCCCGCTTCTCGCAGATGCTGCTGAGCGGCGGCTCGCTCGACGGCAACAGGATCATCGGCCGCAAGACGTTGCAGCTGATGGCGTCGGATCACCTCGGCCCGCACGTGAAGATCCAGGGCACGCTGGTCCCGCCTGGCCACGGCTTTGGCCTCGGCTTTGCGGTGCGCACCCATCAGGGCATTGCGCCGTTTCCGGGCTCGGTCGGGCAGTTCTTCTGGAGCGGCGTCGCCGGCACCTTCTTCTGGATCGATCCGGTCGAAGACCTGTTCGCGGTGTTCATGTCGCAGGGCCCGGGCCAGCGCGACTATACCCGCACGCTGGTCAGGAACGGCGTGTACGCGGCGCTGGATTGACGCACCACCCACGGTCATGCCCCGCCACCGGGTCTCGCCTTCGGCGAGCCCGATGACAGGCTCCGGCGGGGCATCCAGTAAACGCCGGCGCCCTCGAGAATGGAGAGGCCGGTGGTTACTGGATCGCCCGCCTGCGCGGGCGATGACGGTGGCGTGTATGTCATGCACCTCAACTGATCGTCGCGCCGCCGTCGATCACCACCGTCTGGCCGGTCATGAAGTCGCCGGCCTTCGATCCCATCAGCACCGCGCAGCCGGCGATCTCGTCGGGGATACCGATGCGCTGCAGCGGCGAGCGCGCGGTCGAGGCCTTCAGGTTCTCCGGATTATCCCACAGCGCCTTGGCGAAGTCGGTCTTGATCAGGCCGGGCGCAATGCAGTTCACGCGGATATTGTGCTTGCCGTATTCGCAGGCGAGGTTGCGCGCGAGCTGCATGTCGGCCGCCTTCGAGATCGCGTAGGCGCCGAGGATGGTCGAGCCCTTCAGGCCGCCGATCGAGGAGACGATGATGATCGAGCCGTCCTTGCGCTCGATCATCTGCGGCACCACCATCGAGATCAGCCAGTTGTTGGCGACGATGTTGTTCTCGAGGATCTTGCGGAACTGATCGTCGGAGATACCGGCCAGCGGACCGTAATAGGGATTCGACGCCGCGTTGCAGACCAGCACATCGATCTTGCCGAAGGCGCGGTTGCTTTCGTCGACGAGGTTCTGAAGGTTCTCCTTGCTCGAGATGTTCGCCGCGACCGCGACTGCGGTACCCTTGCCGAACTTGCCGTTGATCTCTTTCGCCACCTCCTCGCAGACATCGGCCTTGCGCGAGGAGATCACCACCTTCGCGCCATGCTCGGCCATGCGCTCGGCAATGGCGCGGCCGATGCCGCGCGTCGAGCCGGTGATGACGGCGACTTTTCCCTTCATGTCGAACAAGCTCATGTTTCTCTCCCAGATGTGAAGTCTTGATATTGATCTCGAGCTAAGCAGCGTTCACCGTCACCGATATCAGCGCGTCAGGCGAGCTTGTTCTCCGGCACGACTTCCGGGCCGGCCGGCTGATGCATCGCGGCATGCTTTGCGTCCGCGATCCATGGCTGCTGGTTCACCATCGGCAACCGCCAGAGGCTGGTGTCGGCGCTTGCGATATGATCGAGCCGCGTCACCGAACAATTGTCGATGTCGAAGGCAAGCCCCCTCTCCGGCTGGCCGCCGAGCGCCAGACCGACGGCGGCCTTGATCGTGCCACCATGACCGACCGCGATCACGTCCTTGCCGGCTTCCGCGACATTGATCCGCACGATCGCACGGCAGACACGGGTGTAGAGATCCATGAAACTCTCGCCGTCGGGCGCGGGTTCGTTGATGTCGGCGAACCAATGGCTGCCGACCGGGCGGCTGGCGAGGAACGCGGCGCGGTTCATGCCCTGCCAGCGGCCGAGGTGCTGTTCGGCGAAGGCGGCTTCCTTCGTCATGCTAACGGGTTTCGGAAAACCCGCAGCCCAGATCGCCTCCGCAGTCTGATGCGTGCGCATCAGGTTGCTTGCGTACCAGACTGCGGTGCGCGGCAGGATCTTCGCGACCGCATCGAACACTTCGCGATCGCTGGTGTCGCATTCAATGTCCTTCTGGCCGTAGATATTGCCGCCATCGCTGCGCACCGGTGCATGCCGAACCCACCACCACCGCGTCGTGACTACCTTTGACTTGTCAGCATTGGACATCACAAGACCCCTTGAATAGTGTGCATGTGTCCTACGTCAGAGCACATCACGCCTCAAGTGACTTGTCTGAAGTGACTCGGGCGTTTGAAATCTTGTTTGAATTCCGCGAAGCGGCAAGCGCCGATACGCAAAGCTATCAGGGAGAAACACATGGGCCGCCTCGAAGGCAAATCCGTCATCATCACCGGCGCCGGAAGCGGCATCGGGCGCGCTGCCTCTCTGTTGTTCACGAAGGAAGGCGCGAAGCTGATCGCGGTCGACCGCACCGAAGCCGTGAATGACACCGCAAAGCTGGTCCGCGATGCCGGCGGCACTGTCGAACCCGTGACGGCGGATGCAGGCTCCGAAGCCGACGTGAAGGGCTTCATCGACAAGGCGCTCTCGAAGTACGGCAAGCTCGACGCGATATGGGCCAATGCCGGCATCAGCGGCGGCCTGGTGCCCCTCGCCGACCAGACGGTCGAGCACTGGCAGGAGGTGCTGCGCATCAACCTGATCGGACCGTTCCTCGCGATCAAGCATTCGATCCCGCATATGACCAGGCAGGGATATGGTTCGATCATCTGCACCGCGTCGGTGGCCGGATTGAAGGCCGGCGCCAGCGGCCATCCCTACGGCGCCAGCAAGGCCGGCGTCATCAGCCTGGTGCAGACTACCGCCTATTCGTTGTCCGGCACCGGTGTGCGCATCAACGCGGTCTGCCCCGGGCTGATCGAGACCGGCATGACCAAGCCGGTGTTCGACCGCGCCAAGGAGCGCGGCACCTCCGACAAGATCGGCCAGCTCAATCCGCTGAAGCGTGCCGGCCAGCCGCACGAACTCGCCGCGATGGGATTGTTCCTTGCGAGCGATGAAGCGTCGTACGTCAACGGCCAGGCGATCCCGGTCGATGGCGGCCTCACGGCGTCGATGCCGTACACGGGCAAGCCGATTTAGGTTGCGTGGGTGACGCGCGTTCTTCCCTTCTCCCCTTGTGGGAGAAGGTGTCGCGCATGAAATGCACGACGGATGAGGGGTTGTCTCCGCGGGCGACGGTGCGCGTGGAGAGAGACCCCTCACCCAAGTGAGTTCGTTGCGGGCGCCGGAGTAGCCCTCTCCCACAAGGGGAGAGGGCGCATCAATCGGCACGGGAAAAGCGTTGTGTCGCACACTCTCTCCACAGTCGTCATGCGCGCATGGGGATGGGTTCTGATTCAAATTTCAAACAGCGGACCCGTAGGATGGGTAGAGCGAAGCGAAACCATCGCGATGGAGCAAGCCGCGCGAATGATGGGTTTCGCTTCGCTCTACCCATCCTACGTCCGATTCAAGTAACGGATGTGAGTCCGCGTTCTCGCGGCATGCATTGCCCGAGCTTTGCGTCACTTTCCACCCTCTCATCGACTAGAGGGCGCAGGGAAAGCCGGGTGCTGGTTGCACCCGTGGGTCCCGTGCAACAAAAAGCACGGGGGTAGGACCACAGGTTCAACCGAAGCATTCCGGCTTTCCCTGCGCGATGGTNTTACGGNTTNCTTCGTGCTCTCCCCGGTGACCGGGCTCTTTTGCCACCGTCATCCTCAGGGATGTTTCCATTCCCCAGGACTTAGCGCCAGCGTCGGGGCGCCAGGACCACACGACTTCGCCGTCCGTGACGTGTGCGCTCGTCAGTCGCACGCATCGCGTCCACCGCATCTCACCGCAACGTTCGTGACGATCGCGACCCGCCCCTCATCCGCCGTGAGACGCGCGGAGTTAAATCACTGATTTGCCCGACGGCGAAAGCGGAATGTTTTTCGCGCGATGGCTGGACACCCCAAATCAGCTTGAGATCATTCGACAAATTGGATTCCACGCGCGCCAGATTCCCGGGATCGCTTCGGATCTCCCTGCACCGACGCGAAGCAAGATCGCGACTTTGATTTGCCCGTCGGGCACTGGGCAAGCGACAAGCACCGATGCCAACCGGAGAACTTGAATGCGTTTCCCGTCCACCGTTCGGGCGGCGCAGCACACGACGGCTACTTATCGCCGTTGAATAGGCTCAAGCGTGAGCGAGCTACGTTTTTCACCGATCCCACTGCGAACGGCAGGATCTTATAAGGGACCACTTCGTGGGGCTGTTGGGCCAACCCCTCCTCCAAGCCGCGTCTCCAGGCCACCCGCAATTCAGTATTGATGTGGATGATATTGATCCCCGCGGCGATTGCCTTCCGCAAGTCTTCGT
This sequence comes from Bradyrhizobium elkanii WSM2783, assembly GCF_000472865.1. GTDB lineage: Bacteria > Pseudomonadota > Alphaproteobacteria > Rhizobiales > Xanthobacteraceae > Bradyrhizobium > Bradyrhizobium elkanii_A. The sequence goes on along the minus strand of NZ_AXAP01000009.1, from coordinate 168,281 downwards.
CGTCGGTTCCCGATCCGCCATGCAGGGTAAGCGGCACTCGGGCCGCGCTCTTGATCTCGGCGATTCTCTGGATATCCAGCCGCTTCCGTGTTTGTCCCTGCACCATGCTCTTTAGCATCCCATGCATGTTGCCCACGGCCGGAGCGAGGATGTCGACCGCTGTAGAGTCGACAAACTGTTTCGCTTCTGCAGGAGAGGTTAAGCCCCTCGACAAGTCGGGGGCTTCTTCATGTATCTCAGAACCGGTTCCAATGTCGCCGATCTCTCCCTCGACAAGGACGTCGGGATTGATTGCTTTGAGAGCTTCGACCGCTTCTTTTGTTTGCCGTACATTCTGCTCGAATGGCAGCGCGGAAAGATCGAAGACGATAGCGTCAAATCCGGCCCTGACCGCTTCGACGGCCTTTGCCAGGGAATGCGTATGATCTGCGTTAAGGAATATTGGGCAGTCGCATTCCTCACGCAACCTCCGCACCAGAGCCGCAATTTCCGCGAGTCCGAAAAACTCCCGCTCGCCCTCGGATACACCGACCACCACCGGGACCTTAAGTTCCTGCCCGGCTGCCGACACCGCCTTCAATAGAACCCAATCGCCGACGTTGAAATGGCCGATCGCGACACCGTCTTTCTGATTCTGCTCCAAAGCATCCCGCAAGCGTTGCATCGAGAGCCTCCTCATAGAAGTTGCTGCGTAGTGCTCTGCACCATACTCGCATAGCTGGGTCTCCTCTTGCCTCTCTCGACGCGAAGTCACGGGCATTTGAACGCAGGGGCGCTCAATCCATTTCGGCCGGTTACGCTGGGCCGGAAGCAGCCAGCTGTTTTCTGGGCTGATCAACATCGATCTCGTGGGATAGCAGTCTGGCTTCATGCGACCGAGGCTCCGCACGCGCCAAGCCTGTTGCGATCACCGCGATCTATCACTCCTCCGCGCGTGCCTGCGTCCAGACCGCGATCGGCTGCTCGAGCCCGCGGATGGTCTGCGGGACCTGGGCCATCAGTGGACGAAACACCGCTTCTGCACTGTCGAGTTCGATCCTGGCCTGCCTGACGAGATCGTCACTCGCTACCAGCGCGCAGCCGAGCGCGCGGGTCAAGGCTTCGAGCCGGCTGGCGGCGTTCACGGTCGAACCGATTACCGCGAATTCGAGACAAGTCACTCCGATGTCGCCGAGCACGACCGGCCCATAATGCAGGCCAAAACTGACGCGGATCGGAATCTCGCCGGCCGTTTTGCGCTGGTTGTTCCATCGATCCGCTGCCGCCATCATCGCCTGCGCGCAGCGTAGCGCGTTAATGGCGTCAGCCTTTCCGACAAACGGCGTGCCGAAGGTCGCCATCAGCCCGTCGCCGAGATATTTGTCCAGCGTGCCGCTGTGACGGAAAACCTCCTGCTCCATCAGTGCGTGGAATTCGCGCAAGGTGCGCACGACCTCGTCCGGCGCGCGCGCGTCGGCAAAGGCCGTGAAGCCGACGATGTCGACGAACAGCACCGCGACGTTTTGCGTGCGCACCTGCTTCAGTGGCTCGTCATGCCCTGACAATTCCTCGACTACGTTCGGCGAGAAGTAGCGCGCGAGATTGCCGCGTTCGCGCTCCACCGCGGCATGCCGGATCAGGAGATCATTGCTGCGGCGCACCGCCACGGCGAGCGTCACCGCGACGATCATGAACACGACGATCTCCTGGATGCGCTCGCCGAACACGATCGAGTTGGGCGAGATCAGTTGAAACAGCCTGTGATCGCTGCCGATCGCCGCGGCGATGCGGGCGGTCAGCGCGGGATCGCGATCAGGCTGCCACCACACCCAGGCAATGCCGATGATCCAGAGGGCGGAGGTCCATGTTCCGACCGCGATGACCGTTCGCCAGGAATAGGCCAGCGTCGCGCCCGATAGAATCACGAAAAAATAGATGAAGTTGCCGAAATGGAGTTGCATCGCCGCCGGCCAGTGCCCGGAGCCGAAGGGATTCGGCCCCACGATGACGAACGTCAGCAGCGCGAGGTCGCAGAACAGCAACGCGAGCTCCGGCCTCGACACGCCGACCCGCCCAACCTTGACCTGAGCCCAGCCGATCAGCGCGAACAGGCCCAGCAGCGCCACATAATATAGCTGCTCCCACGCCGGGTTGATAATCGGCAACAGGCAGGCGATTACGGCGAGCGCGACATAGCGCGCCCGCACCGCGAGCCGCAGGCCCTCCCGCTTAGCCGCCGCGAGCGCGGCCTGCGCAAACTGAACGGTGTCAGTTTCGGTGTTGCGCCGACTGCGCGCACGGAGCAACGCGGCGGGCAAGTCGAGGCGCTCGACAAGCGTAGTCACGGGCGGTCTCCTTCGAGCGGGCGGCTGCAGCACAATTACGGACGCAATCAACAATCAGTCTAGTGATACATGAGTTTCAGGTCATCAGCTAAGGCTGAAGACCGACTCGCGAGAACGGATATCCGCAATATGCTCGGTAACCGTATCAACCAGGCATCGCGGGAGGTGCGTTCCGGGTCAGCACGCGACCTCGACGAGAGACGCGCGGAGTTAGATCACTGATTTGCCCGACCGCGACAGCGGAATGTTTTTTGCGCGAGAGCTGGACATGTTTCTGCTGATTTGCCCGTCCCGTTGATTTGTCACACCCAAAGTCATTGCGAGCGCAGCGAAGCAATCCATAGCGCACCAAGTGGAGGGCTGGATTGCTTCGCTGCGCTCGCAATGACGGGGCTGTCATTCCGGGGCATCGCGAAGCGATGAGCCCGGAATCCATCCAGCCGCGGGTGCGGGTGGAGAAATGGATTCCGGGTTCGCGCTTCGCGCGCCCCGGAATGACGGCGGTTGTCACAATCCATCCGGCGGCGGGCCGGATGCGCCTGCGGCCACCGGGCGTTTGCGTTTGTGCTCGCGGTGGAAGGCGTAGAGCCCTGAGAGCACGATGATCGATGCGCCCGCGATCATCATGGCGTCGGGCACATCGCCGAAGATGAGATAGCCGAGCAGCATGGCCCATAGCAGCGCGAGATAGCGGAACGGCGCCACGGCGGAGATATCGCCGGTGCGCAGCGCCACGATGACGCACTGGTAGCCGATCAGGACAAGGACCGCAGCCATCGCCAGGAGGCCGAGCGCACCGGCGGATGGCGGGGTCCAACCGCCGAGCGGGACGAGGATGACGGCGCCGGTTGCGGTCACCGTGACTGTTGTCAGCAGCGTGACGAACAGCGATGGAATCTGCGCCGGTATCTGCCTGGTCGCGAGATCGCGCAGCGCGCAGAAGACCACCGAGATCAAGGCGAGCAGCGCGAACTGGTTGAAGCCCTCGGCGCCTGGCCGAACGATGATGAGAACGCCGACAAAGCCGGCGATGATCGCAAGCCAGCGCCGCCAGCCGACGGGCTCGCCGAATGCCAGCGCGGCGCCCAGCGTGACCAGCAGCGGCAGCGCCTGGAGGATCGCGGAGATATTCGCGAGCGGCAGATGCGAGAGTGCCGCAAGGTACGAGACCGTTCCCCCGACTTCGCCTGTTACCCGCAGCGCGACCGGCCCTACCAGGAGCGTCCGAAACGACCGCAGCGCGCCCCGATGGAATGCCAGCGCCGCGATCAGCGTAATAGCAACGATGCCCCGCACCAGCATCACTTGGCCGAAGTTCATCTCCGCTGACACGACCTTGGTGATCGCATCGTTGATCGTGAAGCCCGCCGTGGCCACCGCCATGAACAGGCTTCCGCGGACGTTGGGGGAAAGCGCCAAGGGAAAGAGCCAATTGGCTAATGGATGATGGGACTAAATCGAATCGGTGCCGCGTCGGAGGTCCCTACCTCTCCCCAGTGGGGAGAGGTCGAATTGCGCAGCAATTCGGGTGAGGGGATCTTGCTTTATCGAAGGACCGCAACCCCTCACCCGGCGCTGCGCGCCGACCTCTCCCTATGGGAGAGGTGAAGCGAAGCGCCTCTATTCAACGTGGCGTGGTCCGAAGGGATCGCACCACACTATCTTCTCTCACGTCGCGCCCGCCTTTTGCGCGTATTCCCAGGATGCCTTGGACAGCGGCACCGTGCGCTTGGCGGATTCGATGGCCTTCGCGTTCGCGGCGGTGCCGTCGCGGATGCGGCCGGCGATACCCTGCGTGATGCCCGCGAGGCGGAACAGGTTGTAGGCGAAGTACCAGTTGAGATCAGGCACCGCCATGTTGGTGACGTTGCAATAGATCTGCGCGGCCTCTTCCATGCTCGGAATGTTCAGCGCCTTGAGATCGGCGTCAGCAAGCCCCGACATGGTCCATTGCATCAACAGATAAGTGAAGTCGGCCATGGGATCGCCGAGCGTCGACAATTCCCAATCGAGCACCGCCAAGACGCGCGGCTCGGTCGGATGGAAGATCATGTTGTCGAGGCGGTAATCGCCGTGAACGATCGAGACCCGTTCCTGCTGCGGCACCGTCTTCGGCAGCCACTCGGCCACCTTCTCGAATTCTTCGATGTGCTGCGTCTCGGACGCGCGGTACTGCTTGGTCCAGCGATCGATCTGGCGCGCGAAATAATTGCCGGGCTTGCCGAAATCGCCAAGCCCGATCGCTTCGGGATTGAAGACGTGGAGTTTCGCCAGCGTCTCGATCTTGCTGGTGAAGATCTTGCGCCGATCCTCCGGCTGCTGGCTCGGCAACGTCGGATCCCAGAACACCCTGCCCTCTTCAAAGGACATGATGTAGAAGGTGGCGCCGATCACGGAATCGTCGGTGCAGAGCGCGTAGGCCTTGGCGACCGGAAAGCCCTGCTTGCCGAGCGCGGCGATCACGCGGAACTCGCGATCGACCGCGTGCGCGGACGGCAACAATTTACCGAACGGCTTGCGCCGCATCACGTAGGCGCGACCGGGCGTCTCGAGCTTGTAGGTCGGATTGGACTGACCACCCTTGAATTGCAGGACTTTCAGCGGTCCCTGAAAGCCGTCGACATGCTCCTGCATCCAGCGGGCAAGGCTCGCCTCGTCGATGCGATGCCGTTCCTCGACTTCCCGGGTCCCGGAAAATTCTTCGTCCTTCCTGACGCCGTCCGCCACGATGACGCTCCCTCACTCTTTTTGGGGAGCGCCATCGCGACGCTCCCGGTCAGTGTGTAGTGTTTGCATACTTCCGAAGTTCAAGTCTGGCAATGGCGCGGTTATGCACCTCGTCCGGACCGTCGGCCAGCCGCAGCGTGCGGATGCCCGCGTAGTCCTTCGCCAGCCCCGCATCATCGGACACGCCGCCGCCGCCATAGGCCTGGATCGCCTCGTCGATGATCTTCAGCGCCATGTTCGGCGCCGCAACCTTGATCATGGCGATCTCGAGCTGCGCGGTCTTGTTGCCGACCTTGTCCATCATGTCGGCGGCCTTGAGGCACAAGAGGCGCGTCATCTCGATATTGGTGCGGGCTTCGCCGATGCGCTGCTCCCACACCGAGTGCTCGATGATCTTCTTGCCGAAGGCGGTGCGCGACATCAGCCGCTTCACCATCTTCTCCAGCGCCTCCTCGGCCTTGCCGATGGTGCGCATGCAATGATGGATGCGGCCCGGGCCGAGGCGGCCCTGCGCGATCTCGAAGCCGCGGCCTTCGCCGAGCAAGAGGTTCGACGCCGGCACGCGCACGTTTTCGAGCAGCACCTGGGCGTGGCCGTGCGGCGCGTCATCGAAGCCGAACACCGGCAGCATCTTCTCGACCTTGATGCCGGGGGTGTCGAGCGGCACCAGGATCTGCGACTGCTGCTGGTGCCGGGCCGCCGAAGGATCGGTCTTGCCCATCAGGATCGCGATCTTGCAGCGGGGATCGCCGACGCCCGACGACCACCATTTGCGGCCGTTGATCACATAGTGATCGCCGTCGCGCTCGATGCGGGTCTCGATGTTGGTGGCATCGGACGAAGCCACCGCGGGCTCCGTCATCAGGAAGGCGGAGCGGATCTCGCCGTCGAGCAGCGGCCGCAGCCACTGCCGCTTCTGCTCCTTGCTGCCATAGCGGAACAGCACTTCCATGTTGCCGGTATCGGGCGCCGAGCAGTTGAAGACCTCGGACGCCCAGGTGATGTGGCCCATCTCCTCGGAGAGCAGCGCGTATTCGAGATTGGTCAATCCCGCGCCGTGAAATTCGTCGTCATCATGCGAGGACGGCGGCAGGAACATGTTCCAGAGACCCTCGGCCTTGGCCTTCTTCTTCAGCTCCTCGAGGATCGGGATCACCTTCCAGCGCGGCCCCTCCTCGTCCTGCTTCCTGTAGATCGGCACCGCCGGGCGAACATGCGTGGTCATGAACGACTGCACGCGGTTCAGCCATTCCCTCTGCTTGTCCGACATCGTGAAATCCATGGGACGCTCCTCGTTTCCTAGACTTTGGGCCGCACTGTCTTCCCGCCGCCCGCGCGCCGCAAGGCCCGACCGCGGACGACAACGACTGTGGTGTACCAGAACGCCATCGCGCATATCAGCGGATTGACATTTTCCAGCCTTCAAACGATAGTTTCATACAAATGTTTGAAATGCAACTCCCTCGAAGTCTCCCGTCATTCCGGGGCAGCCCGCGAGGGCTGAACCCGGAATCTGGAGATGCGCGGCGCGAGATTCCGGGTTCGCGGCTGTGCCGCGCCCCGGAATGACGGAGAGAGCAAAGCCATGGCCAGCGACCAGACCCGTACCGCCATCCTCGCCGCCGCCGAGCGGCTCTATGCCGACCGCGGCTTCGGCGACGTCACGCTGCGCGACATTGTCGCGGAGGCGAACGTCAACCTCGCCGCGGTGAACTATCACTTCGGCTCGAAGGATGAATTGATCGCGGAACTGTTCGTCACCCGCAGCATCCAGCTCAACCGCGAACGGCTCAGGCTGTTGCAGGCTGCCGAGGAAGCAGGCGATGGGCGCGCCTCGATCGACGCGATACTGCGCGCCCTCGTCGGCCCGACCTTGCGCGGCTGTCTGGGCCCGGAGAACCAGCGCTCGACCGCGGCACGTTTCATGATACGGGTCTCGATCGAGTCAGTGCCGCCGATCCGCCGCATCCGGAACCGCGAGATCGATCATTTGCGCAAATTCATCACGGCGATGCGCCGATCGCTCCCGGGACACAGCGATGTCGAACTCTATTGGGGCCTGCACTTCGCGCTCGCCATGGCGCAGCAGACCGTGCGCGACAGCGAGCGGCTGACGAAGCTGTCGGAGGGCAAATGCGACGTCGACGACGTCGAAGGGATCATCGAGCGCGTGGTCTCGGTCGCAGCGATGGCGCTGACGACGGGTGATGCCGCGAGCAAGACGCCGGCGCGCATGCTCGCACGCGACGCGCGCTAGCTGCTATCAGCTAATTCAACACGGAGGCAGTCTCAGACGCGATCGGACCCGTGCCACTGGCCTGGGCCATGCCGTACGCTGCAAACGCAACCGCGGCGTTGGCCTGGATCATCACCAGATCCGGTTTCTTGTTGCCCATGAACGTGATCCGGAAATGGTAGAACGGAATCTGCTGCGCTCCGACCGTTTGATAGGCCAGCACGGCCTGAACGTCGGCGACGTTATTCCCTGCGTAGTTGGCCGCCAAAATCGAAAACCGGCAGGTGCCGTCGGGATTGTTGGTGGGACAAGTATAGTGCCAGTTATAAACCGCAGATCCTGGCGGAAAGGATTGCGCAATGGCTGGACTTGCAAGAAGCGCCGCAAGTAAAGGTAAAGCGGAGCGAGCGAGCTGCATCAGTCATTCTCCCCTCACAATTACAGATACAAAGGCGGCTTATTAGATACCCTTCGACGAAATCTGTCTTTCAATTTCGCGGCACAATATGGCGTTTGCCCAGGCCAGCAACGGGCGCGCACCGCTCCCAGCGGCCGTAGCCCGGGTGGAGCGAAGCGTAACCCGGGGAAAGCCTGCGCGATGCCCGACAGATCCCGGGTTGCGCTTCGCTCCAGCCGGGCTACGCTCTGCCGTAACGCCTAAACGATCCCCTTCGCCTTCAAGCCCTCGATCCTGGCTTCGTCATAGCCGAGCTTGCCCGACAGCACTTCCTTGGTGTTCGCGCCGAGCAGCGGCGGTGCGCGGTAGTCCTTGATCGGCGTGCCTGAGAACGTCAGCGCGTTGCGGATCAGCGACAGCGAATGCTCGAAGGGGTGGTCGACCTTGACCTCCATGCCGCGCGAGCGGACATGCTCGTCGGCAAACACCTGCGCGAAATCGTTGACGGGGCCGGACGGCACGCCGGCCTTCTCCAGCTCTTCCAACCAGTAGGCGACCGGCTTCTTGAGGAACAGGCCGGCGAAGATCGCCATGATCTCCTTGCCGTGCACGACGCGGTTGTTGTTCTTGATAAAGCGCGGGTCCTTGGCTAGCTCGGGCTCGCCGAGCACGGCGCAGGTGCGTTGGAATTGCGCGTCGTTGCCGACCACCAGCATCAGTTCACCGTCGGTGCAACGGAACACGCCGGCCGGCATGCCGCCATTGCCCCAGGTGCCGCGGCGCGGCGGCGTCTTGCCGTTGACGAGATAGATCTGCGCGTAGTGCGAGAGCGAGGCGATCACGGTGTCGAACAGGCAGACGTCGACATGCTGCCCCTCCCCGCCCCTGGCATCGCGATGGTAGAGCGCGGACAGGATTCCGATCGAAGTGTTCATGCCGGTCATGTAGTCGACGATGGAGGGGCCGACTTTCATGGGGCCGGCGCCGGGCTCGCCATCCATATGGCCGGTGACGCTCATCAGCCCGCCCATCGCCTGAAAGATCGCGTCATAGCCGGCGCGCGGCGCATAGGGGCCGGTCTGGCCGAAGCCGGTCACCGAGCAATAGATGATGCGCGGGTTGATCTTCTTGATCGATTCGTAATCGAGCCCGTAGCGCTTGAGATCGCCGACCTTGTAGTTCTCCATCATCACGTCGACGCCTTTGGCGAGCTCACGGATGATCTCCTGCCCTTCCGGTTTGGCGATATTGACCGTGACCGATTTCTTGTTGCGGTTGGCGCAGAGATAGAACGAGTTGTTGTTGTTCTCCTTGCCATCGGGGTCCTCCAGATAAGGCGGACCGAAGGCGCGCGCGTCGTCGCCGGTGCCGGGACGCTCGATCTTGATCACCTCGGCGCCGAGATCGCCCAGCATCTGCGCCGACAAGGGACCCGCGAGCACACGCGTCAGGTCGAGAATCTTGATGCCCGAGAGTGGCAGAGCCGACATGAAAACTTCCTCCGCAGAAACTTATGCTCTTGTGGCGCGGGAACGTAAGGTTCGGCCGCGCTGTCGAACAGCGGATACACTATTTTCCAACGGCGAGTACTGCGCTCTCGGCATGAAGCTATCCGCCTATCTTCAGGCGACCAGCGCGATCCGCGTCCTGCGTGATAAATTTTTCGTGTATTTTCAATAGCTTGAAAGCAGAGGACGCATGCGGCGGGATCGGCTGACACAGGGCCGGGAGGCCGGCGCAGGCCTTGACGTGCGAGCAGGGTCGCCGCGGACGTGGCACGGTCTCGCCGCGGGTTTGACTATTCCGGCTGCAGATTGGCGGCCGCAACCACGCGCCCCCATTTCGTGATTTCGGCATCAACGAATTTTGCGAATTCGCTGCCGAACAGTTTGCCCGGCTCGACACCCTGGCTTGCGAACTTTTCCTTGATGGCGGGATCGGCAAGCACATCCCGGATCACGGTCACCAGCCTGCCGTAGACGGCGGATTCGCCCGCTTGCGGCATGTAGAGGCCGAACCAGGCCGTGGCCTCGAAACCCTTCAGGCCTGCTTCATCGAGCGTCGGCACGTCCGGCAGCGTCGCCGCGCGCTCCCTGCCCGTCACCGCGAGCACGCGCAGCGTTCCGGCCGCAGCTCCAGGGATCACCGTCGGCAACGTGTCGAACATGATCGGCACATGGCCGCCGATCAGATCGTTCATCGCGGGGGCCGCTCCCTTGTAGGGAACGTGCACGATATCGACGCCCGCCATCTGCTTGAACAATTCGCCCGAGAGGTGGTTGGCGCCGCCTACGCCGGAGGAAGCAAATGACAGCTTGCCCGGCTGCGCCTTCGCCATCGCGATCAATTCGCCGACGTTTTTGGCCGCGAAATCCCGACCGACCACCAATGCATTTGGCGCGGTCGCGATGACGGCGACGGCCGAGAATGCGGTGCGGGTATCGTAAGGCAAACTCTTCCGCAGGCTCGGGTTGATGACGTGATGTGTCGCGGTGAGCAAAAGCACGCTGCCGTCGGGCGGCGCCGCCGCGACCGACTGCGAGCCGATCACGCCCGATGCCCCGGCGCGGTTATCGACGATCACGGTGATGCCGTGCCTGATCTCGAGCGATTGCGCCACATAGCGCGCGAGAATGTCGGTCGTCCCTCCCGCCGGGAACGGCACGACGATCTTGATCGATCTTGGCAGATCCTGCGCCGATGCCGTAGGCGCAAGGCCAAGGAAAAGCAGCGAGCAAGCGATCGCGACCAGCCTTCTCATCGTCCTATCCTCGCGCGCATTCGCGCAAGCCGCCGGCATCAGGCTGCCGCGGTTGCGACCGGAAACTCCACCATGGCTTCGCCGATGGCGACCTGCTCGCCATTCTGGTTCTTCACCATGACATCGATGAGTACCCAGCGGGATTTGGTCGTGACCTGTTTGGATTTGATGATGCCGGTGGGCTGGATCGTATCGCCGGGCCGCACCGGCTTGAGCCAGCGGGTCTCGAGGCGACGATGAATAGCGCTCGGCGGCGTTGCCCAATCGGTCAGCATGCGCGTGAGCAGGCCGAAATTGTTCATGCCATGCATGATGATGCCGCCGAAATTGGTCTTGCCGAAATTGCCCTTCATATATTCGTCGTCGAGGTGCAGCGGATTGTAATCGAGCGAGCCGTCGCAGAATAACCGGATCGACTCCCGCGACACCGCGAACCTCGGACCGTCGATGCCGTCGCCGGCCTTGAGCTGATCGAAACTGACTGTCATCGCTTGCCGCTCCTCACATCGGACGAATGGTCTGGCCGCGACCCGAACAGATCACGTCGCCATGCTGATTGAAGAAGACATTGTCGTGCACCACGAACAGCCGCTCGCGCCGGATGAACTTGTCGAGCGCGCGCGCCTGCAACGTGATGGTGTCACCCGGCCGTGCCGGAATGTTGTAGCTCCACGACTGCCCGGCATTCACTGTGCCCGGGCTGCGCATCCAGTCGTCGGTGGGCGTGCAGGCGAACATCAAGAGGATGTGGATCGAAGGCGGTGCGACCAGGCCGCCATAAGGGCCGGCCTTCGCCGCGGCCTCGTCGAGATAGAGCGGATTGGTCTCGCCGACGGCCTTGCAGAACAGAGCGATCGCCTCCTGTGTCAGCTTGTACGGCAAGGTCTTGCGCGGCTCGCCGGGCACAATCTCGTCCCAGACCTTGCGCGATGTCGCGTCCTTCCAGAAATCGGTCTCGAAGTCCGCGCTTTGCGCGCTTGAGGCTTGCGCCATCCGCTCCACTCCCCTATTGTTCGCCTAGCGAACTGTTCGTTCGTTATACGAACCATCCCTAAACCACCCGGCCGAACCTGGCAAGGGCCAACCACGCATGCGCCATGAGCAAGGACAGTGATGAATTCGTGCGCTCGATCGCGCGCGGCTTCTCGATCGTCGAAGCGCTCGGAAAACCTCCGGGCCGCCACACCCTCGCCGAAGCCGCGCAGATCGCCGGCCTCAGCCGGGCGACCGCGCGACGGATATTGGCGACCCTCGTCACGCTGAACTATTGCGCGTCCGACGGCCGCTATTTCTCGCTCAAGCCACGGGCATTGGGACTGGGCCTGTCGTATCTCAACGCGCTGCCCTATTGGGGCTACGCCCAGCGCGCGCTGGAGGATTTGCGCAACGAGATCGGCGAATCCTGCGCGCTGGCGGTGCTCGACGAACGCGAGATCGTCTATGCGCTGCGGCTGCCTGCGCGGCGGATTCTGTCCACCAATCTCGGCATCGGCAGTCGCCTGCCCGCGCATCTCGTCTCGCTCGGCCGGGTGCTGCTCGCAGCGCTTCCACCGGAGAAACGCGCCGCCTATCTTGCGAGCGGCGACTTCAAGCCGGTGACACCGCGCACGGAGACCGATCCGCAGCGGATCAGCGCGATCCTCGGCCGCGTCGAGAAAGAAGGCTATGCCTGGGTCGAAGGCGAACTTGACCCGGCCATCTGCGGCATCGCGGTGCCGCTCCGCGACCAGATCGGCGCAGTCGTGGCCGCCATCAGCATCAACATGATCTCGGGCACGATGAGCGAGGCCGCCGCCAAGAAGAAATACCTGATCCCGCTGAAGAAGACCGCGCAGGACATTCGCAGCCAGATGGTTTCCGCGCGGTAGCGAGGGATCAACGATTGGCGTTGATCCCTCGCGGCGATATCGAACGGATGCGAAGTTAGGCCGCCGCGGCGTTGCGGCGCGCGGGCGCTTTTTTCCCCGTCGCCGCTTCGTTGATGATGCGAACGATCAGCGATCGCGTATCCCGCTTGGCGAACTCATCGGCCAACGAGGAGGCCCGCATGCGGTAGCCTGGCTTCTCGAGCACCGTCCGAACCGCCTCGCGCAGGACCCGCGGATCCGGCTGATTGGTCGCCAGGTTGATACCGACGCCGGACCACGCGACGCGCGCGTTCACATCGGCCTTGTCTTCGGTCAGCCCGGCGCTGACGATCGGAATTCCATAGCTCATGGCCTGATTGACGCTGCCGTAGCCGCCATTGGTGACGAACACATCCGCCTTGCGCAGGATCCACTCGAACGGCAGGTAGCTGGCGACGCGGGCATTGGACGGAATCGGGCCGGGAATCGTATCGACCGGACGACCGCCGGTGGTCGCCACCACCAGCAGATCCGGCTCGTTCGCAAGGGCCTGGAGCGTCGGCGCGACGAGAAGACCGAAATTGTGATTGGCGACCGTCCCCTGCGTGACCAGCACCACCTTGCGCGAGCCATCGAGGTCGGCGGCCCACGGCGGCACCGGCGCCTGGTTCGGGATGATCGGAGGCGTACCCACGAAATGAACCGTGGGCGGGAGCTTGCGCGGGAACTCGAAGCTCGGCACCGACAATTGCAGATAGGCATCGGCGAGCGCGACAACGGATTCGAACATCGGCATGGACAGCGGCCCCACGCCAAACTTCGCCAATACACCGTTCAGGCGCTCCGCCACGGGCTCGTTGACGATCCCGTCGAATTCCTGCGCGATGACGGCATACTTGTCGCGGTCAGCCTGGGTGGCAGCGGGCGGCAGCCCAAGAAACAGTGGCGCGCCATCATCGCGGGTCCAGTGCAGGATCGAAGTCCCGCAGAGAACGACGGGAGGCCGGTTTGCCCGCTGACCGAGCAGCATCGGAAGCACGCCGAAGATCATGTCATCGCCCACGACGACGTCGGGCCGGACGTCGCGCAACGCGAGCTGCAATCCGGCATGTTGCGCCGGTATGGCGTCCACGAACAGCCGTTCCATGGCGATGCGAAGCCATTGCGGTCCCGGCGCGATAGTCTTGAGCTCGGGAACGACCTCATCCATCACGCGCAGATCGAAGTCGGCACCGGCGGGAAGCGCCCGGAAGCCGGCACCGATGGCCTCTACCCGCGGCCGCAGCACGCTGCCGGTCAGGAATGTAACCTCGTGTTGCTCGTCGATGAGGCCGCGGGCGACTGCAAGCAGCGGATTGAGATGGCCGGTTGCAGGCGTCGAAGCGATGAGAACTTTCATTGTGATCCTCCAGCATGAACATCGGCGCGGAAGACCATCTCGCCTTGAGAAGGCCCGGCCGGCTCAAGGAGGACTCTGGCGAAGCATCGCTACGCTTCGACTTCGAACGGCGAGAGAATGGTTACGGCTGAAATAGGATTGAGTCAGCGGAGGGCAACTCACGTCGCATTCGCGAGCGCCCCCCGAGCGATATCGAACGGATGCGGCGCGAGGTTACGCAGCCGCCGCCTTGCGGCGCGCAGGCGCTTTGCTTCCGGTCGCCGCTTCGTTGATGATGCGGACGATCAGCGATCGCGTATCGCGCTTGTCGAACTCAGCGGCCATCGACGCGGCCCGCGTGCGGTAGCCCGGCTGTTCGAGCACGGCCCGGACCGCCTCGCGCACGGCCTTCGGCTCCGGCTGATTGGTCGCCAAATTGATACCGACGCCGGACCACGCGATGCGTGCATTCACATCGGCCTTGTCCTCGGTCAGCCCGGCGCCCACGATCGGAATTCCATAGCTCATGGCCTGATTGACGCTGCCATAGCCGCCATTGGTGACGAGTACATCCGCCTTGCGCAGGATCCACTCGAATGGCAGGTAGCTGGCGACGCGGGCATTGGAGGGAATCGCGCCGGGGATCGTGTCGACGGGACGACCGCCGGTGGTCACCACCACCAGCAGATCCGGCTCGTCGGCAAGGGCTTTGAGCGTCGGCGCGACGAGAAGCCCGAAATCGAAATTGGCGAACGTTCCCTGCGTGACCAGCACCACCTTGCGCGAGCGGTCGAGTTCACCGGCCCATGACGGCACCGGCGCCTGGTTCGGAATGATCGGGGGCGTACCGACGAAATGGACCGTGGGCGGCAGCTTGCGCGGAAACTCGAAGCTCGGCACCGACAGTTGCAGGTAGGCGTCCGCCAACACGACGACGGACTCGAAGAGAGGCATCGACAGCAGCCCAGCGCCCAGTCCGGCCAAGAGCTCATTTATGCGGCGCGTCGCGGGCTCGTTGACCACGCTGTCATACTCCTTGGCGATGACGGCATAGCTGTCACGATCGGCCTGTGTGGCTGCAGGTGGCAGTCCAAGGAAGAGAGGCGCACCGTCCTCACGAGTGGCGTGCAGGATCGAGGTTCCGCATAGCACCACGGGAGGACGGCTTGCGCGCGGACCGAGCAGCATCGGAAGCACACCAAAGAACATGTCGTCGGCCACGACGACATCGGCCTGGATTTCGTCCACGAGCTGCTGCAACCCGGCAAGTTGCGCCGGCATGGTGTCGACAAAAAAGCGCTGAAGGGCGATGCTCAACCATTGCAGCCCCGGCTCGACATTCTTGAGCTCCGGCACGGCCGCATCCATGTCCCGAAGATCGAGGTCGGCGTCGGCAGGAAGCGCCCGGAATCTTGCACCGATGGCCTCCACTCGCGGCTGCAACATGCTGCCGGTCAGGAATGTAACGTCGTGTCGTTCGTCGATAAGGCCGTGGGCCACGGCCAGCAGCGGATTGAGATGGCCGGTTGCGGGCGTGCAGGCGATGAGAACTTTCATGTGATCCTCCAGCGTGAACGATCGGCACGGTGGGACCTTCTCGCCTCGAGAAGGCCCGGCCGACTCACGGAGGACTTTGGCGAAGCGTCGCTACGCTTCGGCTTCGAACGGCGACCGAATGGTTACGGCTGAAATGAAGTTGCACCGCGCTGACCGCTACGCTTCGGAAGGCTTCGCAAGTGGAGCTTCGGCTGCCGCTTCATCGTTCGCGGCCGGCCTTCTGGTCCGCAGCAGGCGCAGAACGAACACGAAGAAGGCCGGGACGAAGAAGATCGCGAGAATCGTCGCGGAGATCATGCCACCGAGAACGCCGGTGCCGATGGCGTTCTGGCTGGCCGCGCTGGCGCCTGATGCGATGGCGAGCGGCACCACGCCGAGCGTGAAGGCGAGCGACGTCATGATGATCGGCCGGAAGCGGACGCGAGCGGCGTCGACCGCGGCATCAGCCAGCGATCTGCCTTCCGCGTAGTAGTCCTTGGCGAACTCGACGATCAGGATGGCGTTCTTCGCCGACAGGCCGATGATCGCGATCAGCCCGACCTTGAAGTAGAGGTCGTTTGGCATTCCCCGGAGCATCACGGCCAGGACGCAGCCGATCACGCCGAGCGGCACGACGAGCATGACCGAGAGCGGGATCGACCAGCTTTCATAGAGGCCGGCGAGCAGCAGGAAGACGAAGAGGATGCTGAGGCCGAACAGAATCGGCGCCTGCGAACCCGATTTGATCTCTTCCAGCGACTGACCGGTCCATTCGGAGCCGATGCCGTTCGGCAGCTCCGAAGCGAGGCGCTCCATCTCGGCGATCGCCGCGCCCGACGAATTGCCTGGAGCCGGCTCGCCGGCGATGCGCACCGTGGGGTAGCCGTTGTAGCCAACGATCTGCGGCGATCCCTTCTGCCACTGGGCCATGGCAAACGAGGACAGCGGCACCATGCCGCCGCCCGCATTGCGGACGTTGAGCTTCAAGAGATCCTCCACCCGCAGGCGGCCGTGATCCCGCGCCTGGATGATGACCCGCTGCATACGGCCGGCGTTCGGAAAGTCGTTGATGTAGGACGATCCGAGGTTGGCCGTGATCGTGTTGTTGATGTCGGCGAAGGTCACGCCGAAGGTGTTGGCCTTCTCGCGATCAATAACAAGAAGAACCTGCGCCGCATCCGACAACCCTTCAATGCGAAGGCCCGCGAGCACCGGGCTCTTGCCGGCCTTCTCCATCAGCTCGGCCGCCGCGTCCGTGAGCGCCGCCTGACCGAGGCCATTGCGATCCTGAAGACGGAAGGCGAAGCCGCCTGTCGTGCCGAAGCCGTCGATCGGCGGCGGCGAAAGCGCGAAGCTGGTGGCGTCCTTCAGCGCAAACAATTGCCCGTTGGCGCGATCGGCGATCGCCTGGGCGGATTGGCCCGCGCTGCGCTCGCTCCAGTCCTTGAGGGTGACGAACATCAAGGCGGCATTGGCGCCGTTGCCCGAGAAGCTGAAGCCCTGAATGGCCACGATATCGCGCACGGCAGGCTCGGTCTTGAAAATCTCCTCGATCTGCTTGATCGACGCCAGTGTCCGGTTGGCGCTGGCTTCGGGCGGGCCCTGGATATCAACGACCAGAAAGCCCTGATCCTCGTTCGGGAGGAAGGCGGTGGGGAGGCTGACGAAGAAGTAACCGAGGCCAACGACGAGGGCGAGATAGATCACCATCATGCGCCCGGCGCGCCGTACGATGCCGCCGGCAGCGTCGGTGTAGCGATCGGTCAATGCTTCGAATTTGCGATTGAACCAGCCACCAATCCCCTTCTTCTCATGATGACCAGGCTTGATCGGTTTGAGGAAGGTCGCGCAAAGCGCCGGGGTCAGCGACAGCGCCAGAAATGCCGAGAACAGGATCGAAACCACCATGGTCAGGCTGAACTGGCGATAGATGATGCCTGTCGAACCAGGGAAGAACGCCATCGGGATGAAGACGGAAGAAAGAACGAGCGTGATCCCGAGGATGGCGCCCGTGATCTGTTTCATGGCCTTCCTGGTGGCGTCCTTCGGTGAAAGCCCCTCCTCCGCCATGATGCGCTCGACGTTCTCGACGACGACGATGGCGTCATCGACGAGGATGCCGATCGCCAGCACCATCGCGAACATGGTCAGGACGTTGATCGAAAAGCCCGCCGCCAGCATGACCGCGCCGGTGCCGAGCAATGCGATCGGCACCACCAGCGTCGGGATCAGCGTGTAGCGGAAGTTCTGCAGGAAGACGAACATCACCACGAAGACGAGCACGACCGCTTCGAGCAGCGTCTCCAGGACCTTCTTGATCGAGGCAGACACGAAGGGACTGGTGTCGTACGGCACCGAATATTTCACGCCCTGCGGGAAGAACCGCGACAATTCCTCCATCTTCGCCTGGACCGCACGCGACGTCGCGACTGCGTTGCCGGTTGCGGAAAGCTGGACGCCCACAGCGGCGCTCGGCTGACCGTTCAGGCGGCTGGAGAAGTTGTAGTTCTCCGCGCCGAGCTCGAGGCGGGCAACATCCTTGAGCCGAACCGTGCTGCCATCAGGGTTTGCCCGCAGCACGATGTTGCCGAATTCTTTGGTATTGGCGAGCTGTCCCTTGACGAGTACGGTCGCCGTCAGGTCGGTGGTGACCGGATTGGGCGATGCGCCGATCTGCCCGGCCGCGACCTGCGCGTTCTGCGCCATGATTGCGCCGTTGATGTCGGCGGCGGTCAGCCCGAGGCCGACCATCTTGTCCGGATCGATCCAGACGCGCATCGCGCGCTGAGCGGCAAACAACTGCGCGCGCCCTACTCCGCCAAGACGGCGCAGTTCGCCAAGCACGTTGCGACTGAAGTAGTCGCCGAGCGCGACTTCATCGAGCTTGCCATCGGTGGACGTGAGCGACACGATCATGAGGAAGCCGGCCGAAGCCTCTTCCACGGTCACGCCCTGCGCGGCCACCGCCGCCGGCAGTCGCGATTGAATTCGCCGCAGCCTGTTCTGCACGTCGACCGACGCCTGCTCGATGCTGGTGCCGGCTTCGAAAGATACGTTGATGCTGATCGAGCCAGACGTGTCCGACGTCGATTCGAAATACATCAATCTGGCGGCGCCATTCAGTTCCTCCTCGATCAGGCGCGTGACGCCCTGATAGATTTCCTGCGGCGAGGCCCCTGGATACGACGTCGAAATCGTCAGTTGCGGCGGCGCGACCTTGGGGTACTGCGCGACCGGCAGCAGCGGAATCGCGATGACACCGGCAATGCAGATGAACAGGGCGAAGACCCAGGCAAGGACCGGCCGCCTGATGAAAAACTGAGCCATCGGATCACCTCGCCCGGCTGGTCGGCTGGTCGGCGGAGATTTCTGCTTCCCGATCGGCAGGCTTCCATGGCTCCGGGACAACCTTGCCGCCCACCCGCACCTTCTGCACGCCATCGACGACGACGCGCTCGCCTTCCTTCAGGCCGGACTCGACGATCCATTCCGAACCGAGTGCCTGTCCAAGTTCGACGTCACGCGTCTCCGCAATCCCGCCTTCCGATACGAGGTAGACCTGCGCCTTGCCGTCGCGCGCCCGGGTCACGGCACGCTGAGGTATGGTGATGGCGCCCTCGCGAACCGCCTGCGCAATGCGCACGCGAACATACATCCCCGGTAACAGGTCGTGTTTCGGGTTCGGGAATTCGGCGCGCAGAGTGACCTGCCCGGTGGTGGAATCGACGCTGGCGCTGGCGAACAGCAATCGCCCCGCTTCGGCATAGAGACCGCCATCGTCGAAAACGAGTTCGACCCGAGCCTCTCCCGGCGCCGGGCTGGCGAGCTTGCCTTCGTCAACGGCGCGCTTGAGCGTGAGCAGGTCCTGCGCCGATTGCGTGAAGTCGACATAGACGGAATCCACCTGCTGGATCAGTGCCAGATTCTGCGTTCCATCGGCGGTGACGAGCGCGCCCTCGGTGACCAGGGCGCCGCCGATGATGCCGCTGATGGGTGCGCGAACCTCGGTGTAATCGAGATTGATCTTCGCCTCGGCGAGCGCGGCTTCGG
The DNA here is from genome assembly GCF_000472865.1 of Bradyrhizobium elkanii WSM2783. Lineage (GTDB taxonomy): Bacteria > Pseudomonadota > Alphaproteobacteria > Rhizobiales > Xanthobacteraceae > Bradyrhizobium > Bradyrhizobium elkanii_A. The sequence goes on along the minus strand of NZ_AXAP01000009.1, from coordinate 149,025 downwards.
CCAATGCGACGTCGGCATCGGCCTGGGCAAGGGTCGCAGTTGCCGCATCCAGGTTCACGCCGCTGGTGGCGTCGCGGTCGTGAAGGGTCTTCTGGCGCTCGAACTGCTGTTTCGCATTTTGCTGAACGGCCTTGGCACGCCGCAGCGAGGCTTCGGCGCTCGTCACGCGCACCTGAAAGAGCTTCGGATCGATGCGGTACAGGACGTCGCCTTCCTTGACCGGAGTGCCCTGCGTGAACACGCGCGCCTGAAGGATGCCGGAGACACGCGCGCGAACCTCGGAGATGCGCGTCGCAGCGATGCGGCCCGGAAGCTCGTTCACGACCGGAACAGGATGCGCCTTGAGTTCGATCACGCTGACCGCAGGCGGCGGCAGTTCCGCGCCTTGCTGCGCGGCAACGCCACCGATCGTTAGCGCAAGGAATGCCGCCGCTACCAGATACGTCCTCACGCGCGGCAGGGGTCTGCTGCTGTCCATGTCTTGATTTCCTTGAGTGTCAGCCAATTGTGGGCGGCATCAGCTTTCGCCGGGATAGGACGTGTAGATCGTCCTGATGCCCGCCAGGATTTCGGATCGCTCGGCTGCGTCCCACTGGTGGAAGCCGAGGAGTTCGGTGACGTAGAAGCCGGTCAGCGCCAGATAGGCCATCAGCGCCGCTTTGGGCCGCGCGCCCGCAGCCATCGCGCGCAGGTCCTTCATCGTCCAGTCGCGCATCTGCTGCTGGATCTTCTCTTCGCTCGACATCGAGGCGCTGATCGCGACCGCGATCGCCTTGTCCCGATCGTCGGGAATCCGCTCGGCGTCCGCGATCCGGCCGAACAGTTCGGGATGCGGCGTACCGGCGTTCTCCGCCACGGCCTGTTCGATGCGCTCAAGCTCCGCCTTGACGCGGCGGTCGATCAACGCCTCCAGCAGCGCGCTCTTGGACCTATGGTCGTAGACGACCCGCGACTTGCTGACGCCAGCCTCCTGGGCCACCGCATCGATCGAAAGCCCCGCGGCCCCGAGACGGACAACCACCCGCTCCGCGGCATCGAGGATATCGTCGGTCGTGATCTTGCGTGTCCTGGACAATTGGCGCCCTTCATCGGAGGCCGATCCAATACGAACGTTCGTGTTTTAATTCAAGTAACGATTTCCTGATGTCGGTTCATTTCATGAGGTATCGATTGTCGCACCGGCGGCCGAAAATGGCCGCCGCAAATCACGCAGAACCGATTGAAATGTTTGTGTATTCCATCGATCGCCTGGCGTTCTCGCGGGCACCATCTACTCGATCGGACGCCGCGATGGGCTGCGCGGGCGGGCGCGCTCGCGACGCTGTGCCACGGGCCGAAGTCAGTTCTTTTTCTTTTTGACCGGCTTTGCCGGCGGCATTTCTTTCGCGGCCTTCATCGATCGCGCATAACTGTCAGCCGCATTCTCCGCCGTGATCTGCAGCCGCCTCGCCGCCGCCGCCGCGGAGGCGAGCGTGTTCTTGGCAAGGTGCTTATGGCGGTCCCTGGTCTCCTTGTCCTTGGCCTTGGCGGCCATTCCCATGAGACGGCCATGCTGTTTCTTGGCGGCATCGGTTAGGGCCTTGACCTGCTTCTTGGCCATCGACCGAATCAGAACGTCCAAATCCCCTGCCGCCATTTCTCTTCCCTGCGCTCAGATCTCGTGCAGCTTGATACACTGGCCTTCCTTTTCGATCAATTTACGCCGCACAGCAGCGCATAACGGATTGCGAGGCGGCCGGATCGCGCGAATTCGCGAAGCGGCATCGATCGCCATTGAAAGATCTCCGATGTCCGCCGCAGGCAATAAATTTAAAAATATTTTGGTGATGAAAACCTTGATGGTCGGCAAGCAGTAAGAGCCGCTGAGCGGCTCGGCCAATTCCTCTCCGGGGAATGATCCGAAAATCCAAATGCCTGCGGGCGTTTACAGAAACGGTGGCGGGCTGTCTTCTCAATGCGCGCACGCGCTCGATTTGATGCGCAACCGCCACCGTAACTCCGCGCGGTTGCAGCGAAATCGCCACAGCCGCTCACTCGCAGTTCGCACGAACGCGCATGTCGCGCGGCGTCATGCCGTAGGAGTTTCGGAAGGCGCGATAAAATGTTGCAAGGCTATCGAAGCCACAGGCATAGGCGACATCCGCGACGGGCCGTGACGGCGCCATTGCCAGCAGTTCACCCGCTTTGCGCACCCGCAGGGCCGTCAGCGTGCGCGAGAACGAGAGCCCCGTCGGCTCGAACAGCACATGAACCTGCCGCAGCGATATTCCGAGTTCTTGCGCGACGGCCGCGGGCGACAAGCCCGGCTGGTGCAGATCGCGGACGAGAATGTCGCGCGCGGCATAGTAGAAGCCCGAGCGCAGCGCCGCGCGACACTCGGGCATGCCAGGCAAAAGACGGCCCCGCGCCAGCATGGCCAATCTTGCGACATGCGTGATCTCTGCCGACGGATCGGCGACATCAAGCGGCTCCTGCGTCAACGCATGAAACAGCGCCGAGAGTGCCCTGAAGAACGGGCTCTTCTGCAACAGCGTCGCCGCGAAAAGATCATGGGCCGGCGCGCCCAGCAGAACGTCGCCCCCCAGGGGGATCTTCAGCATCAGGAAGTCGAACCCGTCGGAACGCTCCGGCGTCCCCTCGAACGGAGTGTCGGAATGGTTGATGACGATGTCGCCGTCGGCCACACGATGCCCCCGCCCCCGGCCGACATCCATCCAGCCGGCCCCGCGCATCTGCCACGCAATGCACAGGCTGTCGGCCGGCATCCGCGCGATATCGCCCTCGGTTCGGCTGACCCGATAGGACGAGGCATGCATCCGCGAGACGACCGCTCCTCCGATATCGATCGCGGAAAACCGCCCATGAAAATCGTTGCGGCGCTCGGCCGGCAGCTCGATCGTGACACCGAACAGGCTTTTCCCGCGCACCTCGCGCCAGTGATCGAAGCGATGCTCGGGGTCGATGTCGTCGGTCGTAAAGCTGAGCACAGGGGTCTCATCGAAAAGGAATGAAAAAACGTCTTTGTCCCAAAGCGGGGCGAGATCGGTGTGCCGGGTACCCGGGGGCCCCGAACCGATCCCTTGCTTTCCGGAACACCGCCTCTCCCCGCCCCGCCCGCCGGCGCGCAGCCCCACGGAGCCGAGAAGGCGGGCCGCATTCGTCCCATGATGGCGGCCAGGCGTCCTGATGCGGCGCCCGTAGCGTTCTGAAGTTTTTCTGATATTTTCTGAATGTGCCGCCAAGGGACGGATTTTCCGCCATTTTTAGCGGGGTTGGGGCAGTTTCGGGGGCTGGGTGTTTCGTTTTGCCGGATTTGAGCTCGATCGGGAGCGCGCCGAACTGCGCGGTCCGGATGGCGAGGTGGTCAAGCTCAGGCCGAAAGCGCTTGAGATGCTGCAGCTGTTCGCCGCCAATCCGGGCCGGGTCCTCAGCAAGGAAGTGCTGATGGAGGCGGTCTGGCCGAACGTCCATGTCGGCGAAGACAGCCTGTTCCAATGCATCCGCGAGATTCGCACCGCGCTGGGCGATGACCGGCGCCAGACGATCAAGCTCGTGTCCGGCCGCGGCTACCTGTTCGCCGCCGAGGTGTCGGTTAAACCGCCAGCACCTGGCGTTCCCGTGCAGGCAAGCGCCGAGCCAATCGCAGGCGCGGAACCCGCGAGCGAGATTGCAACACCCGGGCGACTATTCGGCCTGCGCCGGCCGGTGGCTGCGGCCGCCGCAGCGGGCCTTTGCGTGATTGTCGGGTTTGCGGTGGCCGCTCCGACCTTCCGTCCCGATCTCATGTTCAAGCGGCCGCCTCCGACCATTGCGCTAACGCCGATCGTCGATGCGAGCAACGACCCCCGAGGGGCCGGCGTGGCGGCGGCTGTAACCGACCGCCTGACCGATGGCTTGGCCAGGATCGACAATATCCGCGTGGTCGCCCCTGGGGCCGTCGCAGTGGCAGCGGCGCCGACGTCCACGTCCTCGGCACAGTCGGACTTCGTGCTGAATGGCGAACTGGAGAGAGGCCCGCAATCGTGGATCTTGCGGGCACGCATGATCCAGACCAACACCGGCGAGGTCCAGGCGGTCGCTACGGCTTCGGTCGACGCCACCGAATTGGACATGCAGTTGCAGCAATCGCGGCTCGCCGCGGGAGCAGGTCATGCGCTGGCACGGCGCCTTAACGCACTTCTGGAATCCGGCGCCCATCCAGCCGCGACCGGCGACGCCAAAGTTGCGATCGAGCAAGCCACAGCCTCGATCAATCGAACGACACGCGAACGTTTTGCCGCCGCGCAGACGATGCTGGAAAAAGCGCTCGCCGCCGAGCCCGTCAATACCGAGCTGCAGATCGCGCTGGCCGCGCTTCAGTTGCGCGGGATTCAGATGACGTGGTACGCGCCGGCCGAACGTGCGGCGGCGGAGCGCAACGCCGGATCGCTGCTGGAGCGCGCGCGGCAGACGACGCCACGTTACATTCCGGTGCTGGAAGCCTATTGCCGCTTCCTGACCGCGACCAACGAGTTCGTTGAAAGTCTGGTGGCTTGCGCGAAAGCATTGAGTTTTGATCCGTGGAACGGGCTCGTTCTCTACCACATCGGCCTGGCGCAGCTTCAATTGGGGCGCTTCGAGGACGCGCTGGCAACGTTCAAGCAGGCCGATCGCTTCGACACGCCGGAAGTTTCGCGCTGGACCTGGATGCTCGGGGCGGGATGGACCGCCCTACTCATGGGCCGCAACGAGGAAGCGGTGTCCTGGCTGCAGCGGTCGATCGCCATCACGCCGGCGTCGGGACGCCCCTATATGCTGCTGGCCGTAGCCTATCAGCGCCTGGGCCAGCCGGACGAGGCAAGGACGGCGATGGCAAAGGCCATGGCGTTGAGGCCCGATTCGACGGCGCTCAACATCGGACTGCCAACTCGGAATGCCAGCCCGGCTTTTCTCGCGATGGGCGAGCAAACCATGCAGACACTGCTCGAGCTCGGGTTGCCGGAACGCTGACGAGAGCGCAAGCGTTGTCGTCGGTGTCTTTCCGTGGTCTGGCGCGACAATCCAGCAATAATAAAGACGCGGCGGAATCGCTCCCGCCGCGCCCGATTCTCGTGCTCGCTGGTCCAGGGCTGAGAGCGCCCCGATGCCAAGCTTTGGACTGCTTAGCGGGCGATCCCAGCGAGGTGACAGCGCTTGAGATAAGACACTGGATCACCTCCTTTCATTGTTGATGGGACACGCAATATAGGGAGCCGATCGGCGCCTGTTAAGGCCGCAAGGCGGACCGGCCGGAACCCGGCTGTTCGTAACGCCTCACGGTGGTTGAGGCAGCCCTTCCGGCGTGATAGTGGATCGTTCATATGCGGGTGTAGCTCAATGGTAGAGCAGCAGCCTTCCAAGCTGAATACGAGGGTTCGATTCCCTTCACCCGCTCCATCGCTCAGCACCAAAAATCACGATAAAACAACGCGTTGCATGTACTTTCGCATGCGGTCAAATCCGCAGGCGGCGTAGCTATTGGGCTTTCTGCAAACGGACCCGGAGCGGAAATCCTTGGTTCGACATTTGCCGCTTTGGCATAGCGCAGCACTCCATTTGCGATCATTTTTCCGAGGATCAGCTACGGGAGTGGACAAGCTACGGAGGCAAAAATGAAGCGATCGATTGCCTTGTCGGCGTCGCTGATTATTGGTTTCTCGGCTGCGAGCACTGGAAGCGCGAGCGCCGTAATTTACTGCCAATCCGTTGGCTATCCCGCCAATTGTGTCGTTCGGCCCGGCGTCATCGTCGCGCCAACCCGTGACCTCCGCAGAATGCCACCATCAATCAATGCCTACCCGAGCGGCATTTTAAGGCAGGACTTGTTCGACAGGAATAACCCGAACAACCTGCGATCGGATTGGCCCAGTCCACCCGCTCAACCGGCCCAGTTCTGAAAGCAGCGCCGCAGCGCCGTCGTGGCTGTACACGGCCCAGATCAGAAGCCGACATCCTCGTTCATGTAGAAGGTGTTGAGGATGGATATCCGAGGCCGATCGGTCTCAATGGGCGGCCGGCCGTGCCAGCTCATCTTTGTCAGCGAGTGATAAGCCTTCAGGACCACGAACGCATAGCCGACATTGGGCAGGAAGGAGATGGTTTTCACAGGCTCAAGGCAATAGGAGCCGACGTGAAACAGGCCTCTGAGGGAAGCCCGATAAAGCGTCGTGCCGAGCACTTCCTGGCTGCTGTCGGCCGGGCAATAGAGCTGCATTGTCACAACCTTTTTGCGTGTGTCCGGATGCGGCTTGATCTGGTAGCCGTCCCGGTCCCAGTAGAGCACCGGCTTCGCGACCAGCTTCAAATCATCGGGGCGAGGCACCTTGTCGCCGCGAGCACGAATTTCGAGCCCGTCATCCAGTCTGTCCCGTACAGCATGCTCGACCTCCATCGAGGTCAACATGACCGATACCGCAGCCCATGCGGGTCGCAGTGACGGATCGATCTTCTCTACGTTCTCGCCATAGAGCCGCAGCGCCATGCGGGTGCCCGTGCCAGTGATCGGATCATATCCATCAGTGGGAATGCTCCGCACCAGATCCCGGTAAAAATCTGCGGGAAAGAAATCGCGGAAGACGATATGGGGGAAGGGAAAAGAGAAATGGTCCGCCGTCTCGATGCTGGCCACCGCGTGGGCGGTGAGCTCGTCGACCAGATCAGAAGGAGCTGTCTCCGCAAGTGCCACCATAAGGACACCTCAGAACACGCTTACACTTTAACTTGCTTGTTGAATTCCCGTCTTGCGGCCAAAACAAGGCGCGAGCGGCCATCGTGCACAAAAATGAAGGACGCGGCGGCTCAGAATGGGTAGCCCGGCCACGACGATTTGTCGGATTCAGTCTGCCGCAAGCGTCCTTTACCCGGCCATCTAGCAACGAGAGGTACCGATGCTCTACGCCATTCTCGCCTATCACGTCGAAACGGAGGTCATGTCCTGGACGCCGGAGGAAGATGCCGCACTGATGGTCGATCTGCACAAGGTCCATGACCGCTTGACCAAGGAAGGCCGCCTCGGGCCGGCGGCGCGGCTCGGCGAGACCGGGAAAGCCCGCACCTTGCGCGGTCCGGGCGCCGGCGTCGTGATCGACGGCCCCTTTGCCGAGACCAAGGAGCAACTGCTTGGTTTTTACGTCGTCGACTGCGCCAGCGACGAGGCTGCGATCGAAGCCGCGCGCGACCTGCGTCGGGTGAATCCAACGGCGGTCTACGAGATCCGGCCGATCACGCTCTATCTTCCGGGCACAGCCTTTCCACTGACGGAGGCCGCTGACGACAGCGAACCCTCTTAGTCGCAGAACCCTCGCGCTCGCCGGACTGTATCGGACGGATACAGGCCAAATGCGGAGTGGTACAACGATGCAAAACGGCCCATGTGAGTAAAACCCCACTTCAGTGCAACTTCGCTTACCGGAAGCAGGTTCTCTGGTCGCGATAGCTCATCGTGGATCGCTTCAAGTCGAATTCTTCGCAAATAGGCGACAGGCGTCATACCGTGGATTCTACGAAATCCCAATTGTAGCGATCGACTGCTAACACCAACCGTCCCAGCAATATCGGCCATCGTAAGCGGCAGATGAAGATTGGCCCGCATATACTCGATAGCCCGCCTGATGTAACGAGGAGGTGCATCCAGTGGGTAGCGGCTCAACCGGTCGATCAGCCGATGGGGGACATTTTCAAGTATGAGCTGTATCGCAGCTTCTGAGAGCAGAGCGCTGGCTTTCGGAGAGCGTGCCAGGATCCCGTCATACAAGCCAGTCATGCTGGCACGAACAAGCTGAAAAAGGATCTGCCCGGCGCCCGTAGACAAATCGACTGTTGGTGTCAAATTGAGATCTTCCAGTGCCGTGCTCCCGAACGTCGCAGACAGCGCCTTTGTAACCATACCCGTATGCAACGTTAGCGTTACACTTGAGTATCTCCCATCCACCGCTTCGACCCTCTGCTCTTGCAACGTCGGAAGCGATACGATGGCGATTTCAGAGGGTGTTCGTTGCACGTTCCTTCCTGCAATGAGCATTTCGGCCTTGCCGGCATTCAGTAAGCTTATCGCAAGCTCTCCCGATGAATTCTCGTATGAATAGCGCCAATCCCAACCAGCAGAAAGTTCCGCCCTTACGACGTCAATTCCTGCTCCAACTGCAACATCCGCATGCCAACGAAATGATTTGCTAGGCCTCGGCGAGGAGCGGGCATTGATCCCGTGAGGTTGGAGTATTTCAAGCAACTCTTGAAACGAAGATCCTGATCGCGTGGGAGGTGCGGCGAGTACATCTTCGTTCATGCAAATCCTGACCATTGGACTTTTGCTGGACGCGAACCGATCTCACCCGCCAGACCGAGTATCCATCGTTCGGGGCGTCCGCCGGAGGCACAGACCCGCGTCACCACGCTAGCACAGCTTTGGCAAACTCAGGTCGAGGCCTCTTTCTATCAATTCTTTCTCTCAATATCCAATCGTCGAGCGAAACATCCAGATCGCGCAACCGAGTCGCGAAAGATAACATTCGATTTAATTCGTGGGGCCTCTATTCCGAAAAAGCGCCGATCCATTCCCGCAGCGCTCGTTGAAGGCGGGCTCCGCCTGCGGGTGAACGTAGCAAGGCGAGCGTCGGCGTTTGCTACGTCGGCCAGATCGCCGATCGCTTGCAGGATCACTCCGTGCACTAGCCAAAATCCGAATGCCTCCATCCAGAATGCGAAGGCATCCATGGACTCACGGCGCGTTTGGTCTCAATCCTCCCGACTTACTCCAACAGGTTATGAAAGCATGCTTACAAGAATAACTTGCGTGTTCACGCTCATGGCTCTGTCGTCTATGCCCGCACTGGCCGATGGCTGCGCAGAGCACTTCCAGAGCACCGGCGTTCCGATGGTGACGGGCATGACCCACAAGACTTGGATGATTTTCCCATCAGTCAATCCCAGTGTCGCCCTTGACAAGGTTTCCCGGGCCGTTCTGGCAGAGGGCTTTGTCGGTGTGAACGTGGACAAAAAGCTTGGCACGCTGACCACTCAGCAAGAAACAACCGGATCCGGCCGACCACAAACGTTGCAAGTCGTCGTCCGCAAGGAAGGCAGAGGTAGCCGCGTCGATGCGGTCTTCGTCTTGCCGCCCGGACAATTGGCTCCGGGTGTCAGCAATAACCTGTGCCGCGTCGTGGACGCAGCCGGCCAATAAACACCGCCCATCTGTGAACTTAAGCTGACGCGCGAATTGTAACCGGCCGTGCGTGTACGGTCTCGCGCCCGGGCCGAGGCCAGGCGAGCCCGTAATCCATGTTCAGGAATCGGGAGGCAGGCGCCGGCCTGCGCCCACAGGAATGAAGCAGGAGATTCGATGCGCATCGATCACATTTTGAAAGTCGTTTTGATGGCCACCACCGGTGCCGTGGCGCTTTCAGCGTCCGCGATTTCGGCTCCGTTACCGACCGGCACGGGTCTTGCGGCCGCGGTCCCGGCATTCACCCAGAAGGTCTGGTGCCGTTACGGACAGTGCTATGACAACGGCGCCGGTGTTGGCGGACTGGTCGGCGGCCTCATCGGCGGCGCCATCGCGGCCGGTGCGGCCACTGCCGCCGCGCAGCAGGAAGCCGCCGCTGCCGCCGCCGCCCAGCAGCACGCGGCCTCTTGCGCGCAGCGCTACCGCTCCTACGATCCAGCGACGAATACGTACGTGGCAAAGGGCCGGCGGTATCCCTGCCAGTAAGTTTCTTTGAGATGCAGTCGCGACTGCATCTGGTTTCGGGGCTGCGGTGTGACACCGCCGCCCCTTTTTGTTTTGCTGGGGCCTGCGATAAGAGATTGGCGGTTCGCCGAGCAGGCGGAGAGGTCTGGCCGAGCGCTTCGTTCCGAGCACACGTCGACGCGATCATCTCATCCGCGCTTCTGCTCGGAAGCGACCGCAAGGAGAAACTCCGCGAGTGCCTGCTTTCCAGCCTCTTCCGCCGCGCGCTGGGACGAATATCCATCTCCGGTTACTCTGACGCCCATCGGCGCGCCTCTGCGCTTGATTTCCCAGCGCCACGCGGAGCGACATTCGTCGCTGAGGGTCACGATGTAGTATTCGCGCTGGAACACGAGGTGGCTGGTGTCGTGCAAAGCCGGCCCCGTTACGCCGATAGCGGCGGCGTCGCATCCGCCGGCAGCGCACCAACCTTTTTCAGCAGCGGAACGTCAGCCGGACAGGGACCGCCGACACTGACGATATGGCTGCCACGATCGGCTGCGACCGCATGCTTGACGCCCACGGGCACATGGACGACGCAGCCGGCATGGAAGGGCAGCGAGATGTTGTTGGTATAGTCGTGAATCGTCCCCTCGCCTTCGAGGATGAAGATCGTGTCCTCCGACTGGGCATGGACGTGGGGGACGTTGGCCTCGCCGGGTTCGAGGCAGACATAGTTGAGATTCGCCTGCCAGGCGCCGACGCCGGGCCAGATCACGAAGCGCGCGTCCTTGGAGATCAGCGGCAGACGCAGCGTCGGATGGTCGCGATGAAACAGGCGAATGGCCATGGTCTAGCTCGCTGCGATCGTTGAGTTGGGATTGGCATCCGCCGGGCACGGCCCGCCGATCACCTTGATGCCGGCTGCGCCCGCCTCGATACGATAGCGATCGCCGGCGTCGATATGGACCATGTGCCCTTCGGCCACCTCATACCGCGAGCCGCCGGCCGTATCGACGATCGCGCCCTCGCCCGCGATCACGTAGTACACGCAGTCGGACGCATGGCGGAGGTCGATGGTGCGCGCATTCTGCTGCAGCGACACCAGCTGAAAACTGCGGAACGCGGCGCCATTGTGCGGCGACAGCACAACCTTCGCGTTGCCCTCGCCCTCCACGATCGGTATTTCTGGACATCCGGCGGCGCTGTCGATGACTCGAACCTGGGAAAACCTGAGATTGGCCATCGCCGCCTATTTTTTGATCCAAACTAAAGTATTTTTAGTATATTCAAAATCACAGGACCACGCAACGTCTTCTTTGCGAAGACCAGGACGAACGGCGCCGGGAGCGTCAGCACATGAGCCAATCCGAGACCGACACGAATGCCGATCTTGCCCATCTGTCGGAGGAAATCGCCGAAACCACCGCGAACACGCTTGCGGCGATCGGCGTGCGCATCCGCGAATTGCGGCAGGCGCGCGGACTGACGCTGCAGGAGCTCGCCGACGTCTCCGGCCTCAGCACCTCCATGCTCAGCCTGGTCGAGCGCGGACGCGCCTCGCCCTCGATCGGATCGCTGATCGTGATCGCGAGCGCGCTCGGCGTCACGATGTCGGATCTGCTCGTCAGCGGCAGCCTTGCCGAGGAGAAGATCGTGGTGCGCGCGTCCGAGGCGCGCGTGGTCGAGACCGCGCAGCATGTCGTGCGGCGGCTGATGCGGGAAGACCGCAGCCGCGGGGTCTCCGTCGCCGTCAACGAATATGCCCCGCATACCGGCAGCGCCGAGCATCCGATCACCCATGACGGATTCGAATATGGCTTCGTGCTGCAGGGAGAACTAACGGTCGAGGTCGACGGCATCAAGCACGTGCTGCGGCAAGGCGATCTCATCGCCTATAGCTCGCGCCGCAAGCACAAGCTCTGGAACCACGGCAAGACCAAGGTCCGCACGCTCTGGTTCAACCTCGATCGCGATTGAGGCCCCCTTATCATCGGCCTCCGCGCAGGATGGCGTGCAGGCGGCCGGGCGTGATCGGAAGCTGCGCGACTGCGCCGGGCTTTTGAATCGCAGCGTCGATGGCCCCCGCGAGTGCAGCGCCGGCCGCGTTGATGCCGCCCTCGCCCGCGCCCTTGACGCCGAGCGGGTTGAGCGGCGACGGCGCATCCTCGCGCAGGAGCACTTCGACCTCCGGCACCTCGTGACAGGTCGGCATCAGGTAGTCGGCGAAGCTCGCCGCCAGCGGCTGGCCGTTCTCGTCATAAACGAACTCTTCCAGGAACGCGCCGCCGACGCCCTGCGCCACGCCGCCCACGATCTGCCCCTCGATCAGCATCGGATTGACGGCGCGCCCGACGTCGTAGGCGACGACATAGCGCTCGATGGTGACGGCACAAGTTGCGGGATCGACACGTACCTGTGCGGCGTGGATGCCATATGGATATGTCATATGCGAGGAGGCGAAACGCCCCTCTCCCGTCAAGCCGCCCGTCTCTTCGAGATGTGCGGCAACATCGCCAAGCGGCAGTGAGGCGCTGCCATTGACGGTTTCGATCATGCCGTTCGACAGACGCAGCGCCTGCGGCGTGGTCTGCAACAGCCTTGCCGCTACTTCCAGCGCGGTAGCGCGCAGTGCTTCGGCGGCGATCTTCACGGCCGAGCCCGCCATGACGGTGACGCGCGAGGCAAAGGCGCCGAAGCCGATTTCGATCCGGTCGGTCTGGCCATGGATCACCCGGATGCGCTCGATCGGCACCTGCAGCGTCTCCGCGCAGATCTGCGCCAGCGCAGTCTCGACACCCTGCCCGACCGAGGCAACGCCGGTGACGATCTCGATATCGCCGCGCATGTCGAGCCTCATCCGCACCAGGTCCTGCGGACCGAGACCGCTCTTCTCGACGAAATAGCCGAGGCCCAGGCCGACCAGCTCGCCGCGGCTCCGACGCTCGGTGAGCTGCTGCTGCAGCCGGTCATAATCGAGATGCGCCAGCACGCGCTCGAGCAGATCGGCGTACTTGCCGGAGTCGTAGACGACCCTGGTTCCGAGCGTCTCGAAGCCGCGATCGAAGGGCATCGCGGCCTCGCCGATCAGGTTCACGCGGCGCACTTCGACCGGCGAAAGCCCCAACTCGATGGCGATCGCGTCGATCAGCCGCTCGCGCGCGAACGTCGATTCGTAGCGGCCGGGCGCGCGATAGGTGCCGGCCGGCGTCTTGTTGGTGAGCCGGATATGGCCCGCGACATCATAGGCGGGAATGACGTAGGGACCCGGCAGCAAACCAGCCGAGAGATCGGTGACGGTGGTGCCGTGGGTGCGCACATAGGCGCCTTGGTCGGTGAAGAAATCCGCCTTCAGGCCAAGGATGAATCCGCGCGAGTCGACGGCGGCCTTGAGCCGATAGACCTGGTCGCGCGAATGGTTGGCCGCGAGCAGATGCTCCCTGCGATCCTCGATCCATTTCACCGGCCGCTTCAGCCGCAGCGCCGCGGCGCAGACCAGCACGTCCTCGGGATAGAGCTCGCCGCGGATACCGAAGCCGCCGCCGACATGGCCTTCGCTGAGTTCGAGCCGCCCCGGCGCAAGCCCCAGCATCCTGCTGATAGCGTCGCGATTGTAGTGCGGCACCTTGGCGGCGCCGTAGAGCCGCAACGTATCCTTCTCAGTGTCGTAGACACACAACCCGCCGCGGGTCTCCATCGGCACACCGGTGTGGCGTCCGATCTTCACCTCCAGCTCGACAACCCTGCGCGCACAGGCAAAAGCCGCGTCGAGATCGCCATAGCCGCGGCGGATCACCGCCGGCTCGGACATCAATCCGGGGTGAACATCGGGCATGAACGCCACGGGCTCGGCAGTGGCATCGAGCTGCGGCTCCAGTTCCTCGATATCGCAAAACACCAGATCGGCCGCATCCTCGGCGATATAGGGATCGACAGCAACGACCACGGCCACGGGCTCGCCGACATAACGCACATAGTCGCGCGCCAGCACGAATTGCCGGTAGGGCGCGAGCCGCTCCAGCCCCATCTGGCGGAAATCGATCGGCGGCAGGTCGTCGAGTTCGGCGATGGTCCAGATCGCGACGACGCCCTCGAGCGCAGTGGCCTCTTCGGTCTCGACGCCGAGAATGCGGCCGAAAGCGACCGGCGAGCGCACCACGCGCATGTGAAGCTGGCCGGGCCAGTTGCAGTCGGCGGCGAACGCGCCCTGGCCCATCAGCAGCGGACGGTCCTCGATCCGCCGGAGCGAGCGGCCGACAAAGCTCATGCCCGCGTTCTCGCCCGCATTTCGCGCGCGGCCAGCCGCACCGCTTTGACGATGTTCTGATAGCCGGTGCAGCGGCAGAGATTCGACGACAGCACGTCCTTGATGTCGTCGTCGGACATATCCGGATTTTCCTGCAGCGCGCCGGCGGCGAGCATCAGGAAGCCCGGCGTGCAGAAGCCGCATTGCAGGCCGTGATTTTCCCAGAACGCCTGCTGCAGCGGATGCAGCGTGTCGCCATCGGCCAATCCCTCGACGGTGCGCACCACCTTGCCCTCGGCCTGCACGCCGAACATCAGGCAGGAGCGGACCGGCTTGTCGTTCACCAGCACCGTGCAGGCGCCGCAGACGCCGTGCTCGCAGCCGAGATGCGTGCCTGTGAGGCCGCAATCGTCACGCAGGACGTCGGCGAGGCTCCGTCGTGGCTCGATCGATACCGCGTAGGTCTTGCCGTTCACGGCAAGGGTGACGTCGCGCTTGTCAGGCATAGGTCGCCACTCCGGCCCGGCGCAGCGCCTCGCGGATGCGCTGCGGGGTTGCAGGCAGTTCGAACAGTTCGATGCCGAAGGGAGACAGCGCATCGCAGATCGCGTTGACGATCGCCGCCGGCGCGCCGATCGCCCCGCCCTCGCCGACGCCCTTCGCCTTGGTCACGCTCTCGGGCGAGACGGTTTCCATGTGCATGATCTCGATCTCCGGGATCTCCGCCGCGGTCGGCGGCAGATAGTCGGCAAAGGACGCGGTCAGGAGGTTGCCGGTGTCGTCGTAGACGATCTCCTCGAACAGCGCGTTGGCGATGCCCTGCGCGACGCCTCCGGTGATCTGGCCGTCGACGATCATCGGATTGATCAGGACGCCGGCGTCCTCGGCGACGAGAAAGCGCTCGATCCTGACGCCGCCGGTCTCGATGTCGACCTCGACCATCGCGACGTGACAGGCATTGGAGAATGTGCCGCCGGGATCGTAGACCGCGCTCTCATGCAGTCCGGGCAATAGCCCCTTGAAGCGGTGGCTCTGGTGATAGGCAGCCCGCGCCAGCGCACCGATCTCCATGGCCTGGTTGGAATGGCTGACCCGTGCCCAACCGTCTTTCAACTCGATGTTGTCCGGTGACGTTTCCATCAGCGTTGCCGCGATCGTCTTGAGCTTCACCGCAACCTTCCCCGCCGCGAGCTTCGATGCGCCGCCGGCGATCACCATCGAACGGCTGGCGAAGGTGCCCCAGCCATAGGGCGTCGCGTCGGTATCGCCGGAGATGATCCGGATGCGCTGCGGCTCGATGCCGAGTTCGTCGGACACCAGTTGCGCAAGGCTCGTCTTCAGGCCCTGGCCGTGCGGCGACGAGCCGATGCGCAGTACGACATCGCCGGAAGGGTCCATGCTGCAATCGACGATCTCGTAGCCGGGCACGATCTCCATGCCCCGCGCGGCATAAGCCGGCGTGCCGTAGCCGGTGCGTTCGCTGAACACGGAAAGGCCGACGCCGAGATATTGTCCGCGCTCGCGCATCGCGGCCTGCCGTTCGCGGAACGCCGGCAGGTCGGCAGCATCGAGCGCCACCTCCATCGCCTGCAGATAGCTTCCTTCATCATAGACAAGGCCGGTCGGCGAGCGATGCGGGAACGTCTTGATCAGGTTGCGGCGGCGGATCTCGGCGGCATCGATGCCGAGCCGTTTCGCTGCGACATCCATCATCCGCTCCATGGAGAAGGTCAGCGTCGGCCGCGACACGCCGCGATACGGCGCCATCATGCAGGTGTTGGTGGTCACGCCGCGCGAGCGGACGCCGTATTCGGCGAAATCATATGGGCCCGGCAGTTCGGCAAAAGCCATCAATGGCTCGACGCCGCAGGTCACGGGATAGCAGGAGAACGCGCCGATGTTGGAACGCAAATCCGCATCCAGCCCAAGCAGCCTGCCGTCGCCGGCAAAGGCCCCGCGCAGGCTGAAGGCCTGATCGCGGCCATGGGCGGAGGCGAGCAGGTTTTCGCGGCGATCTTCGATCCAGGCGACGCTTCGCTTGAGCTTTCGCGCCAGCCACACCAGCACGACATATTCGGGGAATAGCGACATCTTCTGCCCGAAGCCGCCGCCGACATCTGGCGCGATCACGCGCAAATCCGACTCTGGCATGCCGAGCGTGTCGGCGATGCCGGTTCTGAGCATATGCGGCATCTGCACCGACGCGGTTAGCGTGACGCGCCCCGACGCGGCATCATATTCGGCGAGCCCGCCACGGTTCTCCATTGGCGCCGCCGATTGCCGGTGCGAGCGCACGTCCAGCGTGACGATCTCGGCGGCATCCGCAAAGGCCTTATCGAGTCCTTGCGTCCTCATGCGCCCTTCGACCAGCACATTGGATGCAGCGTCGGGATGCACCGGCGTTGCATCGAGGGCCAGCGCGGCCTCGAAATCGATGATCGCATCCGCGACGTCGATATCGACGAACACCTGCTCGGCGACATCTTCCGCTAGCGCCGGATCGTCGGCGACGACGACCGCGATCGCCTGCCCGCAGAAGCTGACGCGATCGACCGGCAGCACGGGCTGTCCAATCGCGACGTAATCGGGCCGATGCAGAATGGGGCGGATCGGTTTCACGTCGACGAGGTCCCGCCCGGTGAAGATGATTCCATCCGATGGAATCTCAATATCGACGATCGTCCCGCGCGCCACCGGACTGCGCACGAAGCAGACGGCAGCCGCCTTGCTCGCACGATCGGCCACATAGCTACCGCCGCCTTTCAATAGCGCCGGATCTTCCAGCCGTGGCAGCCGTCGGCCGATCCAGTTCATGCCAGCGCCTCGGTCAATGCGCGCTTGACAGAAGCGGCGATCAGATCGCGCCGATATTCGGGAGACGCATGAATGTCTCCGCTCGGCTCGATCATGCCGCGCGCCTCGCGCGCGATACGGTCGATACTGTCGATGACATCAGACGACGCAGGCGTCCCCACAAGCTGATCTTCCAGCGCCCCAAGGCGGATCGCGCGATCGCCGACACCGCCGACACCAAGCCGGGCCTCGCGGATCGTGCCATCTTCAACCTTTGCCGCCGCCACCGCCATGCCCAGCGCAAAGTCGCCGGCCCGCCGCGAGAACTCGTAAAAGCCCACGCGCCAATCCGGCGTCATGATTGGAAGGCGGATCTCGGCCAGGATTTCGTCGGGTTCGAGCGCGGTCGTGAACGTGCCGTGGAAGAAATCGCTTGCTGCAATCACCCGCTCGCCGCGCGCGCTCTTTGCGACCATCTCGGCACGAAGGGTCGTGGCGACCAGGCACCATTCCGAGGCGGGATCGGCGTGCGACAGGCTTCCCGCAAAGGTGCCGCGCTGGCGGATCGGATAATGCGCGATGTGGCGCACGACCTTTGCGAGAAGCGTGCCGAGCGGCCCCTCGACCACCGGCCGATGGAACGCGGCGTGCCGCGTCAGCGCACCGATCTTCAACTGGCCGGCGTCCGCGCGCAGGTGATCCAATTCGTCGAGGTCGTTGATATCGATGAGGATAGCGGGCCGCGCGAGGCGGAAATTCATCGCCGGAACCAGGCTCTGGCCGCCGGCCAGGATCTTGCAATCGTCCTTATGTGTCGCGAGCAGCGCGAGCGCTTCGCCGAGACTTGCCGGCCTGAGATAGTCGAACGCTGCAGCCTTCACATTTCAACCTTGCTCAATTTTATTTAGTCTGATTAACATGCCCCCATTGCGGTGTCTACTGTTCGGGGCGGTGAGTCTGCATGGATTGGACCAGGGCCGAAGGGCAAAAGCGCGGAGCGGCCAGCGGCCGTTCTCTCCTTTCTCCCGACGCGCCATGCCGTTTCCGCTCAACGGGCGCGCCATTCCGCAAGCAGGTCGGCGGCGTCAGTGACGACGCCAAGATGCAGCGACACCATCTTCAGCGCGGCGTCTTCCATCTCCTCATTGGTGCCGCGCACGAGGTCGCGCAAGACAACGACGCGGTAGCTGAGATTGCTGGCATCGAACGCCGCGTTGAGGATGCAGCAATCGGTCATGCCGCCGTCGAGCACCACGGTGCGAACGTTCATCTGCCGCAGCAGGAAATCGAGATCGGTAGCGAAGAACGGCGACAGCCGCTTCTTGCCGGCGACGACCAGATCCTGTGGCTCGACATGGGTGACGAATTCGGTCCAGCGCGAGCCTTCGATCGCATGCGCATCGGAGTTCGGGATCGCGCCGACATAGAGCGGAAAGGTGCGCCGCCATGCCGACGGAATGCCGGCGATGTCGTCGACCCCGCCCTTGCGCAGCACCGACTTGACGTGGATCACCGGCACGCCGATCGCGCGCGCGGCGGCATGGAACTGATCGATCGGCGCCACGATCTCTCGCGCGCGCGGCGCGGGACAAGGACAATCCGGCGTATCGGCGAGATGTCCCTGGTGCATGTCGACGGAGATGATCGCGGTCCGCGAGGCCTGCGTGAAATCCTCGAACCCCTGCGGCAGCTCGCGCTTCGCACCGTACACATAAGCCTTCATCATTTCTCCTATCGCCGAAGCAGTTTTCCGTTCCGCGCCAACGCGCGCATCGATCACAGCGCATCGGCGCTCGCCAAGCAATATTCAAGCCGCGACGAGGCGCTCGCGCAAACGCGCCAACATCAATCACACACCAATTTTCGGTTGCGCCTTGCGCGTAACCGGATGCCGCCGGGCAACACACTGGAATGTGCGGGCCGAAAGCAAGCTCGCTTCGCTCATTCCTGCGCGCGACCGCACGCGGTCGCGCGACGAAGAGAATGCAAGGGGGACTGCCCATCGATTGGCTCGACGGTGACTAAACAATTGGCGTGCTATTTTTTCCAACAATGCGAAGATTTTTTCGGAACCCGTCCTGAACGGTCGACAAATTTTCGCACATCGAGAGGATTTTGCGTGATGCGCTGGACTACAATCCCTGTTCTTGCCGCTGCCCTGACAGGCGGCGCGGCAGCCGCCTATGCCGCCGGGTTCACACTCCCGGCGCCGGCCAAGATTGCGTTCCTCTATTTCGCCGAGAAGAACGATGGCGGCTGGACGCAGGCCTATGACGAAGCCCGCCCGAAGATCGAGAAGGAAGTCGGCATGCAGATTCCCTTCGTCGAAAATGTGCCTGAAGTTGCAGGACAGATCACGCCGGCTGCGGAGCGTTTCATCCAGCGCGGCTACAATGTGATCATCGGCACCGCGTTCGGCTATTCCGACACCTTCAAGGAGCTGTCGCAGAAATATCCGAAAGTCGCGTTCCTCAACGGCTCCGGCACCACCAACGGCCCGAACCTCGAATCCTTCTACGGCCGCACCTATGAGAGCCAGTATCTTTGCGGCATGATCGCGGGCGCGATGTCGAAGTCCGGCAAGCTCGGATTCGTCGCCGCGCATCCGATCGGCCCGGTGAACTGGACCATCAATGCCTATGAATTGGGCGCGCAGAAGATGAATCCGAAGGCCACCGTGACCGTGGTCTTCACCGGCGCCTGGAACGATCCGGTCAAGGAACGCGCCGCGGCGCAGGCGATGGCCGACCAGGGCATCGACGTGATCGGCCAGCACGTCGACACCCCGACGCCGCAGATCGTCGCGCAAGAGCGCGGCATCTACGGCACCGGCCATCACCGCGATCTCCGCGAGTTCGCGCCGAAGGCAACGCTGTGCTCCTCGGCCTGGACCTGGGAAAAATTTCTCGGGCCCGAACTGAAGAAGATCGCGGCGGGCAATTGGGAGCCCAATCCCTACGGCGCCTTCCCCGGCATCAAGGATGGTGGCACCGACATCGCCTGCTGCAACAGCGTGGTGCCGAAGGAGGTCGTCGACAAGGTGATGGCCGAGCGCGACGCCATCATCGCCGGCAAGCAGATCTTCGCCGGTCCGATCAAGGACACCGCCGGCACCGTCCGCGTCGCCGAGGGCAAGTCGCTCGACGACGCCGGCTTCTGGAAGATGGACTGGTTCGTCCCTGGTGTCATCACTCAGAAATAGGCGAGCATAGCTTCTGATGAATGCGGCCCTGCAACTTGCCGGGATCAGGAAATCCTTTGACGGGGCTCTGGCTCTCGATGGCGCGTCCTTCGAGAGCCGCTCCGGCGAGGTCCATGCCCTGCTCGGCGAAAACGGCGCCGGCAAATCGTCGCTGATGAATGTCGCCGCCGGCCTCTACGCGCCGGATGCCGGATCGATCTCCATCAATGGCGCACCGATCTCGCTGAGCGGGCCGGCCTTGGCCCGCTCTCACGGGATCGGCATGGTGCACCAACACTTCAAGCTGGTCAGACCTTTCACCGTGGCCGAGAACGTGCTGCTCGCCAATCCGAAGGCCCATTTTGCTTCCGGCCTGCGCGACATCCGCGATGCCATCAAGAAGCAGGTCGATGCGCTCAAATTCTCCATCGATCCCGATCGCCGCATCGACACCATGACGGTGGCCGAGCAGCAGCAGGCCGAGATCGTCAAGGTGCTGGTCGGCGGCGCCAGGATCCTGATCCTCGACGAGCCGACCGCGGTGCTGACCGACGCCGAAGCTATCGGCCTGCTCGAGATCGTGCAGCGGCTGGCGCGATCCGGCACCGCGGTCGTGCTGGTGACGCACAAGCTGCAGGACGTGAAGCGCTACGCCGATGTCGTGACCATCATGCGCGGCGGCAAGACAGTCGCGACCCTCGATCCGCGCCATTCGACCGCGGAAGAATTGACCGAGCTCACGGTGGGCCAGACCTCGGCGCTCCCGGAGCGAACGCCGCACCAGGGTGGTCCGACCCGGCTCAACGTCGGCGCCCTCACCTATACGCGCGCCGACGGCCGCACCATGCTGAACAACACGAGCTTCTATGTCCGCGCCGGCGAGATCTACGGCATCGCCGGCGTCAGCGGCAACGGCCAGGCCGAGCTTGCGGAAGCGCTGATCGGCGCGATCGATCCCTCCTTGGGCGAGATCTGGGTGGATGGCGCCGGCGACATCAGCCATGCCGGCCCGTCCAAGCGGCGGGAAGCTGCGATCGCCGCGATCCCCGCCGACCGCTATGCCTATGCGCTTGCCGGCAGCCTGCCGATCCAAGACAATCTCGCGGTGGCGCAGATCCGCTCCGGGCGCTACGGCAGCATTGTCAGGCTCGATCGCGCGGCGATGCGCCGCGACGCCATCGCGGCGGTGAAGGACTACGATGTGCAGGGCGTGCGCAGCGTCAAGCAGAAGGCCTCGCTCCTGTCCGGTGGAAATGCGCAGAAGCTCGTCATCGCCCGCGAATTCAGCCGCGAGCCTGATGTCGTGGTCGCACACAGCCCGAGCCGCGGGCTCGATGCGCGCGCCTGTGCCGCCGTGCACCAGCGCCTGATCGCGGCGCGCGAACGCGGCGCCGCCATCGTGCTGATCAGTGAAGACCTCGATGAGATCCTGAGCCTGTCCGATCGGATCGGCGTGATGACCCGCGGCGCGATCGTCGCCGAATTCGAACGCCCTGCGGACCGTCAGGCGATTGGTCGGGCCATGGTCGACCATGCATGACATCCTGCGCCGAGCCGAACCATTGACCCCTCCTGTCCCCGCTGCATCGCGCGGCTTCGGCCGCTTGACGCTCGACGTGCGCCAGAACCTGCCGGCATGGAAACAGGCGGTGTTCGTGGGATCATCGCTGATCCTCGGCCTTGCGATTTCGGTCGCGATCCTCGCGGTGGCCGGCATCCCGCCCCTGACGCTCGCCAGCGAGCTCGCCGGCGTGCTGACGGCGGAGAATCTGCGCGGCGTCCTGATCCAGGCCGCGCCGTTGATCCTGGTCGGCCTGGGCGCAAGCCTCGCCTTCCGCATCGGCTTCTGGAATCTCGGCATCGAGGGACAGATGATCTTCGGCGGCATCTTTGCCGCCGCGATCTCGATCTATGACATCGGCCCGCCCGCCACGCGACTGCTGCTGATGGGAATGGCCGCCGCGCTCGGCGGTGGGCTCTGGGTGCTCCTCGTCGTGTTCCTGAAGCTGCGCTTCCGGGTCAACGAGATCATCGCGACATTGCTCCTGAATTACGTGGCGATGTATTTCCTGTTCCACCTGCTCTACGGCGCCTGGCAGGACTCCAAGACCGCGTTCCCGCAATCGACACCGTTCCGTCCCTTCGAGCGGCTGACCGATATCGGCTATGGCGTCAACAGCGGCCTGTTGATCGCAATCGCCGGCGTGCTCGCGGCGGGCTGGATGATCCATCTCAGCCGCATCGGCTTCTACACCCGGTTCATCGCCGCCAATCCGAGAATGGCGAAAGTGGTTGGCGTTCCCGTGCGGACGGCGACGATCTGGATCATCGCGATCTCCGGGGCCTGCTCAGGGCTCGCCGGCTTCGTCAATGTCGCCAGCCAGGAGGGCCGGCTGACGCAATCCTTCGCCAACGGCTACGTGTTCTCCGGCGTGCTGATCGCGTTCCTGTCGCGCAATGATCCGATCGTGGTCGCGATCGTCGGCTTCCTGATCGCGGTGCTCTTCATCACCGGCCAGACGCTGCAGGTGTTCTACCAGATCCCCTTCACCATGGTGCAGATGATCGAGGCGATCATCGTCATGGCGGTCGCGTCGTCGGAATTCCTGATCCGCCACCGCATCCGCTGGATACGTTGAGGAAACTGTCGTGATCGATTTCCTCGTCAACTGGCTGGCCAACGCTCCCGTCACCGCGGTACCTTACGCGCTGGCAGCGCTCGGCCTGATCATCGCCGAGCGTTCCGGCGTATTGAACCTCACCGCGGAAGGCTTGATGCTGGTCGGCGCGCTCGCCGGCGCCGGCACCTGCCTCATGCTCGGCGGCTATCCGGCGGTGGCGCTGGTTGCCGCGATGGTGGCGGCGAGCGCGGTCTCGCTGCTGTTTGCGGTGCTGGTGGTGGTGCTGCGCATCAACCAGGTGATCGCCGGCCTGTCGGTCGTGTTCTTCTGCCAGGGTTTTACCGGCCTCGTCGGCACGCTGGCGAAATGGCAGAACAAGCAACTGACGGGGCTCGCGCCGCTGAAAATCTGGCCGCTGTCGGAAATCCCCGGCATCGGGCGGATCTTCTTCCAGCAGGACCCGATCGTCTATCTCACCATCCTGATCTTCTTCGCTGTCAACTTCCTGCTGTTCCGAACCATGCTCGGCCTGCGCATCCGCTCGGTCGGCGAGAATCCGGGCGCTGCAGACGCCGCCGGCGTCAGCGTCACGCTGCATCGCATCTTTGCGATCGTCGCCGGCTCCTCACTGATTGGCCTTGCCGGCGGCTACATCTCGGTTGTCAGCGTCAAACTGTGGGTGACAGGGATGACCGGCGGCCGCGGCTGGATCGCGGTGGCGCTGGTCGTGTTCGCGCGCTGGGCGCCGTGGCCCGCACTCGCCGGCGCGCTCCTGTTCGGCTGCATCGAGGCACTGATCCCGCAGATCGCAGCGGCCGGCATCCGCGTTCCGCAATATCTGATGCTGATGACGCCGTATCTGGCGACCATCGCCGTCATGATCTGGGTCGGCACCAAGGATTCCGGCATCACGCAGGAGCCCGGCGCGCTGGGCCAGCCACACGTGCGCGAGGAGCGGCGGTAGCCGTCTCGCGCCTGTCTTTCCACGTCATTGCGAGCGTAGCGAAGCAATCCATGTCTCCACAAGCGGTGAGATGGATTGCTTCGCTGCGCTCGCAATGACGGCGGGCGTCAATATCCAGCAGTTTCCAGGGCGTATGAGATCATGTTCGGCGACAGCGGCACCTGGTGGAATTTCAGCGCGCCGAACGGCCGCAGCGCATCTTCGACGCCTGATGCGACGACCGCGCCGACCGCGATGCAGCCGGCCTCGCCGACGCCCTTGACGCCGAGCGGATTCAGCGGCGTCGGCGTCTCCAGGTGCAGGATCGAGACATTGGGAATCTCGGTCGCGTAAGGCACCAGGAAATCCATCAGGCTGGCATTGGCGAGATTGCCGTCGGCCTGGTAGTCGAGATGTTCATAGAGCGCACCGCCGATCCCCTGCGCGATGCCGCCGAGCACCTGCCCCTCCACGATCATCGGATTGATCATGTTGCCGCAATCGTGGATGCAGACGTACTTCCTGATCTTCACGGTGCACAGGCCCGGGTCGACCTCGATGATCGCGCCGTGCACGCCATAGGCCCAGGTGGATTGGGATGGACTGTAATAGTCGGTGGCCTCCAGTCCCGGCGCCTGGCCGTCCGCGAGCGGCGGCCCGTCATGCTTGCTCGCCCGCGCGAACTGCGTTGCCGCCTGCGCCGCCTTGTTGAAGGCGTAACGCAGCGGATTGCTCGCGGTCGCGATCGCCGCCAGCGGCGCAAAGCGGTTCGAGCCTTTCACCCAGGCCGCAGAATCGCGCAGCTCGATCTGGTCGGGATCGACGTCGAGCATGTTGGCAGCGGCTTCGATCACCTTCTTGCGCACGGTGAGCGCCGTCTTGTGGATCGCGTTGCCGCTGACCACGGCGGCGCGGCTGGCAAAGGTCGCCACGCCCCAGTCGAACGCCTTGGTGTCGCCCTCGACCACGATAACGTCCTGCGGACTGACGCCGAGCTGATCGGCGACGATCTGCGCGAACACCGTGTCGTGCCCCTGCCCCTGCGTGCTGAGCCCGGTGTTGACGTAGACCTTGCCGGTGATCGGGTGGATCTTGACGTGGCCTCCCTCGTAAGGACCGAGGCCCGTGCCCTCGACGTAGCAAGCGAGCCCGAGCCCGAGATAACGTCCCTCGGCGCGCGCCTTCGCCTGCTCGGCGGCGAAACTCTCCGCGCCAAGCTCGGCTGCGGCCATCGCCAGCGCCTTGCCATACTGGCCGCTGTCGAGCGTCACCTTGAGCCCGTCGGCGAACAGCAACCCCTCGCGCTCATAGGGAAACTCCTTCTCGGCGATCAGGTTACGGCGGCGAATTTCGAAACGGTCGAGCCCGAGTTCCTCGGCGAGCTGATCCATCGCGCGTTCGAGGGCAAAGCAGGCCTGCGGCCGGCCACAGCCGCGATATGGCGTCACCTGTACGGTCGGCGTATAGACCGCCTTGAACTCCACGAATATGTTGGGGATGCGATACGGGCCCGCGATCGAGGTGGAAGCGACCTGCGCCACGGCGATGCCATAGGGAATGAAGGCACCGGTGTCGTGCAAAAAGAAATCGCGCAGGCCGATCACCTCGCCGGTCCTGAGCGCGGCCAGCTCGATGGTGTGGATCTGCGTCCGCTCCTGCGAGGAGCCCAGGAAATTCTCGCGGCGGTCCTCGATATATTTCACGGGACGCCCGAGCCGCATCGCCGCCATCGGCACCAGGAGTTCGTCCGGATAGAACAGCAGCACCTTCTGCCCGAAGCCGCCGCCGACGTCAGGGGCGATGACGCGGACCTTGTCCTCATCGAGCTCGAACACGGATGCAAGCCCGCCGCGCACCGAGATCGGCGCCTGTGTGCCGTCCCACACTGTGAGTTCACCGGATACCGCATCCCAGCGCGCCGCAACCGCGCGGCATTCCATCGGCGCTGCGGTCGAACGGTCGACCTGCACGGTGATCTTGGTGACGTGCTCGGCGCGCGCAAAAGCGTCGTCCGGATTGCCGCTGGTCTGGATGAAATGCGCCGCCAGATTGTTCGGCACGTCGGCATGCACAAGTGGCGCATCGTCCGTCAGCGCTTTTGCCAGGTCCATCTCGAGCGGCAGTGGTTCGTACTCGACCTCGATCAGCGCTGCAGCATCTTCGGCGGTATAGCGATCGACGGCGACCACCATCGCCACGGTCTGCCCGACATAGTGGACATCGCCGCGCGCTAGCGGACGCTGGGTCTTCGGATTCTTCATCGAGGGATGCGGAATCAAGAGCGGCATCTCGACATCGAGAGTGCCGATATCGTCGCTGGTATAGATAGCCGCGACGCCCGGATGGCGCTTCGCTGCCGATGCGTCGATGGAGACGATCCGCGCCCGCGCATGCGGGCTGCGCAGGAAAGCGACGTGCAGCGCGTCCGGCAGCGGAATGTCGTCGACGAAGGCCCCCTCGCCCCGCAGCAGCTTGGGATCGATGTTGCGCTCGACGCGCGCTCCGAACTGGCGTGTCGACATCAGGCCCGTCCGAGCAGCTCAGCGGCACGGCGCACCGCGGCGATGATGTTGAGATAGCCAGTGCAACGGCAGAGATTGCCCGAGAGCAAATCCCTGATGCCTTCGTCGGTGAGATCAAGCTTTCCCGGCTCCTCGAAGCGGGCGACGATGTTCATCACCATGCCGGGCGTGCAATAGCCGCATTGCAGGCCATGGCACTCCTTGAACGCCTGCTGCACCGGATGCAGCGTGCCGTCAGCTGATGCGACCGACTCGATGGTGCGGATATCGTAACCATTCGCCTGCACCGCCAACGTCAGGCAGGAGCGGCCGGCCCTGCCGTTAAGGAGGACCGTGCAGCAGCCGCAGACGCCGTGCTCACAGCCGACATGGGTGCCGGTCAGCCTCAGCTCGTGCCGCAGGAAGTCGCTCAGCAGCATCCGGACGCTGACGCTGCGGCTGACGGCCTCGCCGTTGACCGTCATCGACACGTCGACCTCGGCATCGGCGGAGCGGTCCGGAATCGCGGCCTTCATCGTTCGCGCCATCAGGCGGTCTCCATCTGCGTGGCACGTTGCGCGGCCATCGTCACGATCCTGCGGATCAGCGTGCCAAGCGCCCTGCGGCGATAGGTATGGGACACATGTATCTCGTCGGGCTGCGTCACGGCCGCACCGGAGGCCGCCACCGCGGCGTCGAGATCGGACGCACCGAGCGTGGTGCCTGTGAGGATATTCTCCGCCTCCTTCAAGCGCACTGGCGTATCCGCGATGCCGCAGGCCGCAAGCTGCACGCGCGACGCACGGCCGCGATCGTCAAGCGACAGCACGCAGCCGACGCCCGCGATCGCGTAATCGCCATGACGCCGCGTCACCTCGTCGAAGGCCCACCCGGCGCCTTTCGGCAGCACCGGAAAGCGCGCCTCGGTGATGATCTCGTCCCGCTCTCGGGCCGTGGTGAGGAACGACTGAAAGAAATCCTCGGCCGCAATCTCGCGCCGCCCCGACGGCCCCTGCGCGATCACGGAGCCGCCGAGCAGCACCAGCAGCATCGGCATTTCGGCGGAGGGATCGGCGTGGCAAAGGCTGCCAACCACCGTGCCGCGGTTGCGGATCGGCACATGGGCAACATGCTGCATGACCTCAGCGACCAGCGGATTGACGCGCGCAACCGCCGCATCGAGTTCGAATTCGCGGTGGCGGGTCATCGCCTTCACGATGATGATTTCGGTGCCGACCTCGATGCCGCGGAGATCAGCCACATGCTGGATGTCCACCAGCGTGGACGGATTGGCAGCGCGAAAGTTCATCGCGGGCAACAATGTCTGCCCGCCGGCGAGCACGACCGCATCGGGGTCGCCGGCCAGAATGCTGATTGCCTCTTCGATTGATGCTGGCGCCTGGTAGCCAAAGAGGGAGGGCTTCATCTGATCTGTTCAGCTCGCCAAAACTGCGGTCAGGATAGGTTGCGCGAAAACCCTGTCAACGAAGTGAAATGAGCACCGTTTGCCCACAAATGAAGCATCGATCTAGCCGCCGCGATTGAAGCGCGGTCGCACGCTCCGTCACAGCGTCCGGGCGTGCGCGGCGACCGCCTTCATGAAGAGTGCAACCAGCTCATCCGGCTGCGAGAGCTGCGGCGCGTGGTCGCTGTCGAGGCCGTAGACTTCGAGGCACGGCGACAATTCCTGCATCTTCCGCTGCAGCGGCAGGTGCACTGAGCGATCCTCGCGCGCCTCGATATAGACGCGCGGCACAGTGCCGAAGCGATCGGCCGACAACTTCAGTTGCGAGCGGCGGCCGCCTTCAGGCTGCGGCGTCAGGCGACGCGCCGCAGCCTCGGCCAACGCGCGATCCGCCTTCTGGTAGAACACCTCGACCGCGGAAGCCGGATCGATGCGCGACAAGAGACCTGCCTCATCATAGGTGACACGCGCATGCGCGCCGCGCATCCATGGCTCCAGATAGCGCTCATAGAACTGCAGCACGGACATCCCGTCAGGCAGCATGAATGCGCAGAGGAAGATCGCGAGCGCAATCCGTTCCGGGCGCATTTCGCTGGCCTGCGCAGCCGCCGTGCCGCCCATGCTGTGCCCGATCATGATGATCGGACCTTCCGTCCTATCTATGATGTCGACAACATGCGCAGCGTAGCGCTCGAGATTGACCTGTTCGGGCGGCAGCGGATTGTGGCCGTTGCCCGGCAGGTCGACGGCGATAGCCTCGTGGCCGAGCGCCTTCAGGCGCGGGACGATGGTCTCCCAGGCCCAGGCGCCCTGCCAGGCGCCGTGGATCAGGATAAAGGTGTAGCACGGGGATGGAGCAGTCATGGCGGCGACGGACTACTTGTAGGTCCGCTTGTACATGGCGCGCATATGCTCCTCGACCGTGATCGGCGGATATTTCGGTTGTTCACCCGGTGCAAGGCAGGTCGGGATGCATTCGACCTTGTGGGCGTAGTTGCCGGTGTAGAAGAACGGCACCGAATAGCGCTCGCGGCCAGACACGTTGACGACACGATGCAGCGTCGAGCGGTATTTGTCGTTGGTCCAGCGCGCGATCATGTCGCCGAGATTGACGACATAGGTGCCGGGCACCGGGTCGGCGTGGATCCAGCCGCCGGAGGCCTGGTCCCAGACCTGCAGGCCGCCGACATCGCCCTGGCGCAACAGCGTCAGCCCGCCGAAATCGGTGTGCGCGCCGGCGCCCTTCTGGTCCGGATTGCCGCCAGCAGGCTGCGGCGGATAGTGCAGCAGCCGCACGGTCGCCATCGCGTCGGTGCAATAACCCCTAAAATAATCTTCCGGCAGATCGAGCGACAGCGCGATGCCACCCATCATCCGGGCCGACAGCTCCAGCATCACGTTGAGATAGGATTCCATCACCGGCTTGAAGTTCGGCCGCGACGACGGCCACTGGTTGGCGCCGTGATTGAACATGCCGGCGAGCACGCGCGGATCGTCAGGCGCATGTTCGGGCCCGACATAGTAGCCTTCCTTGAGATCGGGCGGCGCGCCGGGCTCCAGCGTCTGGCCCTGCAGCGGCTCATAGCCGCGATTGGCTTTCGAGCGCGACTTGTCGACCTCGGCCTTTATCTCCGGCGATAGATCGAAGAACGCAGCAGCCTCGGCGAAGACATCGGCGACGAGCTTTTCGTCGACGCCATGATTCGAGATGTAGAAAAAGCCGTTGTACAGACAGGCGGCGCGCAGCTTGGCAGCAACCGCCTTGCGATCCGACAGGCTTGACGACGACAAGCCGGAGATATCGATCACCGGCAGACTGGACTGCGAAACCCGTGCCGCTTCGAGCATGTTGGTTACCCTCCTTCGCGCGTCCGCCTCGACCATGAAGCGCTTCCCTCGCCCGCTTTTAGGTAGCGCGGCGAGCGCGATCACGCGCGCTGAAAGTTTCGGCAAAAACTGGCGGTTTCGGCCCAAAAAAGCATCCGAATCCGAATCGGATCACACGGCAGAGATGTAACGGAGTTCTTCATATTCGCGCATGAGGGCCGACTGATCTTGTGATGACCGCAAGGGCGGAATCTTGTACTGGGGCTTGACGCTTCGCCGGCTCTCTGAGGTCGCGAGCGGAAGTCCCGGGAACCGTTCGGCAGCACGGCCGTTCTGTTCCCAACTTAACAAGAAAAGGAGCAAGCCGTGAACATGCGTAGGATTTTCTTGATGGCCGCCGCCACAGCGCTGACGATATCGGCATCCCTACCTGTTCGAGCCGCGCCCATGACGCCGTCTCCCGTGGCACAGGAGTCTTCGGTACAGCAGGTGCAATACCGTCGCTACCATGGTGGTCCCGGCTACCGCCACTACGGTTATCGGCGCGGGTATGGACATGGACGTGGATACGGAACCGGCGCCGCAGTGCTTGGCGGACTCGCCGCCGGCGCCATCATCGGCGGTGCCATTGCATCCAGCCAGGCACAAGCGGCAAATGCACAAGCTTACTGCGCGCAGCGCTTCCGCTCCTATGATCCCGCCTCAGGCACCTATCTCGGCACCGACGGCTACCGTCATCCCTGCCCGTAACGAGTCCTAGCCGAGCGCAAGCGTCATTCCGGGATGCGTGCGCAGCACGCAGCCCGGTATCTCCCTGCCTATGACGGAAAGTCGGCCGGCTTCACCTCCAGCCGATCGGCGTGCAGGGTCCAATCACGAACCCCGTGTATCTCGCAGAATTTCTGCTTGGCGGCGTCTACTGCTTGCGCGTCGTCGGGCACGTCGAGATCCACCGTGCACTGGCAGACATCGCCGACCTGGCCGTTCTCACCGAGCACATTTTTGTAGAATCGGGCAATGAAGCGCGCCATCCGCGTAGCTCCTCTTTTCCTCTGCTAGCTGAGCCAGCCCGCGAGACCTCGCGTTGATCTCGCGCAAGCCGAATAGGCGATGAGCTGATTTGAAATTGCAACGCCGATCCCCAGCTTAGCGCGGAACCATCGGACGCGGTCTTCCATGCCCAAACTTTCCGCAGCAGCGCCAAAGCGCGATGTGATTTTCGGAAAATTGCGTTGGATCAGAACGGTTTGCGATCCGCTCGGGTGGAACGCAGCAGCGGACCCTCCTTCGCTTCCTCGTCCGCCAACAGCTTGAGAATGACGTCGCGCTCCGGCTCGCTGATATGAGGATCGTTCAGCTTCTTCTTGAACAGCGCGAGGTTCTGATTGTGAATGAATTTCTCCACGGGACCAACCTCCATCCGCGGGATCGAGCATCACAACAATTGTTGCGTCTTACCGCATGGAGGTCTGAGAGACCAGACGATTTCGAGCGACGCTTAGCCACACTGCATCACATGCACATCACTCCTCGAATGCTGGCGAGGCCGGCGCATCAGGGGAATCGCGTTCGACCGGCTCATTCTCGCCGAGCGGCTCATCGCGCTCGACATCAACCTGATCCTGATCGATCAAGCCGGGCGCTTCATCGGCCTGATCAGCCGGTTCGGCGCCCCGCTTCCGAGGAACAGCGGACATCATTGTCTCCCGCAGAGACGCGTGAGAACACGTTATGCATCAAGATCGGCGGGCATCGCCCGCGGATCATCCAACCAGATGCCTTTCGATTTCGCCGACAGGATGCTTGGTGAGATCCTTGTCGAACTCGGCCAGGATATGCCGTTTCACGTCAGCATGAAAGGCAACTCGAAGCTCTGCCAGGGTTCGCGGCGGGGCCACGACGACGAGGGCCTTTGCCTTGCTGCTGCGGATGACCTGCTCGGCGGCGGCCGCCACCTGTCGCGCGAACCGATGCTCTTCGAGATCATGCCAGTCTACCGGCTCGACCGTACTTCGCTGCCCCGAACCGGGCTTCCTCGTGCGTCCGGGCCGCTCGCTGCCCTGATCATGGGTCGAGGAATTTTGCTGCTCAAAGACCTGCTCGGTCTTCAGATTGGGGAATTTCTCATCGCCTTCGTTGCGGAGGAACAGCGCTTTCCGCCCGTCGCCAACGAATACGATGGCGTCATGCGGAATCTTGAGTTTAGCCATGATGGACCTCCGGTACCTGTCTGCAATCTGCCGAACGGCGCGGAACGAGGCCGTAGCCGCGCACAATTCAACAACGACGACAGGCTATCTCGGAGCTTTTCTCCGCCGTTTGTTCTGGATCAAACCATCCGGATAGATCGCGCGCCATATGACGGTACCGGCCGTGGAGGCGTTTCGCCTCCGCGGGGCCAAAACCTTGCGCTAGATCAAATCGTCCGATTCCAGATCTTCGACAAAGAGCGGATGAGACATTTCATCTTCGTCTGCCCCAATACCCATCTCAACGTTCAGCACAGCCTGGACGAGGATGATAATACCGATCAGAACGAATTCACAGCGGTAAGCTGCCCTGCCTGCACGCGACTGCATTTTCTCAGCCGCAAGACCGGCCAACTGCTGGGCGCGGATTCAACCCCGAAAAGCTAGCCCTCATTCTAAGGATGCGAGCGCCGCACGGAATTGTTCAGGCTGCGGGCAGATGCGTTAGATACTCATAGACAGCGCGAAGGTCTTCATCTTCCATCCTGCCGATCGGCTGCCACGGCATCCGATTGCCGAGGGTGTGACCGTTCGGATCGACACCAGTGCGCATGGTGGCGACGAATTCCTGGAATTTCCACCCCTTGACGACATTGAGATCGGGCCCTAGCGGGGCGAGCTGGCCGGGTTTGCCACCGGTCAGATCTTTGCCATGGCATTCACGGCAATCCTGATACGAAATGAGATATTCGCCGTATCGTGACGTGGGGCCTTTTGGTGGCGCGGTCACATGGTCTGTTGAGACGGGCTTGCCTGCCGGCAGCATGCCAGCGCCCAACATCGCGATGCCCAGCATCGTGAGACGATCGGCCGGATTTCTCGTCTTTTCTCCTGCAGCAGGCAGACTGCGGAGATAGGCAATCACCGCCTTGGTGTCCTCGTCGCTCAGCTTTCCGGCGTTGGTGTAGGACATGATGACCAGCCAATACCCTTCAGGGTCGACCCCGTTGCGAATGGCGCGAAAAATATCGCCGTCCGACCACCGGCTTAATTGCCCGACCGGCGTGAGGTTGGCGGCTATAAACGAACCGATCGGCAACGAGATATCCTTACCGAGATCCGCGCCGCCGGTGAGCGTGTCGGTCCTGGTATGGCAGCCGCTGCAAAAGCTGTCCGCGATCGTCTGGCCGCGCCGGATTTGCTCCGCGGTCCCTGCAACCTTCACGTCCACGCTTGGCGCGCTGCGCGCGTGCAGCTTGAATAGCCCGATGGTCAGCAGCACGCTGATCGAGAAAGCAATGACGGAAGCCAAAGCCGCCAAACCTGCTCCGCCCCATTTGACAATTGGTTTCTTCGATCGCCAGTTACGAATACCTGAGCATGCCAGCAATCCCGCTATGACGATCAACGCCGCGGGCTCGAGCCATTCGAACATTCTGTATTGCCCCCGAACCAATGCGTTCGACGATGAAATGTCGACCGCTGCAGACGCTATGGGGCGCGCGATACGAAATAATTTCGAGACCGGCCTATCGTGTTACAGGCGTAACGTGCACGGCATCGCTGCTGAGCCAGCGCCTCCCGTTGCGTCGCACCTATGCCGCGATCAAAGCTTGCGCGATATCCGCGATCAGATCGGAAGGATGCTCGATGCCAACAGACAACCGGATTGTGGAGTCGAGCACGCCTATCCTTTGACGGATGTCGGACGGGACGCCCGAGTGGGTCATGGTAGCGGGATGGCTTGCAAGCGACTCGGTGCCACCCAGGCTCACCGCCAGTTTCAGGATTTGCAGCGCATTCAGGAATTTGAATGCAGCCGTCTGGCCGCCGACAATATCGAATGAGAACGTGGAGCCTGCTCCGCTGCATTGCCTCGCGAACAGACGGCCGGCCGCGGAATCCTCGGCGTGGTGGGCAAGATAATGGACGCGTTCCACTTTGGGATGATCGCGCAGATAATCCGCCACAAGGTGCGCATTTCTGTCAGCCTTTTCCATCCGCAGGCTCAGGGTTTCGAGCGACCGGCTGATCATCCAGCAGGAATGGGGATCCAGTTGGGTGCCGATGGCGCCTCGCAACGCCCTGATGTCCTTCATCAAAGCTTTTGAACCGAGCGCAGCACCGGCGATCAGGTCGGAATGGCCTCCGACATATTTGGTCAGCGAGTACAGGGAGAGATCAGCACCATGCTCGATCGGCCGCTGAAACAACGGCCCGAGCAGCGTATTGTCGCATGCGACGATCGGCGTGTGGCCCTGGACCACGCCGATCAGCTCGGCGATACGGCGGATCATCGCGATATCGACCAGGCCATTGGTGGGATTTGCCGGGGTTTCGATGAAGATCATCGTCACTCGGCCCCTGCGCATGGCGTCCTCCGCCGCGTGCCTGATCGCGGCCTCATCGAGGCCATCGGCGAAGCCCACGGCACCGATGGAGAGCTTCGCAAGCGTGTTCGCAAACAGCGTTTCCGTCCCGCCATACAGCGGTTGGGAATGGAGGATCACATCGCCAGGGCGTGCGAAGGCCAGGATCGTCGTCGAAATCGCGGCCATGCCGGACGAGAACAGCGCACAATTCTCTGTGCGCTCATAGACGGCGAGCCTGTCCTCCACGATCTCGCTGTTGGGATGATTGAACCGCGAGTAGACCAGGCCCGCGCCCATCCCCTCCGGAGGTTCGCGCCGGCCCGCGACGAAATCGAAGAAGTCCTTGCCATCTTCCGCCGTCTTGAAGACGAAGGTCGAGGTCAGGAAGACCGGGGGTTTGACGGCTCCCTCCGACAATTGGGGATCGTAGCCGTAGTTCAGCATCAGCGTTTCCGGGTGCAGGGTGTGGTTGCCAATGCGCGTCTTCGTCGGTTTCACCATGGCTCGCTCCTTTGAGGGAACACCTTACCCGGCGCCTGTCTACGGCGGTATGAAGTCTCCTATGGCTATAACGCCAGAATGGCCAGATCGAGCCCGTCGATGCGGGCATAATTCGGCGGATGGCACAATCGAAAGCCATCCGCCCTCGTTCTGATCGTCAGCACTCAGCGAGCCGTGAATCCGCCATCGATCGGAAGCGCAACGCCGGTCACGAACGACGCTTCATCCGATGCCAGCCAAAGCGCCGCATGCGCGACTTCCTCCGCCTTGCAGAGCCGTCCCATCGGAACGGACGCGAGCAGGCGCGCCTGATTGGCGGCGGCCTCGGCAGGATCACCCGAACGCCCCGTGAAGCCGGTCTTCATCGGTGTATCCGCAAGACCGGGGCAAACGACGTTGACGCGCACGTTGTCCGCGGCAAAGCGTTGCGCCAACGATTTGGTCAGCCCTACCACCGCGAATTTCGCCGCTGAATAGACCGGGCTGAACATCGAGCCGACCAGTCCCGAGACGGATGCCGTGAAGATCAGCGATCCCCCACCCCGCTTGCGCATATGCCCGATCACTTCGCCCGCCGCCAATGTGGCGGACGTGACGTTGAGCGCCATCGCGGCTTCATAGGCCGCCAGATCGAGATTCTCCACGCCGGCCGGGCCGGGAATTCCGGCATGGGCCCACATCACGTCGATGCCGCCCAATAGCGCCGCCGCATCGTTCACCGACCGTCGCGTTTCTTCCGGCCGTGACAGATCCGCCTGAAGCGTTTCGATGGTGTAGCCCTTGGCACGCATGTCCGCGGAGAGCTGTGCCAGCGCATCGCGGTTGATATCGACGGCGACGACCTTGGCCCCTTCCCTCAGGAAAACCTCGACACCGGCACGTCCCATCCCGGATGCGGCGGCCGTTACCACCGCGAGCTTGTTTGCCAAACGCATGATCGTCTTCTCTTCTTGTTGGATTTAACGAGAGGTGCTGTGCTTGATTTTAGTTGGCGTAGGCGTTCGGAAAACGCCCGGTCGTGCTGACCACCGTGGTGCGGGTTTCGAGATAGGAATCGAGCGCTTCGATACCATTCTCCCGGCCCCAACCGCTGCCCTTGAAACCGCCATAGGGCGTAGACCAGCGAATGAAACGGTAGGTGTTCACCCACACCATGCCTGCACGAATCCGGCTGGAAACGCGATGGCCGCGTCCGATATCCTGCGTCCAAAGGCCGGCCGTCAGTCCGTACGGGGTGTCATTCGCGATTGCGATCGCCTGCTCCTCGCCCTCGAACGGAATCAGCGCGGCCACGGGGCCAAAAATCTCCTCGCGAGCGATCCGCATCTCGTTGGAGACGTTGGCAAAGACGGTTGGCTGGACGAAGTAGCCGTCGCCATGCACGCCGCCGCTCAGCCGACCTCCGCCGGTCACCACTTCAGCGCCGTCGGCCCGTCCGATATCGATGTAGGACAGTGTCTTGGCGAGTTGCTCCTCGTGCGCCTGGGGACCCATATGCGTGGCTTCATCCAGCGGAGGACCGACCCGCACCTGAGCCGCGCGGCGCGCAAATTCTGCGACGACCTGATCGTAGATCGGCCTCTGAACCAGGACCCGTGAGCCGAGCGCACAGCTCTGTCCGCACAGCGTCCATGCGGAATTGGTGGCCGCGTTCAGCGCCTGTTCGAGATCGGCGTCGGCGAAAATGATATGGGGCGACTTGCCGCCAAGCTCGAAAGTGAAGCGCTTCATCGTGTCCGCGCCTGCACGCAGGATGACCTTCGCCGTCGCGCCCTCGCCGGTGAATGCGATCTTGTCGACGCCCGGGTGGGTGACGAGCCGCTCACCAGCGCCATCCTTCCCGTATCCGGGAACGATGTTGACTACCCCAGCCGGAAAGCCGGCTTCGTCGAACAATTTTCCGAGCTCGAGCGAGGTGACCGGCGTCTGCTCTGCCGGCTTCAACACGACGGTGCAACCGGCGGCAAGTGCCGGACCGAGCTTCCATGCCGCGGCCATGAGCGGCACGTTCCATGGCGTAATCGCGCCGACCACGCCGACCGGCACGCGGGTCGTAAATGCGTGCACACTGTCGTCGAATGGAATGGTGCGGCCGGAATGCTTGTCCGCCAATGATGCCCACCAGTGATAGCCATAGGTGTGGCCGCTAATATCGGCACGTGACTCCCGCAGCGCGCGGCCGGAATCCGTTGTTTCCAGAACCGCAAGATCAGCGGCGCGCTTCGCATAGAGGTCAGCGAACTTGCGCAGCAGCGCCGCGCGCTCGTGCCCGGGCATGCGCCCCCACGGACCGTTCAGTGCTTGTCGCGCCGCCGCGACGGCACGGTCGATATCACCGGGGCCGCCGAAGGCGACGCGAGCCCAGGGGCGCGCTGTGGAGGGATCGATGCTTTCGAGAAAACCGCCGTCTTCAGGCGCGACCCACGAGCCGCCAATATAGAGATGATCGTAGCGGGTGAGACGATCGGATTTCAGCACGGATTGATCCTCCACAGGTCAACGCAAAATCTCGGAGCAGCCCGCCATGCGGCTCGCAAGGCAGGCGCGGCTCTCTCTAGAATTCCGGCTCGCTCGCGTTCGACCGAGCCGGACACTCACTTCACAAGGGGGCAACCGCCGTCCTTGAGCGGACGGAATGCCGCTTCGGCGGGAATGGTCGAAACGATCTTGTAGTAGTCGTAGGGCTTCTTCGATTCGCCGGGCGTCTTGACCTGGATCAGCATCATGTCGTGAAGAACGCGACCGTCCTCGCGCAGCGACGTCTTTCCGAACAGAGGATCGTCAAACGTGCCCACCTCGCGCATCGCCTTGACGACGGCGGCGCCATCACGCGGCGATCCCACCTTTGCGACGGCGGTCAGATAGGCCAGCGTCGCGGAATATGCTCCAGCCTGGTTCATCGACGGATAGCGCCCGTTGTTCCGCGCCGCGAAGCGCTCGCCAAAGCTCCTCGTCTTGTCGTTCAGGTCCCAATAGAACGCGGTGGTCAGTTGGAGGCCTTGCGCCGTCTTCAGGCCAAGCGAGTGAATGTCCGAGATGAACAGCAGCATCCCTGCGAGCTTCTGCCCGCCCTCAATGATGCCGAATTCGGAGGCCTGCTTGATCGCCTTGATCGTATCGCCACCGGCATTGGCGAGCGCGATGATCTCGGCGCGCGACGCCTGCGCCTGAAGCAGGAAGGACGCGAAGTCGTTCGAATCAGTCGGGTGCTTGACACTGCCGACGACCTTGCCACCGTTCGCGTTGACGACGGCGCTCGCATCGCGCTCCAGCGAATGCCCGAGGGCAAAGTCGGCCGTGACGAAGAACCAGGTCTTGCCGCCGGCCTTGGTGATGGCATCGGCGGTACCGTGCGACAACGCCCAGGTATCGTAGGTCCAGTGCACCGAATTCGGCGTGCAGGACTTGCCCGTCAGGTCCGACGTGCCCGATGCGGTGAACAGCGCGACTTTGTTCAACTCCTGAACGAGGGGTGCGATGGCCAGCGAGATCGCGCTCGTCGGCAGATCAACGACCGCATCGACATTCTCCGTGTCGAACCATTTGCGGGCGATGCCGCGCGCCACGTCCGGCTTGTTCAGCGCGTCGCCGCTGACAACCTCGATCTTGAACTTCTCCGAACCCGGCAGCTTGTTGAAATCCTCGACCGCCATCTTCGTCGCTTCGGCAGCGCCCATGCCCCCGATGTCCGAGAAGATGCCGGACATGTCGGCGAGCACGCCGAGCTTGACGCTGGTCTGAGCCAAGGCGGCCGAGGCGGTCACCATGCAAACCGACGCCACCGCCGATGAAACCAAATTCCTGAATGCAGCCATGAAAGGTCCTCCCCCCGTGGGCTTTCGCTGATGGTGGCAGCCTCAGCCTTCAGCAAAATTCTTATTTGTGAATTTATAAGACACGTATATGAATTTTAAGTCAAGGCGTTCGTTCCGACCTCTGAACCGAAGTCCACAGGACGCGATGGCTCAAATTCCGGGACGAGCTTCCGGCTGAGCGGATGATGCTATGACCGTGGAGTCGCCAATCAGCGGCTGAGTAAGCGGGAGTTGTTGTTCGACGTCACGGAGCAACCAACCTTCGCGGAGAAGATGCGGGTTTCGTATGTTGGTCAGGCAGGCTGCTAACGTTCTCGAGCTGCTGGAGTACTTTGCGCGCCGCAAACGACCGGCGACGCTGGCCGAGATCTCGGACGATCTGGGCTGGCCGCGCTCCAGCACCTTCAATCTTGTTGGCACGATTGTCGACAAGGGATGGCTCTACGAGACGCGAGCGCGAAGCGGCTACTACCCAAGCCCACGCTGGCTGACGCTGGCGCGCGCCGTTGCGGACGCGGCCCCGCTTCCAGAAGTCGCCTATGCACTCGTGGCAGAAATTGCCAAGGAGACCGGAGAGACCACGGCGATCGCGGCCCTAGCGGGCACCTCTGCGATCTTCCTGCATGTCGAGGAATCCGGGCATTCGGTGCGCTACTTCGCTCAAGTGGGCGACCGGGTGCCGGTGTATGCAAGTTCGGTTGGAAGGGCCATCCTGGCGCAGCATTCTCCCGAAGAACGGCGGGCCATCTATCGCAAGATCAAGTTCGAGCCGTTTTCCGAAACGACGCCCATGAGCGCCGACGCAGTGGAGGCTGAACTCGAGATCGCGGCCAAGCGCGGGTACCACCAGAGTTCGTCGGAGTACATTCCCGATCTGGCAGGCGTAGCGCTTTCCCTTCCGCTCAGTTCACGACAGCTCTCGATCGTCGTTGCCGGACCGACGTCTCGGTGCCTGGAACGAAGAGCACTGACGGCGGCAACGATGCAGCAAGCATTGCGCCGCTTCGCGTCCGAGCTGGAAAGCAATTGAGAGTTAGCGCCGATCGCTGGATGATGATCTATCGAACTTCGTCAGCCGCCAGCGCACGAGATCGTCGGCGCCCGGACCGGCCTGCGGCCGTACATCCCGCAGGCGGACAACTTCACCTGATTTTTCGTCGACAAGAGCAAGCTTGACCGCCCGCCCGCTGCTCTGATTGATGAATTTCAGCGGCGGACCTTTGTCGCCAGCGATCTGCCATTTGTCGCCGACCTGCGCGAGTGCCTGGATCACGAGAATAATGTCCGCTCCCTTTCGCGTCAGAACGTATTCATAGCGGTCGGGCCCGGTCTGATACAGCCGCCGCTCAATCAGCTCATTCTCCTCGAGATGCTTGAGACGATCGGACAGCGTGGCGTGGGTGACGCCGGTCGACTTGCGCAGGTCATCGTAGCGGCGCAGCCCAAGACCGAGGTCCCGCAGGATCAGCATTGCCCAGCGGTCGCCGACGGCGTCCAGAACGCCGGCAATCGAGCACACCATTCCCTCGAAACTCTTCGAGCGCATTCGTCATACCCCCTCGCAAATCGCTCTAATAATTAGAGTAATTTCGACGTGCGCACAACCCTTGCAAATCTCTTGCTTTCTAATCACTCTTATTATTAGAGTTGTACATCTCGTTAGAATTCTTGGATCGGAAGGAAACAGCATGGCAGATCTCCGCGATCTCGTCCTCGATGCCCATGGCGCGGCGCAATGGAAACGGTTTCGCGGCATTGAGAGCGACATGTCGATCGTTGGTTCGCTCTGGGCCGGAAAGGGCTGGCCTGAGGTGCTGAAGGACGTTCGCGTCACGGTCGATATACCTGGCCAGCAGCTCAGCTACGAGCCATTCACCGCCGACGGCCTGCGCAGCTTCTATCGGCCCGATCTGGTTGCAATCGATACCGTCGAGGGCAAACGCCTGAGAGAGCGGAGCAGTCCGCGCGCTTCTTTTGCCGACCACACCCCAGCCACCCCATGGGACGATCTGCACCTCGCCTATTTCAGCGGCTATGCGATGTGGAACTATCTCAACACGCCCTTCATGTTCGCATTGCCGGGCTTTTCGACCGAGGAGATCGAGCCTTGGAATGAGAGCGGAGAGACGTGGCGTCGGCTCAAAGTGACCTTCCCGAACTCAGTCGCTACACACTCTCCCGAACAAGTCTTCTATGTCCGCGCCGATGGGCTCATTTCGAGGCTCGATTATTTCGCTGATGTGATCGGCGGCGTTCCGACCGCCCACTACGTGTCCGACTATCGCGACTTCGACGGCATCAAGGTCCCGGCCAAGCGTCGAGCCTATCGCCGCAATGCAGACGGCACTCCCATGACAAACGGGATCGGCGTCGCCATCGACATCGCCGCCGTCAGGTTCTTCTAACGAGATACGCGGTCGCCGGACCGCGACGGGAGGATATATGGTCGAAGCGGAAAAACGTCACACGGTGACGATCGAGATCAACGGCATCCGCCGTACGCTCGAGGTCGAAAGCCGTAAGCTGCTGGTCCACTTGATCAGGGACGATCTCGGCCTGACTGGCACTCATATCGGCTGCGACACCTCGCAATGCGGCGCCTGCACCGTCGAGATCGATGGACAGGCGACAAAATCATGCACCGTGCTCGCCGTCATGGCTGACGGCGCCTCGATCACGACGATCGAGGGCGTGTCGCCGGCGGGATCGCCCCTGGATCCGGTGCAGACCGCCTTCCATGAGCATCACGCGCTGCAGTGCGGCTTCTGCACGCCGGGAATGATCATGAGCGTGCGCCAGTTGCTGCGCGCTCATCCCGATCCAAGTGAAGACGACATCCGCCACGGCATAGCCGGCAACATCTGCCGCTGCACCGGCTATCACAACATCGTCCGCGCCGTTGAGTCCCTCGTTGCAAAAGGCTGATCGCCATGAACGCAACCGTGCTCCCCTACATCGGCCAGCCGCTGAAGCGCCGCGAGGATTTCAAATTCCTCACCGGCAAGGGCCGCTATGTCGATGACATCAGGCTGCCCGGCATGCTCCATATGGCGATCGCGCGATCGCCGCATGCGCATGCCATCATCAAGAACGTCGACCTTGGCGCGGCCAAGGCAGCGCCGGGCGTTCGCCTTGCCCTCTCTGGTCAGGATCTTCAGGGCAAGATCGGTCCGATTGTTCCGAACTGGGTCATGCCCGGCACCAAGGTGCCGTTTCGCCCGGTTGTCGCCATCGATCGCGTGCGTTTCGTCGGTGAATGCGTCGCGCTGGTG
This sequence comes from Bradyrhizobium elkanii WSM2783, assembly GCF_000472865.1. Lineage (GTDB taxonomy): Bacteria > Pseudomonadota > Alphaproteobacteria > Rhizobiales > Xanthobacteraceae > Bradyrhizobium > Bradyrhizobium elkanii_A. The sequence continues at coordinate 107,614 of NZ_AXAP01000009.1, read as the reverse complement.
GTCGCGGAGACGCAAGCGCAAGCCTATGACGCCGTCGGCCTGATCGACGTCGATTACGAGATGTTGCCTGCCGTGATCGACGAAGAGGCCGCGATCGGGCCCGACGCGCCGCAGCTTCATGACAACGTGCCCGGCAACATCACCACCGTCTACAAGGTGCGGGGCGGCGACTATGCCATGGCAGCCCGCGAAGCCGATCAGGTTCTCAAGCTGCGCCTCGTCAACAACCGCCTGATTCCGACCTGCATGGAAACGCGCAGCGTGGTGGCCGCGCCCGAGCCCGACGGCACATTGACGGTGTACATGCCAAGCCAGGTCCCGCACATGCATCGGCGCTGGATCGCCGAGACGGTCGGCATTCCGGAACACCTGTTGCGCGTGGTCGCGCCCGATATCGGCGGCGGCTTTGGTGCCAAGATGCATCTTTATCCGGAGGAGCTGCTCTGTCCGCATCTCGCGCGCGAACTCGGCGCGCCAGTGAAATGGTGGGAAAGCCGTTCTGAGAGCCATCAATCGACCAACCATGGCCGCGCCCACACTGAAAATATCGAGGTGGCGATCAAAAATGACGGCATCATTCTCGGACTGAAAGTCGAAACGCTCGGGAATGTCGGAGCCTATCTCTCCAACATGGCGAGCGGTGGGCCGACCGTTAACACCGTCAATTTCGGCACCGGCAATTATAGAATCGCGAACTACGAGGCGACCTCGCGCGTCGTCGTCACCAACACCGTGCCCGTCGATGCCTATCGTGGCTATGGCCGGCCGGAAGGCGCCTATATCGCCGAGCGTGCCATCGACGCCGTCGCGCGTCATCTGAATCTGGATCAGGTCGAGATCAGGCGGAAGAATTTCATTCAGCTCGCCGATTTTCCCTACCGGCCCTATGGAGGCATGGCCGTGATCTACGATAGCGGCAATTATCAGGGCCTTCTCGACAAGGCACTCGCCGCTTTCAACTACGACGCTCGCCGGAACGAACGCGACACCTTGCGCCGCAACGGCATCTACCGCGGCATCGGCGTTGCCGCGTACACGCATATGTGTGGCATGGCGCCGTCGCGGCGTCTTGCGCTGATCGGATTCGATCGCGGCGGCTGGGAGAGCGCGCGGGTTGCGATCGATTCCAGCGGCCGCGCCACGGTGTATTCGGGTTCGATGAGCCAGGGCCATGGCCATGTCACCTCGCTGTCGCAGATCGCCGCGGACGTGCTGCAAATTCCGATCGAGAGCATCGACGTGATCCAGGGCGATACGCGCCAGGTGCAGGCTGGCCACGGCACCTTCAACTCCCGTTCGATGGCGGTCGGCGGATCGAGCCTGCATGTCTGCTCGCAGCGCATCGTCGCAAAAGCAAAGAAGATGGCCGCGGGCATGCTGGAGGTCGACGAGAAGGACATCGCCTATGCCGCGGGCCGGTTCAGTGTGCCCGGCACCGACATTGCACCTCTGGCCTTCGGCAAGGTCGCGCGCATGGCCTATGTCGGACACAAGCTCCCCGATGGGGTCACGCCTGGCCTCGACGAAACCGTCTTCTACGATCCGACCGGAATGAGCGCGCCGTCCGGCGTCCATCTGGCCTATGTCGAGGTCGATCCCGAGACCGGGATCGTTGACATCATCGACTATGTCGCGGTCGATGACGTCGGCACGTTGATCAATCCGCTGCTGGCAGCAGGACAGATCCACGGTGGCGTCGTGCAGGGCATTGCCCAAGCGCTATATGAAGAGGTCAGCTACGATCCTGACAGCGGACAGCTCCTGACCGGCTCGCTGCTCGACTACGCCGTGCCGCGTGCCGAGCATGTGCCCAGCATCACCTCGCTGTTCCAGGAGACCCCCTCCCCGACCAATCCGATCGGCGTCAAGGGCATCGGCGAAAGCGGCTCGATCGCGGCGCCGCCCTGCATGGTTCACGCCGTGCTCGACGCGTTGTCGCCCTTCGGCATCAGCCACCTCGATATGCCGCTGACGCCGCCGCGCATCTGGGCGGCGGTCCAGAGCGCGCGCAACGGAGCAGGCCAATGATCCCTGCGCCCTTCGACTATGTTCGCGCGGGCTCGCTCGCCGAGGCGATCGATTTCCTGCGCCGTGACCCAGACGGAACGAAGCTGGTCGCCGGAGGCCACACGCTGATCCCGACGCTGAAGCTTCGGCTGGCCTCGCCAGCGCTGCTCGTTGATATCCGCGGCGTCGCGGAAATGAAAGGAATCCTGGTCGGCGAGGACAGCATCAGCATTGGCGTGCTGACGACACATGCCGAACTGCTTGCATCCCACGCGCTACACCAGGTGCTTCCGATCTTCCGTCAGGCGGCCAATTTGATTGCCGATCCGCAGGTGCGCAACCGCGGCACTATTGGTGGATCACTCGCCAATGCCGATCCCGCAGCCGATTGGCCGGCCATCGTGATCGCGCTGAAGGCGGAACTGGAGGTCGCAAGCGCCAGCGGATCAAGACGCGTAGCGGCGAATGACTTTTTTGTCGATATCTTCTCCACGGCGCTGGAGCCCGACGAGGTGCTGGTCGCCATCCATATTCCGCGCCCGGCGGCGGATACGCGCTTCAGCTATCGGAAAATCCGGCATCCTGCGAGCGGCTATGCCGTCGTCGGTGTGGCTGCCGGCGTGCGCGTCAACGTCGGCGTCGCCGCGGACGTCTCGATCGGCGTCACCGGCGCGGCGGGGCACGCATTTGCGGGAGATGTCGCGGCAAAATTCCTGGCTGGCAAGGCATTGTCCCAAGGAAATATCGGAGAGGCCGCGAGACTCCAGAGTGCAGCGACCGAGTGCCTGTCGGACCGCTACGCGTCGGCCGAGTATCGCGCCAGCCTGGTCAGAACGGAAATAACGCGCGCGCTACTCGCTCTTGCGGCGTGAGACGCTCCTCGGCGCTTCGGTCGGCTTCCCGGCCGAGGCCGCGCCGCCGAACCGCTTGCGGTTGAACGGCACGGCGCCGGCTCCCGGGACCACCTCGATGTCTTCGAGACGCAGCGGCTTGCCGCCGGCTGTCCGCAGTTCCGGATACTCGATCGGATGTCCGGCGCGGCGCTCACGAAAAACCACCTGCGGCCCCTCCGGCTCTGCGAGCCAGCTGTCCCCCCATTTCTTGAGTGCAAGATAGGCGGGGAAAAAGTCGCGCCCTTTGTCGGTCAGAACATATTCGTATCGGCCGGCGTGCTCGGGCAACGGCACACGAGCCATCATGCCTGCCTCGACAAGTTTCTTCAGCCGACTGCTCAGGATATTGGGCGCCACTCCGACATAGTACTCGAATTCGTCGAACCGCTTCACGCCATAGTAGGCCTCTCGCAGGATCAGGATCGTCCAGCGATCGCCGACGATTTCCATGGCTCGCGCCATGGAACATTCCTTGTTTGCGAGACGGCTTTGCTTGACGCCGGACATACTCTCTTCAGCTCCGAGCTCGACCCGTACCATACTGGGGCGAGTTCGCGTATGTCCAGTGTCAGCGTAGCTTGCCTGTTTCCGGTGGATCAGGCCGCCTGACCGGGCTCGGTCTGCGGCTTGACGGCGGTCTCAGGCTCAAGTGCGCGCCGATGTGTCACCAGTACGCCGGCTTCGCTCAAGCGCTTCAATTCAGCTTCGCTGACGCCGAGTTCGCCGAACACCGCGGCATTATGCTCACCCTGAAAGGCCGGAGTGCCGATCGGCGTCAGCTCTTCAGCCGAAAAGCGCCAGGGACGTCCTGGCAGGCGATACTGACCACCGCTGCGGTCGGAGACGTATTGCACGGCTCCCCAATAGTCGCTCCATTCCGATGCCGTCAGTTCCTTGATCGAGCGGATCTCGCCCATCGCGATCTTGGCTTCATCGAATTGGGCGTCCAGGGTCGCCATATCCGGGAAGGTCAGTATCCACGACTGGATGATCTGGTGGAGCGCACCGAAGTTCAGCCGGCGCGCGGCCGCACTCGAGAATCGCGGATCGTCCATCAGGTCCGCACGGCGCATCGCGCGCAACCACGACGGAAAGGTCCGGCTGCCGACAATGCTGGTCGCGACCGTGAAGTGCTCGCCTTGCGGCCCGGTAAAGAACGAGCAGTCGGTGGCACCAAGCACGGCGGGTTCGGCGCCGATATCATCGTCGGAAAGATCGACATGCGCCCGTTCGTTGACCGCGAGCAGCGTCGCGGCCATCGCGACATCGATGTATTGGCCGCGTCCGGACTTCTGGCGGCTGTTGAGCGCTGCCAGGATAGCGATCACGGCCTGCAGTCCGGCATAGACATCCGCGTGCGACAGGCTGTCGGTACGTGGCTCACTCAGCGCACTCCCATAATGACGAACGCTGTTCTCGGTGAAACCTGCCTCGGCCTGCACCGTCGGCGCGTATGCCATTCGACTTCGCCAGGGTCCTCCCTGGCCGTAGCCAGTGATCGAAGCATAGATCAATCGCGGATTTCGCTTTGACAGCGTCTCATAGTCGAGACCGAAGAAACCCAGCGTGCCCGCACGGAAATTCTCGACGACGACATCGGCCGTATCGCAGAGTTTCAGCGCTAGTTCATAGGCGCCCGGCACATTGAGATTGATGCTGACATTGCGCTTGCCGGCATTCTGCTGCGCGTAATAGCCCGACATGCCGTCGGTCGATGGAAATGCAAAGCGCGAGACATCGGGGCTTGGCGGCTCGATCTTGATGACCTCGGCGCCAAGATCCTGCAACGTCCGCGCGCATAACGGGCCAGCGAGCACACGGGAGAAGTCGACAACACGGATTCCGCTTAAAGGGCCGCTCATGTCAGCGCCCCGCGAATTTTGCGAGGCCCGGGCCATTCTTGCGGAATGACGCGAGACCGGTCTTCAGGTCTTCCGAGGTCCAGATCGGAGCCTGCACCCTCGCCATCGCCTCATCGGCAGCAGCGACACCTTCATTGACCGCGATGTACGCGAGTTGCTTGGTGGCCGCATGCGCCACGGTCGGACCTTGCGCGAATTCTTCCGCAAGCATCATCGTGGTCTGCTCCAGCGACTCCTCCGGAACCGTCAGATTGATCAGCCCCCACTTCTCCAGCGTCGGCGCGTCGTAGCGCCGCGCCAGCATCGACATCTCCTTGGCGCGCTGAGCTCCGATACGCTGCACCTGGCGCTGGATTCCGCCGAGCAAGGGATGCAGCCCGAGCGTGGCCTCGACTGATCCGATCTTTGCCGAAGAGGCGGCGATGATGTAGTCGCACGAGAGCGCAAGCTCGAGTCCGCCGCCAAGACAGACGCCGTGAACGCTGGCGATCAGCGGAATTGGCAACAACTCCATGAAGCGCAGGAATTCGACGCCGTTGAGCCGCCTGTTTTCGCTGGCCTGATCAGCGGCACCCGCGGCGACCCGCTTATCGAAGATATCCAGATCCGCGCCGGCAGAGAAATGGCGCAGTCCGCTGCGGATCACGATGGCGCGGCTGCCGACCTTCTGGGCCGCCTCCACCTGCTCGACAAGCGCATTGATGAGCTTTGGGCCGAGCAGGTTGTACGGCCGATAAACCATGGTCAAAACGGAGATGTTGCCGCGCTCTTCGCGCGTCACGAGCACGTCCTCGGACAAAATTGCCTCCTGTGTGTCGGCGCTGCTTCGCAATGGCCGTATTCTCGTTTCTGAGAACACTACATCATGACTTGCATTTTGCAAGTCACGAGTCGTTGTCCGATGACGGCCTTGGCGCGCGGGCGCTCCAGCAGGAGGCAACTCATAGATAGAGTTCTATGATCCACCGCCTCCGAATGAGCGTTGCGCCTCGTCTAACGCGCGGTCGAGCCATCCAAGATCATCGCCGTTGGGAAACCAGCTCGACCTCGCCAGCGCATAGTCGTCCGGTCCGCGGGCGAATTCGATGCCACGCGGCAACCGAGACGACAACTCGAACGACAAGGTGCGAGGATAGTCACGCACGCGCCATTCGGGACGATGGGTCGGAAAGAACGCCAGGCACGCTACGCCTAAGGCGTCGGCCAGATGCACCATCCCGGTGTCAGTCGAGATAATCCATCGCGCGTGACGCACAATGCCGCACAGTTCGTCGAGCGTGGCGCAGGGCTCCACGTGAACGACCTTGCGGCCGAGTGCATCGGGGACGGTCCCTTGCGTCACGACGGGCCCGATCGCAAGCGCGCGTCGGAGAATATGCGCGTGGACCTCGTCCGGCATTTCGCGCAGTCGCATTGACGCCTTCGGGCAGACCAAAACATAGCCGTTTGGCAAGGCAGGCCGCGCCGGTCTGACCCGTGATGCCAGCCAGCTATTTCGCCGCCAGCCTGCCGGCACCTGCTCCGCCGCCACGCCGAGGCGTTGCAGGAAGAAATCGATCATCGCCCTGCACTGGAACTCCGGATCGAAGGCAAAGTCGCGGATGTCGATGACGCGAGTAACTGCCTCGCCAAGATCGATCGGCCGAGCGAGTGTCGCAAACTCGGGGGAAAGCGTTCGAATATCGGCGAAGTCAGCGGCGGCGTGGACAGCTTCGACCATCTTGGAGAGACCAGGAAGCCGAAACAGTAGCGGCCGCGGTGGTACGACGCCGACCCGGATCGCCAACTGGAGTGCCTGCAGGCCGACGATCGCGTCGCCAAGCGCGCGTCCGAATCCGTTCAGAATCCCGACGGTGGCCGATGCCATCATTCAAACCCAAACACCCAGAATCGCGCTGTCGCCGATACTCTCCGCCAGTTACGGGCCCTCGCTCATCGTCAGCCTCGCTCCAGCAGGCGTCCTCCGGACCGTGGTTCGAAGCTGTTACGCCATCGTGTCGTGAATCAGCCAATCGGGTTGCGACTGTAACCGGTAGACAGAGCGCGCGGGCTGAGCGACATCAGTTGATGACTTGGAAGACCATCTCAGTTTGCCTGGTTTGCCTAGCCGTAGCTCGCGGATACAGGCCCGCCTGCGCCCGGTGGGCTTCGGCGCGGCAGCCTTCACTCGCTGCGCGAGCAAAGGCTGGTGGGGGAGGCAGGACTCGAACCTGCGAAGCCATGAGGCGGCTGATTTACAGTCAGCTCCCTTTGCCACTCGGGACACTCCCCCGTCCCAACAGCGTCGGACGCCACCCGCCCAAGGTGGCGGCGGACAGGTCAATCGGTGACGCTGGTGACCGCGGGACCCGTCGGGGTGCGCGGCCGGCGCGTTTATGTGCGAAGGGAGGTAGCAAAGTCAACCAAGGCAAGCCGTTAATCGGCATCCTTTTGCCGGCAAAATTGCCATTGTCCGGAACCCGTGACACAACGCCCCTGATGAGCGATCGTGACCGCAAGCCCCCATTCCGCCGCGGCGGGGCTAAACCATTCGAAAAAGGGCGAAAATCGGCCGGCCGGCCGGTTTGGCGCAGCCGCGATTCGGACGCCGACGGGCCGGTGATTCTCTACGGCTGGCATACGGTTTCGCTGGCGCTGGCCAATCCGGAGCGCCGGATCCGCAAGCTGTTCGTAACCGAGAATGCGGCGAAGCGGCTGGCGGACGAACGGATCGACACCCGGGTGCCCGCGGAGATCGTCCGCCCCAGCACCATCGACCAGCGGCTGGGACCGGATGCGGTCCATCAGGGGCTGCTGGTGGAAGCCGATCCCCTGCCCTCGCCCGATATCGATACGCTCGAGCCCGAGGGCGTCGTGCTGGTGCTCGACCAGATCACCGACCCGCACAATGTCGGCGCCATCCTGCGCTCGGCCGCGGCCTTCGCGGTGAAGGCGATCGTCACCACCGCCCGCCACAGCCCCGAGGCGACCGGCGTGCTCGCGAAATCGGCCTCCGGCGCGCTGGAGCTGGTGCCGCTGGTCACCGTGCAGAACCTCGCCCGCGCGCTGACCGCATTGAACGAGCGCGGCTTCCTGACCGTCGGTCTCGACAGCCAGGGGAGCGAGGATCTCAGCCAGGTCGCGCTACGGCAGCCGCTCGCGCTGGTGCTCGGCGCCGAGGGCAAGGGATTGAGACAGCTGACGCGAGAGACCTGCAGCGTGGTGGCGCGGCTCGACATGCCCGGCGAGATCAAGAGCCTCAACGTCTCGAACGCCGCGGTGCTCGCGCTCTATATCGGCGCAAGCCGGCTTGGCCTGATGTAGAGCGTCTTCGAGCGAAGTAGCTCGAGGCAAATGAAAGCGCCCGCTCGCACGAGGCGAACGGGCGCCAATTTCAAGAGCGCCTATCAGATCAGTAGTAGCGGCGCAGCACGCGCTGACCCTGGTAATATTGCGAGTGGCCGTAGCGATAGTGCGAACGATAGTAGCGCGGACGCAACGGACGATAGTACGAGACTCCGCTCTCGCGATAGGTCGGAACCGGCGCCCAGTTACCCGGGCCGGTATAGGTCGGCCCCTGGTTGACATAGTAGTATTGCTGCTCCGGATCCGGGAGCCGCTGGGTGACCCAGCCATAGCCAGCGCCACAGCCGCCGCAGCCGGAAGTGTAGTTGTAGCTCACGACCGGCGCGGAATAGACCGGCGCAGCGTAGACCGGCGGCGCGCAGGGGCTGGCATAATAGCCATAAGAGCCGCACGGCGAGCACGAGCCGTACCCGTACCCGCACGCCATTGCGGGTGCCGCGGCCATGACCGCGACTGCCGCGACCATTCCTGAAATTATCTTACGCATTACTCTACTCTCTCCTGTTGGTGTGTTCTTATTGGCTCATCTCTTTGTTTGAGCATGATCTCCGCGCAAACGCTTAGCGTTTGTCGCGAGGGAAAACCGGTTTCCACTTTTCCGGATCATGCTCTAGCGCGGAATTCTCGGCGACCGGCGCCGATGGTCGCCTGGGGACTGGTCATACTGCGGCGCATAGATGATGGGCGGCGCATCGACCGGCGGATTGGACTGCGCCGGCAGCGGCATCGACTGCGCGGACCAGGATTGGTGATAGCTTTCGGCCGGCTTCGGCAGGCGCCGGTTCGACGGCGGCTCGATCTCCAGTCGCCCATAGCCCGGCATGTGGCCGAGGCTCGGATAATAATGGCCGACATTGGGCTCGGGATCGATGTAGCGGCCGCCATAGATGGTTGGCTGCACGTGGACGTTCTTGCCGAGACCCCATTCGCCTTCGATCACGGCATAGGAAGCGTCGATGCCGTTGATGATGATCGGCACGCCCCGGCGATAGGGAACGACGATATCGAAGCCGCCGCCGGAGCCGCCACCGGCAAAGGCCGTCGACGTCATCGCCAAAAGAATCCCCGCTGTAATGCCAACGCGCATTGGTCGCCTTCCTGTCTCGTTCAGCAACCTAATCGAATGCGCGCAGCCAAAGGTTAAAGCGACAGGCCAAACTGCCGGTAAGCCTAACGCGTGAGCATGCCGGCTCGCTCAATTGCGGGCGATCGTGATCAGCATTTGTTAACGCCGTATGCGCGGGCGCTTACACCAGCAGTGTTTCGACGATGGTGTTGATACCGATCGCGATGGTCACGAGCCCGACCGCGCCTTGCAGGCCGCGATTGGCCCAGGTGAGCCAGCGCGCGGAGGCCGCGATCGGCACTGCAATCACCGTGGACAGCGCGCCCATGCCGATCATCGAGCCAATCCCGAACAGCGCGACATAGCCCAGTCCGACGATCGGGCTTGCGGCCTGCGACACCGCAAGCACCAGCAGCGCCGCAGAGCCGGCCATGCCGTGCATCAGGCCGACCAGCAGCGTGCGCCAGCGAAAGCCGTGCGCGTGGACATGCGTCGCGGCACGATGCGGCGTCGTCTCGCCGGCATGGCTGTGGGCGTGGAAATGCACCGTACCGTCGCCGTGGCCATGGCGGTGGAAATGGACGCGGTCGCGCCACAGACGCCACAGCACGTGGACGCCAAGCCCGACCAGCATGATGCCGACGGCTCCCTCGATCGGCTGGGCCACCGTCTCCGGGATCGCGTGTCCGAGCAGGATGGCAGCGCCCGCGAAGCAGAACAGCGTCAGCGTGTGGCCGAGTCCCCAGGTCAGCCCGTGCCTGACGATGTCGCCGACATGGGTCCGGCGCGCGGCGATGCTGGAGACGGCGGCGATATGGTCGGGCTCGAGCGCGTGCTGCATGCCCAACAGAAAACCAAGTCCCAGGATTCCAAACATTCCGCCCCGTCCGCTCGATGCCCCTATTTGACACGAAGTGGCGACCCTTGTCAGGCCACTCCTTCCACAATCGGCGGCGTATCAACGTCCGCGAGTACCACTCTCTTGATGCGCTTGCTGCGATCACTTGGGTTTGAAATCGTGTGAACAGGATCGTTGGAACAGGCCCGCCGCGCGGCCGCTTGGTGTCGATTGCGACTTCAAGGAGAATCTCACATGAGACCACTCGCTATCGTCGGCACCGCCGCGCTGCTCGCTTCCGCCCTGGCCGCTCCCGCCGGGGCGCAACAGGTGATCTACAATCCCGGCTATTGCGCTCAGTTCTATCCGAACGCCAATTGCCAGAACCAAGGACCGGGAAATCCCTATACCGGCAGCTACCAGCAGCGTCGCGCCACCGCCTATCAGTATAACAATGGCTGGAACAAGAGCTACGCCCGCTGGGACGATCGCAGCGGCTTCTGGCCGGGCAACGTCGCCGCCGGGGTTGTCGGAGGCGCCGTCGGCACGGCGGCGGCGGTCGCCACTGCGCCATTTGCCGGTTTCGATAACAGCTACCGGGGCGGCTATTACACCCAGAGCTACGCCGAGCGTAACGGCCTCGTCTGCACGCCCGGCACCTGGTTCCGCGGCGAGGATGGCCGCCGCCACCCCTGCCAGTAACCCAATCGACCAGTTGGGGAAAAGGTGGCCACCCGGCCGCCTTTTTCCTGCATGCGTCTCGCCTGGCTGCCCTCAGGTTCTGGCCCTCCGCTCCCAAGTCTGATATGCGAGCGGCCGAAATCGGCCGGCTTAGCTCAGCGGTAGAGCAGCGGTTTTGTAAACCGAAGGTCGGGGGTTCAATCCCCTCAGCCGGCACCATCCGCTTCATCAAAGCGCCGTGTTTTGCGCCAAGATCGTTTCAATTATTTCCGTTGTCGGAGCGCGTATTTCAGCCGAACAGGATTTTAAGAATGACTTATTTCATCTACGCCCGCGACGGCACCGGGCAGATCATCCTAAGACGCGAGAGCGAGGATGCCGCGCTGAAGAAGGCGCACGAACTCAAGGAGATGGGCTGGTTCGACGTCGAGATTCGACAGGACAAGAAGCCTGCTGCTGCCTGATGAACCTTTGCGGTTGGTGCCGGACATACGTTCGAGGTACCCACATGTCCGACACGCAGCACTACCGGTTTCAATCCGAGCAAGCGAAGCGGCTGGCCTATCAGGTCATCGATGCAGACGTTCGCGAAAAACTGCTCGAAATGGCCGATGAATATGACCGCTACGCCGACCTGATCGAAGCAAAGGCCGCCGAACGGCTGGCCGAGACGACCGCAACACCACTTCCCGCGAGCTAGGCGGGCCACAAACATTTGATACGTGATGAAGCGGGCCCCTGCCCGCTCTGGCGGCGTCGCCGTGGACCGGGTACATCATCCGCACAATGGCGCATCACGAAACGGCTTATCGGCCCGATATCGACGGGCTGAGGGCAATCTCCATTCTGCTGGTCGTCGGTTATCATGCCCAGCCTTGGCTGGTGCCGGGCGGCTTCATCGGCGTTGACGTCTTCTTCGTCATCTCCGGCTTCCTGATCACGCGGATCATCCTGACGAGGGTCGATGCCGGCACCTTCTCGTTCGGCGATTTCTATGCACGGCGCGTTCGCCGCATTTTTCCAGCCCTCGTCATCGTGCTCACCGCGACCTATCTGGTCGGATGGTTCGCGCTGCTGCCCGATCAATTCACCCTGCTAAGCGAGAACATTGCTGCCGGCGTTGCCTTTGCGGCCAATCTGTTCCAGCTCAGGCAGACCGGGTATTTCGCACCTGCCGCCGCGGACAATCCGCTGCTGCATCTGTGGTCGTTGGGCGTCGAAGAGCAGTTCTATATCTTCTGGCCGCCGCTGATCCTTCTTCTCCCCGCAACCGCAATCCGCGGCCGATGGATCGCGGTCATCGCGCTGGTGTCGTTTGCGTTCAGCCTGAGTATCTTCTTCGGCTACGAGACTGTCGCGTTCTACTCACCGCTCACACGCGCCTGGGAGTTGCTCGCGGGCGGACTTCTTGCCCACCTTGTGCTCGTACGGAAGAGCGTTAGCTGGGACAAGCGGATCGGCGAGTATCTTGCTCTGTTGGGCCTTGCCGCGATCCTTGGCCCGGCGCTGCTGTTGGATCGCGCCAGCGCATTCCCAGGCCTCTACGCCCTGCTGCCGGTGCTCGGCGCGGTACTCCTGATCGCCACGCCAAATTCGGCGGTGAACAAGATGCTGCTGTCGAACCGGCCAATGGTATGGATCGGCCTGATCAGCTATCCGCTCTATCTCTGGCACTGGCCGGTCCTGTCCTATCTCGGCATTCTGCGCAACGGCGTGCCGAACGTGATGGAGATCTGGGCGGCGGTCGCCGTCTCCGTGATTCTTTCCTGGCTGACATTCCGCTTTGTCGAAATTCCGCTTCGCCACTACGACCGGGCAGTCAAGAGACTAGCGCTCGGTCTCGCGCTCGTCGGCCTTGCCGGTATCGTGACCATCGCCGCGGCCGGATTCGATTTTCGTTTTCCTGTGGAGGTGCAGGCGATCGCGCGGACCCAGGCGAAGGACAATGCGGGATTTAGCGACGGGTGTTTCCTGGAAGCGCCGGGCGCTGAATTCAACGCAGACTGCATCGAGCAGGGAACGCAGCCGCTCGTATTTTTGTGGGGCGATTCGACCGCGGCCGCGCTCTATCCGGGCTTGAAGGAAGCAGAGGCTGCGAGCGGATCGTTCCGCCTGGCGAGGTTCAGCGCGCCGGGCTGCGCTCCGATCCTGGATTCGGGCGCGAACGCACGCTGCGACGAAGTCCATCGCACCGCCTTCGGCCTACTTCAGTCCGCGCATCCGGACGTCGTGCTGCTGCATGCGATGTGGGGCACGAACAACGATCTCGGCAAGCTGCACGAAACGATCGCGCGGCTGCGCGCCAGCAAGGTCCGGCGCATCGTCATACTGGGTCCACTGCCGGTCTGGAAGCGAACGCTTCCCCATACGCTCGTCAATCACTACCGGATTTGGCACGAGATTCCGGAGCGAATCGCGGCGGGCGTATCAGGCTTGGACAACGATCAGCGGATGGAGGCTTTCAGCAAAGCCGAAGGGATCGAGTACATCTCTGCCTGGCATACGCTATGCAATGCTGCGGGCTGTCTGACCGGGATCGGGACCGATGCCAACCAGGTGCTGATAACCGATATCGTGCACCTCTCCGATGCCGGCTCGAAGTTTCTCATCAGAGCGATCGGCAAGGAATTGCTGCCGTTTCCACCGCACCCGTGAGGACAGCGCCATCACCCTGTTATGGTAAACGATCTCTTCCGATTGACGTGGTGTTACTCTTTTGTCACCTCGGTGGAAATTGGGACTGCCATAACTTGGGATGCTTGATTCCGAAGGCAACCTTTGCTGCAGTCGAGTAGGGCCGAGGTGTGCCATGAAATGGATGAAGGAACGCGATCTCCTGATCGCTCAGACAATGGCGTTCGTGCAATCGGTGACCGGCAAGAAGCCCGACGCCGAGTTGTTGTCGCCGGCCACCGAGACGACCGTCCGCGCCACCATAACCACCGCCGTGGTTAACGTTGAAGCCGTGCTCGCCGAACCTCCGCCGCTCCCGATCGCCGTCCCGCCCAACCCAGCTCAGACGATGCCTGCTCAGACAATGCACCCTGAGGCAAGGCCGTCTCAGGCGAAGCCGCCTCAGATCGCGGGTCTCGACCTCCCCGCCGATTTCCAGGCCGAAATCCGTGCCCGGGTGGCAAGCTTCCGCGCCCACCAGGAGCGGTTTACCCGGGAGCGCGAGGAATACTGCCGTGCCACCATGGCCAAGGTCCGCGCCACCCTGAGCGAGGGTACCTAGCCGCCTCGCTCCGCCGAATAGAATAATCCCCCCGGCTGTCCCGCCAGGTCTTGGCGGTCAGAGCCAGGCCCATACCAGCAGCATATTGGCCACAGAGGCGACCAACAGCGCCGCGGTGAGCGTGACATGCACGCGTTCGCTGGATGTGTGCAGAACCGTTGTCATGGCCTGGAGCATCCGGCGATTCTAGCACCGGAGTCTTGCGGATTCTTTTTTGGGGGATTCACCACTTATTAGGGACTCAAGACGGGGTGACGGACGCCCTCACCTGGGCGTGAAACAAGACGGTTGGCGGTGCTGAAACCCGGGGGCGGGGTTGGCGTTGACTGCCTTTGCGGAGCCACGAGCTAAGAATGCCGTACGCGCTGTTTTCCAACGATGCCAAGCTGAGCAAGGCCTATCCGACCGAGGCGGATGTCTGGAAGGTCGCCCGGAAGAGCGGCCTGGTCGTCGATGTCGCCACCGACGAGGACAAGGCCGCCCCGCGTCCGGTCCTGGACAATGATTACGAGATCAGGCCCTGCCAGGCGGAGCCGAACGAAGACCCCGCCAAGAACAAGGCCGATGCCGAACGCGAGGCGCGGAGCGAGCCGCAGCTCTCGCCGCCCGAGCCGCCGCAGGAAAAAGCCTTACGGCGTCGCGCTCACCAGTGAGGCCTGCTCCGAGGCCAGCGTCACGCACGCCTTACGCCGGTGCAGTCCCCTGATCGCGCCGGTGACCTTGAGCACCTTGCCGACCCCGCAGGCCGGATCCTGGACAAAGGCGACCTCGTAGGGCGCGAGAATCAGCGGTTCGGATTTCAGCACGGTCTGGGCAAGGCATGGCGATATCGCCGCAGAAAAAATCAACGCTAACGCAAAAGCACGCATGTTCGTGTGTCCACCTGGCCCGGCGGCCGGCATAATAAACCATCGAGCGTGAAAGTTCCGTGCACCGCAAAAAATATTTTCCGCAGCGCCGGTAGCCCTGCAGCAAAAGGGCCGGCGGAAAGCCGGCCCTCGCCCCCCGCGGAAACCCGCGGTCAGTATTTGGAAGCGACCGGCCCGCCCCAGCCGAAGCGGTAGTTCACGCCGACCTTGACCGTATGCTCGTCGTCCCGGAAGCGGGAGCCGACGATCTCGGCCGGACCGGAGGTGAAGGTCGTGTGGCCGAAATTGTAATACTGGTACTCGGCCTTGGCCGACCAGTTCGGCGCGAACATGTATTCGAGGCCTGCGCCAACCGTGTAGCCGTCCTTGCGGTTGCCGTCGGTCGTGAAGGGCTGCGGCACGCCGGCGAAGGCGACGCCGAGATTGCTATTCTCACGCCAAGCGTAACCGCCCTTGGCGTAGAGCAGCGCCGGACCCCAGGTGTAGCCCAGCCGGCCGGTTACCGACCCGAGCTGGTCGGTATTGCCCGTCACCACCGTTCCAGCGGGGAACACGAAGCCATTATTGCTGGTGCCCGGCAGCCAGCTGTATTGCGCCTCGACGCCCACCACCCAGTTCGGCGCGAATTGATAATCAAAACCGCCCTGCACGCCGCCCAGGAAGCGCGCGTCGCTGCCGAGCAGATTGTTGCCGTCGGTGAAGCCGCCGCCGATATGGCCGCCGATATAGAATCCGGTCCAATTGTAAACCAACGCTGGCGCCGTATAGGCCGGCGGTGCCTTGGTATAGGGCCGTGCCGGCATGTCAGCCGCGAAAGCCGGGCCGGCGAATGCGGCCAGGGCGACTGCGCCAAGCAAAAACTTCTTCATGGTACTTCCCCGTTCACTCCACGACGCGACATCAAACCAAACAACGTGACTTCAATTAGGTTGCTTTGGGGCACCGCCAGAGCATCACGTGTTCGTCACAGTGACAGCGCCGCAACACCCGCTGGTTCCATCGCATGGAAGAATTTTCCCTCCAGTTAATCCGGAGCCGGCCACCAGAACGGATGTCGGATCTGACTAAGCAGAGGTTCACCCCTCGCCGAAAAGTGATCCCATCCCGGTAACCCTGCGGCCACCGAGCCGCCGCTACCGCGACATCTTCTCCAGCTCAGGAAATGGCGCGTAGGTCGCGCTGGCGCAAGGCTCGGTAGCATTTTCCATCATGCGGTCGAGCCGGCCATCGACGTACACGATCGCGCGCTCCCGCGTCGGCCGATAGGCGCCGTCCGAGTCGCGGGCGCTGAAGCGCAGGCAGGTGACGTAGCGCTGCCGCCCACCGACCGTCCGCTGCACCGGCTCGGCCATGGCCGCGTCCCGTACGCCGGTGGGGTCGTTGAGATAGGTGTGCATGAACGCCAGGGTCTCGGCGCGGTAATTCTTCGGATACGGCTGGTCGGCGACACCGCGGTCATCGGTGAAGCTGATCGACCGGTTGTCGTCGCTGCTGAATGCGGAGCACGCCCCGAGCGCGATCGGCAACAGCAGGATTGCCGTAAGTCTTGCTGTCTTCGCCAAGTTCCTTTCGCCCCAAAGTCGACTGCATCGGTCCCGGCAGTTTCTTAGACCGGCCAGCGGCGAAAGGGAATTCGCATCTCGGCGTCGCCTCAATGCACCATCCCACGGCCATTGGGGATGCAATGGCCGTGGGTGGGCCTGATATCCGCCGGCGCGGTGGGGCAATGTGGATCAAGGCCGCGGCGGACGGACCAGTCGTGGAAGTCAGGATTCAGCCGCGCTTGGCGGGCCGCACGATGGGCTTGACCGCGACCTTCGGCGTGACATGCGTCTTGATCACACCGATGTGCTTGTGGTGGCCATGATGGCGGACGTAGCGCTGGTGCTTATGATGATGGCGCACCATCTTGGCGTTGGCATGCAGCGCCTTCGACTTCGTCAGTTCGGACTTGATCACCGGCGCCTGGGTCGTCTTGCCATAGTTGCCGGCAAACGCGGGCGCCGCCATCACGGAAACTGCAAGCAGCGCCGCGGAAATGGTCTTGAGCATGGTTGTCTCCTCTTCCAGGGATCGCTGAGACTTCCGGTCGGATGGCCGGGCTCGCCGATCAGTGAGGACGACCTTAAGTCGGCGGCGCTGAACCCACGCTGAAACGCGCGGACGGAATTTGTTCATCTCCATGACATCCTGTTCATGTCCGCGACCGCGATAAGTCCTGACCGCGTCATGTCTGCGAGGCGTGAGTTTCAAAATGGCGTGCCGAAGCGGGAATGTTTCCGAGCACTGGGTGTTCAAGGAAACGGGCCGCGGTATAGGATCGCCGGGCTGACCATCAGGAGAGAGGCATGCAGAAATTCGCGATCAGGCTGTTGACGCTCGCCATGTTGTCGCTGACGCTTGCGGCAGCGCCCGTCGTTACCGCGGTCTATGCCGCGCCGGATAACGATCCGCCCCCGCCGCCGCCCAAGGGCAAGAAGAAGTCGGAGATTCGTCCGAACGTCGAACAGGCCGCCTTCGAGAATGGCTATCACGCCGCCTATGCCACGATCTACGACCGCCACGATTATGCGAACGCGATCGAGCAATTGAAGGCGCTGCACCGCGACGACACCGCCGCGGTCGCCAACCTGATCGGTTATTCCTATCGCAAGCTCGGCGACTACAAGCTGTCGCAGGTCTGGTACGAGCGCGCGCTGAAGGCCGATCCGAACCACGTCAAGACCTGGCAGTATTACGGTCTGTGGCAGGTCGAACAGGGCAACCGCGACCAGGCACAGTATCATCTCAACCGCATCGCCCAGCTCGCCGGCACGAGCAGCGAGGAATACCGCTCGCTCGCCGCCGCGCTGGAGAAGCCGCCCGGCACCGGGCTGGTGTATTGAGGCGATAGTTGCCGTGTCACGGGCAACGGCGCACGCGCCGTGCCCTTCAGTTTCTGTCGCGCTTCACACCGGTGTCGTCCCTGCCGGGGCATCGCGCAGCGATGAGCCCGGAATCCATCGAGCCGCGGGTGCAGGTGGAGAACTGGATTCCGGGCTCGCGCTACGCGCGTCCCGGAATGACGACGGTGGGGCTTGCGGCGAAACAGCTTCGCCAAAAATAAACGCCACCGAGCGCAATGAGTATTGCTTGGTGGCGTTGGTCGTCACTGGGCCCTGAAATCCCCAGCACTGAATTGGTCAGTGCCGCACGTCCTCAGGTTCAATCACGACTCTCAAAAACGTGAATTTTGCATCAGCAAAATGATGCGCGTCATACGACAGAAGCGCTGCCCGATCACGCGAGACGGCAACTTCAAGTAAGCTGCAAAATATTGTCACGTCCCTTGCGCGATGAATGCGACGACCCTCATCCCGAGGAGCCGCGCAAGCGGCGTCTCGAGGCATGGCGCGGGTGAGATCGAGGCCTCATGGTTCGAGACGCGCGAAGACGCGCTCGTCACCATGAGGGTCTCCTGGAGAGCACGCTGTTTGAGTACGCAGGCGAAGAACGTCAATCGCTCTCGCCTACTTCATCACCGCTTCGACCTCGCCTCTGAACGCCTGGCGTGAGGTGTCGCGGGAATAGAACATGTGGCCGCCGGGATAGACGACGAGTTTGACACGGTCCGGGCTCGCAAAGGCCGGCAGTTGGTCGAGCGCCATCGCCGAGCCGAAGTAAGGAGTCGCGAGATCGAACAGGCCGTGGCCGACCAGGAGCTTCAGCTTCGGATCGAGCGCGAGAATCTGCCGGACCTGTGAGACCGACTCGGCCGGGTTTGTCCCGCGGCCGAAATCCCAGGAGCCGGCGACGCTGCCGTTGAGAAGATGATAGGATCCGTCCGGCTGCCAGTTCAGCCTGCCCCTGGTGAGGTCGACAACCGCGCTCGTCAGCGGCGCAATCAGCGGATCGCCGGACGGATCGCCGAAGCGGGATACGCTCGAATCCGGATTGGGATCGAAGCCTTCGACTGACGCGTCGTAGCGGCCGGTCACTTTGCCGTTGCGGCGATCGAATTCCCTGCGGAATTCGGAGATATCGAAACGCCCCGCGAGGCGACGGCTTACCGCCGGATCGATATCGGTCAGGGCCGCCACCCTGTTGGCGAGCCGTGTCGTGGCCTCGCTGTCGGCCTGCCCCTTGACAAGGTCGACCAGGAAATCGCCGCGCGCGTATTGTTCGACATCGGCGACGTCGCTGCGCGTCACCGGGCCCTTCCTCTGCCGCGCGACCGCCGCCATGCTCGGAAGGCTCGCGACATATTGCAGCAGGCTCGTGCCCTGGAATTCACGGAAATCGAGCAGCGGCGAGAGCAGGATCAATCCCTTCACGCCGACGCCCTGCTCGGTCTGCAGGTTATGCACGATCTTCGGTCCGCGGATGCCGCCATAGCTTTCGCCCACGACATATTTCGGCGACAGCAGCCGCTCGTGCTTCTCGAGCCAGCGGCGGATCACCAGCGCGATCGCGTTGACATCGCCGTCGACGGAGAAGAAGCGCTTGCGCACGTCGTCCCCGGTCGCGACAAAACGGCTATAGCCGGTGCCGACGGGATCGATGAAGACGAGGTCGGTGAAGTCGAGCCAGGTTTCCGCATTCGGCACCAGTTCGGGCGACGCCGACGACACCGCTCCCTCGCCGCCCAGCGCAATCCGCCACGGTCCGGCGCTGCCGAGCTGCAGCCAGGCCGACGATGCGCCCGGCCCGCCGTTGAACAGGAAGGTGACCGGGCGATTCGTCCGATCGGTGCCGTCGAGCTGATAGGAGGTATAGGCAATATCGGCCTGCGGCTCGCCCTTCTGGTCGAACAGGCGGATCGAGCCCGCGGTGGCCGTGAACTCCAAGCTACGTCTGGGCAGCGCCAGCGTCTGCTTGGTCGTGGAGTCAGGCGGCAAGCGGTGCTGCTCGGACGCCGACGGTGGATTGGCTGCCGCACTGCGGTCTGCACCGCCCTTACGACCCGCCGGTGCCTGAGTCGTCGGCGAATCTGACTGTGATGGCGGTTTGGGGGTGTCGCCCGCGTCCTGCGCCCACGCGCCGCTCACGACTGAAAATGCGAGCAGCGCGACCATCATGCGCGTGCGCGCGTTGCGCTGTGTTCCGACCCAGCTTGCCATGTCCCAGTTCCTTCGTAGCCCGGGTGCAGCGAAGCGAAACCCGGGACATCTGCGTCAACATTGAGAGCGCTCCCGGGTTACGCTGGCGCTCCACCCGGGCTACGACGCGAATTGCGGCGTCCATCGGGGATGCAGCTACACAACGGGACGAATTGTGTGGAAATCACAATCGCGCCAGCCGGTTTGCACCGCGATGAATGCGACAGGCCTGCGACAATACGCGCCGATCAGGTTGTCCGCGGCGACAATTGAGTGATATCCGTCACATCCACAAGGTTGCCAACCCAACCATTCGATCCACAGAACCAAAACGGCGCCACCGCGACTAACGAAATTGTATCTTCGAGGGGGTTCCCGAAATGAAACGAGCGATTGCCATTTGTGTCGGCCTGCTTGCGCTGGCTTCGCCGGCGGCGGCCGAGTCACCGGTGGCCGTCGTCGAGGACGTGCAAGGCAAGGTCACCGGCGCCGAGTTCATGGATTATGTAGCCCCCAAGACCGTAATCAAGATCGGGGACGGTGGTTCGATCGTGCTGAGCTATATGACCTCTTGCCGGCGCGAAGCGATCTCCGGGATTGGCACGGTGATCGTCGGCACCGAGGAGAGCGTCGTGCATCTCGCTGACCTCAAGGCCGAAAAGACCGATTGCGATTCCAACCAGACGCACGCCACGACGCAGGCGACCAGCGCGGTCGCCGCCACCGTGTTGCGCAGCGTCGATGCGAACAAGACCTCGTTGCCGCAACCGCAGCTCACCCTCTACGGCGCTTCGCCATTCGTGGAGGCAAGAGGACGCGGCACGCTGATCGTGAAGCGCCTGGACATCCCCGGTGAGCGTCAGCAGGTTGATCTCGGCGGCACCCAGCTCAAGGGCAGGTTCTTCGATTTCGCCCGCGAGAACGGTGCATTGGTCCCGGGCGGCCTCTACGCCGCCACCTTCAAGTCGTCGCAGATCGTCTTCCGCGTCGACCCGCAAGCCAAGCCCGGCCCCACGCCGATCGTCGGCCGCCTGCTGCGGATGAATTAGCTCGTGATGAAACTGCCTTGGGGCCACTGCTGGCGCTTCTCCCTCTCCCCGTTCTTACGGGGCCGAGACGAGCGAAGCTCGCTCTGTGAGGGTTGGGGTGAGGGGCTCTCTCCACGGACACGGTGACAGACGTGTTCGCCGAGATTCCCCCTCACCCGAAATTCAAGCGGAGCCTGTCATCGGGCGGCGCTTCGCGCCGACCCGTTGGCTTGAATTTCGACCTCTCCCCGCACGCGGACCGAGGTGAAGTCGAACACGCCTCACTGTTCGAGAGAAAATCTTCCCGCGCCAGCCAGGATCAGCGACCTTGAGCATCGGGCGCACCGCGCACGAGGTGATCACGATCGCCGCGATCGCGCTCGTCTGCGCCGCCATTTCTATCTCGCCCGCACTCGAGCCGATCCGCGGCCTCTCGCTCGACATCCTGACCGCGCTGCGCTGGAGGATATTCCAGAGCGCACCCGACCCCACCGCTTCCCCCACAGTTGTCGTCGCGATCGACGAGGAAAGCTATCGCGCGGCGCCGTTCAAGGGATCGCCCACGCTGACCTGGACCGGCGAGATCGGCCGCGTGCTCGGCGCGATCATCGATGGCGGTGCCAAGGTCGTCGGCTTCGACCTGGTGATCCCGACCTCGATCGAGCTGTCGCAAATTCCGTTCGGCGACGGCGTGCTGGGCGAAAAGGTGCGCGGCTTCGATCGCGACTTCCTGCGCGCCCTCGCCTCCGCCTCCACATCCGGCAAGGTCGTGCTCGGCGAGATCCTGCGCGGGGATCAGCCGATCCTCCCCTCCCCCGGACAGCGCGTTGCCGTCCGCCAGCAGCGGAACATCCGTCCGCTCAATGTCCACACCGACAGTGACGACACGGTGCGGCGGGTGCCGTTGACCTTTGTCGTCGGCGACGCAAGGGTTTCCGGCATGGCGCTCGAACTGGCATCGCGGGCGCTTGGTGCGACGGCCGACAGCGACGCCAGTGGCAACGTGACGCTCGCCGGTTACCGGATTCCGAGCCCGGTGCCGAACACGATGACGCTGAACTTTGCCGGCGGCGCGGACGACATCCCGACCTTTTCCTTCGCCGACCTGCGCGCCTGCGCGGCCAAGGGCGGGAGGGATTTTTTCCGGCGTTGGTTCGACGGCAAGATCGTCCTGATCGGCACCGTGCTCGACATCGAGGACCGCCAGGCGACATCCAAACGATTTGCCACCGCAGGCGACGGGAGGCGCCCTCTCCCGCGCTGCGCGCCCGACGCCAGTCCGCCGGCCGTTCCGGGCGTGGCGCGCAGCACCATCGCGGGCGTGTATATCCACGCCACCGCCGTCAACAACCTGATCACCCGCAACGCGGCGCGCGAGCCCGGCCTCCTGCCGACGTTCCTGATCGCCTTCTTGTTTGCCGCGCTGGCCGCAACGGCGGCGCGCCTATTCAGGCCATTCACCGCCGTCCTCTGCTGCGCAGCGGCGAGCGCGCTCGGGCTCGTCGGCGCCACGTTCGCCTTCACCCACGCACTGGCGCTTCCGCTGGTCGAGCCTTTCGCGGCAGGCACGGCTGCGCTCGCGGCGATGGTCGGCCTTCGCTTCGCCGTCACCGATCGCGACCGCCGGCTGTTGCAGAAGAGCTTTGCGCTCTATCTCGCCCCACACGTCATCAACGGCATGCTGTCGTCGAAGAAATTGCCCGAGCTCGGCGGCGAGGCGCGCGAGGTCACCGTGTTCTTCTCCGACCTCGCGGGCTTCTCCGCGATCGCGGAAAACATGCCGCCGGACCGGCTGATGTCGCTGATGAACGAATATCTTTCTGATATGACCGATGTCATCGAGGCCAATGGTGGCTATGTCGACAAATATATCGGCGATTCCATCGTCGCGGTGTTCGGCGCGCCCGCCGACGATCCTGACCATGCTGCGAACGCGGCGCTCGACTGCTGCACACGACTTGCAGAGCTCAACGCCACCTCGCCGGCCTTCCGCGACCATCCGCTCGCGCAGCGCATCGGCATCAATTCCGGCGAGGCGCTGGTCGGCAATTTCGGATCGCGGCGGCGCTTCAATTATTCCGTGATGAGCGATGCGGTGAACCTCGCCTCGCGCCTCGAAGGCGCCAACAAGTTCTACGGCACCACCATCATCGCCTCGGATGCGACAGTGGCGCTCGCAGGCAGCGGCTTTGCCTGGCGCGAGCTCGACGAAGTCCGCGTCAAAGGACGGAATCAGGCGCTGAAGATCTACGAGCTGGTGGCGCGGGCGGATGCGCTGTCGGAAGCGCAGCAGGCGCTGATCAAGACTTATCGCGATGGACTCGCGCATTGGCGCGCCGGCGAATTCCACCTCGCCACGGAGGCTTTCGGCCGCTCGGCCGCGACCGACAAGCCGGCCGCATTGTTTCGCGAGCGCGCCGAGCAGATGGCCCCGCAGCCGCCGGGCGGGGACTGGGAGCCGATCCGCACGCTGCGGGAGAAGTGAGGCACATAGCCCGGGTGGAGCGAAGCGGACCCCTGGTAAACGCGGATGCAGAAGTCCCGGGTTGCGCTGCGCTCCACCCGGGCTACGAGGCCCGATCATTGCGGAATTGTGTCGGGCGGCCCTGCCGAGCCATTTTGTGACCCCGAAATGCCGGTCTTCTGATCTCGACAAGCGCGGCCAAGCTGTATAGACGGGCGCGGCGCGGAACGGCGCGCAACCAGAGCCGAGCTTGTCGTGCCATGACCAGTCCCGAGCGATACGAGAAGATCGCCTTCGTTGCCAGCAGCGGCACCGAGGCGCAGGCGGCGCTGGCGCAACTGACCGCGCTCTACGGCAATTGCGACGCGGCGGACGCCGACGTCGTGGTCGCACTCGGCGGCGACGGCTTGATGCTGCAGACGCTGCACGCCAACATGCGTTCGGGGAAACCGATCTACGGCATGCATCGGGGCACCGTCGGCTTCCTGATGAACGAGTACGCGACCCACAATCTGCGCGAACGGCTGGCGGCCTCGCGGGAATCTTTGATCAGCCCCCTGCTGATGCGCGCCACCGACATTCACGGCGCCGTGCATCTGCATCACGCCATCAACGAGGTCGCGCTGTTCCGCCAGACCTATCAGGCCGCGCGCCTGCGCATCCTGATCGACGAGCACGAGCGGATGCCTGAACTGATCGCCGACGGCATCCTGGTCGCCACCCCTGCCGGCTCGACCGCCTATAACCTCTCGGTGCAGGGCCCGATCATCCCGATCAACGCCGCCCTGCTCGCGCTGACCCCGATCAGCGCCTTCCGCCCGCGGCGCTGGCGCGGCGCGCTGTTGCCGAATTCGGCGTTCGTCGTGATCGAGGTGCTCGAAGGCACAAAGCGCCCGGTGGCGGCGGTCGCCGACCATGACGAAGTGCGCGACGTCAGCCGCGTCGAGGTCTTGACCGACAAGACCATCTCGATACGCATGCTGTTCGATCCCGGCCACAGCCTGGAAGAGCGCATCCTGCGCGAGCAGTTCGGGTACTGATCCTCCCCCTCCTCGCAACCTTTCCTTAACCGCCACAGCGATATGGTTAACGTCGGGTAATGCCGTTTGGGCCGGGCGGGACATGTATCGCATCGATTTCAACAAGCTGCGGTTTCTGATCTGCGATGACAATCCGCACATGCGCCGCATCCTGCGGACGCTGTTGCATTCGTTCGGCGCGCGCGAAGTCTACGAGGCGGAAGACGGCGCCACCGCGCTGGAAATGTACACCCACTACGTCCCGGACATCGTCATCACCGACTGGTCGATGCCGATTTTCGACGGGCTCGAACTCGCACAGATGATCCGGCAGCCGGAATCCAACGCCAATCCCTACGCGCCGATCATCATGCTGACCGCGCATTCGGAGAAGCGCCGCGTCACGGTGGCGCGCGATGCCGGCGTCACCGAATTCCTGGCCAAGCCGATCTCGGCCAAGGGACTTTACCAGCGCATCCTCAATGTCGTTGCCAACCCCCGCCCCTTCATCAAGACCAAGACCTATTTCGGCCCGGACCGCCGCCGCAACACCAGCAACACCTATATCGGGCCCGAGCGCCGCATCGGCGGCGAGATGGAAGTGATGCAACAGCCGTCGCTGCTCGATAAGGCACGTTCCGCGATCTAGGCGGCGAGGAGATCATCATGGCGAAAGAGAAACCGGGCGCGGTCGAGATCAAGACCTTCGCCACGCATCATGTGATCACGCAACCCAATCCGCTGCGCGGAGTCTTGCGCCGCATCCCCCCCGACATCGATCATGACGACCCCGTTGCGCGCGCCGAGCAGGCGCTTGCGGACCTCTCCGGCGAATTCAAGCAGTGGATGACAATCGAGGCCGACCGGCTGTCGGCCGCGCACGCCACTGTGCTGCGCCACGGCTTCTCGCATGAAACGCGCGAAGAGCTGTTCCGCGCCGCTCATGACATCAAGGGCGACGCCGCGACCTTCGGCTTTCCCTCCGCCGGCGCCGCGGCCGAAAGCCTGTGCCGCATCATCGAGCACGCCCCCGATCTCGACCAGGTGCCGGCGGAGCTGATCACCCACCACATCAACGCGATCCAGGCGATCGTGCGCGAGCGCACCAAGCTCGACACCGCCGTGATGGCAAGCGCGCTCAGCAGGCAGCTCCGCGGCATCGCCGATGAATTCCTGGTCAAGGTCAACCACGACCGCCCCGAACATCTCGAAGCCATCCTCGCGCCGAGCATCGCACCGGCGGAATGATGACGGCTTTGTAGGGTGGCAAAGCCAACGGGTCGCGCGAACGCGCGCCCGATGACAGGCTCCGCGTGCCCACCATTGGAAGCGGAGTGTTGATGGTGGGCACGTCGCTGCCCTCCTTTGCCCACCCCACGCGGCTGTCGCTGTCCCCCGTCATTCCGGGATGCGCCGCCAGGCGCAGGCCCGGAATCCATTGGGCCGCATGCGCAGGCGGCGAAATGGATTCCGGGTTCGATGCTGTCGCATCGCCCGGAATGACGACGTGTGTTGCGGCGGCGGTTTTTCCTACGCCGCGATCAAATCGTGCTCGAGCGATGCGAGCGCTTCTTCCGCGACCAGCTCTTCGCAGAAGACGCGTGCTTCCTCGCGCGCGGATTCGGTGGCGAAGCGGCGGAGCAGGATCAACAGCGGTTCGGCGGCCTGCCGATCGGTCTCGCAATGGGTCAGCACGCGCTCGACCATGCGGCGGCGCAGCCTGACCGCGCCGTCGATGCTGTCGACATAGCCGGCTTCGTGGCTTGCCTCGAGCGCGGCACGGAAGGCGGCGAAGGTGGATCCCGGCAGGCCGGCGCGGATCAATAGCGCGTCGAGACTCGCGGCGCCGCGGTCATGCAACAGCGCGGCGATGCGCGCTTGCGGCAGATCGGAGAGTTCGGCGAGGGCTGCGCGGAACAGCTCGATATTGCCCGAGAGCAGCGCACGCAGGATCAGACCGGCGGTCAGTTGGCAGGTCGCGCGCAGATGCGCGACGAGGCCGCGCATCTCCTCGCCGCGCGAGCGCGCGGCGATGTGAACGGTCGAGCGCTCGCGCGCTTCGCTGGCGATACGATCAGCCCGATCGGCGGGGAGCCAGTTGCGGGCGACCACGAATTGCGCCAGGGTCTCCGACAGCTTTGCCACCAGCGCCATGCGGGTCGCGGCCGGCAGGCCTTCCAGCACCAGCATCGCCTCGCGGATCGCGGCAAGATGGCCGTGCCGTTCGACGATGCGGTCCCATGAGAACGGCGCGAGTTCCGCATTCGCGTTCTCGATCAATTCGAGCGCTGCGGCGGCACAGCCGACTTCGGCAATCGCCGCACCGACGGATGCAGGCAGATTGATCCGCCGCGCGATCGCGCATTGCATCTCGTTGTTGCCGGTCGCGACAATGTCGACGAGATCGGCATCGATCAGGAGTGGCGAATGTTCCAGCACCGGCAACGCGATTGCGGGCTGGTCGACCGCGAGCGCCTGCACGATGGCCGCCGGCGCCTCGGCGCTGCGCGCGAACACCTCGGCCATCGCCTGCCGCACCAGCGGCGAGGGATCGTCGAGCAGCATCAGCAGCGCGCCCTCGGCGGCGATGCGGTCGTCCTCGGAAAGGTCTGAAATCAACCACGCCCGCGCCAATGCCCGGGTGGCCTCGGCCCGCTCCCCTGCCGGAGCGGTCCTGATCCAATTGATGAACTGCCGAACGATCATGGTGCTTCCGGCTTACGCAACGAGACGACACGGTGATGCAGTGCCAACGTAACCAAAGATAAACCATGACGCTTAACAAAGCGTTCACCATAACTCTTTGGGTTTATTGACGTTTCGTTAATGGAGAGAGGACGCCTCCACGCGCAGCGCCCTCATCCTGAGGAGCCGCGCAGCGGCGTCTCGAAGGATGGGCCACGGGTGAGAGATCGGGGCCTCATGGTTCGAGACGCGCGTGCCGCGCTCCTCACCATGAGGGGCAACCACCTGTGCGGAGCGTCAGCCCGAGAACGTGCCGTTGCGGTCGCTGAAGAGGTCGAGACGGCCGGGAGGCCGCACTTCGGGGGTCTGGCCGGAGAACGAGGTGGTCGCGACCTGTGACGAGCGACCCCATAGCTCCTGCACAGTCGGCGAGATCGGCTCGGCGCGGTCGCCGGCCTGGAACAGCGAGCGGAACATCGGATCGCCCGGAGCGGACGCCGTCTGCGAGCCGGCCACAGGCGACACCGCGCGGGAATCCGGGAAGCTTGAGAGGTAGGCGGCGTTGTCGATCGCCGGCGCGGGCGCAGCGCTCGCGATCTCGCCGCCGGCCGCGGCAAAAGCAGTGCGGGTCGCGCTGGAATTGGCAGCGCCGGCATAGCGCGCGTTCAGCACCGAATAGACTTCCGATACGCTGCGGGCGCGTCCCGAACCGTCGTAGAAGATCGAACTGTTGGCGGCGGCCGCCTTCGGGAACATCTGCGCGGCACTGGCGTTCGGATTGCCCTCGGCACTCGAGATCAGTTTCGCTGCGCCGCCGACGCCCATGAAATGCGCCATGTAGAGCTCGGCATCGGTCGGGCGACGGCCGATGCTGCCGGTGAGCTTGAAGCTGTTGGACTGCGTCAGCACGCCGGCCATTGCCGACGCCGCATCCGGGTCGTCGCGCAATCGCATGATCGCGGCCCGCGCCTGCGGATCGCTGACCGAATAGCTGCCGTCAGAATTCTTCGTGATGGCGTCGGCATATTTGCCGTAGCCGAGCTTATCCCCCGCCTCCTTCACCGTGCCGAGCCAGGTCTGGTCGATGAACTGAAACAGCCCGCGCGCGGTTGAGGTCGACGCGGAAGCCCGCGGGTTGAAGTTGGATTCCATCTTGGCGGTCGTGAGCAGGTATTGAAAGCTGGTGCCGGTGGTGGACGCCGCCTGCTTGATCGAACCCGCGATCTTCGCGCGCGTCGGGTCGACACCTGCCGCCGTCCCGGCGTTGAATATATCGACCGCCATCGATTGATGCCCCGCTCCTCGCGAAACGCTCGCGTGGGCTTCATGAACGCCGGTAATCGGCGCAGCTCCCTTCAATACCCTGCGGCAGTTATGGTTAATGGGAAGTTAAGGAGGCGCAGCCTTACGGCTGCGCCTCGTAATACCGCGCGACCTGATCGATCTCTTCCGCGGTCATCTGGCGGGCGATATTGCGCATCTGCTCGCTGATGTCGTTGCGGCGGGTGCCCGACGCGAAGGCCTGCAACTGCGACTTGATATAGACGGCGGACTGGCCGCCGAGCCAGGGGCTGCCGGCCTTGATGTCGATTTCGCCGTGGCAGGAGCCGCAGGGCGGGATGTTGCGCATCGGCGCGCCCGTCACCACGATCGCAGGCGGCGGCAGGTTCAGATTGACCTGACTGGAAGGCACACGCGGCAGATAGGCGTAATAGAGCGCGACATCGCGCATGTCCTGGTCGGTCATATTGGCCGCGAACGGGCTCATGACGACGTTGACCCGCGCCCCGGTCTTGAAGTCGTTCAACTCCTTGTACGTCACCGCGGCGTACTGCCCGGCGAGGTTCGGCGAGTTAGCGTCGCTGACGCCCTGCGGCCCATGGCAGATCGCGCAGCGCTGCGCGAGCGTCGCGCCACGGCCGATCGACACCTGATCCTGCCGTGTCAGCATTTCCGGAGTGACCACGACATTCGACGTCTTGAACGCAGGCGGGACCGCCGCGGCGGGCCTCGGCAGGTTCGGCACGCCGGCTGCGCTGCAGATCGCATCCCAGATGCCGGCAAGCTTCAGATTGGGCTGCAGCAGCGGCAGCCAGATCAATCCCACGACCGCGGACAGCACCGCGATGGCGGCGGTGACGCCGACGCTGATGCTGAACCAGGGATTGCGCGGCGAATAGAGCTCCTCCTCGCTCATCTGCTGGCTCCGACATAAACGGCAGGCACGCTGGTATTCTTCACGGCCATCAGTTGGCCGATCGGATAGCCGTAGTTGACGACCGTCAGCCCGATCATGAGCGCCAGCCACAATCCAAAACTGTTGAGTGCAACCGGAATGCGCACAGGCATGTGCAAGGGGATGGCAAAGCGATAGGCGCCCGCCTCGCCCCTCGGCGCGAACTGGCCGCGGATCAGCACGATCAGGAACAGGATACCTGACGTCAGCAGGATCAATCCTCCGAACGCCGACATCGTCACCGAGAGGGCCTGCGGCGCGATCGCGGGATTGGCGTAGTCATAGAACGCCATGCGACGCGGCATGCCGAGGATGCCGACATAGTGCCACGGGAACGTTGTGACGATCATGCCGATGAACCACAGCCAGAGCTGGGTGCGCATCATCCCGTAACTATCCAGCGTGCGGCCGGTCAAATGCGGCCACAGGTCATAGGCGATCGCGAAATACATGATGACGATGGCGCCGCCGAAGATCAAATGGAAGTGGCCGGTGATCCATTGCGTGTTGTGGATGCTGGTGTTGAGCTGATAGCTCATGTTGATGAGCCCGCCGGCGCCGCCGAAGCCAAGCATCACGAGCGACAGCGCGGTCGCGAGCATGATCGGATTCTTCCACGGCAGCGCGCCGATCCAGCCGAACGCGCCCCTGCCCCCGCGCAGCCGGCTCGCGATCTCCGCAGACGCGCAGATCGTGAATACCGTGAGCAGCGTCGGCAGCGCGACGAGACCGGTGAACACCGATTGCATGAACTTGAAGCCGGCGCCGACCTGCGGATCGGCAAACAAATGATGCACGCCGATCGGCATCGCGACCACGACGAACATGATGAAGGCAACCCGCCCCATCGCGTCGCTGTAGAGCCGACCCCCGATCGCCCGCGGGAAGATGGTGTAATATGCGATGTAGGTCGGGATCAGCCAGAAATAGACGATGGCGTGCAATGTCCAGGAGAAGAATACGCGCGCCAGTCCGGCGTCGATGGTGGTGGTGAGCCCAAGCGCGGTCGGAATGATCTGGAAAATCAGCTCGACCGCAGCGCCGACCGCGGTCCAGGCCCAGAGATAGGAGCCGGCGACATTGGCGAACATCGCGAGCGGCACCGGCTTGTCGCGGTTGTCGCGCTTCCAGACCGCGAGATTGATCGACATCAGCGCGACCCAGACCCATGAGCCGACCACGACCAGGACAACGCCGATGTAATAAAAGGGATTGCCGATCATCGGCGGATAGAAGGTGTAGAGCACGGAGGCGAGTCCGAGCGAGACCGGGATCATCGCCATCACGCTGCCGATCGCGACCAGCGCGATGCCGGCCCAGGCCCAGCGCCGCCCGATCAGCGGCCGCTCCAGCGCCGCTTCGCTGATGGCGTAGCCAAAGCCCATCGCGATCAGGGTCGGGAACACATAGCCCATCACCGTGCCGTGCGCGGTGACCGAGCGATAATAGAATTCCGGATTGAAGTGCCAGGCGTTCAGCGGGCTGCGCACGAACATCTGCCAGGCGCCGAGCACCAGCGCCGCGCCGAAGACGATGAAGGCGAGCCAGAAATGCGCCAGGATCAGCCGCTTGTTAATCAACACAGGTGAGCCTCCGTTTGCTCGCCGCCATGTTGCGGAACGTAGCCTGGTCGACCACCTTGACCTTGCCCCACATGCCCTGATGGCCGATGCCGCAGAATTCCTGGCACGGCATCATGTGTTCGCCCGGCGTCTTGAAGCTGATCGGCAGATCCGAAACATAGCCCGGCACCAGCATGACGTTGATGTTGGTGCCCTCGATCAGGAAGCCGTGCACGACGTCGGCGCTGGTGGCGCGAACGGTGATCGGCGTTTCCGCCGGTACCACGAGGCATTGCGGGGTGAATGAATATTGCTGCCCGATCGCGCGCACCGTGACGGAGCCGTCGGCCTCCAGCGCGCTGCCAAGGTTGCTTTCGACGAATTCGCCGGAAAGATGCAAGGTCGTGGGATCGGCGGTCTCGACGCGACCCTGCGGCATCGTCGTATGGTAGATGCCGAAGAAGGCGGCCAAGCCGACGAGCACGCCGATGATCACGATCGACAACGTTGCCCAGCGCCGCTCGATGCGCGCGGCAACCGCCTCGCCGAGGCCATGCGCGCCGTGACTATGATCGGTCTCACTGGTCACGATCAGGCGCTCCGCGGCAGGAAGACGAAGAGATAGAAGGCGAACCATAAAGCGACGACGATCGCGGTCGCGATGCCCGCCACCGCAATCGCACCGCCGGGACCTGCGCGCACGATCGCGTCGACCGCCTCGTCATCGGAATGCTGCGCCCGCCCTTGCGAGGATGAATCCGTCATGGCCCACCCCTTCTCCAGATCATGCTCTACTTCAGCGTAGCCGTGCGCAATTCATTGGCCTGCCGCGCCGATACCGGCGCACCGCGATTGCCCCAGGATGTCCTGATGTAAGTGACGACGGCGGCGACCTCATCGTCGGAGAGGCGCTGCGCGAAGGGCGGCATGCCATAGGGCATCGGGTTGCCCGCGGTGCCCGGCGGATAGCCGCCATTGAGCACCATGCGGATGGCATTCACCGCCGAGGCCATCTGGATCGACTGGTTGGCGGCGAGCGGCGGATAATGCGGCGGCATGCCGAGCCCGGTCGCGCCGTGGCAGCTTGCGCAATCGCGGTCATAGATCTGCTTGCCGAGCGAGAGCAGAAGGCTGCTCTCGGCAGTTGGCAGCGCCGGCGGCGGCTTGTCCGGC
The DNA here is from genome assembly GCF_000472865.1 of Bradyrhizobium elkanii WSM2783. Lineage (GTDB taxonomy): Bacteria > Pseudomonadota > Alphaproteobacteria > Rhizobiales > Xanthobacteraceae > Bradyrhizobium > Bradyrhizobium elkanii_A. The sequence continues at coordinate 75,573 of NZ_AXAP01000009.1, read as the reverse complement.
GAGGTGCCCTGCGCGAGGCCCTTCAGGTAGACCGCCATCGCGCGGATGTCCTCGTCGTTGAGATATTGCAGGCTGTTGTAGACGACTTCCGCCATCGGCCCGTAGACCGCGCCGCGCGCAGAGACGCCGGTGCGCAGATAGTCGACGATTTCCTGGATGCTCCACTCGCCCAGCCCCGCTTCCTTGTTCGAGGTGAGCGACGGCGCGTACCAGTACTGCATCGGAATGAGGCCGCCCTCGAACGCCTGCGATTCCGAGCTGCCGCCGAGCGCGTTGATCGCGGTGTGGCACATGCCGCAATGGCCGAGACCTTCGACCAGATAGGCGCCCCTGTTCCATTCCGCCGACTTGGTCGGATCGGGCTTGAACTCGCCTTCGTTGAAGAACAGCGTGCGCCAGCCGATGATCAGAGAGCGATTGTTGAAGGGAAAGGTCAATTCGTGCGGTTTGTTGACCTGCTTCACCGGCGGGACCGAACGCAAATAGGCGTAGATCGCATCGGAGTCCTCGCGCGTCACCTTGGTATAGGAGCCGAACGGCATCGCGGGATAGACGAGACCGCCGTCCGGGAAGCGGCCATCATGCATCATCCGGTAGAACTGGTCCGAGGTCCAGGTGCCGATGCCGGTCTGCGGATCGGGCGTGATGTTGGAGGTGTAGAGCGTGCCGAACGGCGTCTTCATCGGCAGCCCGCCGGCAAAGGTCTTGCCTTCGCGCGCGGTATGGCAGGCGATGCAGTCGCCGGCGCGGGCGAGATACTCACCCTTCTTGAGCAGCTCGGCATTGGCGGGCGGGTTCTGCTGTGCAGTTGCCGGTGTCATGCCGGCGAAGCACAGCGCCAGAAGGAGAATCAGCTTGGTAGAGAGGCGTTGCATCGGCGAGCTCCCTTCAACGCGGCTCGCTGCCGCATGCAAGCGGCATCGGCAGACTGCCTTGCGGCGCGAACGACGGGTCTGCCGGCGCCGGACGCGATGAGAGATAGGCGGCGACCGCCTTCACATCGTCTTCGGTAAGAAGGCTTGCGACGATCTGCATGCAATCGGGGGCGGCCGCGGTGCGCGTGCCGTAGCGCCAGCCGCCGAGCTGGGCGCTGATATAGCTTGCACGCAGACCGAGCAGACCGGGAATCGCGGGCTCCATGCCGCCGAAGCTCGGGCCGTGGCAGCTCGCGCAGGGCGGAATGCCGCGCTGGGTATCGCCATGCTTCACGATCGACTCGCCGCGCGCGAGAATCGCATCGCTGACGGTCGGAATCGCAGGCTCCGGGAACGGGGGCCGCAACGAGGCGAAATAGTCGGCCATCTTCTTCAGGTAGTCGTCGGGCAAAAATTCCAGGAGATAGTTCATCGGCGGATATTTGCGCCGGCCATCCCTGAACGCGACGAGCTGATTATAAAGATAGCCTGCGGGCTTACCGGCAAGGCGCGGGAAATAGACGTCGCTCGTCCCCTCGCCTTGCGCGCCGTGACAGGAGGCGCAGGCGAGCACGCGCGCGGCCATCGTGTCGGGTGCGCGCTCCGGTGTTTGCGCCACCGCCGGAAGAAATGGCAGCGTGAAAAAAACAAAACACAATCGGATCAGAGAAACGTAACGCGCCACCGCCGCGACCCCCATCTCGACGAAGAGTGGGAACTTTCGCACATCACGCGCGCGCTGGCAACGCAGCCCGCGCGCTGCAGCGCGCCAATGAGAAGTATTGAGTCTATTTGCGATAGACTTTGTATGGATCGACCAAGCGTTCGGCGTCAACGAATGACAATTGTATGTCGCCGGTTTCGCCTTTGATGGCGCGATAGAAGCAGGAACGGCGACCAGTGTGGCATGCAGCGCCAGTCTGCTCGACGCGAATCCATACAGCGTCCTGGTCACAATCCATACGCATCTCGATCACGCGCTGGGTGTGGCCGGAGCTTTCGCCCTTGCGCCACAGCGCATTGCGCGAGCGGCTGAAATACCAGGCTTCGCCGGTCGCAATGGTCTTGCGCAGCGCTTCGTCGTTCATGTGCGCGACCATCAGCACGTCGCCATTGGCGGCGTCGGTCGCGACACAGGTCACGAGACCTGACGCGTCGAATTTGGGCTGGAATGCCAGCCCTTCCTCGCGCTCGTGATCATGTGCTGACACGGGATAAGCCTCGCAATGTTGTGCGAGGCTACCGGGTCGGTCCTCGCACCAGGGACAGGAAACGCTGCTGCTCCGCCGGATTGTCGCGGAACATGCCGGTGAAGCGGCTGGTGAAGGTCGACGCGCCATGTTTGGCGACCCCGCGCACCGACATGCAGGTATGCTCCGCCTCGATCAGGACGGCAACGCCGCGGGGCTTGAGGACCTCGTCGATCGCAGCCGCGATCTGGGCGGTGAGATGCTCCTGCGTCTGCAGCCGGCGGGCAAAGATGTCGGTGAGCCGGGCGAGCTTGGACAGGCCCACCACCCGCTCGACCGGCGTATAGGCAATATGTGCCTTGCCGTAGAACGGCATCATGTGGTGCTCGCACTGCGAGGTGAACTCGATGTCGCGGACCAGCACGAAATCGTCATAGCCGGCGGTCTCGCCAAAGGTGCGGTCGAGCACCTCGGCCGGGCACTGGTGATAGCCCTGGTAAAGCTCGTCAAAAGCCTCGACGACGCGGCGTGGGGTGTCGAGCAGCCCCTCGCGATCCGGATCCTCGCCGATATAGCTCAGCAGCGTCAGAACCGCCTGCTCGGCTTCAGCACGTGACGGGCGCGGCTGGTCGGCACGGACGGCGGCGGCAAGGAATTCGGACGGATCGAGCTCGGCCGGCCGGGTTTCGACCTTTTTGGGCTCGTTGCTCTTGGCAGGGCGGATCGATTTGATTGCAGCGTCCATTCGACGTCTCTCCGTTCGACCGGTCCCTTCTCGGACCGGGTGTGTCACCGGGCAGACGGCGCGGCCTGGTGCCGCCGGACGCCTGGAGTCCCTTCATCCTAACACCGGCAGCATAGCATTGGCTTCTGAACTGGCCCGCGCCGGTGGCATGGCCGGACTGTATTTCGGCCGATACGGTTCATATATAGGACCATAGAACCCAGCCGCCAAGGGTGCCTTACCCCTCTGCCCACGAGCTCTATTCGCATGCTGAATGACATCTACAACAAGCGGATCATCGAACTGGCCGGGAATATTCCGCGTCTCGGACGCCTTCCCGACCCCGATGCCAGCGCCACCGCGCATTCGAAACTCTGCGGCTCGACCGTGAAGGTCGACCTCAAGATGGACGGCCCCGTCGTCACCGACTTCGCCCATGACGTCAAAGCCTGCGCACTGGGGCAGGCCTCCTCCTCGATCATGGCAAAGCATATCGTGGGCTCGACCGCCGATGAACTGCGCGAATTGCGCGAGACCGTGCGCAAGATGCTCAAGGAAAACGGCAAGCCCCCGGAAGACGGCAAATGGGCCGAGATCGCCCTGCTCGAGCCGGTGCGCGACTACAAGGCCCGCCACGCCTCCACCATGCTGACATTTGATGCCGTGGTTGATGCCATCGGCCAGATCGAGGCGAAGGCCAAGCAGCCGGCGTAAGGGCGGAACGTCGAGGGACTACTTCCCTTCTCCCCTTGTGGGAGAAGGTGGCGCGCATGAAATGCGCGACGGATGAGGGGTTGTCTCCGCGGGCAAGGGTGTTCGTGGAGAGAGCCCCCTCACCCCAATGAGTTAGTTGCCGGCACGGGAGTAGCCCTCTCCCACAAGGGGAGAGGGCGCATCAAGCAGCATCGCGAGGCGTGGCGTATCCCTGTCCGGACGCCTTGGCGTCACTTCACCGGCGGGGCCGGGGGTGGCGTGGCGGAGCCGGTGGGAACCAGGGCTTCCGCGGTCTTGGTTGATATCGACTTCGCGGGCTGCGCCGTCGTCTCGCCCTCAGCCGCGCTGGTGGCGAAACGGTCCTGGTTCGGCTTGGTTTTCGCATCCGCGACCGGCACCGTGGCCGCATTATCCTGCGGCGGCAGCACGTCGGCGACCTCTTCGGTGGTGACGAGATTGGTCAGCCGCAACTCGTCGCGCGACAGCTCGTGCAATTCTTCCCAGGGCGGAACGCTCAGCGCCAGCGACAACAGGTCGCCTGCGCCGCCCATGTCGAAAGTGTACTTCGCGAGCCGGCCGATATCGCGCTCCACGATCATCATGTCCTGCGCGGTGTAGTTGGCGGCACGCGCGTCATCGGCGCGGTCGCCCATCCAGATCTGATGAACGCGGACATGCGCGCTTTCCGGCACGTAACGGGTCGTACCTGATAACAGCAGGAACACGCACATCGACTCGCAATAGGCTTCCGGCCTGACGCCGGCGCGCTGGCCCTTTGAGGTCTGCTTGATGACCGTCGTGCCGACGGTGGTCAATGCGCCCAGGCCACGGAAGCGGCGGCCGAGCGTGATGGCGTCGTTGACCGAGCCGCCGCTGGAATCGAGCACGATGGTGGCGCCGCCGAGCTGGCGGCCGCGGGCGAACTCATCGAAGTCGCGCGGGCTGTCGGCGGTGATGATGCCGACGGCGGATACCCAACCTCTGCAGTTGGGCTCGCAAGCCACCCAACTGAATCGCATCGGCGTCTTGCGTTCTTCCAGACTGGCGCCGGCACGGGCCGAATTGCCCAGCGTCGTGACCGAGCCAGGCAGTGTGATGCAAAAGGCGGCGGCGCCGAGAAGTGCCAGACCGCGAAGACGAAGCGACGTCACAAGCCTCAATTTGGTTCCTTCCCCCTAGCCCCATGGGTGAGCAGTGGCAGCGGCCCCATCGCAACGTGACATGATGGTGTCATCGAAGCGTTATCAAAACGGTAACCGTACTGACCTGTGCCGTCCATAGGACCTTTGCTGCAGCGCCGCCCGTGCGGTGCAATAGTTGCGAACTGTGGCGTAAATATCTGCAAAAATTGAGTTCCTTGCTTGGGAACCCCCGCAAGACCACGTAAGTTTGCGGCATGATGCCCATGGAACATCGAACATCACATCAATTTCGATGCACAGACTGTGCCAGCGCAGCTCAGCGGCTGCCGCGAAATCTCGGTCGCGCGCTGATCTGGATCTACCGTCATACGCTGTCACCGCTGGTCGGCTACAATTGCCGGCACCTGCCGACCTGCTCAGTCTATGGCGATGAGGCGATCGAGCGCTTCGGCTTGTGGGCAGGTGGTTGGATGACGCTGGCGCGCCTATTGCGCTGCCATCCCTTCGGCACATCGGGCATCGACAACGTGCCGGAGCGGGCGCCACCCGGCGCGCGATGGTATCTGCCCTGGCGCTACGGCCGCTGGCGCGGCGTCAACGCGCCGTAGACTAGAGAGATCGCCTTCTCCGCCGGTGCTTTCAAGTTATGCATGCATCGCTGGCGTGCGGGAACTGTGGCGGCAGTGCGGCATTGACCTCTTGCGTCCGCAGGAAGGACAGCAACAATGCGCTGGAAAATCAGCCGCCACGGTCATGACCCCCGCCAGATAGATTTACTGGCGATCATCGCACTACTCATTTTGATCGTTTCCGCTTACCTCTATTTCACCCACAAGCCGAACATGGCTAACAACAGCGCCTTCATCGTGCCGAGCCAGAGCGTGCACTGGTGATGCAATGCGACGTGGGTGAATTAGAGCGGCTCACGCAGCCTCGAGCGCCTTGGCAGCTTCGCCTTCGTACACGGGTGTTGCTATTCCGGCCTGCCGGGCTTTGATCTGCAGGGCGAGGATGCGCGAGTAAAATCGCCCCATCCCAACTCCGGCACTGTGAAACCACAACCCTTTCTGTTGCGTGGGCTTCCACATGTTCCGCAGCTCACCCTGCCACGGGCCGGGATCGCGGCGCGTGCCTGAGCCAAAACCCCAGAGCGGGCCAACCCTTTTTGCCGTCTCCGGCGTCAGGATGGATTCGAACGCGCTGCGTTCGTAGCCGGTTGCGTAGAAGATGATATCCGCGGGAAGTTCGCTCCCGTCGCTCAGAACCACGCTTTCCTCGCGAAGCGCCGTGATGCCGACACCACTTCTCAGCTTTATGCTGCCGTTCGCGACCAGCTCTGATGCGCCGACATCGATGTAGTAGCCACCGGGATCGCGCAGGACCTGAGGAAACACGCCGCTCTCGTCCTCACCGAAAGTTAGTCGAAAGCCGACGCTCTCCAATCGCCGGTAGAAGGCCGCGTCCTTCTCCTTCACGTGCTTCACCAGCTTCTGGTGCACGGCCACCACGGTGCGCAAGGGTGTCGCGGCGAGCAACAAGTCCGCCAGATCGGTCGTCATGCCCTGCGCCTTCGGCTCGCTGCCGTAGAGCCTGGCAAATCCTTCGATCAATCTCTCCAACTTCATCACGATGGTCGGACTGCGCTGAATCATCGTGACATCAGCGCCACCAGCGAAGAGATCCGCAGCAATATCGTGCGCCGTGGTGCCTGATCCCACCACAACGCATCGGCAGTTCCTGTGATGAGGATTGCTACGATACAAGCTTGCATGTTGTTGCGGTCCCTTGAACCGCTCCTTCCCGGGTATGTCAGGGATCTTCGGAGTCCCGAATAGTCCGGTAGCGAGCACAAGCTGCTCCGGGTTGAGCTCGATCGCGCGGTCGCGGCGTTTGACCTGCAGGCGCCATTTCCCGCGCACATCATCGTATGCGGCCCCTACGCACTCTGCCCCGGCCATCACGTCGAGTTGCATCACCGACTGGTACGCCTCCAGCCAGTCGGCGAAGCGTTCCTTCGAGGGATGCAGCGGCCAGTCGTCGGGGTAGGAGAATCCCGGCATCTGATCAAAGTATGAGGGAGTGTGCAGCAACAACGAATCGTGGCGGTTTCGCCAGGTATCGGACGGTCGTTCGCGGCGATCGATGATCAGCGTCGGGACACCCAGCTTTCGGAGCTGCACGCCCAATCCAAGCCCGCAATGTCCGGCTCCAACGATGACACAGTAGGGTTGCTTCGCCATAGCGGCCATATCGCCGCCGCCGTGGCTGACATGGTCGAGGCTCGGCGATGCTTCGAGGCCATTGAGCTCCGCCATCGACGTGAGCAATGTCCAGACCTTGCCCTCTCTCAAGCGGATGACTGCTCGGCAGCGCGCGACCTTCGTCTCGAACTCGACGATTCCTTCGACGATGCCATCTTCGAGACGCGCGGGTCTCGCTTGCCGCCATGCCGTGGGGGCCGTACGCGCAAGGCACGCATCCAACATCTGTCGGATTTCGCCATGACCTTCGACCGTGCGCACGTTCCAGGTGAATGCCAGCAGGTCGCGCCAGAATGCGTCCGGATGGAACAGGATCAGCAGCGCATCAACGTCTTTAGCCGCTACAGCGACATTGAAGAAGCCCAGCCACTTGTTGAATCGGTCGTCGACGTCGGTAGCGATCATATCGATCCCTCGGAACTTGGGTGACAGATCACGAACCTGACGATGCGCTGCTACGGATGGATTACAGGACGCGCGGTCGATCCCGCTAGTGAGTTACGATCGCAATATTCACTGGATGTTGAAATGCGACCGGAGCTCTAGCGCCCAAACCAGAAGAAACCGCCGGGCTGCGAACTGAAGAATGGCGCCGGCTGCCGGGGCGCCCTGGCACGCGACGGCGCCGGTTTGGGAGCTGGCGCATCCTGAGCCACCGCATCGGCGGTGCCGAAGCCATCACCCGGCAATTGCACGGCAAGCAGCAGGTTGGTTTCGTGCGTGCGCCAGCGATAGCCGATGCCGAAATCGATCGGCTGCGCGCGGTGGAACAGCTCGGCGTAGGATTCCTGGTAGCGGCCCGGGAATTCGGCGATCGGGCCGGCATAGCGGCCGAACGGGAAGAAGCGCCAGCGGCTGTGGTTGAAGTACACGAGCGGAATCCCGGAATCGTCCTGGATGATGGTGGCACTGTTCTTGAGGATGAAATCGCGCACAACAGTGAAATTGCCGGCGTGCATGAGATAGGAGGCGCTCTTGATCAGGCTGTTGCCGGGCGCAAGCGTCTCGCAGAATTTCAAAAAGCCGCTCGCCTTGACGCCTGAATTGGAGAGATCGGTCGAGAAGTAATAGAGCGTGCGCTCGACGCCATCATTGCCGGCGAAGGTGATGCGCGCGCCGCGCGCCGCGCCCTTCCCTACCCCTTCCGTGCCGACGATGCCGTTCTCGTCGAGCGCAACCGGCGCGACGCTCCGGATGGTCTTGCCCGAGCGCGCCAGGAACACATAGAGGATCGGCAAGGTGCCGCTGATCTCGCCTGCATGCAGGTCGACCTTCATCTTCTTGGTAATGAAGAAGGAGAAGCTCAGGACCGAAGATAGCGAGCGCTCGACACTGTAGAGCGCGGCACCGACGTCGCCACGCGACAGTCTTGTCAGGTCCGGCACCGAGCCGGCCGGCTCAAGCGCGCTGAGCACATAGGTCGTCGCGCCGGAATAGAAGGCGTCGGCGTAGATGAAGTCGGGCCCGGAGAACATGTAGAACATGGTCTGCCGCGGCGCGGCGAGATTGGTCTCCGCCCAGGCGCGGATCTTCGACAGCTGGCGCTGCTCGAGCTGCGCAAAGGCCTGGTCGAAGAATCGGGCATGCAGTTGCCAGGCAGGATCCCTGGTCAGCGGGACCAGCGGAGAGTCCGCTGACGGCATCATCCCGGCAAGGAAGCGCGCGGTATCGTCTGCGGTCGCCGTGTCGGCGGCACGCGCCGGCAGCGCCGCGAGCAGAATCGCGAAAGCGAGCGCGACAGCTTTCAATGGCAAGAACTTCCTCATTTGCGACCCGATGCTCCGGCGGCCGCCGGGCGCGCCGCCCCTTTGCGGAAAACGGCGTAGATCAAAAGGCCGGAAAGCATGATCAAAGTGCCAAGCGCCGACTGCAGCGGACGGTCGGTCAACAGATAGTACATCATGAGACCGGTCACGAGCAGGAAAACCACAGGGGTGACCGGGTATCCCCAGGCGCGGTAAGGCCTCGGCAGGTCGGGGCGCGTGATGCGCAGCTTGATCACGCCTGCTACCGTGAAGAACGAGCAGAACAGCAGCGCGAACTGGATGAAGTCCAGCACCGCCTCGAAGCTGCGCGTGAACAGCATCAGCGTCGCCACCGCAAGCTGGAACAGAATCGCATAGGCCGGCGCGCCGCTGGCCGAGTGGCGGGCGAAGATCCGCAGCGCCGAGATGTCCTCGCCCATCGTCATCATCACGCGCGGACCGATCCACATCATCGCGCTGATCGAGGAGATCAGCCCGACACAGATCATCGCGCCGACAATGCGGCCGCCGAGCTCGCCGAAGATATAGCTGCCGGAAATGCGGGCGACGTCGATCTGGCCGGCAAGCTGGTCGATTGGCGCGGTGTGGAGGAACACCGCGTTCAGGGCGACATAGAGCACGAGCACGATCAACGTTCCCGAGAGCATCGCGCGCGGCAAATTGCGCTCCGGCAGGTGCATCTCGCCGATGATGTAGGTCGCCGCGTTCCAGCCGGAGAACGAATACATCACGAACACCAGGCTGATCGCGAACGGTGCGCTGACGATATGGGAAAGATCGACTGAGGTCGGCGCGAACGAGATCGGCTGCGGCGTCGCGATCAAATATCCGGCGACGAGAAACCCGACGATCAGCACCACCTTCAGGATGGTCGCGACCAGCTGGAAGGTCGAGGAATGCTTGACGCCGGTGAGTTGGACGATCGACACCAGCCACACCACGCCGAGCGCCAGCACGAGCGGCGGCGCGTCCGGCAAGACCGACTTGCCGTATTCGCCGAACGCCATAGCGGCGAGCGCGACCGGCGCAGCGAAGCCCACGGTCGCCGACACCCAGCCGGCGACGAATCCGAACGCCGGATGATAGGCGCGGCTCAGGAAATTGTACTCGCCGCTCGAGCGCGGAAACATCGCACCGAGTTCGCCGTAGGAAAATACGCCGCACAGCGCGACGATGCCACCGACGGTCCACAGCAGGAGGATCGAGAAGCCCGACGGGATGTCCTTGACCTGAAAGCCGAGGCTGGTGAAAACGCCGACGCCCACCATGTCGGCAACCACGATGGCCGTGGCCACGAGGACCGAAACGGTCGAACCGCTGCCGGGGAGCGAACCGGACCATGTCGCGCTGCCCGTGTGTGATGCCGCCATATCGGACCGTACCTTCAGCGCTACGCGCTTCGACGATTCTCATCGTGCAGGCGGAAAACGGCCAATTCAAGCAACGTTAACAAGCACCTAACTCCGGCCAAGATTTGGGTATCATAATACCCAATTGTTGCCTTCAAAGGGCCGACCTTTGTGTAAACACGAGAGACGACCCACAATCGCGACACGATTGGATGGTCTTCTTGCACCTTCCGGATGGGGAAATTTTCCGGAAGCTTAACGTCACCTAAACACCGGTGCGCTCAGATTCGGCGTTTGCCGGGAGTTCGGGGTAGCGGGTGGATGATCGGGGCAGCGAACCCAACATTCCAGAAGTGTGATCGCGCGAACCGGCCAATGCCCCCGGCCGCGCGGTCGCGCTGGCCGAGGTCTCCGTGGCGCTGGGTCGCGACCGCCTCGCTGCTTCTACCGCTCGCGACCGTGCTGGCTCAATGCGGCAGAGCGCCCAGCGCCTCGGCGCTCGCGGCGAACACACACGCGGTTGCGAGCGATACGTTTGTGGATCGCTTCCCGGCACCATCGTTCAAGGAACGCTTCCCGACCGAGCAGGAAAGGCTCGTGCAGCGCCAGGTCACTGCGTCGGCGTCGGCATCCGAGCCGCAGCCGCAGCGTCCCGCGCCGGTCCGGACGGCTTCGCTGACACCCACGCTCAATCTGCCGAAGCCGAGCGAGCGCGAAGAGCTGACCACGCTGGTCAGCATGAAATCCTCCGCCTTCCCTTATTTCGGCAACAACCCGCGCTCGGATGCGCCGTTCCTGAATGTCACGGACGGCAGCCGCAAGGGCCATCGCAGCTATTCGGGCCGCGTCTATTGGCAGGACGAGACCTACAATGACAGCCGCGTCCTGATGCACGTGCCCGAGAATTTCGACGTCAGTAAGCCGGGCGTGATCGTGGTGTTCTTCCACGGCAATGGCGCAACCCTCGAGCGCGACGTGCGCGACCGCCAATTGGTGCCGCAGCAGATCTCGGACTCCGGCGTCAACGCGGTGCTGCTGGCGCCGCAGATGGCGGTCGATGCCGCCGATTCCAGCGCCGGAAAATTCTGGCAGCCCGGCGGCTTCAAACGTTTCCTCGACGAATCCACCTCCCACCTCGCCCGCCTCTATGGCGATCCCAAATCGGCGGCTGCCTTCGCCAACATGCCGGTCGTGATCGTCGGCTATAGCGGCGGCTTCCTGCCGACCGCCTGGAGCCTCGAGGTCGGCGGCGCGACCAGCCGCGTGCGCGGCGTGGTGCTGCTGGATGCGGTCTATGGCGAACTCGACAAGTTCGCCTCCTGGATCGAGAACAACCGCAGCGGTTTCTTCGTGAGTTCGTATACCCGCTACACCAAGCGGCATGATCAGGAACTGATGACGATGCTCAGGAACAAGGGCATCCGCGTCCGCGAGAGCATGGACGGGCCGTTGCAGCCCGGCAGCGTCGCGTTCGTGCAGACCCCCGACGGCGTCACCCATCGCGATTACGTCACGCTGGCCTGGACGCAGCACCCGGTGAAAGAAGTGCTGGTGAAGATGGCGGGAGGCGCATCGCTTGCGCGGATCGCAAGCGCTCCGGCATCGGCGAGTCGCTAGAGCGTGACGACTTTTCTTCGAATCGTCATCCCGCTCTGGCTCTTTGTTTGAGCATGATCTTTTTCGGAAAACCGGTCTCCGCTTTTCCGGATCATGCTCTAGTTCATCACTTCGCCGCCGCGTGGCGCGGCCTGGTCAGCAAGATGGTCGCAAGGGCCAGCGCGACGAAAGCCGCGGACACATAGCCTGCGCCGTGCAGCCAGCCGTGCGCGAACAGAGCGCCGCCGATCGCCGAGCCGATCGCCTGCCCGATGTAGAGCACCGAGGTGTTGAGCGACACCGATGCCGATGCAAGCGCCGGCGCCGCCGCGACCAGCCGCACCTGCTGCATCGAATTGGTGGAGGCAAAGCCGAGCCCCCAGATCGCAACCGAGGCGGCCATCAACGCATAGATCCCCGCGCTCAGCGCCCATCCGGCAACGCCGGTCAGCATCAGCGAGGTAAACAGCACCGACGTCCGATACGGCCCCCAGGAATCGACGATGCGGGTTGCGATCATGACGCCGATGAAGCCGCAGACGCCGTAAAGGCCGAAGACGAGCCCGATGGCGTTGGGGCCGGCCCCAGTCAATCTTGCAAGCAGCGGCCCCATGAAGGTGAAGATGACGAACTGGCCTGACATGTGCAGCGTCGTGATCGCCAGGAGCACGAGCACCATCCGGTTGCGGCCGAGCTCGATCCAGGTCTTCAGATCGACGGGCGCGCCGAGCAATTCGTGCGGCAATCGCCACAACAGCAGCGCGCAGCTCACGCAGCCGATCAGCGCGATGCCGCCATAGGCGGCGCGAAAGCCATAGTGGCTTGCAATAAAAGTGATCAGCGGCAGCCCGACAGCAGCCGCGAGCGACCAGCCGAGGAAAATGTAGGCGATGGTCGAGCCGCGCCGCTCGACCGGTACGATCAGCGCGCCGGTGCCGGCCGCTTGCGGCGTATAGAGCGCGCCGATCGCCAGCATGATGAGGCGAATGACCAGAAGGCTCGCGTAGTCAGGCGCCAGGGCGGAGGCAAGATTGGTGACCGTGAGCACCGCGAGCGTGACGCCGAGCAAAGTGCGGCGATCGATACGGCTGGTCAGCCATGCCGTCAGCGGCGAGCCGATGCACAACACCATCGCACCGAAGGTGATCAAGAGCCCCGCGGCGTGGATCGAGATATCAAGTGCACCGGACAGTTCCGGAAGCATCCCCGCCGGCGCCAGCACGGAGCAGCCGGTGACGATATTTCCCAGCATCAGGGAGGTGGGCGCAAAACGGCGCGTGGCGGGCATCCTTTTCATGCAAATGCATGTAAACCAGGCGGGCGAAGAAGAAAAGGCCAGATGTCAGCGCTGGCCATGAAGTTCGTCGATCGGTCACATTCGCGAACGAACTCGCGGCGCGGTTGCCGGAGCGCCATCGAAACCTCGCGATACCAGCGATTGAAGCGCTCGCGAGCGCGACAATCCGGCCGATTGCCCGCCGATTTCTTGATATTGCCGGATTGCGTCGGCCCAATCGCCTGCTATATCGCTGCTTCAGCTTACCTGCGCTCGTTCGCAGGAGTGAGCCACAGGAGAATGTCATGCCCGACGAGCACAAGTCCGAGTCCGGATTCCAGTACAGCCTCAGCAACCTGAAGCCCGCCCAGCCCGTGGAAAAAGTCACCCTCACCTTCCCTGACGGGGCGAAACGCGAATTCCCCAGGAACACCACCGGGCTCGATATCGCCCAGGGCATCTCGCCCTCGCTGGCCAAACGCACGGTGGCGATGGCGCTGGATGGCGTTCTGTATGACCTCAAGGATCCCATCACCGAGGATGCCAAGATCGAGCTGATCTCGCGTGACGACGCGCGCGCGCTGGAACTGATCCGGCATGATTGCGCCCATGTGCTGGCGGAAGCCGTGCAGTCGCTGTGGCCGGGGACGCAGGTCACGATCGGCCCCGTGATCGAGAACGGCTTCTACTACGACTTCTTCCGCAACGAGCCGTTCACCCCGGAAGATTTTGCCGCCATCGAAAAGAAGATGCGCGAGATCATCGCGCGCGACAAACCGTTCACCAAGGAAGTGTGGTCGCGCGAGAAGACCAAGGAGGTGTTCCGCGACAAGGGCGAGGCGTTCAAGGTCGAGCTGGTCGACGCCATTCCCGGCAACGAGCCGATCAAGATCTATTTCCAGGGAGACTGGTTCGATCTCTGCCGCGGTCCGCACATGACCTCCACGGGGAAGATCGGCAACGCCTTCAAATTGATGAAGGTCGCGGGCGCCTATTGGCGCGGCGATTCCAACAATCCGATGCTGACCCGCATCTACGGCACGGCCTTCGCGAAACAGGACGATCTCGACGCCTACCTCAAGCAGATCGAGGAAGCCGAGAAGCGCGACCATCGCAAGCTCGGCCGCGAGCTCGACCTGTTCCACTTCCAGGAGGAAGGCCCGGGCGTGGTGTTCTGGCACCCCAAGGGCTGGACCATCTTCCAGCAGTTGATCGCCTATATGCGCCGCCGCCTCGCCGGCGACTACCAGGAGGTCAACGCGCCGCAGATCCTCGACAAGGTGCTGTGGGAGACCTCGGGCCATTGGGACTGGTACCGCGAGAACATGTTCGCGGCGCAGTCCGCCGGCGACGAGGCCGAGGACAAGCGCTGGTTCGCGCTGAAGCCGATGAACTGTCCGGGGCATGTGCAGATCTTCAAGCATGGTCTGAAGAGCTATCGCGACCTCCCCTTGCGGCTTGCCGAATTCGGCGTGGTGCATCGCTACGAACCGTCAGGCGCGATGCACGGGTTGATGCGCGTGCGCGGCTTCACGCAGGATGATGCGCATGTGTTCTGCACCGAGGAGCAGCTCGCCGACGAGTGCCTGAAGATCAACGACCTGATCCTCTCGACCTACGGCGATTTCGGCTTCGAGGGCGAACTCACCGTCAAGCTCTCGACGAGGCCGGAAAAGCGCGTCGGCACCGACGCGATGTGGGACCATGCCGAACGCGTGATGGCGACCGTGCTGTCGGAGATCAAGGCCAAGGGCAGCAACCGCATCAAGACCGAGATCAATCCGGGCGAAGGCGCGTTCTACGGGCCGAAGTTCGAATATGTGCTGCGCGACGCCATCGGCCGCGACTGGCAGTGCGGCACGACCCAGGTCGACTTCAACCTGCCGGAGCGGTTCGGCGCGTTCTATATCGACCATGACGGCTCGAAGAAGGCGCCCGTCATGGTTCACCGCGCGATCTGCGGCTCGATGGAGCGCTTCATCGGCATCCTGATCGAGCACTATGCCGGCAATTTCCCGCTCTGGCTGGCGCCGGTGCAGGTGGTCGTCACCACCATCACCTCCGAAGCCGACGAATATGCCAAGCAGGTGGTGGCCGAAGCACGGCGCGCCGGCCTGCGGGTGGAGATCGACCTGCGCAACGAGAAGATCAACTACAAGGTCCGCGAGCATTCGCTGGCGAAGATCCCGGCGCTGCTCGTGGTCGGCAAGAAGGAAGCCGAGACCCATTCGGTCTCGGTGCGACGGTTCGGCAGCGAAGGCCAGACGGTGATGCCGACTGCGGACGCCCTCGCCGCACTGGTCGACGAGGCGACGGCGCCCGACATCAAGCGGGCGAAGTCGCTGTCCTGATGCTTTAATCCGTCTAAACTCGCTTCCGGTCGCGGGCGTTCGCCCCTATCTCGTGGCAAGAATGTCCGCGACCCGCCAGTTTAAGGAAAGCAGCAGTGCCCGACGCCATAGAATTGTTGAAGACCCGCCGCTCGGTGAAGCCGCGCGAAATGACAGGCCCCGGCCCCTCGCCGACCGAGCTCGAGACCATCTTGACGATCGGCGCGCGGGTGCCGGACCACGGCAAGCTCGCGCCCTGGCGCTTCATTGTGTTCGAAGGCGAGGCGCGCAACCGCGCCGGCGATGTCATCGCGAGCGTGTTCGCCAAGAAGAACCCGGGCGCGCCGACGGCCGATATCGAGGTTGAGAAGCGGCGGCTCACCGATGCGCCGCTGGTGATCGGCATCGTCAGCTTCACCAAGCCGCATCCGAAGGTGCCGCCGTGGGAGCAGGAACTCTCCGCCGGCGCCAGCGCGATGAACATCCTCACCGCGGCGACCGCGCTCGGCTATGGCGCGTGCTGGCTCACCGGCTGGTTCGTCTTCGACCGCGATGTGCTCGACGGTCTGGGCCTCAAGCCCGACGAGAAGCTCGCAGGGCTGATCCATATCGGCAAGCCGACCAAGCCGAACGAAGACCGCCCGCGGCCGGCGCTGTCGGATATCGTGACGCGGTTCTAGCGCTTCTCCCTCGCCCCGCTCTTGCGGGGAGAGGGTCGGGGTGAGGGGTTGCTCCGCGATCACGGTGACAGATGAGTTGGCGGAGACTCCCCCTCACCCGAAATTCAAGCTGTGCTTGAATTTCGACCTCTCCCCGCGCGCGGGGCGAGGTGCACCCGAGCTCGCTTCTTGATCCGAAGAAAAGCCGCGCGCCGGAGACAGCCTCAGAACGACTTGCGGGTGCAGCCCTTTGGCGGCGGCTCGCCTCCGAAACGCGCCGCGGTCCATGCCATGAGTGGCTGCTCGAGCTTTGAGCCCGGCTGCACCATGCCGTGGTCGAGCCCCACGAAGGTCCAATATTCGAGCCGTTGGCCGGCGGCGCAGCGCTCCTCGACATAGCCTGCGGTCGCCGCCGGCGGCACCACGTCATCCTCCGCTCCTTGCGCGATCACCACAGGCGCCGCGATCGGATGGTCGGCGCCATTCTGCGCAAGCCTTGCGGCAAGCGCCGGGTTGCTGCGTGTCGCCAACGCAGGCCCCTCGAACGTTGCGGTGAGCGCCGCCGCCCGCACCGGCTCCTCCTCCGGCAGGAACCCGCACAGGCCCGCAATCTCGCGCGCGGCCGCAAGCGCCTCCGGCCGAACCGCCTGCTCGAAGCTAATGTCTGGATAGAAGCGGCTATAGGACAGCGCGACATACGGCCCGAGCCGCTTGTCGACCCCCTGGTTCATCGCAAAAATGTCCAGCAGATTGGTGCCCGGCGCGATCGCGGCAACGCCCGCGATCTCGATCTCCGGCGCGTAGCGTGGACCGATGATGCCGGTCCACAACGCGGCGTGTCCGCCCTGCGAATACCCCCACACCACAGTGCGCGGATCGAGCGTCAGTTCGGGCATCTGCCGTGCGGCGCGGACCGAGTCAAGCGCGGCGCGCGCCTCGCCCTCGCCGATGAGATAGGGATGCGGGCCGCCCTTCTCGGCAAACGAGTAGTCGGTGGCGACGATCACCCAGCCTGCTCGCACGATCCGATCGAGCACCGGAATCCCCACGGCCGGGGCCGATAGCAGCGACGGCATGCATTTCTGCTGCATTCCGATCGTGCCGTGCTCCCAGGTGATCACGGGGCGCGGGCCCGCGGGCGGATCGATCGGCGCAAACACGGTCGCGACGGCGGTTGCACGCGTGGTGTCGTTTACCGTCGTCGTGTAGAGGATGCGCCAGCCCCGCACGCCGGCCGGCAGCCTGACGTCCCGGAGCGGCTCGCTGCGCAGGAGCGCGCCTGGTTTATCCGGCACTTGCGCCGGCGGATCATAGAACGCATCGGGCGCCCGCACCGTGACGCCGGCAAACATCTCTTGAGCCGAGGCTTCGAGCGGCGTGCCAACGGCGCCCGCAAGCAAAAGCAGCGGCACTGCGAGCTGGATTACGCGAGCGACGGTCATGGCCCGCGCCCAATATCGCCGCGAGCCGACAAATTTGCGGCGGAGACCGCCGCGCGACAAACGGCGTCAGGCCGCCTTCGATGCGCGCTCGGCAAAGCCTGCGAGCAGCGTCGCGATCTCGTCCGCCGGCCGCGCCGCGCTGAACAGGAAGCCCTGCACCTCGTTGCAGCCTTCGGCGCGCAACCAGTCGAGCTGATCAACCGTCTCGACGCCCTCTGCGGTGGTGGTGATATTCAGGCTGCGGCCGAGGCCGGAGATTGCACGCACGATCGCCACGCAATCGGTACGGCGCGCCAGATCCTTGACGAAGGAACGGTCGATCTTGATTTTGTCGAACGGAAAGCTGCGTAAGTAACTCAGGCTGGAATAGCCGGTACCGAAATCGTCCATCGAGATGCTGACGCCGAGCTCGCGGAGCTGATGCAGGATCGCGAGGTTGGCTTCGGTCTCGGCCAGGAACACGGATTCCGTGATCTCGAGCTCGAGCCGTCGCGGCGACAGGCCGGAATGCGCCAGTGCCGAGATCACCGCCTGCACCAGATTGCGGCTGCGGAACTGCACCGGCGACAGGTTGACGGCGACCTTGATCTCCTGGGGCCATTTCATCGCTTCCGAACAGGCTTCGCGCAGCACCCATTCGCCAAGCTGGACGATCAGGCCGATGTCTTCGGCGACCGGCACGAACTCAGCCGGCGAGATCATGCCCTTTTCCGGATGGCGCCAGCGCAATAGCGATTCGAACCCGCTGATCTTGTCGGCGGCGATGTCGACCAGCGGCTGGTAATGCAGCTCGAATTCACCGTTGGCGAAGGCGTGGCGCAGGTCGCGCTCGAGATCACGGCGCTTCTGCGCCTGGCGGTCCATCTCGTGCTCGAAGAAGCGATGCACGCCGCCGCCGTCCGACTTGGCGCGATAGAGCGCCATATCGGCGTTGCGCATCAATTCCTCCGAGCTGGTGCCGTCGCCCGGCGACAGCGCGATGCCGACACTCGCGCCGACCATCACTTCGATGCCGTCGATGTCGTAGCACACGCTCAGCGTCCCGATCAGGCGTTCGGCGAAATCGCTCGCCTCGTTCGGTGTGACATCGGAGAGAACGATCGCGAATTCATCGCCGCCGAGCCGCGCGGCCAGATTGTCGCCGGTGATATCGGCCGTCAGCCGCTCGGCGACCTGCTTCAGGAGCCGATCGCCCATCGCATGGCCGAAGGAGTCATTGACGTTCTTGAACAGGTCGAGATCGACGCACAGCACCGCGACACGCTTGCTCCCCGACTTGCTCCGCTGCAGCGCCTCGCGCAGGCGGTCCTGGAAGAAATCGCGGTTCGCCAGATTGGTCAGGCCGTCATGATGGGCCATGTAGGCGATGCGGGCCTCGGCCTTGCGCCGCTCGGTGATATCGACCAGAGCCACGAGGTAGCCGTCGCGGCCATCGAACGAAACGCGGCGGCCGAAAGTCAGCACATGGATCTCGCTGCCATCCGCCTTGATGTGCCGCCAGTCGCGGCTGGAATGGTAGACGTCGCCGATCTCCTGCAGCGCCTTGCTGTGGGGCGCCCATTCGTCTTCCGGCCAGATCTCGCGCAACTTCATGCTCAGAAATTTCTCGCGCGAATAGCCATAGTGCTGGACCGCCGCGTCGTTCACCCCAAGGAATTCCATCGTGGCGGCGTCGAACACCCACATCGGCATCGGGTTGTTCTCGAACAGCAGACGGAACGAGACCTCGCGCTGCTTCAGCGCCGTGATATCGGACAAGGTCAGCGACAGCATGTCGCCGAATGCCGTGACGGCAAGCCGCAGGCAGCGGTCCTCGCTCTCGATCTCGAACTGGGTGCCGCTGGTCCTGCGGAGGGTCTCGCGCAGCCGCTCGGTCACGTCGGAGGCGCCGAGCAGGTTTCCACCTGCGCTGAGCCGCTGCCACAACAGCTCGTGCTGGGGCCGCTTCAAGAGCTTCGCCGCGCCCTGATTGAGATGGATGATCTGGAAATCGAACGGCTCGCCGCGCGGATCGCGAATGGCGGCCAGCGACAGCACGCCTTCATCGGTCGCCGCGAAGATCGTATCGAGCAGATTGTATTGCGCGCCGCGCTCGTTGACGTAGGCCCCGATCAGCGTGCCGCCCCAGCGCGAGCAGGTCGGCAGCGCCAGCACGTCATAGGTGCGGACCAGGCCGTCGCGCACGCAATGCGCCGTGGCAAGATAGGGCCGGTCATTGAGGGCCGCGTTGGCGGCGGCTTCGCCGAGCGCGGTCGCGCAATCCGGCGGCAGCTCGTTCAGCGCCATGTCCCAGCGGTCGTCATTCAGCCACTGCTGGATGTAGCGGCCGGGTTGCGAAACGGCGAGCGTGCCGCCCCTTTCTTTGAGCAGGACGATGTGGTCGGCGAGCCGGCCGAGGCTGCCGAGCATCACGTCCTCATAGCGGGGCAACCTGTCGCCCGGACGCAATGCGGCTTGCCACTTGCGCTTGAGCACCGGGACGTCGCCGAACATTTCTGTGTTGAATTTTCCCGACGACTTCTTCGCCGCACTCATGACGCGCCCCGAACCACCAGATCATGGTCCGACGAAGATCGGATCACGACCTCACTTCACATTCGAGCATGATCACGGCGCAAACGCTCCGCGTTTGTCGCGAGGGAAAACCGGCTTCCCCTGTCCGATTTCATGCTCCAGTCCCCGCCCGCATCCAAATCAGGCTCGCTTAAAGCAATGTAAAGATTGCGCGGGCGACGGGACGCCGGCGCTATTATGACAGTTCAAAGTCAGATCTTGGTTAGTGCGCGTTAGAGACTATGACAGTCGCTCAAAATTTTACTCGTATCTAGCGCGCGATGACTTCCACCTCGCCGTCGACGCCGTTGACGACGTTGAAGGGCCGTTCGAACACCTTGCCCTCGTTCTTGGCAATGGCGCGGTACTCGCCTTCTGAGAGCACGACGCGGGGGAAGGCGCCGATCGATTCCTTGATGACGTCGCCGCCCGGCGTGATCACCGACCATGCGGTATTCGCCAGCGCCTCGCCGCCTTTTTCGCCGACGAGCTTCAGCGTGATGACGGCCGCGCGATGCATGACGGTCGCGTCGGTGAGCTTGCCGGCCTGGACGCGGATGTCGGAACGCACCACCGAATTGGCGTCGCCATAGTTGGAGACGATGTGATAGGTCCCCTCCGGCAACAGCGCGACGTCGCCGGCGGCGACATTGGGGACCAGGGCGCCGCGGTCCGCTCCGTCGAACTGGCTGCCCTTGTAGATCGCAAACGAAATCTGGTTCGGCGGAATCTTGCTGGAGCCGACCCGGCCTTCGATCCGCAGGCCGCCGGCCGGCAGGATGAAGGACTCGCGATCGGTCTCCGACTTCAGGCTCACGGCGCGCACGGCGCTGACCAGGCCGAGCGCCACGTGGACCACGTAATTGCCCGGCGGCAACACGATGTTGGGGGTGGCGCCGCGATCCTCGCGGATCAGCTTGAAAGTGCCGTTGTCATCAGGCTTGTCGGCAAAGACCCGCCATACCAGGCCATTGTTGATGACCGGCAGATCCTTGCCATAGCGGGCGGTCAGCGACAGCACCGCCTGGTTCGCAGTCTGCACCCCCGGCGGCGGCCCGGCCGGCGGGGCCGTGGTGGTCGAGGGCTGCATGATCGTCGGCTGGGTCAATGGGGCCGGCAGGCTTGGTGCCGATCCCGCCCCGGAAGGCGGCGCGAGGTTAATCGCGGGCCCGGCATCGGGAACCGCGGCCGGCGGTACCGGGGGCGGCCGCTCACCAAACCATTGCGCCGAAACGGCGGTCGGAACCGCTAATTCCAGGGCGAGAACAAGCCAAATCACCGAGCGAAGCAGCACGCCCCGCCCGCATCGTCCGATGCGATCGCCCCAAACAGTCATGGAATGATGCTTTTCAACGAAAACGCGGCAAATTCAAGCCTCCGTAGTCCTGCAGGGTTGCTGTTGTGGAACCCACGCTTCCACCCTGGCCTGGCGGTCGCGCTCAAGTCACAATCCCTCCCTACGCGCTATGCTCCTAGGGCATAAACCATGCATGCGAACGATTCTGGCGGCGCCTCGTCGCGGAGCCTAATCTCGCGTCGGCAGGAGAAGTCAGAGTGTTGGATAGCTGGATGGGCCGGAGCCAGAAGAGCGCCGATGGCTCCGAGAAGCTAGGCCTTGGCGCCCAGCGGCGGCCCGTGATCGGACTGGCACTGGGTGGCGGCGCCGCACGCGGTTTTGCCCATATCGGGATCGTCAAGACGCTGATCGCGCACGGCATCATTCCGAATGTCGTGGTCGGCACATCGATCGGTGCCGTGGTCGGCGGCGCCTACGCGGCCGGCCATCTCGATACGCTGGAAGCCTGGGCGCGCAGCCTGCAGCCGCGCAACATCTTCGGCTATCTCGATATCCGCCTGAACGGCTCGGGCCTGATCGGCGGCACCAAGCTTGCCGCCGAGCTCGAAGCCTCGATCGGCCAGACCCAGATCGAGGATCTGCTGGTGAAGTTTGCGAGCGTCGCGACCGAGGTGCGGACCGGCCATGAGATCTGGCTGACCCACGGCCGCGTCGTCGATGCGATGCGCGCCTCCTACGCGCTGCCCGGCATCTTCGCTCCGGTCCTGGTCGGCGACCGCTGGCTGGTCGACGGTGCGCTGGTCAATCCGGTGCCGGTCTCGGCGGCGCGGGCCTTTGGCGCGGAGATCGTGATCGCCGCCAATCTTTCCAGCGACGTCTTCAACCATTCCACGACGATCTATTCGCACGGCCAGCCGACCGAGGTCACCGTCGTGCCCGAAGTCGTTCCGGACCCGGTCCCGCCGAAGCGACGCTTTGGCAAGTTCTTCTCGGCCGAGCGCACCATGAAGCGCGAATTCTTCGGCAGCGGCACGCGGCCCGGCATCTCGACCGTGATGGTGGACGCCTTCAACATCATGCAGGACCGCATCACCCGCGCGCGGCTCGCCGGCGATCCGCCGGACCTCTTGATCTCGCCGCGGGTCGGCAAGATCGGATGGTTCGATTTCCATCGCGCGGATGAGCTGATCGCGCATGGCGTTCGCGCCGCCGAGCGCGCGATCGAGTCGATCCAGGAGGCGATCGACATCCTGGTGCCGCCGGCAGCGACTACGGCTACCGGCGCAGCCCCCGACGAGACCAAGGAATAGAGCGTTTTCGAGCGAAGCATGCCCTCGGACTTGATCCGAGGGTGGACACCGGTTCGCATAGCAATCAAGTTTACGCAGATTGCGTAGACTTATCTGCGCAGAAAACGCGTCAAGACAAAAACCTAGAGCTTCGGTTCTGATTCCATCAGAACCGAAGCTCTAGATTTCAGGCCGTCTTGATGTAGTCGCGCAGCGCTTCCTGCTCGGCTTCGTATTCCTGGACCCGGCGCTTGACGATGTCACCGATCGAGATCAAGCCGACCACGCGACCGTCCTCGAGCACGGGCAGATGGCGGAATTTTCCGAGCGTCATCATTTCCATGATGCCGGCAACGGTGTCGGACGGACGGCAACTGACGACCTTCTGCGTCATCACCGCGCTGACGGGCTCCTCGAGCACGCCGGCGCCGCGCTCGCCGAGCACGCGAACGATGTCGCGCTCCGACAAGATGCCTTCGATGCCGCCTTCCTTCATGACCAGCACGGCGCCGATCTTGCGCTCGCCGAGTGTCTTGATCGCATCGGTCAAGGTCACGTCCGGCGGGACGCTCGTGATCTGATGACCCTTGGAATCGAGAATGGAACGTACCGTCATTGCCGCCTCCTGAATCCCTGCCGCGCCTCGACCAGGAGGCGCGACATCGTTCGCGAGTCTTCAATCAACAGTTCCGCGCAGTTTTCGTTTCCGGCGCGGTGGGCAACAAGCGCGGCCATCATGCAGCGCAAGAGGCGGCAGCTTGCGTCACAACTTTCAATCAATGATGGATGAAATCGCCCTCAGCCGCAAGCGGCTATCAGACGCGGTCCGGTCCGTCAGGCGACAACGCATCTGCAGCATGACGGCGTTCCCGCGGCACCGGATCGAACAACGAGAACAGCACGAGCCCGGCCAGAAACCCGCCGATATGCGCCTGCCAGGCGACGCTGGCGCCGTCGGCTCCGATCGCGATCGAGCCGATCCCGAAGATGAGATTGACGCCGAACCAGACCGCGAGAAAGGCGAGCACGCGACCATCGCGCAGCGCGCGCGACAGCGACAGCGCCGGCACCTTTGCCGCTGCCTCCGCGTCGCCGCGGCTGAAGGAGAGGAAGCTGCCCTTCACGAAGGCAAAGCGGATCGCGGCCGCCATGGTGCCGGAGACGGACGCGGATGCGCCGATCATCGGCGCGATCGCATGCTCATGCGTCAGGAGATGCGCGAGCGCACCGGCAGCCGCCGTGACCGCCATGAACAGATAGAAGCGCAGCGCGCCGAACCGCCGCGCCAGCGCGCTGCCGAACGGCAACAGCCAAAGCACGTTGAAAATGATATGGGTGAGGTTGGCGTGCAGCAGCGAATAGGTAACGAAGGTCCAGACCTTGGCGCCCTCGCCGCCGGGGAAGGTGATGTTGAGCAGCGTGGAATCGTAGCGCTTCGGAATGAAGCCGAAGACGTCGATGGTCCAGTTTTCCCACTCCGGCGGCAGCAGCACGCGCAAGTGGATGAGCGCGATCAGCGCGATGTAGGCGGTCAGCGCCGGAGGCAAGGTGAGGATCGGCTCGTGCGGACGATCCGGCGGCGCATCTTGCGGAGGTTCAAACTGCGATTCCAAGGGACTGATGACCTTAGCGCGGCGCGGATGGGCGATCATCCCAGATAGGCGGCTTTGGCCGCATTGTGCAAGTGCACAGGTAAGAAAGAATAAGAGCGGGCCCTGAGAATGCTAGCCTACCCCTGAAATCATTCCACGATTCTAGAAAAACCGGCGGCCTTGGCCCCAACCAGCGCTCATCCCGCACGTGATCGCCAAGGGTTGCGGTGGGGTATGAGCCGATCATAGTTTGGGGTACTCTCTCGAATACCTTGATTTCCTGGAGCTGTGATGGCCAGCACTCGCCTAACCGACACCATTCTCGAAACCTCCGCGGCGGCAATCCCCAATCTGGGGGCGTCGAAAGCCGAGATTCAGGCCCACTACGACCGCGAGCCGCGGCTTTACGAGCGGTTTCTCGGGCCCAATCTTGCGTATTCGGCTGGCATTTGGAACGAGCCCGGAAATCGCGACACGCTTGAGGCGGCGCAACTGCGCAAGCTCGATTGGCACATCGATATGTCTGGAGCGGACAGCGCGCAGCGTGTGCTTGACGTCGGGTTCGGCTGGGGCAGCCTCATCAAGCGGCTGATGGTGCGCAGGCCGGACATCGACTATGTCGGCCTGACGCTTGCCGACAACCAGGCCGAGTACGTGCGAAGCTACGCCCCGCGGAACTTCGTGACCGAGATTTCGGCTTGGCAGGACTATCAGTCGAATCGCCCGTTTGACGCGATCGTGAGCCTCGAGGCGATGGAACACTTTGCCGGCAAGGCGGCGGATCGTCAGCAGCGTATCGAGGCCTACAGTCTGTTCTTCGAGTTCTGCGCTCGCACGCTCAGGGTCGGTGGCCGGGCTTCGATCCAGGTCAACGGTTGGGGCAACATCGAGCTCGGCAGCGAGGCCCGCCACATCAGCCAAAGCGGAATCGACGGTTTCTGGCTCGAGGGCAACTTGCCTCACGCCAGTGAGATGCTGCTCGCCAGCGAACGCTGGTTTGACCTCGTGCATCTCGAAGGAAAGCCGCGCGATTACATCTACACGCTGCGAGCCTGGTTAAGGAATCTGCGGAGCCAGGAGGCCGATCTGGTTGCGCTCGTGGGGCGCGAGATGGTGAGCGATTACATGCATAATCTCAAGACGTGCCTGGACGCCTATCTCGCCGGCGCCGTGACGCTCTATCGCTTGGTGCTCGAGCGCAAGGGATCGGTCGTCGGCTGAGCGGCCCGCGCTGCAACGAGGTGCTGGGCAGGCACACGCACCTTTGTCGCCCAGCCCATGGCCTCGAAACCGCGCAGCGCCCAATAGCCGGGGTCGATCTCGCCCGGGAAGAGCGCGAAGCTTGCCGACCAGGGGAAGGCGTGATGGTTGTTATGCAGCCCCTCGCCGTTCATGGTGAGAGTGTTGACCAGCGCGCTGTTGCGGCTGTCCTCGCGTGTCTCAAAGCGCCGTCGGCCGAAACGATGCGCGATCGAGTTCACCGCCCAGGTGCAATTGAGCTGCCAGAGTGTGCGCAGCGGACCGCCCGCGAAGAAGCCGGCCCAGAATCCATCCATCGTCCCGTACCAGGCGAGACCGATGAAGCCGGGTATGATCCAACTGGCGGCGACCCACAGCCAATACCAACGATCAACCCAGCGAACGACCGGATCGCGGCGTAGATCGCGCACGTAGTCGACGTACACGCAGTAGGCGTCGGACATCACCCATCCAACATGGCCCTGGAAGAAGCCTCGGATGGCGCCGACAATCCCGGCTCCGCGCGGGCGCGGTGAATGCGGGTCGCCGGGCCGGTCGCTGTATCGATGATGCTTGCGATGGATCGAGACCCATCCCAGGATCTGGCCCTGCATGGTCATCGCACCAAGAATTCCGAGCGCCGCCGCGAGCGGCGCACGGGCGACAAAGGCGCGATGGCAGAACAAGCGATGGTAGCCGAGCGTGATGCCGAGGCCGGTGACGAAGGTCACGGACAGCAACAGCAAAGGCTCAAACCAGGTGATGCCGTGGACCGAGAACCACCATGCGCCTGCGATGCTGCCCGTCACCACCAGGACAAGACTGAGGATCGACAGGACCTGCAGCAGCTCGATGCGCAGAACGGGCCCCCTGGGCGTGCGGCCAATCACAATTGTGGGCGGCCACCGGCGCTCAGCGGCAGGATATATCTCCGATGTGTCCATCATTTGAGTGTTCGCATGAAGCGCGCTCGGTGTCACGCTGCTTTGTGTCGCGCTGTGCTCTCGACGACTTGTCGCAGGTTCCGGGTGCGCTACAGCTTCTTAGAATAAGTTCAACTTGACGCTTGGCACTTCAAGCCACCGAATCGTTCAATTCCCCACCTTGGCTATCGAAGATGGCAGATTTCGTCCAACGGAACGCCCGCCACGTTAGCGTGCCCACACCCAGCTCTCCACAATCTGCGGCTCGTAGATTGTCTAGATCGGCATCTGGCCGCACTGCACCGCGTCCTCTTGGTTCTCCAGAACAAACTCGACAGCCTTCGAGATGTCGCTCACAGCTCGTCTTCGTCTCGGAGGTTATAGATCCGCTTGGAACGGCGCTCCCATTCGTCGTACGAACAGACGTGTCGTGGCTGGGTCGTGTGGAGGCACTCACGTTCCCAACCGTGTGTGCGCCTGCCCCCTGAAGCGCCGCACCGACAACGGCGCAGCACCCGCTACATCCGGAACGGGGCGAAGGTCATCTGGGCGTTCCCGAGATCGGTTCCCGCCAAGAAGGCGTTCTGGAAAACGGCGGGCCAAACCGGAAACGGAGCCAGGATCGAAGCCAGAAAGTCGGGGAAAAATCAAGCAGATAACGCCTGCTAAAGGCATTGAGGGCGAGCCCTGAGAAGGCCCGCCCTCTGCTGCTGTCGGTCTTGTCGCGCCCAGAGGGAACGGGAGCACATCCCACCCCTCCCCGCCCGATGACCTGATTGTTCGACGCCACCTGTGTACCAACCCGCTGGCCCCTGGAGAACGGCCGGCAAGGAATGAGCGGACAGTAGAGGGGCATACGGGCGGCGCCAAGCTCATAGTTAACTTAACGTTAACGCCGCAAAGCTGCCGGAAAGCTTGCGAAAACGTGGCCGCGGCATGGACGCTGCAAAGTTCCCCTGCACTACTGAGAATGAATGCGCTTGCGCAAAAACCGGGACAGATGTGTCCCGGCGCGGCGAGCGCGAGGCAAGGTTCTTGAATGAAGCATCCAGGAAGCCGCGAATTCTTCGCTTGTTGGGACAAGACGCGTGGCAACGCGCGCGCGCCCGATCGCTGCGACCTCGACCCCGAGGCCGTTCGCGAGCGGCTCGGCGACATTTTTGTGCTGTCCTACGAGCATGAGGCGGGCTTTCCCTTTCGCGTCGCCGGCACGCGCGTCTGCGCCCTGCTCGGCCGCGACCTCAAGGACAAGAGCTTTTCGGAGCTGTTCACCGGTGAGAGCCGCCGCCAGGTCGAGGATGTCGTCGCCTTTGTCGCCGAGGAGATGCTGCCCGCCGTCGCCGGCGTCACGGCTTCGAGCCAGGCCGGCACGCCGGCGCATCTCGAATTGCTGCTCCTTCCCTTCAACAACCGCGCGCACGTGCCGGTGAGCCTCACTGGACTGCTGGCACCATTCGAGACCGTTGCGACCACGCTCTCCGATTTCACGCTGACCTCGTGGCGCTATCTGCACCCGCCGGAAAGATTTGTGCCGCGCGCGCTGCGAAAGCTCGCGATCGCGCGCGGATTCATGGTCTATGAGGGACTGCGGTAACCGCTGACGCGGCTGCGCGATCCGGCTATCATCCCTTTGGTTCAACGAAACCGGAGGAACGCCATGGACGCTGCTACGCCGCAGGCGCATCAGACTGCCGACACGCATTCCCATCTCGTGCGCCCGCAGGAAATGGACTGGCAAAAGACCCGTTTCCCTGGCTGCGAGGCCAAGACGCTGCTGTTCGACCGCAAGACCGGCTTGATGACGGCCTTGATGCGCTTTGCGCCAGGTACGGTGCTGCCCGACCACGAGCACGTCAATATCGAGCAGACCTATGTCATCGAGGGTTCGCTGGTCGACAAGGAAGGCCCGGCGCAGGGCATTGCCGCGAAAGCGGGCGAGTTCATCTGGCGTGAGGCCGGCAGCCGCCACGTCGCCTGGTGCCCCGAAGGCGGATTGATCCTCGCGATCTTCCAGGTGCCGAACAAGTTCTTCGAGGCCGACGGCCGCGTCGTCGACGCGGCTGGTGCGGACTGGGACGAGGCGTGGGGACACACGAAATAACGGCCCGCCGACTTCTTTGCATCCCCGCGCGAGGCAGGTGTGCAAGCCAACTAGCGTGAACGGCGGATCATGCTGCGCTGATCCGCCTCTCGCATTATTGCGAGCTCAGCTCATCACGGCTGCGCAAGATGCCAGGCGCCGTTGAGGAAGCCGTCGCCGGTGATGTCGCCGGGCTTCTGATCCTTGGCGAAGGTGTAAAGCGGCTTGCCCTTGTAGGCCCACTGCTTGGAGCCATCATCACGGGTGATGATGGTGTAGCCCTCGCCCGCCTTGTCGCTCGCCTCAGCCTTCAGCACCGGCCAGTTTGTCGCGCAAGGACCATTGCAGGCAGACTTGCCGTCAGTGTCCTTGTCAAAGGTATAGAGAGTCATGCCCTTCGCATCCGTCAGCACACTTCCCTTCGCGGTGGTTCCGGTCTTGGTCGGCGGTGCGGCAAACGCCACGGAGACCGTCGCTAGGGAAATGGCGGTGGCGAGTGCGAAACCAATCGATGGGTTCTTCATGATAGCTCCTGTAAGGAAATAGCTTGCATGAGTAGGACATACGGAGGCGCGTTCTATTCCGCCGGAGAGCACGAGGAATTTTTTCGCTACGTCTGCTTGACGAGGGGAATAATTCGGCAAGTGGCTTTCGACGAAATTCACCGATCCGCCCCTGTCCATTCATTGCCCCCTGTGTCGGTTTTTGCCGGATTTGCGTCATTTCGGAGCGCGGCGTGAGCGAGTAAGTTGCGCGGAGGGGGCGAGGTGACGAATTCGTTGAGCGACGTAAGCAATGAACTGGCGGCTTTTCGCGTGGGGCGGTGTTGCCGCCGCCGCGCTTTTCTTGACCATTGGTGGTGGCTGGCTTCTGACGCTGCCCTCGCGAGCTGCGTCTGCAAACGCGCCGCCGATCGCAAGCCAGGAGGGTGATGCGACCATCGCGGCGTTGAAGCCGCCGAAGCGGCAGCGACCGCTGATCGCGATCGTCGGCATCAATGAGCAGACCGAAACCACCGACTATCTGATGCCCTATGGCATCCTCAAGCGCGCCGACGTCGCCGACGTGGTGACGCTTGCGACGAGACCCGGACCGGTGACGCTGTTTCCGGTGCTGAAGGTCGAGCCGGATGCCACCATCGCAGCGTTCGATGCCGAGCACCCTGATGGCGCCGACTATGTCATCGTCCCCGCCATGAGCCGTGACGACGATCCGGTCGTCGTGCAATGGATCAGGCAACAGGCGCAAAAGGGCGCGATCGTCATCGGTGTCTGCGTCGGCACCATGGTGGTCGCCAGTACTGGACTGCTCGACGGCAAGCGCGCGACGACGCATTGGTACTCCCTGAAAGACCTGCGCGAGAAGCATCCGACGATCCATTACATCAGGGACCGCAGGATCGTGGTCGACCAAAGCGTTGCGACCACAACGGGGATCACAGCTTCGATGCCGATGTCGCTCACGCTGGTCGAAGCGATCGCCGGCCGCGAGAAGGCAGAAGCCGTTGCCCGCGACATCGGCCTGCCCCATTGGGATGCCCGCCACGACAGCGGCGCGTTCCAGTTCACACGACCGTTCGCGCTCACGGCGATCGGGAACACGCTCGCGTTCTGGAACAAGGAGCAGCTCGGCATCGCGCTTGCGCCCGGCATCGACGAAGTCTCGCTCGCGCTCGCCGCCGACGCCTGGTCGCGGACCTATCGTTCGCGCACCGTGACCTTTGCCGCGACGGCGGAGGCGCAGCCAAGCCGCAACGGCCTGCGCATCCTGCCCGATCAGGTCGCGGCCCAGTGGCCCGCCGAGCGATTGCTGCAACCGGTCGGATCACTGGCGCCGGCGCAGGCGCTGGACCAGACCTTGCTGCGGATCGAAGCACGCTATGGCGATCGCACGGCCGATTTCGTCGCCATGCAGCTCGAATATCCGAGGCAAC
This sequence comes from Bradyrhizobium elkanii WSM2783, assembly GCF_000472865.1. Classification (GTDB taxonomy): domain Bacteria; phylum Pseudomonadota; class Alphaproteobacteria; order Rhizobiales; family Xanthobacteraceae; genus Bradyrhizobium; species Bradyrhizobium elkanii_A. The sequence continues at coordinate 45,304 of NZ_AXAP01000009.1, read as the reverse complement.
GCGTACCGGATTGAAGCGGCGTCGGCTCGCCACCAACAATTTTCCCCCGCGGGCGCCACCGTCATCTGCCTGTCACGAAATGTGCCGACTTCTCGCTCGGACCATTTCGAGGACACCGATGGACTATTTCCGACGCTTCACCTTCCTGTTCGCGGCGCCCGTATTCGATCCGGAGGATCTCGAGGGCATCCGCTTCAACCAGATCATCGACGAGATCCAGCGCTCCGGCTTCGAGGTCGTGCGCGCCCGCAAGCTCGAGGATGCCGAGATCGCGGTGCAGACCGACGCGGCGATCGGCTGCATGGTGGTGGACTGGGGCAAGAAGGGGCTGGAGGGCAAGACCGCATCGCTGATCAATTTGATGCGGCGGCGCGGCCTCGACTTCCCGATCATCCTCCTGATCCGCCGCAAGCGGTTCGAGGACCTGCCGGTCGAGGTGCTCGACTTCATCGACGGCTATGTGTTCCTGTCCGAGGAAACGCCGCCGTTCATTGCCAAGAATTTGATCAGCCGCCTCAAGCAATATGCCGAGACGCTGAAGACGCCGTTCTTCGGCGCGCTGGTCGACTATGCCGAAGAGGGCAACCAGCTCTGGACCTGCCCCGGCCACAATGGCGGCGTGTTCTACAGCCGCAGCCCGATCGGACGCGTGTTCGTCGAACATCTCGGCGAGGCCGTGTTCCGCGACGACCTCGACAATTCCGTGCTCGACCTCGGCGACCTCCTGACCCATGAGGGCCCGGCACTGCGGGCGCAGAAGGAAGCCGCCAGGATCTTCGGCGCGGAGAAGACTTATTTCGTGCTCAACGGCACCTCCACCTCCAACAAGGTCGCACTCGGCTCGCTGGTCACCGACGGCGACCTCGTGCTGTTCGACCGCAACAATCACAAGGCCGCCCACCATGGCGCGCTGCTGCTCGGCGGCGGCATCCCGGTCTATGTGCCGACCGTTCGCAACGCCTGGGGCCTGATCGGGCCGATGCGCTGGGACATGCTCGACGAGACGTCGCTGCGCGAGCGCATCCGCAACCATCCGCTGGTCAAGGACAAGGAGGCCTGGAAGCGGCCCCGTCCCTTCCGCGTCGCCGTGGTCGAGCAGTGCACCTATGACGGCACCATTCATAGTGCGGAGATGATCCTGAGGCGCATCGGTCATCTCTGCGACTACATCCTGTTCGACGAAGCCTGGGCCGGCTTCATGAAGTTCCATCCGATCTATGCCGGCCGCTTCGCGATGGGCCTTGCCGACCTCGGCCCCGAGGCGCCCGGCATCATCGCCACGCAATCGACCCACAAGCAGCTCGCCAGCTTCTCGCAGGCTTCGCAGATCCATGTCCGCGACCGCCACATCAAGGGCCAGAAGCGCCGGGTCGAACACCGGCGTTTCAACGAGAGCTTCATGCAGCACGCCTCGACCTCGCCATTCTATCCGCTGTTCGCCTCGCTCGACGTCGGCGCGCAGATGATGAAGGGCCGCTCCGGCGAGGTGCTGTGGGACGACACGATCCGGCTCGGCATCGAGCTGCGCAAGAAAATCCGCGCCACCCGCCGCGAGTTCGAGGAGAACGAGGCGCGTCCCGAGCGGCGCTGGTTCTTCGAGCCGTTCGTGCCGGATCGCGTGATGATCCCGGACGTCGCGCGCGAAGGCGGGGCGCACAATGTCGCCTGGGAAACCATCTCTACCGACCAGCTCGCGACCAACCCTGCGTTCTGGCAGCTCAAGCCTGACGATAGCTGGCATGGCTTCCCGGAGATGACGGCGGGCTTTGCCATGACCGACCCGAACAAGCTGACGCTGCTCACGCCGGGATTCGACCATGCCACGGGCGCGTATGCCGAACACGGCATCCCCGCCCCGGTGGTGGCGCAATATCTGCGGGAGAACCGGATCGTGGCCGAGAAGAACGACCTCAACTCCCTGCTCTTCCTGCTCACCCCCGGCGTCGAGGCGAGCAAGGCGGGGACGTTGATCTCGGGGCTCGTCGCCTTCAAGAAATTGCATGACGACAATGCGCTGCTCGAAGACGTGATCCCCGAATTCTTCCGCCGCCGGCCTGCCCGCTATGCCGGCGTGCGCCTGCGCGACCTCTGCGGCGACATGCACCGCTTCTTCCGCGCGGCCGATGTGAGCGCGCTGCAGCGCAAGCAGTTCCTCCCCGAGCATCTGCCCGAGATCGCGATGTCGCCGCGCGAAGCGTCACGCTACCTCGTGCACAACGACGTCGATTATCTCCCGATCGGCGAAATTTCGGGCCGCATCGCCGCAACGCCGTTCGTGGTCTATCCGCCCGGCATCGCCACCATCGTGCCGGGGGAACGGCTGTCGGAACAGACGCGGCCGATGATCGATTACCTCAAGATGTTCGAGGCATCGTTCAATGCGTTCCCGGGCTTCGAAGTCGAGATCCAGGGCGTCTACAAGGAAATCGACGATGCGGGCCGCGTGCGCCTGTTCACCTACGTGATTTCCGAGTGACGGCCGATGAACGAAGAGCGGATCATCGTCAGGGCCTCGCGCGAGGCCGATGTCGAAGCCATGCTGTCGATCTACCGCCGCCACATAAGGCGCGGCGTCGACGACAGCGTCGAGGACAGCGGGGTGCCGGAGCCGGATGATTTCCGCGACCGGCGGAAGAATTTCCGCAACCATCGCCTGCCCCATCTGGTCGCGACACGCGACGGCGAGGTGGTCGGCTATGCCTATGTGGTGCTGTTTCGGAAGCGGCCGGCCTATCGCTATGCAGTAAAGCATTCGATCTATGTCCGTCACGACCAGATCGGCCGCGGCATCGGGCGCCTGCTGCTCGGCGAATTGATCGACGCGTGCGCGGCGGCCGGCTTTCGCCAGATGATCGGCTATATCGACAGCGACAACGCGGCCTCGCTGGCACTGCATCAGCGTTTCGGCTTCGCCCGCGCCGGCCTGTTGCCGGGCGTCGCCTATCGGTTCGGCCGCTGGGCCGACACTGTGATGGTGCAGCGCTCGCTCGGCCCCGGCACCACCGAGCCGCCGCCACCAGCCCCGCTGTCGCGACGCTAAGCTGCGACGGCCGGCTATGTCGGCCGCCAGCGCACGGGGAAGCTCCGCGCCACCGCGAGCGCCGAGCGCTCGTTGGCCTCGAGCGCGATCTTCTGCGCCAGCATGACGTCGCCGGCCACCAGCGTATCCCTCGGCACGAAACACCAGCCCGCATGCAGCCGGCCGAGTTCGTCCAATTCATAGATGTTCATGCCGGTGCCGTGCCGGATCCGGTAGCGTTTGCCGGAGTGGCAGCCAACGACGTCGAAATAGCCGCTCGTCTCGTACTGCACGAGCTGCTCGGGCGTCAGCCATTCCTTCAGCAGCGCCAGACCGCGCGACTGGCTGTCATCCAGTACGCAATATTCGACGAACCGCCGCCAAGCCGCGCGCGAGAGCCGCGCGGCCTCGGCGAACGCCCGCGACAGCCTGCCGGACATGACGTACCGGCCTAGCCGCCGACAAGTCGCGGATAGAACAGCGTCTCTTCGGCCTTCGGATCGAAGGAACGGACCACGGTCGGCTGTCCCGACATGTCCCGCACCGCAGCGGTGTAACCGCTCTTCATCAATGCGTCGAAGCGCAGTTGCGCTTCGCGCAGGGCCTTCTCGTCGGCGGGATTGAAATTGTGCCGGCTGTCGCCAGTGTGATCCATCACGATTTGCGTCGCCATCCCCGCACTCCCTTGCTGGATGAAACTGCAAAGCTAATGAGAGATTAGGGCGAAAGTTCCGACAGCGCCAGTGCAAAGTCGCGAGAGACCTTTCGATTTCGCACGCCGGCATGATCGCCTCAATTTTAGCCACCGCCGAACCGGCCGCGGCGCACCGCCTCATAACGGTGGCGGGTTTGTGGCTTGATGAACAGCGAGACCACTTCGGGATGCGCCGCGCGGATCCGCTTCTCCAGCGCCTCGACGCAGCGCTCGATGTCCGGAGTGCGCAATTCATCGGAAAATTCCAGGCTGAGGCTTGCCACAATCTGGTCCGGGGCGAGGTGAACGGTGGTGACGCCGTTGACGCCCTCGACGCACGGCTCCTTCTCGGCGAGCGCCACGATCGATGCGTTGATCGCGCTATGTGCGGGTTCGCCGATCAGGAGCTCCTTGGTTTCGCGAGCCAATAGCCAGGCGGTTGCCGCCAGCACCAGGCCGATCAGGATCGAGCCGACACCGTCGATTTCGGGCCGTTGCAGGCGGACCGACAAATAGATGCCGAGCGCGGCAATCGAGATGCCGATCAGCGCGGCCGTATCTTCCAAGAGCACCATGAAGGACGGCGGATCCTTGCTTTTCCGCACTGCCTCCAAATAATTGCTGCCGCCCTTGGAGGCGCGAAATCCCTTCAGCGCGAACCACCATGAGGCGCCCTCGAACAGAAATGACAGCGCCAGCACGACATAGCTCACCATCACATTCTCGATCGGGATCGGGGTCATCACATGCAAGACGCCCTCATAGAGGGAGACGCCGGCGCCCAGCGCGAACAGCAGGATCGCGACCACGAAGCTCCAGAAATACAGCTCGCGGCCATAGCCGAGCGGATGGCTTGCATCCGGCTCCAGGCTGGACCGATGGTAGCCGTAGAGCAACAGCGCTTCATTGCCGGTATCGACCAGCGAATGCACCCCTTCGCTCAGCATCGAGGAGCTGCCGGTGAACAGCGCCGCGGCAAACTTTGTCACGGCCACCAGGAGATTGCCCGCCAGGGCCGCATAGACAATTTTCTTTGATCGCGACGAAACCCGGGCCATGGTTCTCTTTACCGCAATTCCAAACTGCGGATGACGCAACGCGTTCCGCAGGCAAGAGTGATGTTCCTGGAACCGGCTTCCCCATCGTGGATTTCCAGTGGCGGTGACGGCGAAGGCGGATCGGAAGCGGCGGTACCATGTCCCTCGAAGATTCCGCCCGGCATGTCGTCGAGTTCGTCAGGGATCACCGCGCCTGGGCGGCGCCGATCGTGTTCGCCCTCGCCTTCGCTGAATCGCTCGCCTTCCTCTCGCTGCTCGTGCCGGCCTGGGCGGTGCTGGTCGCCATCGGCGCGATGATGCGGAGCGGCGGCATCGCCTTCCTGCCGATGCTCCTTGCCGGCGCGCTTGGTGCAGCGTTCGGCGACTGGCTGTCCTACTGGATCGGCGGCAAGTTCGAGCATTCGATCGCCAGGATGTGGCCGTTCTCGCGGTATCCTCATCTTCTGGTGCACGGCGAAGCCTTCCTCAAGAAATGGGGCGTGCTCGCGATCTTCATCGGCCGCTTCTCCGGCCCCTTGCGCGCCTCGGTGCCGATCGTCGCCGGCATGCTGCGGATGCGGCAGCAGCCGTTCCAGATCGCGAATTTCGTCTCGGCGTTCATCTGGGTCGCGGTGCTGCTGCAACTCGGCGACATCGGCGGGATCGTGTGGGCGTGGCTGTGGGAGCATGTGGTGCAGCGGTTTTGCCGGTGAGCGGCGCGCTCGCTGACGCCGTCATTGCGAGCGGAGCGAAGCAATCCATCTCGCCACTTTCGGAGGCATGGATTGCTTCGCTCCGCTCGCAATGACGGGTGGTGAGTTCCGATACAAATTTCAAACAGCGAGAGGATGTGCGTTCGCATTCTCGCGGCACGAACTGCCCGAGCTTTGCATCACGTTCCGCCCTCTCGAAGCACAGAGGGCGCAGGGAAAACCGGGTGCTGGTTGCACCCGTGGGTCCCGTGCAACAAAAAGCACGGGGGTAGGACCACAGGTTCAACCGATTCACACCGGCTTTCCCTGCGCGATGGTGTTACGGCTTACTTCGCGCTCTCCCCGGTGACCGGGCTTTCTTGCCACCGTCGCCTCTCGCGCGAACTTGTTCGCGCAAAAGACTTAGCGCCAGCGTCGGGGCGCCAGGACCACACGACTTCGCCGTCCACGGATAGCTGCGTTCGTCTGTCGCAGCACCCGCGTCCACCGCATCTCACCGCAACGTTCGTGACGATCGCGAGCCGCCCCTCATTCGCGTGAGACGCGCGGAGTTAAATCACTGATTTGCCCGACGACGGAAGCTGAATATTTTTCGCGCGAGGGATGGACAGACTTTCGAGTGATTTGCCCGACGGGCACTTTTTGCATAGCTCGTTGCATAGCTCGATAAAATTACTGACGTGGTTGGAACGTCGCCGCTGCAGCCGCAGTTGAAGGCCAGCGCGCAAGGCACGCCTGAAGCGCGATCGGAAGATGATGCGGTTCAACTCTTCAGCCAAGGTGCGCGCAGCTATGTCTCTGCTCCCCCCAGCCATCGATCGCTCGACTCTCGGTCTGCATTCACTCGAACATTACGCGCCGCTCATTGGCGCCGCGACGGCGGAACGGATCGAACGAAAGGCCGACCGCGCGCGCATGATGCAGGTCGCGCATATCAGCTCGACCTTCTATGGCGGCGGCGTCACGGAAATCCTCACGCCGCTGACGCTGATGATGAATGCGATGGGGATCGAGACCGATTGGCATCTGGTGCAGGGTACGCCGGGCTTCTTCGCCTGCACCAAGAAGCTGCACAATGCATTGCAGGGACAGGAGCTGGAGTTTTCCGAACAGGAAAAGGCGATCTACGAAGAGGTGGTGTTCGAGAATGCCACCAGGCTGCATCTGGAAAAATGCGATGCGGTCATCGTGCATGATCCGCAGCCGCTGCCGCTGGTGCGACACTTTGCCGAGCGGGAGATGCCATGGTTGTGGCAGTGCCACGTGGATCTCTCCTCGCCTCACCCGCCGGTGTGGGATTATCTGCGTGGGTTCGTCGAACCGTACGACGCCGCCATCTTCTCGCTGCCGGAATACGGGCAAAGCCTCGGCACCGATCAGCGGTTCATGACGCCGGCGATCGATCCGTTTTCCGCCAAGAATGCCGAACTGTCCGAGCAGGAGATCAAGGACACGCTGAAGTACCATCGCATTCCGACCGATCGCCCGCTGGTGACGCAGATTTCGCGCTTCGACCGGTGGAAGGACCCGATCGGCGTGATCGAGGCGCACCGGAAAGCGCGCCGGCAGGTGGACTGCACGCTTGTGCTGGTCGGCAACAATGCGAGCGACGATCCCGAAGGCCACGTCATTCTCGAAACCATCAAGCGTTCGATCGACGATCGCGTCATTGTGCTCGCTGTCGATGATCCGATCCTGGTGAATGCGCTGCAACGCCACTCCGCTGTGGTGCTGCAGAAATCGACACGCGAGGGATTCGGCCTCACCGTGACCGAGGCGATGTGGAAAGGCGCCGCCGTGATCGGCGGCGATGTCGGCGGCATCCGCCACCAGATCACGGATGGCGAGAACGGCTTCCTGGTCAGCACGGTGGACCAGGCCGCCGATCGCATGGTGCAACTCCTGAACGATCCGCAGTTGCGCCAGCGGCTCGGGGCGCGCGCCAAGGAAACCGTGCGCGAGAAATTTCTGATGAGCCGCCTGCTGGAGGACTGGCTCGATCTGCTCACGCGCTACGAACGGCCGGTTTGCCAATAATTCCCGAAAATATCGGTAAGCGCTGGAACGGCATCTGGTTCGTGCAGTTGACGCTTCGGAATTTTGATGGCGGACCCCGGGGATTGCTGGATTCGGACGCAACATGCGGATTGCGCAGATCGCGCCTTTGGCTGAGAGCATTCCCCCGAAACTTTACGGCGGCACCGAGCGCGTCGTGGCGTGGCTGGTCGACGAACTAGTCAAGCTCGGGCATCAGGTGACGCTGTTTGCCAGCGGCGATTCAAAAACGCTGGCCGAGCTAGTGCCTGCCTGCCCGCGCGCCTTGCGGCTTGGCCGGCCGCGCGTCGACCCTGTGGCGGCCCAGACGGTGCTTCTGGAATCCGTCGCGCGGCGCGCAAGCGAGTTCGACGTGATCCACGCTCACATCGACTGGCTGCCGCTGCCGCTCCTGAAGCGCCTCGGCGTGCCCTTCCTCACGACCACGCATGGACGGCTGGATCTTCCGGGACTTGCCGATGTCGCGCGCCTGTTTCCCGAAGCGCCCTACGTTTCGATCTCGAACAACCAGAACACGGCGCTGCGCGAGGCGAACTGGATCGGCACCGTGTATCACGGGCTGCCTGCCGACCTGTTCCGCCCCTCCTTCGACGAAGGCCGATATCTCGCCTTTCTCGGCCGGCTCACCGCGGAGAAAGGGCCTGAGGTCGCGATCCGCATTGCGCGCGCCGCGAACATGCCGCTTCGTATCGCGGCGAAAGTGCCGCGCGGCGAACGCGCGTATTTCAAGGAGCGGCTCGAACCCCAGATCGATGGCAACAAGGTGCGGCTGACCGGCGAGGTCAATGACGAGACCAAGCAGAAATTTTTGGCCAGCGCCTCGGCGCTGCTGTTTCCGATCGACTGGCCCGAGCCGTTCGGCCTCGTCATGATCGAAGCGATGGCCTGCGGCACCCCCGTCATCGCTTTCCGCTCCGGCTCGGTGCCGGAGGTGATCGACGACGGAATCACCGGGTTCGTCGTGGACGGCGAAGCTGAAGCCATCGAGGCAATCGGCCGGCTCGGCGAACTTGACCGCCGCAAAGTGCGCGCGCGGTTCGAGGAGCGGTTCACCTCCGAGCGGATGGCGAAGGAATATCTCCGTCATTACGAAGCGCTCGCGCGAATGAAGCCCGCCTACGGCCTTGCAGCCCAGTGAGCACAGGGCGGGTGTCTTGCGCCGGACGCCCGGCTCGTCGTTCAACCTTCGCCGCCGCGCCGACTTCACATGGAGCAGCGAACATACGGCATTTCCACCGGCACCGGCTGCTTGGAGCTGAGGGTGATCTTGTTCTCTCCGGAGATTTTCACGTCGAACTCTACGTCCGAAATCGCGACGCCGTCCGAGCACGCCGCAATCATTCGCACATTCGATCCATCATCGTGCAACGACTTGATCGTGCATTTTTCAAATGTACCGGTGATCTGCCTTCCCTGGACGATGATGCCGCCCGCGTGGAGATCGGCATCCGGCTTGAAAGCAAGCCTGTTATTCTCTTTGGTAAACACGTCACCGCAGGCCGAGGCGTCGATCGTCCAGGCTCCGTTCAAATCCGCAGCCTGGGTCGCGGCCGATAGCGTGACGAGAAGGACTGACAGCACCAATCGATTGAAGGTTCTCATGAGACTCTCCGATTAAATGGTTACAAGCGTGATGACTTTTCTTCGAACCGTCATCCCGCTCTCGCTCTTTGTTTGAGCATGATCTTCTTCGGAAAACCGGTCTCCACTTTTCCGGATCATGCTGTAGGTTACCGGGAGCCCGTTCGATCGGACGTGGAATCGTCGCCAAATCGTCTCTTCGACGCGGACGGGCGTAGCACCCCGACGTGGCCTTTCGGATCGCTTTTGCGCAGTATCCGAGTGCGACGAGTTGGCGGACCTTTTGTTGATCTAAGTCAATAGTTCTCCCGAGCGCCTGGTCCCGCCGTACCGCGCGACATCTTCGCTTTTGTGCGGCAGCGCAAAACGTGTAGAGATGCACGACCAACGAAGAACAAGCTCAAAGGGAGGCACGACGTGAAACGACTGGCCATGATTGCCGCTGTGCTCGCGATGGCAAGCTCAGCGGCCTCCGCGCAGACCTATCCGGCCCGGCCCATCACCCTGCTGGTGCCGTTTGCGGCCGGCGGGCCGACCGACACGGTGGCGCGGATGACGGCGCAATCGATGTCGAAACTTCTGGGCCAGACCATCATCGTCGAGAACGCCACCGGCGCCGGCGGCACGATCGCGACCGCGCGCGCCGCCCGCGCCGAGCCCGACGGCTATACGCTGCTGGTCCACCACATCGGCATCTCGACGGCGGCAACGCTATACCGCAAGCTGCCCTACGACACCAAGACGGCATTCGCGCCGATCGGCCTCGTCACCAACGCGCCGATGACCATCATCGCCCGGCCTGACCTGCCGCCGAACAATCTCGCCGAGCTGATCACCTACATCAAGGCCAACGGCGACAAGATGACCTTCGGCAATGCGGGCCTTGGCGCCGCCTCGCATCTGTGCGGCATGCTGTTCATGACCGCCATCGACAAGCAGGTGCTCACCGTGCCCTACAAGGGCAACGCCCCCGTGATGAACGACCTGATCGCAAAACAGATCGACCTCACCTGCGACCAGACCACCAACACCACAGGCCCGATCGCCTCCAAGCTCGTGAAGAGCTACGCCATCACCACAAAGACCCGCCTCGCCTCCATGCCCGACCTGCCCACCGCCGACGAAGCCGGCCTGAAGGGTTTTGAGGTCGGCGCCTGGCACGGCCTCTACGCGCCCAAGGGCACGCCCGACGAGATCGTGAAGAAGCTATCCAAGACGCTGCAGGAAGCCCTGCGCGACCCGGACCTCGTGAAGCGCTTCAACGAGATCAACACCGAGCCGGTGGCCCAGGACGAAGCCACGCCCGAAGCGCTGAAGGTGAAGCTGGTGAGCGAGGTGGACCGGTGGAAGCCGATCATCGAGGCGGCGGGGCAGTTTGCGGATTGAGGTAATGTAGGGTGGGTTAGCCAAGCGTAACCCACCGCTTTGGTGCGATGGAGCGGCGCGACTCTTCCGTAATTCTACGGGAGCACTTCGATCGCAGCACGATGATCTGTTGACACTAGAACTAATAGCTTACCACAACCGCTAGACGCTCCCCCTATCCGTCGCTAACGTTCCTCTCGGCTGGGAGGAAACTATGCAAAAATCAATCGTGGCGCTCGCCGCCGCAGCGGCGGTGTGCGGCTGCGCCGGGCGTGCGCCTGCACCGGTGTCTGTCGTGCAACCTCAGGATCGCTACATGGATTGCGCCGCTATCACGATAGAAGTTCAGACCAACAATACGAAGGTGCAGCAACTCGCGTCCGACAAGGGTCTAAAGGTCGCTCAGAACGTTGCAGCGGGCGTCGCCGGGATAGTTGTGCCCGTGCTTTGGTTTGGGATGGATTTTCAAGGTACGGCAGACACAGAGATACAAGCGCTTCAAGCGCGACAGCAGTATCTAGCGGCGCTTGCAGAGCAGCGGCGGTGCGGTGAGGATACCGGTGCGCCGCAGAAGGTAATCACCGAAGCGAAGAAACCCAAGGCGAGACCGGGACCGGCGCCAGCTCCCACTGTATCGTCTGCGCAGCCGCCGCAATCATCAGAGGAAAAGTAAGTAGCTCGTGGGACAACTTAGCCGAGGGCGTAGTCCGCCGCTTCGCGGTACGTGAACGGCGGATTACGCTGCGCTACTCTAATCCGACCTACGCGCTACTGATCCCAGAGAACAACGAAATGGCCAACCCTGAAGATCTCAAACTGTTGGATGCTGGAGCTACCGATTTGAGCGGTTGTGACCTTAGCGGCACTGACCTTTCAAAGAGAGAATTGCCCGGCAGAGACTTTTCGCAAGCCAATCTGACATCTGCGAACGCACAATCGGCAAATCTGTCTAACTCGAAATTTGGCCGAGCCCGGCTAATTCGCTTCAATGCAACTTATGCTAACTGTAGTGGCTCAGATTTTGCTGGCTCCGCGCTGCACAATGTCTCATTTGCGGGTGCAAACCTTCGCGACGCTGTCCTGTCGTCTGCCCAGGTTCTGAACGGAGATTTCCGTGAGGCTGATCTGAGAGGGGCCAATTTCCGGAACGCGTCTCTGCTAGAACGCACGAGGTTCGATGGTGCCATCGTGGATGAACGCACTTCCTTTAATGGGGCAAGAGGGCCGCGCGAACTGAGCAGATTGCCCGCTTTCGTCGGACACTCATACGAAGGAGGAGTATTTCGTTCAATCAAGCACGAGCAAGGCGTGGCAGGAACGGGAGTAGCTGGTTCTGTCATTACAACTGCGAACCCGCCAGCGGCGAGAACGGTATTTAGCGCGTCCACCTTCGATCCTAACGTCTTTCAAACAAGTCGATCCGACACAGACGCTGCTGAAGATACCGCTCAGCGTTTAGTTGCTGATCCAAGTTTGTTCGCGCGCTTAGCAAGGTACGCGGCGGCGTCCATCAGCCAGGAATTAGAGCGCCTGGGCGCTCGGATTCCGAACGAACCTGAGGCGCTCGATGGATACGAAAGGGTCCGCGATACTCTTCAACGTCTTGAGTCAGATTTCCAATCGCTTGCAGAGACCGTCGACCAGGTGCAAGCAGCAGAGAACGCCTCAGAGAAACTTAGCTTAGCCAAGACTGCTGTAAGTGCAGCCCAGGGTATGTGTGCGGGCTTTGTCGGCTGGCTTGACCAGCACGGGCCACAGGCAGGTAAGGTGATCGCCGAGTTAGGACTGGCCGGTGTCATTGCCGGAACCCTAACCTATTTCACGGGCGTTTCACCTACGCTCGCATTCTCCGTCAGCGTTGCTGCTTTGAGTGGAAGGAGTGTCTGGGAGGCCATCGCGATGTTTGCGCCTAGCAAAAGAAGTGACAAGGGATAGCTCATGCTCACAGGATGGATCAGCCAAAGGCGTAATCCACCGCTTTGTGGTACGTGAACGGCGGATTACGCTGCGCTAATCCGCCCTACCCGCTTACGAAATCGCGACAGCTCAAATCATCGGATATGCGTCGCACCAGTCAGGCTTCGCATCCACCACTGTCTCGCCGCCAAGCTGCGGATCACGGTCCCCGACAGACATTGCGTATTCTGGCTGCCGCCTTCCGAATCACGCTAAAAATGTAGGATTATCTCCGTACGGTTTTCAACCGCGGGGACCTGTTGCGCTGGGTCAAGGGACAAGCGTGACCAGTTGAAGAAAGTCCAAGACGAAACAGATGCGTTTCAAAGACGCTTTCCTAGAAGCTTTTCCAAAGATTTTGCCCAATTGGTCAAACCTTAGAACCTTTGGCCAGTCCCGTGTTGTTGCCTTAACGGTATTGGTACCCTTCATGGGCACGCTTATCCTTTTCAATCAACAAGTCGTCGACTTCCTGCTGATTTCGCCGAGCCTGGTTGCCCATTGGCTGGGTGCACCGGAGCACGGAGCTCTGGAAGCAAGCAGGTCTTTCACAATGAACCGGCTCGTAATTACTTACTTTGGGCTTGTTGCCCTTGGTGCAGCCTCTTTTCTCTTCACGATGCTTTGCCCGCCGGAGGTCAAAAGAAACGAAAATGCGTTGGCACATATTGAAGCTGAGAGGCCGTTGATTACAAGTGCAAGAACGTCATTGATGGTCACGCGCATCGCTGGAGACTATTTGTCGAAGCACGGCGAAGAGGAAGCTACAGGCCGCAATTGGCTCAACGAGCTGGCCTATCCTTTTCATCTCCAGCGCTTTTTTGAGGAGGTTATCCTCCAAATATCAAAACGGTCGATCGAAGGTGACGACGCCGACATATACAGTGCAAACGGGAACATCTATGTCGAGAAGGTTGCAAGGATTTTGCATGCACAACGAAGGGCAGAACGAGGCCTTTGGATGACGTTTCACGCTGAGGCCGAGAATTTCAATACTGATCTCCTGGCCTTGATTTATGACGCTCAAGATCACTCCAGACCCACGGTACGAGCAATTATTTCTATGCTTTATGCTATTGGCTTCCTGATCTTGTTCTATCCTACTGTTGTGACGCTTCTTCTTATTGTTAGGCGCGCGCTGTTTCCTTAGCTGGTAGGGCGGATTAGCCGAAGACACAGTCCGCCACCTTGCGGCACGAGAACGGCGGATTAGGCGGCGCTAGTCCGCCCTACGGACTGCCCTTCCCCCCCCCGCCAATCCGCGGACTACGCGGAGGCTAGCTTCACCCACCACCTATCCACTCCCCTTGGTCCAAACATGTCCGCTCAATCTGAGAACATTCGGCCGAAGTCGAACTGGGCGCAAGTCGCGTCCGCGGTCATTGCTGGCTTCGCCTTCGTCATCGTCGTGGCTCAAGTCTACTTCATCAGCAGGAACTTCAAAGAAGTGGCTGCCCGCCAAGTCTACATGTCATACAGCGAATCTGCGTTGCGGCACCCGGAATACGCTGAGCCTGATTTGTTGGAGATCAAGGCAGACCGAAAGAAATTCGCCCAATACAAAAATTACGTCGCGCATCTGCTGTTTGCGTACGACGAGATGCTGGAAGCATTCGACAAGCCGGAATGGCGAAAAAGCTTCGATGAAGAGATCAAGTACCATCACCAATACATCTGCGAAGACATGCCCCCCACTCTCGATGAAATTTACTTTGAGAATATGCGAAAGCTTCTCGGAGAGATTCGGGCCAGGTGCCCCGCCAAGAACTGAGACCTTCCTGCGAAGCGGCGTGGCGGCTCGCAGGGCAGATCAGCCGAAGACGTGATCCGCCGTTTTGTGGTACGTGAACGGCGGATTACGCGGAGCCTGTCATCGGGCCGCGCGAAGCGTGGCCCCGGTGGCTGATCCGCCCTACGCGTTGAGGTGTGGCTGTGACACGCGAGACCGCATTCCGCGAAGCCTTGCACGCCGTAACGCCTGACTTGATTGTGGACCTCTATCTTTATCCGGTCGAGGCAGGTGGCAGGATGGGGCCGGTCCGTCTTGGCTGGGGCTGCCCGTGCACCAAGGACAGAAGTGTCGATGAGGGCTGGGATGGTTATCCGCTGCTCGAACGCGCCATGATGCCGGGCGAACGGAGGCGGCTGGGTTTCGTGTTCTTGTGTCGCGAAGAGGCAGCGCAAGCGCTCGGGGCAACTGATCGCTTTTATCTCTGGGAGGGACGCTGGATCGGCGAGGCGGCTGTCGTTCGATAGCCGTGCGCGGGCCTTTCAGGATTTGCCAAACGCTGCCGATCGGCGACGCGGAACATCGTCGCCGACTTGCGGGCGGACGGCGCCGCCCGACAGGTCGTCAAGCTTTGTCGTTTAGCGGTGAGGTCTTGACCCTAGCACCAGCGGCAGCGGCCCCAGCGGGCGCAGCAGCCGCCGCAACCTCCACAGCCACCACAGCCACGCCAGCCTACTCCGCAGCCACGGCAGCCACGGCAGCCGCGGCAACCACCGCAACCTCGGCAGCCGCGAACGACAACGGCGGCCAGTTGCACGCCGGGGTCGGCGTTTTCCTTATCGAACAGATAGAACGTGGCGAGACTGACGTCGGCCATTTCCTCTTCACCAAGGACCAGGCGCTGATTGGGCGAGAAGTCGTCGGACTGCGGGATGTCAGCGGTGGGTATCGCGGACGCAGACGCGCTCCCCGCCAGCGAAAGACCGAGGCCCGCCGTACCGAACGCCGTTACGGCGGCAGCTTTGGTTGTACGCGCCTGCTTTGTAGCTTGGTTCACCCGTGGCATTTTCGCACCCTTTGTAAGTTGTTGTGCAAGGGTCAACTTGCCGCAGCTATGTGCCTGCAGGCCTAGAATTGCGATCTTGCGCATCCGGTTCCGTTCGCGCCGGGCTTTTCTTGAGGTGCGACCGGCGGGAGGGGAGCGGGAGGGATATTGAGGCAACAGTGCTGTCCAAACGTGGCGCGCCGAGCCCGCGTCTTCTGAAAGCAGGACGCGCCCGCTCCTGACTGACGACATCGCGCGCTTTCGGATCGGCAAGCCTTGCGGAGAGCGCGCGGCGGGTTGGCTTTAGCGTCATCCGCGCCGCCCGCGTCCGTCCCGGACTTCCATCCCCGCCCAACCTTCTGCTAGGAACATCTTCTGCGAAGCGGCGTCGCAGCGGAATGAACGTCGCGCAACGGGAGGGACAGGTAGAATGTTCTCGCATGTGATGATCGGAACCAACGACCTCGACAAGTCCAAAGCGTTTTATGACGCGCTGCTCGGCACGCTCGGCGTGAGGCCGGGATTTGTCGACCGGCATCGGGTGTTCTGGCGCACGAAGACGGGGACGTTCTCGGTGTCGAAGCCGATCGACGGCAAGGCGGCGACCTTCGCCAATGGCGGCACCATCGGCTTCAATGCGGAGTCGCCCGCGGCGGTCGATGCATTCCATGCGGCGGGGCTTGCCAATGGCGGCACGACCTGTGAGGACCCGCCCGGCATCCGCGAAGGCAACGGGATGAAGATGTATATCGCCTATCTGCGCGATCATGACGGCAACAAGCTGTGTGCCGTGCATCGGATGGCGTAACGTTGATGGGTTTCGCTTCCGCTCTACCCATCCTACGCGCATGATAGCCGCAGCGTCATTGTGAGGAGCGCAAGCGACGAAGCAATCCATCTCTCCCCAAGCGGTGAAATGGATTGCTTCGCGGAGCCTGTCATCGGGCGGCGCTATGCGCCGACCCGGTGGCTCGCAATGACGGTGCGAGCGGATTGACCGCCCTCCCCAGCTACTCTGCCGCCTGCTGCACCGGCTCGTCCAAACCCGCGAGCACCTTCGGCGGGGACATCGGCAGGGCGTAAAAGCGCTTGCCCACCGCGCGGTAGATCGCATTCGCTACCGCCGCCATCACCGGCACCAGAGGCACTTCGCCGACGCCCTTGACGCCTTGGGGGTGTTTCGGGTTCGGGACTTCGACCAGGATGGTGTCGAGCATCGGCAAATCCGAGCACACCGGCATGCGGTAGTCGAGGAAGCCGGGGTTATCGACCTTGCCGTCGCTGCGGTAGATGTATTCCTCGTTCAGTGCCCAGCCGATGCCTTGCGCGACGCCGCCCTGGAGCTGGCCTTCGACATAGCCGGGATGGACGGCGCGGCCGACGTCCTGCACCGCCGTGTATCTGATGACACGGGCGATGCCGAGCTCGATGTCGACCTCGACGTCGCAGATGTGGGTGCCGAAGCCGCCGTCGGCGCCTTGGGTGTTGAGCTGCACGCCGGCGCCGATCGGGCCGCCCTGCATGGGGGCCTTCTCGGCGAGCTGTTCGAGCGTGAGCGGCTCGAACTGGCCGGCGTTCGGGCTGGCAGGATGCGCGGCGCCGTTCTCCCATTTCACGGCTTCGGGATCGATCTCCCAGATCTTTGCGGCGCGTTCGCGCAGCGTGTTGATCACCTTCTCGGTCGCTTGCGTCACCACCATCGAGGAAGCAAACAACACGCGGCTGCCGCCGGTGAGATTGGAGAAGCCGACCGTCTGGGTGTCACCGATGATGACGGAGACGCGGCGGTAGTCGATGCCGAGCAGTTCGGCGCAGACATTGGCGATGCCGGCGCGCGAGCCGCCGATATCGGGATGCCCTGTGGTGACGACGACGTTGCCGTCCTCGGTGATGTTGACCTGCGCCGAGGATTCACCGCCGGCGTTGAACCAGAAGCCGGAGGCGACACCCCTGCCCTGCAATTTGCCTGTTGGCGTGCTGTAATGCGGCGAGGTCTTCGCGGCTTCCAGCGTCTCGATATAGCCGATGCGGGGGAAGACCGGGCCGTGCGCCGCTTTCGTCCCTTGCCTCGCCGCGTTCTTCAGGCGGAACTCGAGCGGCTCCATGTTCAGGCTTTCCGCGACCTCGTCGAGCACGCATTCCACCGCATAGGCGCCGATCGGCGCGCCGGGCGCGCGATAGGCCGCGACCTTGGAGCGGTTGGAGCAGACGTCATATCCGACCGAGAGCACGTTCGCGATGTCGTAGGGCGCAAAGCTGCAGCCGGCGGCGCCGCGGATCGGCGAGCCCGGGAAGGCGCCGGCCTGCAGATAGAATGTGCCTTGCGCGGCGACGATGGTGCCGTCCTTCTTCGCGCCGATCTTCACTGTGCTCTTCGAGCCTGACGTTGGGCCGGTGGCGCGCATCACCTCCTCGCGCGTCATCACCATCTTGACCGGGCGGCCGGATTTCTTCGCAAGCAACGTCGCCAGCGGCTCGAGATAGACGATGGTCTTGCCGCCGAAGCCGCCGCCGATCTCGGCGGGGATGGCGCGGATGTCGCTCTGCGGGATGCCCGTCAGCATCGACGTCATCGCGCGGACCATGAACTGGCCCTGGCTCGAGCTCCAGATCGTGGCCTTGCCGTCGGCGGTGACCGAGATCAGGCAGGCGTGCGGCTCGATATAGCCCTGGTGCACCGGGCGGGTGGTGAAGCTGCGCTCGATGATGATATCGGCCTGTTTGAAGCCTTCGTCGATGTCGCCCTTCTTGTGCTCGAGGGTGCCGACGATGTTGGAGGGCTTGCCTTCGAACTTGTTGAACTCGTGCAGGATCGGGGCGTCAGGCTTGATCGCATCCTCGATCTCGATCGAGAAAGGCAAGACCTCGTAATCGACCTCGATCAATTCGCAGGCCTTGGCGGCGATCGCTTCCGTGGTGGCGGCCACCGCCGCGACCGGGTGGCCGGGGAACAGCGCCTTGTCGCGCGCCATCACGTTCCGGCACATCCAGCGCATGTCCTGGATGCCGAGCATCACGGATTTATCCAGCGGGAAGTCTACCACGTCGCGCGAGGTGACTACGGCTTTCACGCCGGGCAAGGCTTCCGCCTTGGAGGTGTCGATCGAGCGGATGCGCGCATGCGGGTGCGGGCTGCGCAGCACCTTGCCCCAGATCATGCCGGGCATGGTGGTGTCGGCAGCAAAGGCGGCGCGTCCCGTGACCTTGTCGACGCCATCGGGACGGATGGTGCGCTGGCCGATCCACTTGTTGTTGACGACGATGTTCATTGTGCGGCCTCCCGCATTTCGGTTGCGGTCTCAAGCACCGCGCGGACGATCTTGTCGTAGCCGGTGCAGCGGCAGAGATTGCCGGCGAGCCAGAAGCGGACTTCCTCCTCGCTCGGGTCCGGGTTCTTGCGTAAGAGCGCCTCGGAGGCGACCAGCATGCCGGAGGTGCAGATGCCGCACTGCAGCGCGGCCTGCTCCAGGAATTTCTCCTGCAGCGGATGCAGGCGGCCGCCGCGCGCCATGCCCTCGATGGTCCTGATCTCGCGCCCCTCCGCTTCGGCGGCGAGCATCAGGCACGAACAGACCAATCGATCATCCAGCGTGATCGAGCAGGCGCCGCAATCGCCGGAGGCGCAGCCTTCCTTGGAGCCGGTGAGCGCGAGCTGGTTGCGCAGTGCGTCCAGCATGGTTTCAAAGGGCTCGCAGAGGAATTCCAAGGGCTCGCCGTTGACGGTGGTGGAGACGTGCAGCTTTGCCATTTGTCATTTCCCTTGCGCGCGTTCTGCGGCGATCTTCACGGTGCGCTTGAGCAATACGCCCGCGATTTGGGTGCGGTAGGCGATGGTGCCGCGCTTGTCGTCGATCGGACGGCAGGCGGCACGGCAGGCATTGGCGGCGGCATTCAGCGCGGCGTCATCGAGGCGGGAGCCGATCAGCGCCTGCGCCGCCGGCGCGACCAGCAGCGCGGTCGGCGCCACGGCCCCTAAGCCGACGCGGGCGTGGGTGCAGACGCCGTCCTTCAGTGTCAGGCTGACGCCGCAACCGACGACTGCGATATCCATCTCGGTACGCGGGATCATGCGGAGGTAGGCGTCGCCGGAGCCTGGCGGGCGCGGCGGCAGCGTGAAGAAGACCAGGATCTCCCCTGGCTTGAGGTTGGTGCGGCCTGGAGCGGCAGGGACGTCCTCCACCTTCAACTCGCGGCGGCCGCTTGGGCCCTGCACGGTGACGACGGCGCCGGCAGCGATCATCGCCGGGACGCTGTCGCCGGCCGGCGAGGCGTTGCAGAGATTGCCGCCGGCTGAGGCGCGGCCCTGCACCTGGGTGGAACCGATCAGGTTCACCGCCTCCAACACGCCGGGCCAAATCTTGCCAAAGTGCGGATGCTCGGCCAGCACGGCGCCCGGCACCGCAGCGCCGAAGCGGAAACCACCATCGGAAAGTTCTTCGACGGCAGTGAGTTCTTTGATTTTCTTGATGTCGACGATCAGACCCGGTTGCACCGCGCCCGAGCGCATCTGCACCAGGAGATCCGTGCCGCCGGCCAGGATGCGCGCGGCGCTGCCCGCCGCGGCATAAGCGCCGACCGCTTCATCAAGCGTCTGCGGCGCGACGTATCGGATATCGGTCATGCTCGTGTCCGATGCCTCCCCTCGTTCCTTGTTGCCTGCCCTCTACGGGGCCTCGCGAGCAGACTACACGCCGGCTTGCCATCGGAACAGCCTCCGAGCCCGGACGAAGTCGCGGGGCCCTATGCGCAAAGGGAATTTGCAGGGACGATAGGTAGGCATTGGCGCTGCGTTCCCCCTCCGCTTCCCCGTTCGTGGAGGCAGGATCCCCACCCGGTTTGCGCGTAAGCGCGCAAACCGACCTCCCCTTTTTAAGGGGAGGTGAGATGTCGCCACCTGCGCCGCTGCGCTCCTTCCCCCTGCAAGGGGGAACGCTGGGATGGGGGTCAGCCGCGAGTCAGACTGTTCGTGCGTGGGCAGAGAGCGCTCCGGATTGCGCTCATCGGTCGCGTGCGTGCCCATACTTGATGCAACCGCGGCTAACCGCTCATTAACCCTGTCAGCCGTAGGGTCGTGCCGCGCCGGAAGGCCGGTTGTCGGGTGGCGGTGATGTCGTTTGCACAAAAGAAACCTACGGTCTTCCCGGCACAGGAGGAACGGCGGCGCTTCCAGCGCGTCAAGGTGCACCTGCTCGGCCGCTACATGTTGCCCGATCGGCGCGAATTTCCTTGCCAGATTATTAATATGTCTCCCGGCGGGCTCGCGTTGCTGGCGCCCGGCATCGGCAATGTCGGCGACCGCGTGATCGCCTATCTCGACCATATCGGCCGCGTCGAGGGCAAGATCACCCGCATCATCGACAACGGCTTTGCGATGACGATCATCTCGACGCCGCGCAAGCGCGACAAGCTCGCCGCACAGCTCACCTGGCTCGCCAACCGCGACATCCTCAATCTGCCGGAAGACCGCCGCCACGACCGTATCGTGCCGCGCAATCCAATCGCGCTGCTCACGCTGGAGGACGGCAGCAAGATGACCTGCCGCATCATCGACCTCTCGCTGTCGGGTGCGGCGATCGCCGCCGAGAACAGGCCGCCGGTGAAATCGCTGGTGATGCTCGGCCGCGTGCAGTCGCGCGTGGTGCGAAACCTCGACGACGGCTTCGCGCTGGAGTTCGTCCACGAGCAGGCCGCCGAGACGCTCGAAGACGCGGTTACCGCGCGGTAAAGCGCGCGAGGCTCAAATCCCCTGATTTTCAGCTCGAACGAGGCGGCATCCGCGATGGCGGACGCCGCCTTTGCCTTGTCTGGCGCCCACTGCACGCGGTTAACGCGAGCGGCTTTGGAGACGCAAAAGACCTTCTGGCATAGCGTTAGGATGTTAAAGCGTAAAATTTGAATCAATTGCAGTTGTCTCGAATTTTAGTCGAATTTGCTTCAAGTATAGATCGAATTCGCTGCTAGCTTTACTTGCATTCAAGTCAAATCACCTTTGCTGACTTAGCCGCACCGCAAAACCTTTGTGCGAAACGTGGTCCCAACGAGAAAAACGGGGGCCACAATGGTTTTCAGGGGACAGAAGAAAGGATGGGCGGTTGCGGCCATCCTTTTCGGACTAAGCGTCACTACCAGCGTCGCGGCGAAAGCGGGCGACGTGGTCTATGCCAGCCTCGGCGACACCACGCGTTCGCCGATCGGCTGGGTCGAATTCTGCGCCGACAATCCGGTCGATTGCCGCGGCGGCGCGACACAACCGCGCGACATCGTGCTGTCGCAGACGGCGTGGCGCGATCTGCTCCGGGTCAACAAATGGGTCAACGAGACCATCAAGCCGATGACCGACATGGATCATTGGGGCGTGATCGAGAAATGGTCGTTGCCGACCGACGGCTACGGCGACTGCGAGGACTACGTGCTCTTGAAGCGCAAGATGCTGATCGATGCCGGCTGGCCGCGCGAGGCGCTGTTGATCACGGTCGTGCGCGACAAGAAGGGCGAAGGCCACGCGGTGCTCACCGTGAAGACCGACAAGGGCGAGTTCATCCTCGACAACCAGAACGAGGACGTCGTCGCCTGGACTGCAACCGGCTACCGTTTCGTCAAGCGGCAGTCGCAGAGCGACCCTAACGTCTGGGTCTCGCTCGGCGACAACCGCCCGGCGGTCGCCACCGCCAGCTCGCGGCAATAAGGGACCATCGAACACGCGACCCGGTCACATCCCCACCCCTCCCCGTCCCAGACCGGTTCGCGCGCGGCCAGCCATCCCCCAATGGCTGGCCGCACTTTTTTGGCCCGCACGTGTGTAACGATCACGAAACAATCGGTGCGGGTGACGAAACCGTTTTCCGGTTTGATCGAAATTCTGCGGAAACGGGGGCGGACTATGTTGGTGTCGGGTGCCGGAGAACGACGATCCGAAGCTATTGCGGGGACGCTTTTTTGAGGTGCGCCATGCGTGAAGAATTTGCCTCTTACAGCTTTCTCGCCGTCACCATTGCCGGGATCGTCCTGTTGTGCTCTGGCCTCGTCGCGCTTGCGCTGACGTGATTGGCGCTAGCGCGCCCTGGGTCGGGGGTCGATGGCGCCAGCCAGATGCGTCGCCCCTGCCGGGCAACCATCGCCGTACCGAGCCGTGCTTTGATGCTGCCGGACTCAACAAGGCGGTTTGGCGCGCTTGCGCACGATAGCGCTTAGCTGAGGCGCCATTGATTGCAGGAAATGACCGCTTATCCCGCGAAGGCTGGCGGTCGCAATCCCTGATACTGCCAGCCCAATAAAAGCAACTTTCGGGTTGGCAATATTTATTACCCCTTTCTTTTCATTAAACAATTAAATTATCTTTTATAATAACAAAGACCAAGCAGAACGAAACTTTGGTTTCACGGCAATATTCCTGGCGACGCACCTTTCCGTTGATATTCCAAGGCTCAATCAGCGACCCGCCCCCAACCGCGTCCGGACCCAATTGACGGACGCACAGCTCAACAGCCCACGCCGGGATCCGCGTGATTTAATTTGACTTTAAATTATAGTTAAATGATGTTTTTCTTCTTGCGACGTTTGGGGCGCCGCGACCGCCCGAATTGCTGCGGCGTCAGTCCGATTGCACGTGGTCTGATTGAATACCAAGACATGCGAAGGCGTCATACATGCGCCGGCCAATTGATACTGCACCAAGGGACGGACAGGATATCTGGCTCGAGAGCGCGACCGGAACCTTTGACATCGCTCATTGGTCACGTGAAGCGGGCGAATGGGTTTGGAAAAATGGGCATCCCATCAGAATCGCGCCGGCGCATTGGTATCCAATAACCGATGATGTGTTTCAAGACGACCGATCGAGCGATCGGTTCCAGATCGGTCGTGCGGGCCAATGGTTAGCGGGTTCTTTGATCGCCGCAATCCTCGTTGCAGCTGCGCTGATCGGTCTGTTCGACCAATTCAGCGGCGCCGAGGTCTCGAAGACGATCGAAGCCGGGCGCGCCGTCGGGCTCAACCTGAAGCCTGAGGTCGCCGAGTGGCAAACGCTCGTCCAGCGCGGAACGACGGCAGTCCTCATGCAGGACACCGACCTTTCGCGACAGGAGCCGTTGGCGGGCACAGTGCAGCGTCGCCAAGCGCTCGGCGATGAGACTTCCTACAGGGACGTACCGGCGCGCGGGCCGGCGACGGCCACGTCCGCGGAATTGCAGCAGTCGCTTGACCAAGAACGCGAAAGATCCACCGCACTGACGGCCGAGCTCACAAAAGTCCGCGGCGACTTGGAGACGATGCTGGCGCTGTCGAGCAAGTTTCAGCACGACGCGATGCAGCGCTGGGAAGCTGCGGAAATTGCAGCAGAAGAGCTGCGGCAATCCCTTCAACAGGAACAGGCCCACGCTGCGGCGCTCGCGAACGAACTTGCCGGAACGCGCGGCGAGACCGAAACCCGGGACACACAGTCGCGCAATCCTGACGATGCGACCACGCAACAGAGACAGACGACGGAGCGCGAGATCGCGGAACTGCGGCAGTCGCTGCGGCAGGAGCAGGAAAAAACCGCCGCCCTCACCCAGGAAGTCGGCGCGGCGCGCCAGGCGATGACGGCGAGTGCCGAGCAACAACGCCGCGCGCTCGACGAGGCGCAAATGCGTGCCGCCGCACTCGCGAGTGAACTTGCCGGAACGAGCAGCGAGATCGAGACCCAGGCCGCGCAGTCGCAGAAGGCCGTTGATGAAGCCGTCCAGCAGAAGCAGACGGCGGATGCCACCATCGCGGAACTATGGCAATCACTGCAGCAGGAGCGGCGCAGAACTGAAGCCATGGCACGGGATCTTGCATCGGCGCGGCGCCCCGTCGATGAGAGCGTGACCGTCGGCCGCGCAATTGAAGGCCCGATGGTGCCGGTGACACAAACCGTGGCAGCCGCCGTATCGGAGCCCCCAACAGCCGCAGACCAGGACAAGACGGAGCCGGCCCGATTGATCGCGCGCGCCAGTGCGTTGCTCGGCCAGGGCAATATCGGCGCAGCAAGGATAGTGCTCGAGCGTGCCGCCGAGAACGACAATGCGCGGGCAAGTTTTATGCTCGCCGAGACATATGATCCCGCGGTTTTATCCGCCTGGGGCACCTATGGAACGCGCGGCGAAGCGGCCAAGGCGCGAGAGCTCTACGCGAAGGCACACAGCGGCGGTATTCGCGAAGCCAAGGACCGGCTCGACGCGTTGCCCCGGTGAGAGAATGAGATTGTTGCGTTCCACATGATGACGCTGGCTGCTGCAGTTGGTGATCAAGAGGGGGACTGACATGAACACGCTGCCAAGGTCACGCTCGTTGCTCCTGCTTGCCGCGCTGGTGCTGGCCGCCATGATGCTTCAACCGGCTGACTTGGACGCACAGACCGCGCAACCCTCCAAGGGCAATGCACAAGTGGCTCGACGGCCCTTGCCGCTTGGGACCGAAAAAGACCGCATGAACGCTTGGACCGTCGGGCTCGCTGGCGGCTTGCTGGAGGGAGCACCAATTCGCCTGGCTGCGGAAATGGCCCGCGTCGTCGATGACGGAGCAAACATGCATCTGCTGCCGATCGTCACCCGGGGCGCCACCGAGAATCTGAACTCGCTGCTCTATCTGCGCGGCGTCGATACCGCGATCATCAACTCCGACGCGCTCGAAGAGTACAAGATTCAAGTGCCGCAGATCCGAAACCGCATCACTTACCTGCTCAATCTCTTCCCGTCCGAACTGCATATTTTCGTCCGACCGGAAATCACAGGCCTACAAGATCTCGCCGGCAAGAAAGTGAACTTCAACACGAAGGGCACCGCGGCCGCCTATTCGGGACCGCTGATCTTCAGTCGTCTCGGCATCGAGGTCGAGAAGACGTTCATTCCCCATCAGCTCGCCCTGGAACAGATGCGCAAAGGTGAGATGGCGGCGGTGGTGTTCATCACGTCGAAACCGGTCGACGCCTTCGTGCGCGGCCGCTGGGAGGCAGGATTCAGGTTTCTCCCGGTCCAATACGACAGCAAGTTCGAGGACTACTACCTGCCCGCGACGCTGGAGACAAATGAGTATCCCAATCTGATCAAGCAGGGCGAGAGGGTGTCGACGATCGCGGTGCCGACCGCGCTTGTCGCGTTCAATTGGCCGCCGCGGTCGAACCATTATCAACGCGTCGCGCGCTTCGTCGACTACCTGTTCTCGCGAGTAGACCGCCTGCAGGCGCCAGGCTTTGACCCGAAATGGCAGTCGATCAATCTCGCAGCGACCGTCCCCGGACTGACCCGTTTCCCGGCCGCGCAGGAATGGCTGGATCGCAAGGCGCGCAGCGCACAGGCGCCTCGATGAAGGTCGCTGCTTTTCCCCTCGCCGTCACGTTCAAAATGGCTTGCAAAATGGCTTGCGGCATCGCCTACGCTCAAAGCACGAACGATCCGATGACAAATCTTCGGGCGTGCTCGGTGATGGAGGGGCCGGCCCGGCTACAATGTCTGGACGATCTATCACGTAAGATAGCGCCGCCTGGTCGCCCGGCGCCGTACGACAACTGGCTGCTCAGCGAGACCACATCGCCGGTGGACTATTCGCCGATCGTCACCGCCACCACATCCGCTCGCGGTGAGTCGGATAGCACCGCGATGCAACTCGCGATCCACTGCCGCAAAGGCCGCACCGAGCTCGTGCTCGCAGGACCGGCGGTATCAGGCCGTGCCGAGGAATACACCATCTCCTACCGCGTCAATGCGAATCCGCCGGTGCAGCTTGCGGCCACCTCGCCATCATTCGGGCCCGGTGCCGCTTTCCGGGGTGACGTCGTGCACCTGCTGCAATCGTTGCCCGAAGAGGGCGACATCGCCGTCCGTCTTTCCACCCGCACCGGCGCGGCTCAGGAGGCGCATTTCCTGCTCGGCGGATTGAAGACTGTGCGCGAAAAACTCGCGGCGGCGTGCAGATGGCCACATGCCGTCGCCAGACCAGGCGACTGATGGTCATGGGACAGGGAGAAGCAAGATGATCAGAATTGGAAATCTGGCGGTAGCAGCCATTGCCAGCTTGGCGATGTCGCTCCTGATCGCGCCGACCACGCAAGCGCAGCCAGACGATCACGTGAGGCCGCAAGCAAGTAAGCAGTACCGGCTGAGCACGCAGAAGCAGGCGAGCAAGCAGAAACTGGTGCTGATGACAAAACCCACCGAGATCCCCAAGAAGCCGCATCAGCTCCTGCTGCAGGTCAATTCCAACGACCCTGCGATGATGAATCTCGCACTGAACAATGCAACCAACGTCGCGCAATACTACCGCAATCTCGGTGAAGACGTGTCGATTGAGGTTGTCACGTTTGGCCCTGGCCTTCACATGCTGCGCGATGACACCTCTCCGGTGAAGGCGCGCATCGAGGGGCTCGCAATGAGCAACCCGGAAATCTCCTTTAAAGCCTGCGGCAATACCCGGGAAAACATGCGTAAGGCGGAGAACAAGGATATCAATCTCGTTCCACAGGCGACGATTGTGAAATCCGGCGTCGTCCGCGTCCTGGAGCTGCAGGAACAAGGCTGGAGCTACGTCAAACTGTGAGACACCGTCTTGCGTTGACGTGATCGCCGCCCCGGGGCCACCGCTCACGCACTCCATCGTCATGCCCCGCGAAGGCGGGGCATCCAGTATCCGGCGGCCTCTCGGCTCAAGCTCAGTCGCCTCTGGGATACTGGATCGTCCGCCGGAGCCTGTCATCGGGCGGCCATTCGGCCGACCCGGTGGCGGACGATGACAGCGGAGAGCTGTTCACCAGCTATATTTGACGACGCCCTTGCCGGCGTAGCTGGTGACGTTGCCGGAAAACTCGCCTTCGAACGTTGCGGCGAGCGAGAAACCGTTCAGCCAGTTCTGCTCGGCGCTGGCGCTGACGAGCGCGGAATCGGGATCCGGCCGCGCGCCGTTCACGACAAAACTTGCGCCCGGCAGCGACTGGAAGATCGCACTCACCGCGCGATCGGGATTGTAATCATGCGCCCATGCCAGCCGGCCGCGCAGCGTCAGCACGGCGTCCTCCATGGCGAACGACTTGTCGGTGCGCAGGCCGAGCTCGGTGCGGGTATCTGTCGTGGTCTGGCCGGCATAGTTCAGTGCGAACAGCCCGCCAACGCCGAGGCTCCGCTCGGCATAGGCCGGCAGCTCAAGGCTGCAATGAACGGCGATCTGGCCACTACCCTAAAGGGTAGATGACCCCTGCCGTGAGCGATTACGTGGACCAGCGAGGCTTTGCTGCAATAGCGGGTTGCCCACGCGGATTCGATAAAGTTCGAAGGAATGGACTCGTGTTTGGAATTGCCATGTCGCCTATGTCGCTTCATGACCCGACTCAGTTCCGCCAGTGTTTCTCCGGCAGACGCCACGACGTGGGCGCACGTTCGGCGAAATTGGAACCGTCATAGCCGTAGGAGTCGGATCTTCCATAGCCTGTCCCTGATCTTTAGCGTCTGAGTGCGGGACGTCCTTCCCTCCTCGTCCATAGCTTGCGAGCTGACCAGGCGTCTGCGTTACACCGAGCGTTGCGGACACGGCGCTAGCGGACGGTGATCCACCTCGCACACTTGTCAGGTCCCTCGCGTGCCGCTGGTAGTGGCGGGCAGCACTTGCGGATGCTTGCTCGGGACTCTTTCCTTTTTAGGTGGCGCGGCAATGAGCCCCTCGCGAATGGCCTGTTTCCGAGCAAGCTTGCGGGCACGACGCACGGCGTCAGATTTCTCCCTGGCCTTCTTTTCCGAGGGCTTTTCGTAAGAACGACGACGTTTCATTTCCCTGAATACGCCCTCGCGCTGCATCTTCCTCTTCAGAACTCGAAGCGCCTGGTCGACGTTGTTGTCGCGAACGATTACTTGCACGGTCATTGCTCCATCAAAGTTGCTGCGCCAAGTTGGCCGAAGTCGCGGCAGCCGAAGCGTTACGACGACTCCGTCGAGGTAAATCCCGACCATCTAGCACGCACAAAAGCCCGCTCAATCCCGAGATCGAGCAGGCTGCACAGTCATCCCAGCACGTCCGTGGAATGACGAAAGCTACTTACGCCAGCGAGAGGTTCTCGGCGCTGACCTTGCCACGCTTCGGGTCGGTCTTGACTTCGTAGTTCACTCGCTGCCCTTCAGCGAGTCCAGAAAGCCCGGCCCGCTCGACCGCACTGATGTGAACGAACACATCGTTTCCGCCGTCATTGGGCTGAATAAATCCAAAACCCTTTTGCCCGTTGAACCACTTCACAGTACCTGTAGCCATAACATTTCTCCAAGGCGCAAACGCGCGTCCCGCGTGCATTCGCACGAATCCCGAATTCAATCCGACGATGTCTCTGGAAAAGGGCCGCCTGGACCATTCAACAAGGCACAACGGCTAATCGAACAACAACAACGTATACAGTTTCTCCGAGAACACAAGGGTCCCTTCAAGGGTTCCTTTTCGACTGCGCGAGGGTTGTACGGTTGATGCCATGCATCGCGACGAGCCCATGCGCTCGCCACGCCGGGCAACGTGCGAAGCGCATGCCAAAGGCGGATGTCCGCCATCACTCAGCGTTTATGGATTCAAGCCCTACGTCAACTGCCGCAGCAGCTCATCCGCCTGTCGCAGATCGGCCGATGTCTCGGCAGACGGGAACTTTGCTCGCGCTGACGCTAGCACCTCGCGTGCCTCGGCCAGGCTGCGCCGCCTGTCTTTTCGGTCCATCAGGAGGCGTGCGAGGTCGATTGCGGTCCGCAATTCCCAGCCGACGGCTTCGAGCTTCTTCGCATAGGCGAGCGAGCGCCTGAACAGGCGGAGGGCGGCAGCGTCGTCGCGATGTGGTTCGGCGTGCAGCAGCGAACCGTGGATCCGGTAGATCTCCGGGGCGTGCCAACGTTCGCCGGTCTGCTTGATCAGGGACTCGGCCGAAGTCACCAATGCAAGCGCCCTGTCCTTCTGCCCGATCCGTCCGAGCTCGGTGGCGAGCAGAGCCTTATAGAGCGGCATCTGAATACATCGATTCTCCGCCGGCAGTCTGCCGATCAGGCCGGAGAGCTTCTCGAGCACGACCGGCGCAGGGCCGCGCGCCGCCAGCGCCGAGGTCGCCCATAGCGGACCGATGACCTGGTACATCGGATAGCCGTAGTCGGCGGCGACCTTCATCCCGTGCTCGACGCAGGCCAGATTGGCTGCGAGGTCTCCGTCATACCAGTGATCGCCGACGCCAAGTATGTGGGCGAGCGCGATCATGAAGGGATGACCGATCTCGTTCGCCAGCCGCCTTGCCGATTCACAGCACTCCCTGGCCCGGTTGGGCCGGCCGAGCAGCCATTCGATATGTCCGGAATAGACGAGCGCAACGACCAGAGGATCGTGCTGATAGGTTTGAACCAGCTTGCCGTGCTCACGCGGATTGTAGCGCGCTTCAATCGCGACAGCCAATTCGCGTGCTTCCTTCAAACGGCCGGTGAAGAAATTGACGATCAGTGCCGCGGTGGATGCCATGAGGATGGCCTCACCGTCGCGCCACTCCTCGGCTCGCCGGAGGAAGTCCTGCGAATGCTCGAGCGCTTTGGTGAGTTCGCAATTGACCAGCTCGGCCACCGCGACACCCCAGAGGACAGCGGTCTTCTCGCGGATCGTGCCATGGCTGCCGGAGAGCTTCAGCGCCCGATGATAGGGCTCGTAGACGTTCGGATCGGACCAGCCCGCAATCGCGGTGTAGGCCATCGCAAGGTTGGATTGCAGCGCGATCTCGGCCTCGTAGCGGCGTGACGAAGCTGACAGCTTCGACAGCAAAGAGAGGCCCTCGCGCAGATGCGCCACCGCCTCCTTGGTGGCCGATCGGCTGAGCGCGGACTTGCCCGCCTGCAGCCAGGCATCGATGGCTTCCGGAATGTTTTCTGCCTGCGCGTAATGATAGCCCAGCACGGCAGGATCGCTGCTCTCCCCGATGTCGGTCTGCTGCCGCAGCCAGGACGCCGCGCGCGCATGCAGCTTGCGCCGATCCTCCTTCAGCAGCGAGGAATACGCCGCTTCCTGAATCATCGCGTGCCTGAAAGCGTATAGCGTGCCTTCGTCTTCGTTGATGCGGTACACGATCCCGGCTCGCTCCAGAGCCTCAAGCGCTGATATCAGCGACTCGTCCTGATCCGGAAGCAGGCTGAAAATGCCGCGATAATCGAACTGCCGCCCGAATACGGAGGCGATCTGGGCCACGCGCTTGGCAGTACCCAGCCGGTCAAGACGCTCCATCAGGGAATCGTGGACGCTCGCCGGCACCAGCGGCCCTGGCAATTTGCCATGGTCGGTGGCGCTCTCGATCGCCCCGGAATCGACCACCGCCCGCGTGAACTCCTCGATGAAGAGCGGCACGCCGTCGGTCCTCTCGACGATCTGGCTGGTGATCCGGGGAAGAAACGCGATGCCGGCAACGGCGGCAACCATCCGCTCGCATTCGTCTGCTGCAAGTTTTTGCAGAGTGATGCGCTTGATGGATGGACCCGACAGCCAGCCAGCCTCGTAGTCGTCGCGATGCGTGACCAGGTACAGCACTCGCTCGCGCGCGCAGCGAGCGATCACCCGCGAGAGAAGGTCGACGCTCGTCGGATCGATCCACTGGACGTCCTCGACGATGAACAGGACGGGCTTCCTTCGTGACGCCGCAACGAGAACTTCTATTATCACCTGGAAGGCACGCGCACGCTCGGAAGGAGAACGGAGATCGGCAGGCTCGTATCCTTCGCACGCCGGGATCGACAGCAGTGACCCGTAATAGGGAAGCGCCTGCCCGACATCGAAACCGGCTCTTCCCAGCAGGTGACGCAATTTCGCCAACGACAGCCGCGGGTCGTCGGTTTCGTGGATGCCCGTCGCGCGCTTCAACCGCTCGATTTCCGGCGCAAGCGGCGTATTGACGTGGAACGGCGAACACTGAACTGAGAGAACATCAACCGCGGACCGGTCGAGCGAGCTTCTGAACTCGCGGATCAGGCGCGACTTGCCGATGCCGGGCTCGCCGGAGATGACGCCGACGCGTCCTGCTCCGCCGAGGCTCTGCTCCCACAGCTCGGCCAGCAGCGCGCGTTCATCGTATCGGTTGATCATCGGCGGCAGCGGCAAGGTTCGCGCGCGGTCGAACCTGCTTTCGCCCGGCGAAACGCCGTTCACGCGCCAAGCCTCGGCCGGCTCCTCGACGCCCTTCAGCCGGCGCTTGCCCAGCGGCTCGCAATCGAACATGCCGCGGATCAACTCATGGGTGCCTGAACCGATAACCACCGCGTTCTCGCCGGCGAGACCTTGAAGCCGGGCTGCGACGTGCACCGAGCTGCCGAACACTTCCCGCCGCTCGGAGGGCTCGCCCGGCACGCTGCCGACGACCACCGGCCCGGTGTTGACCCCGATCCTCACCCGCAGCCGGAGGAAGCTGCCATCCGACATCTGGAATTCCCGCTCCTTGATGGCGGCGGTGATGGCGAGCGAAGCGCGCACGGCGCGCTCGGGATCGTTTTCGTGCGCCTGGGGGACGCCGAAATAGGCGAGCAACCCGTCGCCGATCATTCTGGCGATGTGACCGCCATAGCGGCAAATCTGCTCGTTGCAGAGATCGCGATAGGTTCGGATGACCGCGAAGAACTCCTCGGGATCGATCCGCTCGCTCAGCGGCGTCGAGCCGATGAGATCGACAAACACGACGGTAAGCTGTCGGCGCTCAGCGTGGAGCCCTGCCATTTCGTTGTTTGGCAGCGCCGCAACCAGCCGAGGTCCATCAAATTGGTCCGGTTTCGCCTGCCCGCTCAAGGTCCAACCATGTTGAGCTTCCGCCGTACCTGCAGGGACGCAAGGTACACGGCAAGCCGCATCCGGTTGATGCTACCGAGAGGTCGGTGCTGCTGCAAGCAGTTCCACGGGCTGAACATCATGCGTTCGCCATCGAAAACCCGATCCGGCGTCAGGAAATTCTGCCTTGGAATCCTGATCTCCCCGATCGACACGGTCCGATCCTGGGGACGGGTCCACTGCAGGAGAGCGTTCTCGACCTCTTCCGGTTTGGCCGAATGGCGCACCCGCACCGCGAAATCGAACACGATATCATCTCCAGGTGGCGTCGGGCTGAGATCGCGAAGCATCGCCTCCTGGAGAAACTTCTCCGATAGCGATCCGAAAAGGAGACGCCACCACGACGGGACGTCGTCCTGACGCTGTACCGGACCGACGACATAGCGCACGACATGCTGCTCACCCAACAAATAGGGTGACATGCTGTGATAGGTCGCAGTCAGCGGATTGCCGATCCTGACGAGAGCGGTGCGACCAAACGTGTAGAACTGGCGCGGATTGCGAATGGCAAACGCGATCCATTTGAGGAGCCGCTTAAACTTTTCGCGCGAGGTCCCGCTCGGCGCCGCAACGGCTTCCATCAACTCGGAATAATCGACCACATTCTTGCAGAAGAACACCGGGAAGCTGCTCAGCAAGAAATCGTGCTCGCCGGCCCGCGTTCTGCCGGGCTCGAGACCGCGCAGAATGGACTCGCCCGCGACATCGAAGAGTTTGATGGACATGCCGCGACCGTCAGGCTTGCGGTCGCTCTGTGGCTGGCCCTGTCCGTTGGAGAACCGGACAATCGTCGGGTACCGGGCGCCCGGTCGAAACAGCGGTGTCGAGAACTCTGCCGGAAGATCGTCGCGGACGATAAACTCCGCATCGACGCAACCATGGGCCTTTGCATGCTGGTCGCGCATCGCACAGGCGGAAACGTCCGATGCCTTCATCTCACAGTAGTTCTTGATGACAAGGTTTGCGGCAATACGCGCCATGTTGGCGATCAGGGTTGCCTCGCCCGGCACGGCGCGCTCGAATTTCGTGAGCGGCATCGGTCGATCCTGCAGCTCCAGCGCGTTCGCGAGCTCTTCATACCTTGTCGGCGTCGCCTCCGAGCTCCGCGCCGGCGCCGGAGCGGATTGCGCTGATCCGCGGAGCATTTGCCAGAATCGCTGGAAATCGCGCACCACCCGGAACGACTGAACAATCGGATCTTCGCGCGGCGCCTGCGCGAAAAAAACCTCACCGTCTCGGCGGCGGCCGCGCAGCCAGTGTTGGATCGTGTCCCGGTTCATGCGACGACTCGGCCAGACGCCAATAGGCCGAGCGCGGCCAGACTCGGAACGAAGAAATAGTCGCCGCCCTTGGTCGTGACGAAGCGCGGGATGTCAAAGCAGATGAAGGGGCGTCGTCCCGTGGCTTCGTCGCCCGGGATCATCATTTGCGCGCTTTGACGACCGCCGATGGTTGGACGATTGCCGGCGATCGGGTCGGTATCGTTGCCCTGCTCGAAATCGTCGCCAAAATTCATCCATTTCTGCTGCACGAACTCGAACTGGTCGAATCCGGAATTGAGCGCAATGAAAATGATGCCACGCTTTTCCTGGCTCTGCGGACTCTGCTCCTCGCCCTTTGGCAGGAATTTGCCATAGGCGATTCCGCGCCGGATCAAGCGGTGTCGGCTCATCGTCTTGCCGCCGAAGCCAAACGCATCGCGCGGGTTGGCACGCCGCACATGTGCACCAAGCGGACAGCGTGCGCCTGCGGGATCGCCGGCGTAGCCGAATGCATTGCGCCTGTCCTCGCGAGGGGCGTCGGGGTGTTCGATCAACGAAGAGCCATCCTGCCATCGCCCCATCATCTTGGCGGCAAGAAACTTCTGCGGGCTGACGCCATCCGGCAGAGGACCGGGAATGGTTCGGGCAAATGCGTCCGCCTGATCATCAAGGTAGCGACGGAAACGAACGACGTCCTGCTCCAGCTTGCGGTACACGAGATAGGTGCCATCGTGCGCGAGAAGGTGCGGCAGCGGCATGGGAGCCATCTCGCCGCCCTCACCCGGGTGGCCGAGAAGAAACTCCCCAAGCGGTATCTTGCGAAATCGCCCCTTCTCATCCGGATTACCAACGTCCTGACGGTCCCTGCCACCGTCGTCAGGCACTCCCTCGATCGCGGGGTTGCTCAAGCCGTCGAGAAAACCGAAGTGCTCCTTTCGAGTCTGTTCGCCGTTGATGTGCAGCAGCCCCGCCGGCTGACTGTCCTTCAATTCCTGCACGCCATTCGGCAGCGAATCCCTGAGCTGTTGACAGTGCGCCGCGAGCGCCGGCTCTGTCCGGCCGTAGATCGAGATCAGCATATGAACGCGATGCGTCTTCCAGGGATCGTCCCAGTGCTCCGGTGAACTTTCGTCGATGTCACCGAGTTCGTTCGCACGAGGTTTCATGCCCTCCTGAAACTCGCAAGGAAACGTCGCGAGACTTTCCGTAGGCAGGCCAAGGGCGCGGAGGCCTTCAAAGGTGAAGGCGATGTTGAGGGTGGCGTCCGGCTTTGCGCGCCAAAGTGCCGGCGTGACGGCGTTGGTCTCGAGCAGCCGCTGGATGAACGCCCTGGCATCATCAGCGTTTTGGATCTCGAAGAACAAGAACTGCGCGTGCGGAAACGAGGCGTAACCGCGAAGAATGTTGCCTTGAATATTGGTAAGGTTGAGCATCGCCAGACCCCTGCTCTGATCGTTGCGTACTCACAAATCTCCCGGGGACGGCCTCTCGTTCTGGAGACCCTCCCACATTTGCCTGAACTCTCGTTGGAGCACTTCGGGAGGCCGTGGATTGGTTTGAACAAGCCTGACGAACTCGCCGAGGCGGCGTCGGCACAGCAGCGCCATGAGAATCTCGCTTACGCTCGCCTCCGGCTGGTCCGCCAGAAACAGAGTGGTCTTGAGCTGGCACCGCTCGAAATATCCGGAGAGCAGATCGCGCCGATCGATACCCGGGAAACCAAGGCAGCGCCCCCAAATGGTCGCGACTTCGTTCGGGATATTGCCGGCCAGGGCCTGGACCAAAGGATCGACGCTCTCGCCATCGAATTCGCACATGAACACCAGATAGTCCGACTTGAGTGCATCGAACTTCGCCGGCGTGCCTTGATAGGCGAGGCGATCGACAATGAACATTCGCGCCATGTGGATGATCGGCACATGGCTGAAAGGCGAGCCGCGCGGATAGGTTCTGATGTCATCCAGCGTGCGCAGAAACGCTCGCAGATCGTCCGATTGATTGGTTGCAATCGGAAACAGGCCTGTGAAGCCGTACTTCTCACCGTTTTGATTAGCCACGTCGCGAACTCCGTTCGACCGGCCTGCTACACTGGTCCAAATGTACCGAGCTTGTTCTGCACGCTGATCAGCAGGCGATCGAATTCGACCGCAAACCGTTCGGGAGACAGTCCGCCCGAGTTTTGAAAAAGCTTCTCGACTTCGTTGCGCAGCTCGAGTGCTGCGCGTACATCGCGCACGGATGCGCCCGGATAAGCGCTATAGGAATGATCCGACTCGATCTGATTGCGCTGGATATAGGCCTTGAGTGGCCCGACCGGACGGGCGAACGGATATCCGACGCTCCAGAACCAGACCAGGTCGAGCGGTTTGTAGAGCACGTCGGCGAAGGCTTCGATGTAAGGTCCCCAGGGACCGTTGAAGGTGCTCAGAAAGAACAAATAATCGTAGTGCAAATCTTCTGCCGGCTGGCTGTCGCTTACCCGCGGAAAACTGTCGCGCTTGACGACAACCCAGTGAACAAAGGGCAGAAACGCCAGCTCCTTGGCCGTGACTTGGGTCGATTTGAAGCGATCGAAGATCGACAGCAACACTCCGACGACAAGGGTGCCGAAGCGCGTCATCGGCGTTATCACGTTGAAAGTTACGGCTTTGCCCAATCCATACTGATTACGTGCGCGATCAGCCATGCAACGTCTCGCCATGAATCATTGTGGACTCGGCGAGACACGACGCCCGGGTCCACCTGTATAACAATACCTTAGGGAATAGTACAACGTCAGGTAATAACGTTATTACTATTATCGAAAGTCACTGCTCCGTCCAGTGCAATGAATGGTGTCGTGCACAACTGACTCTCGCACATTCGTCATGGCTTGCTAATGCCGGCAAGCATCAAAGGTCTGTCATACAGCGTGACCATCCATGTGATCGCGCAGTTCATCGAGAGCGTACCGACAGCTTCGATCACGTGAGCAATCCCGTCTGCGACTGCGCGATGCCGCTCCGGTGAGCAACCTTTCCGGCGCTGGCGTGACCAACCATAGACGTGGTCGGCGCAATCAGCAGGAAACAAGCCGTGGCAACCAATGAAATCGACGCCATTCGCGCGCTGCTTTCGTCAAAACCGCGGCCGGTCGGATGGACCGAGCGGCGCGAACGTCTCGATGAGGTCGGTTCGGTCTGGCCGGTGGCCGATGACGTGAAGCTTGAAACAGTCGATTGCGACGGCGTGGCTGGCGAATGGTCGCTGACGCCAGGCAGCGAGCCATCGCGCGTGCTGCTCTATTTCCATGGCGGCGGCTACTGCTCCGGATCGATCCTGAGCCACCGCAGATTGGTCAGTGAAGCCGGGCGCGCCGCGCGCGTTCGAACGCTCGCCATCGATTATCGCCGCGCGCCCGAGCACCCCTATCCCGCCGCGCATGAGGATGCGATGAAGGCCTGGCACTTCCTGCGCAGGCAGGGCATTCCGGCGCACTGCATCGCCGTCGGGGGCGACAGTGCCGGCGGCAATCTTACGCTCGGACTGATCGGCCACTTGCTGAGAGACCGCGAGGACTTGCCCGGCTGCGCCTGGCTGCTCTCGCCATGGACCGATCTCACGATGTCCGGCGCAACCCTTGGCACCAAGGACGCTGTCGATCCGCTCATCCACAAGACCTATCTGGAAGAGCTTGCGGACGCCTATGTGCCTGCCACCATCGATCGCAGTTCACCGCTGATCTCGCCCTTGTTTGGCGATTTCACTGGCTATCCCCCGATGCTGATCCAGGTCGGATCGGCGGAGACGTTGCTGGCGGATGCCACGCGGCTCGCTGAGGCGGCCGGCGCTGCCGAGGTCGAGGTGACGCTGGAGATCTGGCCCCACATGATCCACGCGTGGCCGCTATGGAATGCGAAGCTTAGCTCCGGCCGCCACGCCCTTTCCAGGGCGGGGCAATTCATCCGTGCCCGTTTGGCATAGCGCGTCTGGTGGTCGCTTGAGCCAAAAAACCTCGATTTCGCAGGTTTTTAGTGCCAATGCGTACCAATACGGGACAAATCACGGGGTTTTAGGCGCGCTGAGGTTGTGGTATTCGGAACCTTTAGAATTAGTCCGGTTTGGTGTCGAATGATGGACCTCACCCCCGGGAATTCCACCAGCGCCTTGCGCATTGGTGTGCAGCCGATTGCGGTCACCGCCGTCGGGCTCTTTCTGGTCCTGTTCGGGATCGGCGCGATCGCGCTGTACCGGGTCACTACCGGCACATCGCCGGAGTCCGATCGGGTCATCGCCAGCCGGCAATTGCAGGCCCGCACCGCGCAGGTGTCCGAGCAGCTCGTCGAGAAAACCAAGGGGTTGGAAGCGACCCAGCAGGAATCAATCGACCAGCTCCAGATGGTGCAGGACCAGTTGCAGGCCATGCGCCGGATGCTCGCCTCCCAGCAGGCCGATACGAAGAAGCTGTCCGAGCAGGTCACGGCACTGACCGAAGCGGTCGAGGGCTTGAGGCAATCCTTCGCCAGCGCCCAGGCCAATGAGCCGGCGGCCGAACCCGTCCGCAAACGATCCCGGTCGCACGCGATTCGCAGCGGACGCAAGCGCCGCGGCTGAGTCGGTCGAAATCACCGCCAAACCCCTGACCCGCGGGACATATCCACCGTCGCTGCCGAATCTCGATACGGTTTTTTTCGCCGACTTTGTGAACTAGTTCACATTCGGGAACCTGATTCCGGGGCAAGGTGCCGCCTACCGGATGGCGTGAGCCGATTTCAATATCCGGGGCTGGCAAGGTCGTTGGCGGTATACTGCGTCAACGGCCTTGTTCTTTTAGAGGGCCCCGCTTCCGCCACGGGTGGCCCTTTTCACCGATCGCTTTGGCCGCCTCTCACGCTGGTGACTTGCCAGCGGCAGGCTTTGCTTGCTGAATGCCGCCGCTTTTGAACCCGGTCTCGCCCACCCCTCGATCGGGTCGATGGTCTGCAAAACATTTTGAAATGAGGCCCCGCATGCGCGCTGAATCCCTGCCCTCGGATGTCATCGGACTGACAAAAACCGCCCCCTTCTCGCGCCGCGGCTTCATGACGGCTTCGGCCGCCGTTGCAGCCGGCTACACCCTCGCCGCCGGTCCCGTGCGGGCCGACGTGATCAAGACCGATCCCGCCGGCCTCACTGCGGGCGAGGCCAAGATCAAGGTGGCCGATGGCGAGATGCCCGCCTATTTCGCGCGGCCAGCCGGCGTCAGCAATCCGCCGGTCATCCTGGTCGCGATGGAGATTTTCGGTCTGCACGAATACATCAAGGACGTGACGCGCCGGCTCGCCAAGCTCGGCGCGTTTGCGGTGGCGCCCGACTACTATTTCCGCAAGGGCGATCTCACCAAGATCACCGACATTCAGCAGCTCCTGCCGCTCGTGAACACCAAGCCGGACGCCGAGCTCCTGTCCGACCTCGACGCCACCGTGGCCTGGGCGAAATCGCAAGGCGGCGACACCTCCCGCCTCGGCATTGTCGGCTTCTGCCGCGGCGGACGCACGGTCTGGGAATATGCCGCTCACAACCCCGCGCTGAAGGCGGGCGCCTCGTTCTATGGTCCGCCGGTCGATCCGCAGAACCCGGTTTGGCCGAAGAGCCCGATGCAGCTTGCACCCGAGATGAAGGCGCCGGTGATCGGCTTCTATGGCGAAGCCGACACCGGCATCCCGGTCTCGCAGGTCGAAGCGTTCAAGGCGGCGCTCGCCGCGGACAAGAAGACCGCGGAGTTCAAGATCTATCCGGGGGCACCGCACGGCTTCCATGCCGATTATCGTACGAGCTATCGCAAGGAAGCCGCCGAAGACGCGTGGGCGCAGATGCAGGCCTGGTTCAAGAAATACGGCGTGCTGAGCTGAGGCCGCCATCTGCAAAGCGGTGCGCCAAGAGGCGCAGCGCGTTGGCGGTGACGAGCACGGTGGCGCCGGTATCGGCGAGGATGGCCATCCACAAGGTGGTCACGCCGAACAGAGTGGTAGCAAGGAACACCGCCTTCAGGCCGAGCGCGATCGTGATGTTCTGCCAGATGTTGCCGAGCGTCGCTCGCGACAGGGCGATCAGCTCGGCAACACCGACAACACGGTTCTTGAGCAGGGCCGCGTCCGCGGTCTCCAGCGCCACGTCCGTTCCGCCGCCCATGGCAATGCCGACGGAAGCCGCAGCGAGTGCCGGCGCATCGTTGATGCCGTCGCCGACCATCGCAACCGGACCGGCCTCCTTGAGCCGCCCGATCTCCGCGAGCTTGGCGTCGGGCAGAAGCCCGGCACGCGCCTCAAGCCCGACATGACCGGCGATGTCATCGGCGGTGCGGGCATTGTCGCCAGTCAGCATGATCGTGCGGAGACCGCTATCGGTCAGCCGTTTGACGCCTTCATGCGCATCCTCTCGCGGCTCGTCGCGGAGCGCGATCAGCCCCTCGACCACCTTGCCGGACAGCAGGACGACCACCGTCTTGCCCTCGCCTTCGAGCGCGCTGATCCTTTCGACGACGCCGGGATCGACGCTCGCCTGCTCGCTCGCGAACCGGGGCGAACCGACCGAGGCAAAGCCGCTTCTCAGACGTGCCGTCACCGCTTTGCCAGGCGTCACGACACCGCCGCCGAAGGTGGCGGGAAGCTCCAGCCCGCGTCTCTCGGCTTCCTCGATGATGGCGCGCCCGAGAGGATGATTGGTGCTGCGTTCGATCGCCGCCGCCCTGGCCAGAGCTGTGTGCTCGTCCGCAACCGTCGCGACGACATCCGTCACCTGCGGACGACCACGCGTGAGTGTGCCCGTCTTGTCGAAGGCGATCGTTCTGACCTTGCCCAGCGTCTCGAGCGCGGCTCCGCCCTTGATCAACAATCCCTGCCGGGCACCGGAGGCGAGGCCGGACGCGATGGCGGCCGGGGTGGAGATCACCAATGCGCAGGGACAGGCGATCAGCAGCGTGCCAAGGCCACGGTAGATCCAGGTCATCCAGTCACCACCGAAGCCGAACGGCGGGATCAGGACGACAAGCAGCGCGACGAGCATGGCGGCGGGCGTATACCACCGGCTGAAACAGTCGATCATGCGCGCCGTCGGCGCCTTCGACTCCTGCGCTTCTTCCACCATGTGGATGATGCGGGCAATGGTGTTGTCGGTGGCGACACGCGCGATCTCGACACGCAGCTCGCCATTGGCATTGATGCTGCCGGCATACACGTTCGCGCCGATTTCTTTGAGAACGGGGACGGACTCGCCGGTCAACGGTGACTCATCGACCTCCGAGGAGCCGTCGATCACGGTGCCGTCCGAGGGCACGCGATCACCGGGGCGAACCACCACGACATCGCCGACCGCGAGATCATCGACCGGAACCTCCTCGACATCGAGAGAAGCCGCGCGCTGACGTCTGGCATTGCGCGGCACGAGATCGATCAACGCTTCGATCCCGGCCCGCGCGCGGCGGGCGGCGACCGTCTCGAGCAATTCGC
Organism: Bradyrhizobium elkanii WSM2783; assembly: GCF_000472865.1. Lineage (GTDB taxonomy): Bacteria > Pseudomonadota > Alphaproteobacteria > Rhizobiales > Xanthobacteraceae > Bradyrhizobium > Bradyrhizobium elkanii_A. The sequence goes on along the minus strand of NZ_AXAP01000009.1, from coordinate 4,573 downwards.
CCACCGCGAACAGGAAGACGACAACAGCCGCCTCCTCGGCTTCGCCGATGGCAACCGCGCCGAGCGCCGCTGTCGTCATGAGGGTCTCGATGGTGAAGGGCGAGCCGGACAAGGCGCCGGCAAGCGCACGCCGCGCAAAAGGCAGGACACTGACAACCGCCGCCGCCGAATAGAGCCAACGCTCCAGCTCCGGGAACAGGCTGGCAAGCACGAATGCCAAAGCAAACAGGACGCCAGTCCCGAGGACGAGCCTGCCCTTGGCTCCCTGCCACAGGGATTGCCGCTCCTGATTCCGCGGCGCCTTCCCTCCCAATGCCGACGGCATGCCGGCCGGCGCATAGCCCAGCGCCCTGACCTTATCCTCTATGAGACGCGGCGCAGTGCGGTCCTCGTCGAGCCGGAAGGCGAGCGTTCCGGTCGTAAAGCTGACCTCTATGTCGGTGACTCCAGGCAGCCGACGCATCGCGTTCTCGATCTTGAGCGCACACGCGGCGCAATCCATGCCCTCGATACGCAGTCTGTAGGAATTGGCGGTCGGCACAACGTCACCTCGACGAGTTCTAGCCGAGACGATCGCGGTTGCGCGGCCTAGTCAATTGCCGTTCGACTTCCCAGAACATCAGGACAAAGGCGGCGCCCAGGCCGATGACGATGCCCAGGAAGACGAAGGTGAAGGCGGCGGTGGTGAGCGTGTTCAGCATTTCGAAATCGCTGCAATCGACGTTCCAGCCCCTATGCAGAAACGATGCAGCCTCGATGTGGAAAACACCGAGGCTGCAATCATCATCCCGATAAATTCGCTACAGCGCGCCAGGTTCAGTCACAGACGTCAACCGACCTGATGCGCCAGCCATATGACGTCAAGACGCGCTGCTGGGCGACGTAGCAGCCGCCGTAGCCGGAATTGTCGTAATAGCCGTAGTAGGGATCGCCGTAGCCGTAAGAGTCATAAGGCCAGTCGCCATAGAGCCCGTAGCCGAGGCCAACACCAACCGCTGCGGCGGCGAACGGAAATCCACGACGATACCCCCAGCCGGAACGATACCCCCAGCCCGGCCGGTAGAAGCCGCCACGAAATCCGGCCGCACGGAAGCCGCCGGCGCCGATCGCGGCCGAACGGAAGCCGCCTCCGCCGAAGGCCGCGCCGCGGAAGCCTCCACCACCAAAACTGCCGCCGCGGAAACCACCGCCGCCAAAACCGCCACCACGAAAGCCACCGCCGCCAAATCCGCCTCCGTGAAAGCCACCGCCGCCGCCAAACCCGCCGCGCGCGGACGCCGTATCTATCGTCAAAATTCCAAGCGAGGCTACCGCCAGCAAGGCAACCATCGTTTTACGCAACATCACTGCACCTCCATCACGGCCTGCCAATACCGGCGCGGCCTGCGCCAGCCATCGCAAGCGCCCGCCACAATCTAGAGCGAGTTCCGGGAGTGCGGTTGAACAATGCGCTCACTTCTGCGCGACCGAAAGGCCGGGCAGAAGTGATCTAGCAGCCTTTGCAGATGCCCTTGATCTTGCGATCGAGCGGCGCGTCCTCAGCATCGATCGCTGAATCTTCCCCGGTCCTCTGCCGGCCGGCTGCAGAGCCGGTCGTGGTCCCCGGACCGGAGGAGGATTGCGCAGTGCCAGCGCTGTTGGTCCCTGGCGGTGGGTTCGCAGTGGTATTGGTGTTGCCGGGGTTGATGGCCTGGTTGCTCTGGCCGCCGACCGAACCGGACGGCGAGCCACCGGTGCCGGTGGTCCCTGTGGCGCTGCCGGTGCCTCCGGAAGCTCCGCCCGCCGCACCTCCCGCGCTTGCGCCACCGGCGCCACCACCACCTGCTCCGCCCCCACCGCCCCCGCCCCCGCCGCCTCCTCCGCCTTGGGCAAGCGACATCGCGGGCGCCGCGAGAACCGCGAGAGCGGTGATGAAGATCGCAAGCGATTTCCTGGTCATGAGCGTCTCCCTTATCCTGTCGTGCTAACGATGGGATAAGCCGGCCGTTCCTTACCGGAACCAAACGCTCCGGGAGCCATTGGGCCCGGCGCAGTGCGAGGTGCGAGGATGCGCAAACTGATCGCTTTCGACGAGGATACGTTCGACAAGCTCAAGCAGCTCGGGCGCGACAGGATGGCGACATTTCAGGAATTGGCCGATGAAGCGTTCGCAGACCTGCTCAAGAAGCACGGCATTCCGATCGATCTGCGCGACGCGTTACGTAAAAGCGCCGCGAAGTCGAAGACAGATACCGCCAAGTCGGCAGCGCCGAAGTCAAGGAAAGGACGTTCCGAAGCGTGACGCCGCTCGGACCGTTAACCGATCTTGCGGAGGCCCTTTTTGAAGCGCGGCCCGTTGAGCTGATAGAACTTCGCCGCGCTTCCCATCTTCGCGACCTGCGCAGGATCCAGCGCCCGGATCACGCGCGCGGGCGAACCGATGATCAGCGAGTGCGGCGGAAACTCCTTGCCCTCGGTGATCACAGAGCCCGCGCCGACGATGCTCTCGCGGCCGATGCGCGCGCCGTTCATCACGATCGATCCCATGCCGACCAGGGCGCCCTCTTCCAGAGTGCAGCCGTGCAGGATCACATTGTGGCCGACGGTGACGTTCTTGCCGATCACGAGCGGAAAGCCGAGGTCGGTGTGGCAGGTGGAATTGTCCTGGACGTTGGCGCCTTCGCCGACTTCGATCCACTCATTGTCACCGCGCAGCACCGCGCCGAACCACACGCTGGCCCCGCTGAGCAGGCGCACCTTGCCGATTACGGTTGCGGTGTCCGCGATGAAATAGTTGCCGTCGGCCGGCAGATCGGGCCCCTGCCCGTCCAGTTCATAGATCGCCATGGATGTCTCCTCTTTCGAGGCGACATTGGCACAGCGGTCAAAGGCTTTTCAAGCGAGCGACCAAGGCGTTTTCGAGCGAAGTGGATACTGGTTCGCGTGAAGAAAACGCGTCAAAACAAAAATCCAGAGCTTCGGTTCTGATTCCATCAGAACCGAAGCTCTAGGGAACAACGGTAAAGAAGCGCTCAGACGAGAACGCCGGCGGCGCGCAATGTCATCAGGAAGAAGGTGCCGGACATCAGGCTCCAGAAGCCGGCGATGATGGTCGCCATCATCACGAATTCGAAGCGGCGGCTTTCGATCTTGGCGCCACGCAGCGTGTTGCGCATGATGATGAAGGGCGCGGCGAACACCAGGAACGGCACCGCGGCGAAAGTCCTTGGCGCCGCGCCTTCCTGCAACAGGCCGAAGCCGGCCGGCCGCTGCGCCATCGCTTGATAGCCGCTGGTAAGTGCGCCGGCGAGCGCGAAGCCGAGGCAAAGGGCGAAGAACGAGTTCAGCGCATCGGGCGACATGGCAAACTTCCGCTACTCAACAGACCGCGCGCTTCCTTTGGCAAAATTGCCGCTCCGCCGCCACATCATCCTTAAGAAAGGGTTAACATGGAAGCTACATTGCTACCTTTACGCATGGCTCACCGCTTGCCGGATTCCCTGAAATCATACGGAAATTGGCCGCCGCGTGGCATATTCGCCGGATGATTCGGCATCACGCGAACCCATCCATTCTCGTTCGATGACATTGCTCTCGACGGCCCAGCACCTTGCGCGCGACACGCGCAGGAATCCGCGCGCGCACATCGTGCCGATCCTGGTTGCAGCCGCCCTCGCCTGCAGCGCGATCGCGCTGGTCACCTACCTGTTGTGGCCGACCTGGACCACCGTACCCTCAAGCGATCCGTCGAGGCTGCCGGTCAGTGTCGGCGGCACGCTGTTCAACGTGCCGACGGCGGCGGTGCGCATGAAGATCCAGCGCCACTCGGGCGCGCAGGAGCGCGTCGATCTCAGCTTTGCCTATCCCTCGCTCGAACCTCCGGCGCGCAAGCATGTCACCGCCGAGACGGTGGAGGACAAGGTGCAGCCGATCGACAGGATCTTTCTTTCGATCGCGGCACATCACGATTCACTTGCGCCCGACACCCGCCTGCGCACGATCTATCCGCGCTATCTCGATCAAGCGGCAAGCACGGACGACGACCTGACGATGCGCGCGTTCCGCGACGGTTCGCCCTATGGCGGCGAGGATTTATTCACGTCGACGTCGCCCACCTTCAGCGCCCGCTGCACGCGCGACGCGCCGACGCCCGGCATGTGCCTGAGCGAACACCGCGTCGACGGCGCCGACTTCACTTATCGCTTTCCGCGAAGCTGGCTCTCACAATGGCGCGACGTCGCCGCCGCCATGGACCGCCTGACGACGCAATTGCGCGGCCCGAGAGGGTAATGGTGATTTCGTAGTATCTTGTAGATGGGGTAACGGGCCGCGGTCTGCCCTCCAAGCAAGCCGCGCTTGCTACGGCGCTATGGGTGGCGCGCTGCGCGCGGCTTGCTTGGAGGGCGGGCGGTCGTCCCTCACATTGATGGTGTGACGGAGTCGAGGATGGACCTCGCACCAAGCATCATGGAGAGACGACCATGGAGCACTATGCCGGAATCGATGTGTCATTGGAATGCTCGAGCGTGTGTGTGGTTGACGCCAACGGCAAGATCGTGCGGGAAGCCAAGGTGGCGAGCGAGCCGGAGGCGCT
>NZ_AXAP01000080.1 GCF_000472865.1 Bradyrhizobium elkanii WSM2783 | reverse complement strand
CGCAAGTTCCTCGGCACCAACGACAATGCTATCCGCCTGCAGGTGCTCGCTGCGATGATTGCCTACCTGTTGTTGCGCATCGCCGCGCGCGCCAACTGCGTCAAGATGCTCCCTCTCAGGCTGGCCGAACTGATCCGCCAGTTTCTGTTCACCCGTCGATCCCTGGCCGCGATCAACGAGCCGCCACCTATCAATCCCAGTAAGCCCAAATCGCGAACTTCCCCGAACCAATTGGCATTTTGCTATGGCTGATTTTCCCCGGACAGCCCTGCCGCTTGCGGGAGAGGGTTGGGGTGAGGATGTCGCCGCGGCGAGACTCTTCGTGTGGAGAGAGCCCCACCCGCCGCTTACGCGGCGACCTTCCCCGCGAGCGGGAGAGGTGAACGAGCTAGCGGCCTGACCGTTACAATCAAATAGAGCAACCAGGGCGGACCATGAGCAAGGAATTCGAGGACCACCTTGTTCGCTTCCGGAAACTGCCGAAGGCTGTCCGCGTGGTGTATTCGCGGCCACGCATCTTTACTTCGATCGCAGTGGGCGTCGCCGCGTTCTTCCTTTTGCCTCAGACACTGCGTCCGGTGACGCGGCTCGTGGTGAGCTGGGATATCTTCGTCGCGCTATATCTCGCCCTCGCCTTCATGATGATGCTCCAATGCAGCATCGCTTACATCAGGCGCAACGCGATCCTGCAGGATGACGGCCGGTTCCTCATCCTGCTCATCACCGCGCTCGGCGCCTTCGCGAGCCTTGCCGCGATCATCTTCGAGCTCGGCGCAGCCAAAAGCAGCCCGGGAGCGCTGGCACTCGCGATCGTCACCATCGCGCTATCGTGGGCGCTGGTGCACACCGCCTTTTCGCTGCACTATGCGCACGAATATTATCGCGGGAAGGAACCCGGCGGTCTGCAGTTTCCGAGCGGCAAGGAGCACGTCGGGGCCGATTACTGGGATTTTGTGTACTTTTCATTTGTGATCGGCATGACCGCGCAGGTCTCCGATGTCGGCATCACCGACAGGATCATCCGCCGCACCGCGACCGTGCACGGCATCATCTCCTTCGTGTTCAACACGGCGCTGCTGGCGTTGATGGTCAATATCGCGGCGAGCGCGATCTAGCTTCGGCGCGCAACATCACGCGTCATTGCGAGTTTGGCACCGGCCGAGGGCCGACCCCGCTTGATGAAAATAGGAGGGCGTTACTGACGCGCAGAGGCGCCTCCTCACCGCTGTCATTCCGGGGCGTCCGAAGGACGAGCCCGGAATCCATCGGGCGCCGCACTCCGCGGTGAGATGGATTCCGGGCTCACGCTACGCGTGCCCCGGAATGACCGCGCGGACGATGACCGGCAGCTTGCAACTCACTTTCTTCTTAGCGGAGCGAAGCAATCCATTTCGCCGCTTGCTGAGGCATGGATTGCTTCGCTTCGCTCGCAATGACGGCTCGGCCAAGCTAATTGCAAACCTGGACGTTGCCGCCGCCGCCCTCGTATGGGCCACCTTGCGCGGTGGTGCGGAATTCGAGGTGGCAGCCGCGCGCGACCGGCCGGCAGCCGCCGCGGTCGCAGACCATTTGGCCGCCGCCGCGGCCGCCTGAAGAGGCCATCGGCCGGGGAATGCGCACTTCCGCCCGCTCGCGCCGCGCCGGCCGATCGCCGGAATCGCGCTTGGCCACCGGCTTCTTCTCGCGCCGCTTCTCGCACGCATTGTTGTCGTTGAGGAACGAGCCCGCGCCACAGACGATCCGGGTGCAGCGATCGCCATCGGCCTTGGTGCCGTGCTCGCAGATCAGCGGGCAGACGCGCGATGATTTCTGCTTGATGGCATCGAGCGTGTCGACATTGGCGACCTTGGTGTCGAGCCTGGTTCCGGCATAGCGATTGAACAGCGTCAGCGACCGCTGCGAGGCGGCGTTCCACTCGCCATCGGCGCTACCTGTCAGGCAGCCGACCCGGCGCAGCTCGGTCTGGATCGATTTGGTGACGTCGGCTTGCGGCGAGCCGGTGCTGAGCGCAGCGACACTCAGCGCTTTGTCCTTGTCGACCGGCGTCGTCGCGGGCGCGGCGACCGCCTGATCCGCGGCGATCTTGTCGGCCAGTGCCTTTTCCGCCGCCAGCCGCTTCTGCTCGGCGACCGCCGCCTGCTCCTGCGCGACCTGCTTGGCCTTTTCGGCGGCGATGCGCGCCTGTTCAGCGGCCCTGGCGTCGGCAGCCGCCTTGGCCTGCTCGGCTTTTTGGGCACCTTCGGCGGCGAGCCGGGCACGCTCCTGCTCCGCCGCCCGCGCCTTCTCCGTGGCGGCGACGCGGGCTTCCTCGGCTGTGATCTTCTCGAGCTGGAGTTTGGCGAGGCTCGCATAGAAGCCGTCGGGATATTGCGCGAGAAAGGCGTTGAGCGCGCTCTTGTTGCCGACCTGCAGCGCCAGCTCGTAATCACGGCGGATATCGGCCTGCGGATTCGGCACGGGCGCCGCCTTGGCTGGCGCCGGAACCAGCGGCACGTCCTCTCCACCGAGCGAGCCATAGACGAACGGCTCCTGGCGGTTATTGGTGGACTTCAGCACGTCGTCGCGGACGTAACCGAACGCGCGCCGCACATCGAGCCCGGGCGTCGCGAGGTGCTTTGCGAGCGCTGATGTGAAGGGGCTGTTCTTGCCGTCGCCATCGGCGGCGGTGGAACCGGCCTTGGCCGCATAGGCGATCAGCACGTTCGGGCTGGTCGGCTCGACCTTGGCGAGGCCCTGCCCGATCGCGCGCGACGCCACCGTGCGCTTCATGGTCTTGGCGAAGGGATTGTCGCGGCAGGCGTCGAGGATCACGAGCCGCAGTTTCTTGGCCGGTTCGATCGCGATCAGGACGCGGTCGAGCGAAAACGCCTCGTCATAGACGTCGGTGTCGCGTTCCAGCCTCGCATCGACCGGAATGAGGTAATTGGCGCCGTCGACCTCGATGCCATGGCCGGCGTAATAGACCACGGCGATCTCGGCATCGCGGGTACGATCGGCAAAGTCGCGCAGCGCGCGGCGGGTCTCGACCGCCGGGAGATCGCGGCGGAAGTCCACCACGTCGAAACCGGCGTCCTTCAGCATTGCCGCGATCAGCGCGCCGTCATTGACGGGGTTGGGTAGCGGCGCGACGTTCTGATAGGCCTGATTGCTGAGCACCAGCGCCACGCGCTTCTCGGCGAAGGCCGGCTGGCACATCAGAAGCAGGAACAGCGCCAGAACCAGGTGATGCAATCCCGGAAATCCAATCGATTTCATTACCGCACCTTCAAAAAACGCGGCTTTTCCATCCGATAGCAAAGGCTATCAGAAGCCGGGGCCGGATGGGGTGAGCCAAATCACGAACCATCCCGTGCCCGCCGTCCCATAACGTGTTAGTAGCCGAAGCCGAGTGATGGTTCGCGTAGCCCGGGTGAAGCGAGGCAGAACCCGGGAGCGCTGGTGACCGTCGATGGAGGTGTCCCGGGTTGCGCTACGCTCCACCCGGGCCGCCAAACGATGCCGCGAGGGAGGAACCAACCATGAGCCATGACCGATCGACCATTGAGGCCGTCGTGCAGAACTATTTCGACGGACTCTATGAAGGCGACGCCGACAAGCTCGGCGCGATGTTTCACCCTTCCGCCGACCTGCGCTGGGTGGAAAAGAGCGAGCTTCAGGTGCTGACCGTGCCGGACTGGCTCGACCGGGTCCGCAAGCGGCCGTCGGCCAAGGCCGAAGGCAAGCCGCGCGAGGATTTCATCGTCACCATCGACCGCTCGGACGACTCCACCGCTTTCATCAAGGTCCGCTGCCAATTGCCGCCGCGCTATTTCACCGATTATCTGGTGGCGATGAAACTGAAGGACGGCTGGCAGATCGTCTCGAAATCCTATCGTTACGACCTGCGGGAGTAAGTCCGCCCCAGGGTTGGCGGATCGGACGGCCCTCTTTTCGATCTCGCACGGTCGAGCCGTCCACGCACATTGACCTTGCCTGCGCTTCGGGGCCAATTTGGACGGCCATGGAAGCCAGATTCCAGACCTTCGTGATCCTGCTCGCTGTGCTGGCGGGCACGGCGCTGGTGGCGCGGCGCCTCAATGTCGCGCCTGCCATCCTCTTGATGCTGGCAGGCATCGCGCTCGCGTTCGTGCCGGGCATGCCCAGCATCGAATTGCCGCCGGAATTGGTGCTGCTGCTGGTGCTGCCGCCGCTGATCTACACGGCTGCGGTGGCCATGAGTTGGCGCGAGTTCAAAAACAGCCTTCGTCCGATCGTGCTGCTCGCCGTCGGCTGCGTGATCTTCACAGCGGCGGCGGTGGCAATCGCCACTCACTATCTGATCGGGCTGCCCTGGGAGGTCGGGTTCCTGCTCGGCGCGATCGTGGCGCCGCCCGACGTGGTCGCCCCGCTTGCGATCGCGCGGCGGCTCCACATCCCCCGCCGCATCCTTGTCGTGCTGGAGGGCGAGGGGCTGGCGAATGATGCCACGGCGCTGATCCTCTACCGCTTCGCCCTCGCGGCGATCACCACCGGCGCCTTCTCGCTGCCGAAGGCCACCGGCGAATTTGCAGCCATCGTGGTCTGCGAGATCGCGTTCGGCATCGCCGTCGGATGGCTCAGCCTGCGCGCCCGCCAGCACTCGCGCGATCCGCAGGTCGAGATCACACTCTCGCTGATCACACCTTATGTGGCCTATTGGCTGCCCGAACATTTTGGCGGCTCCGGCGTGATCGCCACGGTCGCCTGCGGTCTTTACGTGAGCTGGAATGGGCCGCTCCTGATTTCTTCCGCCACCCGCCTGCAAGGCATCTTCTTCTGGGACTTGGTGATCTACCTGATCGAAGGCATCCTGTTCTTGCTCACCGGCTTCCAGATGCGCTTGGTGTACGAGAAGTCGAAGGCATTTCCGCTCGACGACATCCTCTCCACCACTGCGCTGGTGATCGCAGTCATCGTCATCGCGCGCTTTGCCTGGGTATTTCCCGCAACCTATCTGCCGCGGATCCTGAGTAGGCGCCTGCGGCAGCGCGATCCACAGCCGCCCTGGCAATGGGTATTCACGCTCGCCTTCGTCGGCGTTCGCGGCGCGGTGTCGCTCGCCGCGGCGCTGGCGCTGCCGTTTGCGCTCGCGAGCGGCGAGCCTTTTCCCTACCGCGACATGATCCTGTTCGTCGCCTTCGGCGTCATCTTCATCACGCTGGTGGGATTTGGCTTGAGCCTGCCCACGGTCGTCGGCTGGCTGAACATCACCAAGGACGGCTGCGCCGAGACTATTGCCGAGCATGAAGCAGAAATTGTCGCGAGGCGCCAGGCCCTGGCCGCCGGCCTCGCATCGCTCGATGCCATCGTTGACGAGCGCGAGCTCTCCGAGGAGGTCGTCAAGCTGCTGCGGGCGCGGCACCATATCCGCACCAGCCAGCTTCCGGCCGCGCTTGATCCCGACAAGCACGACGTCTCCGCCAACGGCACCGAGCTGACGCGGGAATTGATCGCGACCGAGCGCAAGTTCATCCACGCCCTGCTCCGCGACGGCAAGATCACCGACGAGACGCGGCGCCGGATCGAGCGCGATCTCGACCTGGAAGAGGCCAGCCTCGCGAACCGCGAATACCGGAAGATACCCCTGTAGTCGGCGGCACCATTGTCCGGCCTGCCCTCTTCACCGCACAAGGGGCGCTACCGCGAGGCGCAAAATTCCTCCACCGCACCGACCACGGAAGTGACGATCATGTCCTGCCGTTCCGGCGTCTGCATCGCCAACTCTTCGTCCCGGTTGATGATCGAGCCGGCCTCGAACAGGACAGCTGGCACGCGGGTTCGCGCAAGCACGATGAGCTGATCGTAGCGGTAGACGCCCACCTTCTTGTCCAGCAGTTTTCGCCGGTATCGACCCATCACCGCCTGCGCATATTGGCGGGCATATTGCAGGCCCTGCGCCTTCATTCGATTGCCGAGCAACCGGGCGAACCTCAGACTGGTCCAGAATTTCGGATTGTCGTGAGAAACGAACAGCGAATAGCCGCTGAACCGGTCGCTGAAATGGCTCTTCGTTCCCTCGAACTCCCATTCTTCGAGAAAGGAATCAGGCACCGAGTCATGGTGGATCGATAAGGCAAGATCGGCCCCTGAATTGTTGATTGCGGCGGCGCGCTTGAACAGGCTCGGCCTTTTCGGGCCCTCCGTCATCAGGAGGCGGGTTTGCGCAAAGCCTTCCAACTTCAATTTGTCCTCGATGCGTTTCGCAAGGCGGAGATTGAAATCGAATTCCGGAATGTTGCGGGCGCTCCTCGCACCCGGCGCTTCGGCGGTATGGCCGACATCCAGGATGAGCTTGAATTTGGACCGGTCGCATTTCGAAGACGCAGTCTTTGGCGCCGCCCTGACACTCCCGCGCGACCATGCGGCATATCGCGTGTCGGGCGACACGAGCGACAAGACGATGATCGAACTCATGATGATCGGACGGTGGCGCCACACGGCGAACATCGTAGCCCGGATGCAGCGAAGCGCAATCCGGGATCTGTCCATCGGCGTGCGAGACATCCCGGGTTTCGCTTCGCTGCACCCGGGCTACGGTTAACCCCTACTCCGCCGCGGCGTTCTGGCCGGGACCGCCGACGAAGCCCGTGGGATCGCCGAAGCGCTCGGTCATGACCGCCGTCAGGTCCTTCGCCTTGCTGGTCACGCAGGCGCCAGAACGGACGGTGTAACGGTCCTGACGCGCAACATGCGGCGGCGCCTCGCCCTGCTGCAGCGCGCGGGCGGCGTCCATCACCAGCTTGCGAAAATGCATGATGCCGAGGTCGGTCGGCCCGAGATGCTCGCGCGTGCGGTCGGCGATCGGGCCCTGGCTGTCCTGCACCGCGGCGTCCTGCTCGGAGACGCCCTTGATGCCGGTGTAGCTCTTGGTCCTCTGCAGTTTGCGATCGATCAGATAGTCGTTCGATTTGTTGCGCAGCGGCACATAGTTCTCATCGACCTCGGCGATCACACCGTTGCCGCGGTCATACGCATCGCGCTCCGCTTGCGTGATCGGGCGATGCGGATTCCAGGCGTAGGTGTAGATCCAGCAGTTGGTATCGGTGACCGGCACGAAGCTCTGGCCGAAGATGTTCTCGCCCGGCATCGCGCTCGGCGCATAGGCGTGAACCGGCATCAAGAATTGGGCGATGCGCCAATAGATGTTGTCGGAGCCGGTGAGGCGGCCGCCTGCGATCGTTAGTCCGGCGTCATGCGCGTTGATCTTGATCACCGGCCGCGGGTCTTCGGCGATCCAGCGCATGTGCTCGGTCGCCACACGCACCAGCGGATTGACGAAATGCTTCTTGATGTCGAGAATCTCGTTCTCTTCCTTCTCGAACGACAGATGCGCGAAGGTGAAATGCGCGGTATCGATCGAGCCTTCCAGCGCCTGCACCCAGTTGCAGTCCTGCCACTTCTTGCTGACGTAGCGATGCGACGGCGGCACCAGCGCCATCTCCAGCGCCGGCAACTCCGGCATTGAATCGGCCGGGCCCATATAGGCCCAGATCATGTCGCCCCATTCGCGCACCGGGTAAGACTTGATGCGGATGTGATCCTTGGCGTTGAGATCGGGATAGGAGGTCGGCATGTCGACGCAGTGGCCGTCGGTGTCGAACTTCCAGCCGTGATAGACGCAGCGGATGCCGCACTCCTCGTTGCGGCCGAGCCAAAGATTGGCGCCGCGATGCGGGCAATATTGGTCGATGACGCCGACGACGCCGCGACTATCGCGGAAAGCGAGCAGCTCCTCGCCGAGAACGATGATCTTCTTCGGTTCGCTGTCGGGCTCGGGCAATTCCTCCGACAACAGCACCGGCAGCCAGAAGCGGCGCAACAGCTCGCCCATTCCCGTGCCCGGCCCGCTTTCGGTCAAGAACCTGTTGTCTTCCGCGCGAAGCATGGGACGTCCTCCGATTCTTGTTTTGGTTATGAGGAAGCTTGGCGCAAGCGCAGGCGCCGGTCTACGCGCACTGCATCAACGTGTCACACATATAGATTGTGAGATTTATCACACGCAATTTCAGGTAAAAATGATAGCGACGTTCGAATTGCCATGTCCCGTTCAGGAAAGGATGCTCAGATGGCGACGTCGGAAGCCGAAGTCGAAACTGCCGTTCGTGGCGGATGCGCTCTCTTCAAGCGAATGATCGCAAATCTTGAAATCAGAATCCGCGACGAACGGCGCAGGCTCGCCGTCCTCGAAGCCAGCCTGAGGAAGGCAGAGTCTCAACCAAGGCCCGAAGCGGCCCTCATCGAGCAGCTCAAACAGTCGATCGCATCACTACAGAGCCAGATCGATGAGGATGAGATGAGCCTTGCCGACATCCGCATCGACTTCGAGATGTTCTGCACGTGATAGGTTGCGGCGCGCCATCCCGCATTCACCGTCACACCGGCCGCTCGCCCTTCACCGTGACGCGCGTGCCGGATCGGGTGTGGGGCCAGTAGTCCCACATCGCGCGGTGCTGGGTGCAGCGATTGTCCCAGAAGGCGATCGCGTTCTCGGTCCAGCGGAAGCGGCACTGGAACAGCGGATTTTCCGCGTGCTGGTAGAGATAGGCGAGGATCGCATCGCTCTCGTCGCGGGGGATGCCCACGATGTGACGGGTGAAGCCGTGATTGACATAGAGCGCCTTCCTTCCCGTCACGGGATGCGTGCGCAGCACCGGATGCTCGGCATGGGGATAGCTCGGCTTGTCGGCGACGCCGTAATTGGCGTAGAGCCCGCGATAGATCGGCTCGCCGTCATGCAGGGCGGTGAGCCCGTCGAGATAGGCCTTCATCCGATCCGACAGCGCCTCATAGGCCGCATACATATTGGCGAACAGCGTGTCGCCGCCGTGCGGCGGACACTGCCTGATGTAGAGGATCGAGCCCATCGGCGGCTCGAGATCGCAGGACACGTCCGAATGCCAGCCTTCGCCGTTGGCGCGCGGCGAATCCTTGTCGGCGTAGATCTTCATCAGAGCGGGATCCTCGCCCTCATGCGGCGCGGCGGGATGGATGTGCAATTCGCCGAACTTGCGGCCGAAGGCGAGATGGTCCTTCGGCGTGATGCGCTGGTCGCGGAAAAAGATCACGAGGTTCTCGGCAAGCGCGCGATGGATCTCGTCCATCTGGCGATTGGAGCGCGCATCGTCGGAGACGAGCTGCGCGATATCGACGCCGGAAATCTCCGCGCCGATGATCGGCGTCAGCTTTTCGACGCCGATGGTTTCATAGGGCTCGCTCTCGTCGGCGAGATGCTTGTAGCGGGGACCTTGCTTGCCGGACAGCGAGCTCACGGGTGTTGCTCCCAATCGTTATAGTCGGGAGCATCGTAGCCCGGATGGGGCGAAGCGCAATCGCAGGCCGCGGCTTTATCTGTCGTCCCGGACAAGCGAGCATAGCGAGCGCGATCCGGGACCCATAACCACAGGATTGCGTTTTGCGACGACTCGGAGTGACAGCCGACCTAACCACAAAATCCTGTGGTTATGGGTCCCCGCCTTCGCGGGGATGACAGCGGAGAAGCGGGCGGTCGGCGGAGAGAACTTACTCCGCCGCGGTCACCGTGCTCGCGGGCACCGTGCTGCCCTGGCCGTAGCGCTGGTCGATGTAGTCGATCACCAGCGCCTTGAAGTCGGCGGCGATCGACGGACCGCGCAGGGTGCGGAACTTCTTGCCGTCGACGAAGACAGGCGCGGCCGGCGCTTCGCCGGTGCCCGGAAGCGAGATGCCGATATTGGCGTGCTTGGATTCGCCGGGACCGTTGACGATGCAGCCCATGACAGCGACGTTGAGCTGCTCGACGCCGGGATACTTCGTCTTCCAGGCCGGCATCTCGTCGCGGATGAAATCCTGGATCGAGCGCGCCAGCTCCTGGAACGTGGTCGAGGTGGTGCGGCCACAACCCGGGCAGGCCGCGACCAGCGGCACGAAGGTGCGGAAACCCATCGTCTGCAACAGTTCCTGCGCGACCTGGACTTCCAGCGTGCGGTCGCCGCCGGGCTCAGGCGTCAATGAGATGCGGATGGTGTCGCCGATGCCGTCCTGCAAGAGGATGCCGAGCGCGGCGGAGGAGGCGACGATGCCCTTCGATCCCATGCCGGCCTCGGTGAGGCCGAGATGGATCGCGTAATCCGAGCGGCGCGCCAGATCCTGATAGACCGCGATCAGATCCTGCACGGCCGAGACCTTGGCCGACAGGATGATGCGGTTCTTGGGCATGCCGAGCTCTTGCGCGCGGGCCGCTGACAATAGCGCCGACTGCACCATGGCTTCGCGCGTCACCGCGCGGGCATCGCGCGGGTTCGGCGAGGCCGTGTTCTCGTCCATCAGCTTGGTCAAGAGTTCCTGGTCGAGCGAACCCCAGTTCGCACCGATGCGGACCGGCTTGTTGTTCTTGTTAGCGATCTCGATGATGTCGGCGAACTGCGAGTCGCGCTTGTTCTTGAAGCCAACATTGCCGGGATTGATGCGGTATTTGTCGAGCGCCTCGGCGCAGGCCGGATATTCGGCGAGCAGCTTGTGGCCGATATAGTGGAAATCACCGATCAGGGGCGTGTCGATGCCGCGCTTACGCAGGCCATCGCGAATGTGGGGCACGGCGGCGGCGGCTTCCTCGCGGTCGACCGTGATGCGCACCATCTCCGAGCCGGCGCGCGAAAGTGCTGCGACCTGGGCGATGGTGCCATCAACATCGGCGGTGTCGGTGTTGGTCATCGACTGCACGACGATCGGGGCGCCCCCGCCGACGGCGACATGGCCGACCATGACCTGGGTTGTCTGATGCCGGGGCGCTGGGCCGGCGACGTCGCTGAGAATTTCGGGCTTGTTCATGGCGTCTCGAATATCAGGTTTTGGTGACATTCACCAAGGGGGGCACGAAGGCGGGCTGGCGGTTTATTGGATCACATATTTTCTAACGGAGATTCAACAGCTTGCGCCTGAAAGCGGGATCGAACGCAAGACCGGCGGCCGTCCGATGGGCTGACCGGTATATCGGGGGAGGATTCGGGGGATTAAAGGGCCCGCGAACACGCGAGGACGGCTTTTCATCCCCTACCGCGCGCCATACCTTGGAGCAAATACAACCCGCGGGAGGTGCAGATGGCGACAAGGGATGAGCTTATCACCACGGCGGAACTTGCCGATATCCTGCATCAGCCGGATCTTCGCCTCTTCGACTGTACGACCTATCTGGAGCCGGCGCCGGAAGGCAGCGGCGTTCCCTATATTGCGGTGCCGGGGAAAGAAACCTTCGAGGCCGGCCATATCGCCGGCGCCGATTTTCTCGACTTGCAGGGCGAATTCTCCGCTCCGAACACGGAACTGCGCTTCATGATGCCCCTCGTCGCGCAGCTCGAAACCGCCTTCGGCCGCCACGGGATCGGTCCCGACAGCCGGTGGTGCTGTATTCGATCGGCACGCCGATGTGGGCGACGCGCTTCTGGTGGATGCTGAAATCGCTGGGCTTCGACGGCGCTTCCGTGCTCGACGGCGGCCTGGACAAGTGGAAAGCGGAAGGCCGCCCGCTCGAGACCGGCCCTGCCAAGGGCTATCCGCCTGCGACGTTTGCCGCGAAACCGCGAGCGGGTTTCTTCGTCGGCAAGGACGACGTGCTCGCCGCACGAGGGGACCAAGGCACCGTCACCGTCAATGCGCTGGGTCCACAATTCCACGCGGGCCTCGAACCCAGCCGCTACGGCCGGCCGGGACGCATTCCCGGCAGCGTCAATGTGCCGGCGGCGACGTTGCTCGATCCCACCGCGAAGACGTTCATCGCGCGCGCGGACGCGGAAGCGAAATTTGCAAGCCAAGGCATCAGCAAGGACAAGCGCGTGATCGCCTATTGCGGCGGCGGCATTTCCGCCACGGTCGATTTATTCCAGCTCCATCGGCTCGGCTACGACAACCTCACCCTGTATGACGCGTCGATGGGCGAATGGGCCAAGGACGAGACGCTGCCGATCGAGCAGGGATAGGTGCGCATCTTTCGTCGTCCTGGCGAAGGCCAGGACCCATAACCACAGGCGCGTGTCGTAGCGTGAGCAAGTAGTTGCTGCGGAGCATATCACAAAGACCTGTGGTTATGGGTCCCGGGTCAAGCCCGGGACGACGACATTACGCCGGCACATTGGGATCCGGCGTCACCTTCGGATCCGGCTTGTTCACGAGATAGAGGCCGACGATCACCAACAGCGCCGCGACGCCGAATACCGGCGTCAGCGTGTCATGCATGATGACATAGGCAGCGACGACGCCGAACAGCGGCGTGATGAAAGTGAAGGCCGACAGTTTGCTGGCGGAATACATCTTCACCATTGCGAACCAGATCACGAAGGTGCAGCCCACCACCCAGATCGCTTGATACGCCATCAAGGCAAGCGACAGCGGGCTGGGAAAATGGGTGATGGTTTCGCCCGCAAGCCACGAGGCGGTACCCAGGATCGGAATCGACAGGGCGACCTGGTAGCCGAGCGCTTTTTCCGGCGCCGCCTTGCGCAGCGCCGTTCCCTTGGCGACCAGCGTGGTGGCCGCCCATAACGCGCCGCCGCCGACCACCATCAGATCGCCCAGCAAGACCTTGGCGTCGACATCCGGCTGCGGCACGCCGATCGCAAGCGCGACGCCGGCAAAGCTCAAGGCGAGCCCGCTCCATTGCAAGGCGGAGAGCCGCTCGCCGAGGAACTGATGGGAGCCGAATGCGACGAAGAACGGCGCCGTGTAGAGGAAGACCGACGCGCGCGAGGCCGAGGTGAACACCAGGCCGCTGAAGATCAGCACGAACTCGATGCCGAACATCAACCCGGCGACCAGGCCGGCCAGAAGCGTGCCGTCGCGTTCGAAGAATTTGACGCCGCGCAGCCAGCCCACGATCAGCATCACCGGCAACGCGCCGGCGGAGCGGAACATCGCCTGCAGCATCGGCGGGATGTCGGGCAGCGCGAGCTTGACCGCGATCTGGTTGAATCCCCAGCTCACGCACAGCATCAGCATGATCGCGACCGCGCCCGGGGTGAGCGCGCGCCCGGTTGCGGCGACGCTGGAGATGGTTTGCGTTGACATGTTGCCTCGGTTTCCGGCTTGGCGCCGTGTTATCGTTTGGAATCCGGAGCAGGGGGCTTCCGGGTTTCATGATCCGATCGGACCGGATCGGATCATGATCTCATCTCTTCGTCTGAGCATGATCTCCGCGCAAACGCTTCGCGTTTGTCGCGAGGGAAAACCGGTTTCCACTTTTCCGGATCATGCTCAAATTCAATCAGACAGCGGCCCTGGTTTCTTTCTGGCAATGCGCGCAAGTGCCGGCTATCTCGACCACCGACAGCTTCGGCGCAAAGCCCGCGGCGCGCGCCGCGGCCTTCAGGCTCTGTGCCACCGGCGCCGCCGGAATTTCGCCGACCGCGCCGCAGCGATCGCAGATCAGGAATGCCACCATCGAAGTCTCGTCGTGATCATGCGCGCAGGCCAGAAATGCGTTCCGGCTTTCGATGCGGTGAACGAGGCCGTTCTCCATCAGGAAGTCGAGCGCGCGGTAGACGGTGATCGGCGCCGGGCGCGGCATCGACTTGGCGAGCTCGTCGATCACCTCATAGGCGCCGAGCGGCCGGTGGCTGGACAATAGCGCCCCGAGCACCTGACGGCGGATCGGCGTGAACTTCTGCGCTCGCCGCGCGCAGACCTCCTCGGCATGCGCGATCCCTTCCGCAGTGCAGCGGCCGTGATCGTGGTCAGGTGAGGGAAATGTGGGTTTTGCCAACGTCATATGCACCATTTTAGCAGCCTGACCGGCGATCCCAAAGCCCCGGGGCTCGCCCCGTTCCCAGCCATGTTCTGGAAGCGGAGCTGCCTTCCATTAACCGGACATGCGGAAATCATAAGCTAGCTTATTATAGCCAAAGCTTATGGAGGGTAGATTATGCCGGGGTCCGTCGACGCGAACTTCATGTTCACGCTCGGTGAGTTGTTTCGCCTGATCCGCGTCTACGCCGACAAGGAGGCCGCGCGCTACGGAATTACCCGCGCGCAATGGGCGGTGCTGACCAAGGTCGAGCGCAGCGAGGGAATGAAGCAGACCGAGCTTGCCGAGCTGCTCGAGATGCAACCGATCACGCTGACGCGGCTGATCGACAAGCTCTGCGACAATGGCTGGATCGAGCGCCGCGGCGACGAGAATGACCGCAGAGTCAATCGCCTCTATCTGCGCAAGGCGGCGCGGCCGCTGCTCGCCAAGCTCGCCGGCCTTCGCTCCGAACTCACTGCAACCGCGCTGGAAGGCATCAGCCCCGCCGATGCCCACCGTCTGCTCGCCCAACTCGAATCGATCAAGGAAAACGTCCGCAATGCCATCCAAACCCCGGCCGGCGAATCTCCCAGAAAAGAGCAGCGCTATGGCTGATCCCGTACTGAAACTCGCGCCCGAGCAGAGGGACAATCCGGCCTCGGCTCCAGCGAAGACCGATCAGCCGCGCGGACTGGTGGCGGGCTTGCGACGCTATCGCCGATTCCTCCTCCTCGTCGTGTTGCCGCTGGTGGTGCTGGTCGGCGGCGTCGTCTTCTATCTCAACGGCGGCCGCTACGTGTCGACCGACGACGCCTATGTCGGCGCACAGAAGGTGCTGATCACCCCCGACATCTCCGGCAAGATCGAGAAGGTCGTGGTCAAGGAAGGCCAGCAGGTCAAGCAAGGCGACGTGCTGTTCGAGATCGACCCGGTGCCGTTCCGCCTCGCGGTGGACCAGGCCAAGGGGGCGCTCGATCAGGCACGGACGAACTATGACAATTTGGTCGCCAATATCAAAATCTACGGCCAGATGCTCGATCTGGCACAACGGGGGGTCGACCTGAAGCAGCGGGACGTCGACCGCAAGCAGTCGCTGGTGAAAAGCAATTTCGGTTCGCAGCTCGACCTCGACAACGCCGCGACGTCGCTGGTGACCGCGAGCGCGCAGGCCGAGTTCATCAAGCAGCAGATCTCCAGTTCCAGGGCGCAACTGCTCGGCGATCCCGACCTGCCGCTGGAGCAATTCCCGCCTTATGCGCAGGCCAAGGCCAAGCTCGATGAGGCCCAGCGCAACCTCGACCACACCGTGATGCGCGCGCCGATGGCGGGCACCGCCACCCAGGTCGAGCAGATCCAGCTCGGCCGCTTCATCGCCGCCGGCACGCCGGTGTTCTCCATCATCGACGTGGCGAATCCCTGGGTCGACGCCAACCCGAAGGAATCAGACTTCACCTATGTCGCGGTCGGCCAGCCGGTCGACCTCGAGGTCGACGCGTTCCCGAACCATTTGTTCAAGGGCACGGTCGGCTCGCTCTCGCCCGGCACCGGCGCGCAATTCGCGATCCTGCCGCCGCAGAACGCGACCGGCAATTTCGTGAAAGTGGTGCAGCGCGTGCCGGTCAGGATCTATTTCGACCAGAACGACAAGATGGTGCGCAAATTGAAGGCGGGCATGAGCGTCTACGCCACCATCGACACCAATCATCGCCGCACGCTGTCCGGCCTGCTCGGCCTGTCCTCGGCCGCAGCGGCCCACGAGCAGGACTAGAGTCCGATGAGACCAGATCGAGCTGGTGCGGCATCGGAACTCGCCACCTCTCCTATCGGGAGAGGCCGGATCGCATCGCAAGATGCGATCCGGGTGAGGGGTTACGCTCTCTCGTGGGACCTGATCCCCCTCACCCGCGCCGGAGCCTGTCATCGGGCGCGCCTTCGGCGCGACCCGTTGGGCGCGACCTCTCCCCGGCGGGGAGAGGTGGTGCCCGCGGCCCGACCGATTCAACCAACCAGCACCAGGCGATAGAACAGATGTCGACGGCGGCCCCATCGCCCAGCATGGTGCCCGGCCTGCGCCGGAACATGGTGACGGTCTGCGCGATGACGGCGACCGTCATGCAGGCGCTGGACACCACCATCGCCAATGTCGCGCTGCCCTATATGCAGGGCACGCTGTCGGCATCGCAGGACCAGATCAACTGGGTGCTCACGTCCTACATCGTGGCGGCAGCAATCATGACTGCGCCGGTGGGATGGATCGCCAACCGGTTCGGCCGAAAGCGCATCTTCATCATCTGCTCCGCCGGCTTCACCGTGGCTTCCGTGCTGTGCGGCCTGGCGCAGGACATCACCCAGATGCTGCTGTTCCGCCTGCTGCAGGGCGTGTTCGGCGCAGCGCTGGTGCCGCTGTCGCAAGCCGTGATGCTCGACTCCTACGCGCTGCATGAGCGCGCCAAGGCGATGTCGATCTGGGGCATGGGCGTGATGATGGGCCCGATCATGGGACCCTCGCTCGGCGCCTGGCTGACCGAGACCTATTCCTGGCACTGGGTGTTCTTCGTCAACCTGCCCTTCGGGACCATCACCGTGCTCGGCCTCATCGTCTTCATGGACGAGACCAAGCAGAACCTCGAACTGCGCTTCGACTGGTTCGGCTTCGGCGCGCTCGCGGTCGCGATCGGCTCGCTGCAGCTTGCGCTCGACCGCGGCGAGCAGCTCGGCTGGCTCGAATCCAACGAGATCGTCGCCGAGTTCATCATCAGCGGCATCGGTTTCTATTACTTCTTCGCCCATTCGTTCACGACGTCGAAGCCGTTCATCCGGTTCGAACTGTTCAAGGACAGGAATTTCGTCGGCGGCAGCGTGTTCATGACCGTGATGGGGCTTGTGCTCTACTCGACCATGGCGCTGTCCTCGCCTTACCTGCAGAACGTGATCGGCTATCCCATCATCACCGCCGGTGTGCTGCTGGCGAGCCGCGGCTGCGGCACCTTCGTCGCGATGATGCTGGTCGGACGCATGATGCGCTTCATCGAGGCGCGCACGCTGATCATCTCCGGCCTGGCACTGACCGCCGCGTCGCTGTTCGTGATGACCGGCTGGACCGACCAGACCAGCGCAACCGAGATCGTGGTTGTGAGCATCGTCCAGGGTTTCGGCTTCGGACTGGTGTTCGTACCGCTCTCGACCGTGGCGTTCCTGAGCTTGCCCAATCACCTGCGCACTGACGGCACCTCGATGCTGACGCTGCTGCGCAACGTCGCCAGCTCGATCGGCATCTCCATCGTGATCGCGCAGCTCACGGAAGGCTCGCGGCGCATCTACGCGACGCTGTCCGAGCACATCACCCCCTTCAACCATGCGCTGCAGATGCCCAATGTCAGTGGCATGATCAATCTCAACACCGACACCGGCCGCGCGATGGCGGATAAGATCGTCGCGGTGCAGGCGCAGATCATCGCGTTCGCCCACGACTACCAGCTCGTGATGGTGTTCATCCTGGCCTCGATCCCGCTTGCGATCATGATCGGTTCCACCAAGGCGGCGCTGCGGTCGCAGTCGCAGGCATCCTCGGACCATGCGGCGGTGATGGAGTAGTCGAGGCGAGGCTCGCTCACGAAAGAGTTATTCCCGGCGCGGCTGCCCTGGTTGATGCGTCGACCAATCCTATCTCCCACCGATATCACTGGAGGTTGGAACATGGCGGGTTCAGCGCTGGTCGTGGGCGCAAGCGGTATCGTCGGCAATAATCTGGTCCGGCACCTGCGTCAGCAGGAGTGGCAGATCTACGCGCTGGCGCGCCGGCCACCAGCCAACATCGGCGTGCAGCCGGTGGCGGCGGACCTGCTGGACCCGGCATCGGTTCGCAAGGCGCTACAGGATCTGAGACCGACGGACGTGTTCATCAGCACGTGGTTGCGCCAGAACACCGAGGCCGAGAATATCAGGGTCAATTCTGCGATGGTGCGCAACCTGCTCGACGCGTTGTCGCCTGCAGGTTCGGTCAGGCATGTCGCGCTCGTGACCGGGCTGAAGCACTATCTTGGTCCGTTCGAAAATTACGGCAAGGGCAAGCTGCCCGCCACGCCGTTTCGGGAAGACCAGCCCCGGCTCGAGATCGAGAATTTCTACTACGCCCAGGAAGACGAAGTGTTCGCGGCGGCTGGTCGCGACGGCTTTGGCTGGAGCATCCATCGGCCGCACACCATCATCGGCTATGCCGTGGGCAACGCGATGAACATGGGCGTGACGCTCGCGGTCTACGCCACCATCTGCCGCGAGACCGGACGTCCGTTCCTGTTTCCGGGCTCCGCGACGCAGTGGAATGGTCTTACCGATATGACGGATGCGCGGCTGCTCGCACGCCATCTGGAATGGGCGGCGACAACGCCGGCCGCCCGCAATCAGGCGTTCAATGTCGTCAATGGCGACGTGTTTCGCTGGAGCTGGATGTGGCAGCGGCTGGCCGACTGGTTTGGACTAAAGCCGGCGCCATTTCAGGGCGAAGGAATTCCGCTGGAGCGACAATTGGCCGATGCGGGCCCGATCTGGTCCGACATCGCCAGAAAATATCGGCTGGCCGAGCCCGAACTCGGCGTGCTCACCTCGGCCTGGCACACCGACGCCGACCTCGGTCGCCCGATCGAGGTCGTTACCGATATGAGCAAGAGCCGCAAGCTCGGCTTTCTCGATTACCAAACAACCGATGATAGCTTCTTCGATCTGTTCGCGCGTTTACTCGACGAGCGTCTCATCCCGTAAGACCGGCTACGCAAGCGCATCGAGCCGGGCGTAGCTGTCTTCCATTCCGTGCTCCATGCCGGTCGCCAGCATCGCCTCCCGCGTCGCTGCATCCGGCAGCGTCATTCGCATCGTCATCAAGGTGCCGCTGCCGTCGGGCGCGAAAACGGTCTCGACGTGATTGTCCGGCGTCGGGTCCGGCAGATGCATGCGCTCGACGTGGACGATGCGGCTGAACGGCGCGAGTTCCAGATATTCGCCGGTCAGATAGAACCCGCCGCCTTCGCCATTGCTCCACTCGTAGCGGATCTTGCCGCCAGGACGGGCTTCGCTGATGCAGACCGGCATGGTCCAGCCCGGCGGACCGAGCAGCCATTTCTGCAAGAGTTCCGGCTCGGTATGGGCGCGATAGACGGCTTCTGGCGGCGCGGCGAAGCGGCGGGTGACGATGACATGTCGATCGCCTTCGGTCTTCAGCGTCAGTCTGGTCATGGGAAGCCTTTCACTTCTCGGTTTTCATATCGGCCAGAACCTGGTCCAGCCGGTCGTAATTCGCGTTCAGGGCTTGCCGTAGCATCGAAAGCCACTGGTCGATCTCGGCCACGGCGGTCGGCGCGAGCCGGCACGGTCGCTTGGTGCCTTCAACGCGGCGAATGATCAGGCCGGCGCTTTCCAGCACCTTGAGATGGCGGGAGATGGCCGGCTGCGTCAGCTCGAACGGCTCGACCAG
The DNA here is from genome assembly GCF_000472865.1 of Bradyrhizobium elkanii WSM2783. Classification (GTDB taxonomy): domain Bacteria; phylum Pseudomonadota; class Alphaproteobacteria; order Rhizobiales; family Xanthobacteraceae; genus Bradyrhizobium; species Bradyrhizobium elkanii_A. The sequence goes on along the minus strand of NZ_AXAP01000080.1, from coordinate 18,167 downwards.
TTCCATGACGGTCGCTTCGCCCAGCGCAAGGCGAGCCAGGATGGCCCGGCGGGTCGGGCAGGCGAGCGCTGAAAAGGCGGCGTCGAGGTTGGGCATATCAAGTATCTGTTATATAACTATATTATTATATAAATGAATGCTGATAGTCAAGGGCCGTTGCCCGGGTGGAGCGAAGCGCAACCCGGGACATCTGGATCAACGTTTGTGAGCGGCCCCGGGTTACGCTGCCGCCCCACCCGGGCTACGGCGCTCCAGCTGGCACGCGGCAGCGTCAGCCGATGATCTCGGTGAGTTCATCGACGGCGAGCAGCGCTTCCGAGCAATCATCGTCGCGGAAGTAGGCGCTGCGGGTGAACAGCACGGGAATGCCGGCGCGCGAGGCCGCGATCAATCCGTTGCGCGAGTCCTCGATGGCTATGCAGTGGGAAGCAGGGAGCGACAGTCGCGCCAGCATCATGAGATAGACGTCGGGTGCCGGCTTCTTCTCGGGCACATCGTCGCCCGCGACGATCGCCTCGAACCACTCGGCCCAATCCTCGCCCAGCGCCACCGACAGCAGCGCATCGATATTGGCATGCGAGGTCGTCGTCGCGATCGCCAGGCGCTGGCTGCGCCATCGGGCCTTCCGGAGCAAGGCTTCCACACCAGGCCGCAGCGGGCAGCCGCCCGTTGCGATCAGTTCGGCATAACGCGCAGTCTTGATCTGGTGCAGCTCCGCGATCTCGCGAGTCGACAGCAGCGGCATGGTTCGCTTGCGCATGGAAAACGCACGGATGCGCTCCTTGCCCCCGGCGACGCGCAGCAACTGTCCGTAGGTGGGCTGGTCCCAATACCAGTTGAGGCCTGCGCGCGAGAACGCCTCGTTGAAGGCGCGGCGGTGCACCTCCTCGGTCTCGGCCATTGTGCCGTCGACGTCGAAGATCAGTGCGTGGGCGCGGGTAAGGAGGTCTCCGAAGGCCGCCGCCCGCACGGCTGTCAGCGTCTCGCTCATGTCTCGTTGTCCGTCGCGTCTTTCGAAAAGACCCGGCTCGCCAGCACATCGCCGGCCTCGATCGACATCACGTCGTCAGCCGTGAGCACCCGGTCCAGCCGGGAAACGATGCGGTTGGCCTGGCGGAGCCGGATACGATCCAGCGCATTGCGGATCGAGCGCGCGTTGGAGAACAGCGGCTGGGTCTTGCGCACGGCGATGTAGCGGATGAAGGCATCGCGTGCCGCCGCTGAGAACCGGTAGTTCTGCTGCTGCAGCATCAATTCGGCGATCGCGAACAGCTCGGGGTCGGAATAATCGGGGAAGTCGATGTGATGGGCGATGCGGGAACGAAAACCCGGATTGCTCTGGAAGAATTTCTCCATGCGGTCGCCATAGCCGGCGAGGATCACGACCAGATCCTCGCGCTGCTGCTCCATGATCTGCAACAGGATCTCGATCGCCTCCTGGCCGTAGTCGCGCTCATTGTCGGGGCGATAGAGGTAGTAGGCCTCGTCAATGAACAGCACGCCGCCCATCGCCTTCTTCAAGATCTCCTTCGTCTTTGGTGCGGTGTGGCCGATATATTGCCCGACCAGGTCGTCGCGGGTGACGCTGATGACGTGGCCGCGGCGCACGAAGCCGAGCCGGTGCAGGATGCTGGCCATCCGCATTGCTACCGTGGTCTTGCCGGTGCCAGGATTGCCGGTGAAGGACATATGCAGGGTCGGAAAGGTGGTGGCGAGCGCCATCTTCTGCCTGATGCGCTCGACCAGCAGCAGCGCTGCGATCTCGCGGATCCGCGTCTTCACTGGCGCCAGGCCGATCAGCTCGGAATCGAGCTGATCGAGCACGGCGCCGATGCCAAGATCGGCGAATTCGCGGCGGAGATCGACGGCCTCCAGCGGGCCTTCGTTGGTCTGTGGCTGTGGTTGCGTCATCCTGCTCTCGTGTCGAAAAGCTCCGTCGCCGCAACCTGGCGACGACGGAGAAGTGCATCCGGACCAGGTCGGCCGAGGGAGCCACCCGCCTGGCTTGAACCGGACGCGGTTAACGGTCTGCGTAGCGCTCGCCCTCCGGGCGTTCCGCCGCGTAAGCGTGTGTCGAGTAGCGGAGGTTGCGGCCTACCGATTCCTGCCGGTCGAGCCGGAAGCCGGGCTCGTTCGTGGGCCGATTGACGATGAAGGAGATGCGCACGGACTCCCATCCGTGGCTCGAATCGAAGCCGGAGATCCGGATATAGCGGTCGCCATACACGCGCCGGCATTCGGCAAGCTCCCGCATGATGCCCGCGGCGTCACGCAGATCGAACATCGGCAGGCCCCACATCTCCCAATAGGTGTTGCGGGGATGCGGATCGTCGGTGAATTCGATGTTAACAGCCCAGCCCCTGTCGAGGCAGTACTGCACCTGTGCCGTGATCTGCTCGTCGGTGAGATCGGGCAGGAAGGAGAAGCAGCCCTGGGTTATGCGCATGATGTACCCCTTTCAGACCGCGACGCTCGGCGTCGGAACGAAGTCCGGCGCATCGGTCGATTCATAGTTGAAGGTGACGTCCTTCCAGACCTCGAGCGCCTCGCGCAGCGGTGTGCAGCTTTGCGCCGCCTTCGCCAGGATCTCTGGACCTTCATGGACGTAGTCGCGCCCCTCGTTGCGGGCGAGGATCATCGCTTCCAGCGCGACGCGGTTGGCGGTGGCACCCGCCTGGATGCCCTGCGGGTGACCAATGGTGCCGCCGCCGAACTGCAGCACGACGTCCTCGCCCAGGAGGTCGAGCAGCTGATGCATCTGGCCGGCATGGATACCGCCCGACGCCACCGGCATCAGCTTGTTGAGGCTGGCCCAATTCTGGTCGAAGAACACGCCGTGCTCGAGTTGCATCGGATTGAAGTCTTCGCGGCAGATATCGTAGTAGCCGCGCGTGGTGTTCGGATCGCCCTCGAGCTTGCCGACCACAGTGCCGGCGTGAATATGATCCACGCCCGCGAGCCGCATCCATTTTGCGATGACGCGGAACGAGACGCCATGCGACCGTTGCCGGGTGTAGGTGGAATGGCCGGCGCGGTGCAGATGCAGGATCATGTCGTTCTTGCGCGCCCATTTCGCCATCGACTGGATCGCGGTGTAGCCGATCACAAGATCGATCATGACGATGGTCGAGCCGAGTTCGCGGGCGAAATCGGCGCGCTCGTACATGTCCTCCATGGTCGCCGCGGTGACGTTGAGATAGGTGCCCTTGATCTCGCCGGTCGCGGCCTGCGCGCGGTTGACCGCCTCCATGCAGTAGAGGAAGCGCTCGCGCCAGTGCATGAAGGGCTGCGAGTTGATGTTTTCGTCGTCCTTGGTGAAATCGAGTCCACCCTTCAGCGCCTCGTAGACGACGCGGCCGTAGTTGCGGCCGGAGAGGCCGAGCTTCGGCTTCACAGTCGCGCCGAGCAAGGGACGCCCGAACTTGTCGAGCCGCTCGCGCTCGACCACGATGCCGGTCGCCGGGCCCTGGAACGTCTTCACATAGGCAACGGGAAGCCGCATGTCCTCGAGCCGCAGCGCCTTCAGCGGCTTGAAGCCGAAGACGTTGCCGATGATCGATGCGGTCAGGTTGGCGATCGAGCCCGCCTCGAACAGATCGAGGTCATAGGCGATGTAGGCGAAATAGCTGCCTGGCGAACCCGGCACCGGATCGACGCGATAGCATTTCGCGCGATATTTTTCCGCCGCCGTCAGACGATCGGTCCACACCACGGTCCAGGTCGCGGTGGAGGATTCGCCTGCTACCGCCGCGCAGGCTTCGGTCGGATCGACGCCGTCTTGCGGCGTGACGCGGAACAACGCGATGACGTCCGTGTCCTTGGGCTGGTAGTCGGGCTCCCAATAGCCCATGCGCTTGTATTCGAGCACACCGGATTTGTAGCGATCCTTGCCGCGCAGGGTCATCGACTGCATATTCATATGGTCCTCCTGAAAACTTTCTGGCGTGCCCCTCACGCTGCTTCGGTCATCGCCCCAATTTGCGGATCGAGCGCGCCGGCGCGGTAGCGCCTCGCCATCTCGGACAGCGGAATCACCTTGATCTTTGCGGCATTGCCCGCGGTGCCGAACTGCTCGAAGCGGTCGCGGCAGAGGTCACGCAAAGCCTCCATCGCGGGTTTCAAGAATTTGCGGGGATCGAATTCGCTTTTCGATTGAGTCGCGACCTTGCGGAAGGCCGCGGCCATCGCGAGCCGGCAATCGGTATCGATATTGACCTTGCGGACGCCGTGCTTGATGCCGCGGACGATCTCCTCGACCGGCACGCCCCAGGTCTGCGGCATCTCGCCGCCGAACTGGTTGAACATGTCCTGCAATAGCTGCGGCACCGAGGACGAGCCGTGCATCACCAGATGCGTATTCGGTAGCCGCTGATGTATCTCCTCCACCACGCGCATCGCGAGGATGTCGCCGTCGGGCCGCCGCGTGAACTTGTAGGCGCCATGCGAGGTGCCCATTGCGATCGCGAGCGCATCCACCTTGGTAGCGCGAACGAAATCGACCGCCTGGCCCGGATCGGTGAGGAGCTGGTCATGGCTGACCTTGCCTTCGACGCCATGGTCGTCTTCTTGCTCACCGCCGCCATGCTCGAGCGAGCCGAGCACGCCGAGCTCGCCCTCGACGGAGGCGCCGACCCAATGCGCGATGTCGACGACGCGGCGGGTAATGTCGACGTTGTAGTCATAATCGGCTGCCGTCTTGGCATCGGCCTTCAGCGAGCCGTCCATCATCACCGATGTGAAGCCATAGCGGATCGCGGTGGCGCAGGTGGATTCCTCGTTGCCATGATCGAGATGCAGGCACAGCGGCACGTCCGGATACATCTCCTCGAGCGCATCGATCATCTTCGACAGCATGATGTCACCCGTATAGGCGCGCGCGCCGCGCGAGGCCTGGATGATGACGGGCGCATCGCAGGCCGACGCCGCCTCCATGATCGCAAGGCCCTGCTCCATATTGTTGATGTTGAAGGCCGGCACGCCGTAGCCGCGCTCGGCGGCATGATCCAGCAATTGCCTCAAGGTTATCCGCGCCATGCTTATTTCCTTTCGCTTGCGTGCTGGACCACGCGCCTGGCCGCAGCCGCGACGGCGGCCGGCGTAATGCCGAACTCGCGGTAGAGCACCTCGGCGGGCGCGGAGGCGCCGAAACCGTTCATGCCGACGAACTCGCCATCATCGCCAAGCCAGCGCGCCCAATCGCCCTCGATCGCGGCCTCGACGCCGACACGTGGCGCATCGCCCAGCACCTTGGCCTGGTAGTCGCGCGGCTGCTTCCGGAACAGATCGAAGCACGGGGCGGAAACGACGGCGGCACGGACATTCTCACTTCCGAGCAGCTTCGCCGCTTCGAGCGCGATCGAGACTTCCGAGCCGGTTGCAATCAGCGTGACGTCACGGCCTCCATCCGGCTCGATCGCCACATAGGCGCCAAGCGCGACGTGGTTGCTGTCGGTCGCGTCGCGAAAAGCAGGCAGCGCCTGCCGCGACAGGCACAGGATCGACGGCGAGGTTTCGGCCTTCAGCGCGCAGTCCCAGGCTTCCGCGGTCTCGATCGGATCGGCGGGGCGAAACACCAGGAGATTGGGGATCGCACGGAGGGCGGCGAGATGCTCGACCGGCTGGTGCGTCGGACCGTCCTCGCCCAGCCCGATCGAATCGTGCGTCATGACGTGGATGACGCGGACGCCCATCAGCGCGGCGAGCCGGATCGCGGGGCGGCTATAGTCGGCGAATGCGAGGAATGTTCCGCCGTAGGGGACGAAGCCGCCGTGCAACGCGATGCCGTTCATCGCCGCCGCCATGGCATGCTCGCGGACGCCATAATGGATATAGCTGCCGTGCAGCCAGCCCGACCGCACTGGCACCTGTGATTTCGCCAGCGTGAGATTGGAGTGCGTCAGGTCGGCCGAGCCGCCGAGCAGGTTCGGCAGCGCTTCGGCGATCACATCGATCACCTGCTGCGACGCCTGCCGTGTCGCAAGCTTGGGACGCTCGGCCGCGAAACGCTCCTTCAGCTTCGCCATCGCCTCGGTATAGGCGCCGGGCAGCTTTTTGTTCAGCGCATCGTGGAACGGCGACCTGCCGCCGCCGTTGCAGGCGCTCCGTGATCGCTCGATCCAGGCGCGGCGCGCCGCCCGGCCGCGTGCGCCGATCTCGCGCCATTCGGCAAGCACGGCTGGCGGAACTTCAAATGGCTCGTAGCGCCAATCGAGCGCTGCCCGCGTTTTGGCGACCTCGTCCGATCCGAGCGGTGCACCGTGAACCTTCTCGCTGCCTTCCCGGTTCGGCGCGCCGAAGCCGATCACTGTCTGGCAGGCGATCAGCGACGGCAGGTCACTCTTCCTGGCTTCATCGATCGCCCTCGCAACCGCTTGCGGATCATGGCCGTCGATCCGGCAGGCCGACCAGCCGGAGGCCCTGAAACGCGCGAGCTGATGGTCGGAACAGGACAGTGACGTCGCGCCGTCGATCGAGATCCGGTTGTCGTCGAACAGCACGATCAGCCGGTTCAACCGCAAATGCCCGGCGAGCGAGATCGCCTCGTGGCTGATGCCTTCCATCAGGCAGCCATCGCCGGCGATGACATAGGTGAAGTGATCGACGAGTTCGTCGCCGAACCGCGCATTCATCAATCGCTCGGCGAGCGCCATGCCGACGGCGGTCGCGATGCCCTGCCCGAGCGGGCCGGTCGTCGTCTCCACGCCGGGCGTGTGGCCATATTCGGGATGGCCTGGAGTCGCCGATCCCCACTGGCGGAAGGCCTTGAGCTGATCCAGCGTGACGCCTTCATAGCCGGTCAGATGCAGCAGCGCGTAGAGCAGCATCGAGCCATGGCCGGCCGAGAGCACGAAACGGTCGCGGTCGGGCCACGCCGGATCATCGGGGTCGAATTTGAGGAAGCGCGAGAACAGCACGGTCGCGACATCGGCCATGCCCATCGGCATGCCGGGATGCCCGGACTTCGCCTTCTCCACGGCATCGATGGCGAGGAAGCGGAGGGCGTTCGCCATCTCGGCATGGCTGACTTGGGTGCGGCTGGCCACAGACGCAAGTGCGGTCATATCGTTCGCCTCTTTCGTTCCATCAGTTGCAGAATCAGCGGGGTGAGGATGAGCTGCATCGCCAGGTCGAGTTTGGCGCCGTGGATCACGATCGAATTGGCGCGCGACATAAAGCTGTGCGGGATCATCGAGAGCAGATAGGGAAAATCGATGCCACGCGGATTCTTCAGCCGGATCACGACCATCGATTCGTCCGGCGTCGGGATCCAGCGCGCGATGAACGGGTTCGACGTGTCGACCGTCGGCACGCGCTGGAAGTTGATGTCGGTCTCGGTGAACTGCGGGCAGATGTAGTTCACATAATCAGGCATGCGCCGCAGGATGGTGTCGGTCACTGCCTCCGTGGAATAGCCGCGGTGGCTGCGATCGCGATGCAGCTTCTGGATCCATTCGAGATTGATGACGGGGACGACGCCGATCTTGAGGTCGGCATATTTGGCAACATTCACCTTCTCGGTGACGACGGCGCCATGCAGGCCCTCATAGAACAGCAGATCGGAACTCTCCGGCAACGACTTCCACTTGGTGAAAGTGCCGGGATCGCCGCCGTAGAGCCGCGCCTCCTGCTCGTCGTGCACATAGTGCCGCGTCGTCCCGGTGCCGGACTCGCTATAGTCGCGGAACAGTTTTTCGAGTTCCTCGAACAAATTGGTTTCGGGGCTGAAATGGCTGAAATGCTTGTTGCCGCGCTCGGCCTCCTCGACCATCTTGCTGCGCATCTCGGCGCGATCGTAACGGTGGAAGGCATCGCCTTCGACATAGGCGGCGCTGACATTCTCGCGCCGGAAGATGTTCTCGAAGGTCTTCCTGACCGATGTCGTTCCGGCGCCGGAAGAACCTGTGACCGATATGATGGGGTGACGCCGCGACATGCCGGCCTCCTTCAGCGAAACAGTCCGCGGCGCGCGAACAACGGCGCGTCGGCGTTTTCGAACAGCGGCTCGACGCCCTCGTGCATCATATCGATGTCGCGCACGGTGCGCGGCGATCCCATGATCAAGGGCACCCGCTGGTGCGGCGTCCGCGCCGAAAGTTCGAGAATGCGGGCGCGCCCGCTGGAGGCGGCGCCATCAGCCCATTCCATGATCAGCGCCACCGGGTGGGCTTCGTAGAGCAGGCGCAGACGGCCTTCGCGGTAGCCCGGGCGCGCATCGGCTGGATAGAGAAACACGCCGCCACGGACCAGGATGCGGTAGGCTTCCGCCACCAGCGAGCCGATCCAGCGCATGTTGAAGTCGCGGCCGCGTTCGCCATTGGCGCCCGCGAGGCATTCGTCGATATAGCCGCGCACCGCGCCGCTCCAGTGCCGGCGATTGGAGGCGTTGATCGCGAACTCCGGCGTATCAGGCGGAATCCGGATACCGCGCCCGGTCAGCACGAATTCGCGCCGCGGCGGATACAGGGTGAAGACGTCGACGCGCTGGTCGAGCGCGAGCACCAGCACGGTCTGCGGGCCGTAGATGAAACAGCCGGCGGCAATCTGCGCGGTGCCGGGCTCGAAGAAGGTAGAGAGGATGTCGCGCGCCTTGGGCCGGATGGAAAATATGGTGCCGACCGAGATGTTGTTCGCAAGGTTGGCCGAGCCGTCGAGCGGATCGATCGCGACACAGAGGGGCGCCTCGGCGTCAAGCGTCTCCGGCAGATCCACTTCCTCCGAGAGCACGGCGGCCACCGGCGCTGTGCGCAGGGCGTCGCGCATCAGGCGATCTGCGACAACATCGATGTCCTTTTGGGTGTCGCCGGCCGGATTGACCGCACCGTCACGGCCGGTGATGCCGACCAGCGGGCCCGAGGCGATGATGCCTGCGAGTTCGACCGCGGCCGCTGCCAGCGCCTCGACCACCGCCACGGCTGCGGCGCGGACGGTGTCCTGACGCGCGGCGTCGTCGAGATAGGCATGCAATGCAGGAAGATGATCCACGGCCGCTCTCCCGTTCACCGAGCCCTCTCGACGGGGCTTCGCTTGAAGCGGCTCCGGAGCGGAGTCGCTGTCGCCACTATCAACACGCGAATTGCAGAATTAGTGAAATTTTAATATCTTAAGTGTGGCCAAAGTATTTTTTATGGAGGTACTCATGCCGGGACATTTCTCGCGCGACCTCACCATTCGTCAGCTGCGCGCGTTGACCGCCGTGCATGCGGCCGGCTCGATCACGGGCGCGGCCAACCGGCTCAACCTCACCCAGCCGGCGGTCACCCTGCAGCTTCGCAACCTGCAGGAGCTCGCCGGCCTGCCGCTGATCCAGCGCACCGTTGAAGGCATGGCGTTGACGGATGCCGGCCGCACCGTTCTCGCGCTGGTCGAGCGTATCGAATCCGCGCTCGCCGACTGCGAGCAGTCGCTCGACATGATCGCGGGCAAGAACGGCGGGCGCGTCGCGATGGGCGCAGTCAGCACCGCCAAATATTTCGTGCCGTTCGCGATCGCGGCGTTCTCGCAACGCTTCCCGAAGATCGACGTGACGCTCAGAATCGGCAATCGCGAGGACATCCGCGATGCGCTACGCGGCTACGACCTCGATATCGCCGTGATGGGGCAGCCGCCAGCGGACATCGAGGTCGAGATGCGCCCGCTCGGCAGGCATCCGCACGTGATCATCGCCGCCGCCGATCACCGGCTCAATGGAAAGAAGCGCGTCGCCGCGACCGATCTTGCCTTTGAGACCTTCATCACCCGCGAGCACGGCTCCGGCACGCGGCTGCTGATGGAGCAGTTCCTCCAGAAGCATCGGATCGAGCCCAAGGTCGGCATGGCCATGGACAGCAACGAGACCATCAAGCAGGCGGTGATGGCCGGGCTCGGCATCGCCTTCATCTCCCAGCACACCGTCTTCCACGAGTTGGAGGAAGGACGGCTGGTGGTGCTCAAGGTCGCGGGCCTGCCAGTGATGCGCCAATGGCACGCGATCCGCCGCGCCGACAAGATCCTGCTGCCGCCGGCGCAGGCGATGCTGGATTTCCTCGGAAAGGAGGGATCGCGCTATTTGCCGAATGTGCGGTGAGGCCTGCCGCGCAACCCAGCCGTCATACGCGGGCTTGACCCGCGTATCCATCCATCATCGCAAACGACTCATTGGAGATGGATGGCCGGGTCAAGCCCGGCCATGACGAGAGAATGCTGAGGCGTGACCTTAGACGTCGAAGAACACGGTCTCGTTGTCGCCCTGCAGGTGGATGTCGAGCACATAGGCCGGATTGGCAGCGCCCGCCTTGCGCTTGGCGATCAATGTCGCGCGGCGATCGGCCGGCACCAGCGCCAGCACGGGGTCCTCGGTGTTGGCCGTCTCATCATCGAAATAGATCCGCGTGTAGAGATGCAGCAGCATGCCGCGCGCATACACCGCGAGCAGGATGTGCGGCGCCTGCGGCTTGCCGTCGGGGTCGGGCACTTGCCCCGGCTTGATGGTGTCGAAGGAATAGCGGCCGTTGGCATCGGTGCCGACGCGGCCAAATCCCTTGAACGAGCTGTTCGGAAGCGCGCGGGCATCCTGCGGATCGGAGAACCGGCCCTGCGCGTCGGCCTGCCAAATCTCCAGCATGCAGTCCGGCACAGGCACGCCATCGCCGTCGAACACCGTGCCTTCGACGCGGATGCGCTCGCCGGAAACGTCGGGGGTGATCAGGTTGTTGGTGAAGGCGTCGTTCCACGCGTACTCGCCGTTCGGCGTCAGGCCGTATTTGAAATACGGGCCGACCGTCTGCGATGGTGTGATGCCGTCCGGCCGCTGCTCGCTCACTGTTTATTCTCCATCGGCGTCGCGTTCCTGCCGCGCAGGACAATGTTGAAGCGGTAGCACAGCGCCCATTCCGGCTGGGTGTTCTCGAGATCGAACGAGGAGATCATCCGCGCGCGCGCCTTCTCGTCCGTTACCGAGTTGAAGATCGGATCGAACGGAAACAAGGGATCGCCCGGGAAATACATCTGCGTCACCAGGCGCGAGATGAAGGCATGGCCGAACACCGAGAAATGGATGTGGGCCGGGCGCCAGGCATTGTGGTGATTGCCCCACGGGTAGGCGCCGGGCTTGATGGTGACGAACCTGTAATAGCCGCTCGCATCGGTCTGCGCGCGGCCGGCGCCGGTGAAGTTCGGATCGAGTGGCGCCGGATGCTGGTCGACGACATGGACGTAGCGGCCGCAGGCATTGGCTTGCCACAGTTCGACCAACGCGTTGGGCACGCCGCGGCCGTCCTCGTCGCGTACATGGCCGTGCACGATGATGCGTTCGCCAAGCGGCTCGCCCTTGTGCTGAATGGTGAGGTCGTGATCGTTCTCGCGCACTGTTTCGTGGCCATAGACCGGACCGGTCAGTTCGGAGAGCGTTTGCCGGATCGGGATCAACGGCTTTTGCGGCGAGCGCTTGACCGTCGAGCGATAGCCCGGCGACAGCCGCGGCGGGTGCGCCGCGAGCGATTGCAGCGGATAGAGCAAGGTCATGATGATTTCCTCCCTGGCGCTCCTTGCCGGTGAGCCAGCCGCCAGATCATTATAGGATATAACTAACCCGGAAAAGCGGTGTTTTGCTTTTTCTATCCCGTCATTGCGAGCGAAGCGAAGCAATCCATCTCGCCGCTCGTGGAGGCATGGATTGCTTCGTCGCTCCGCTCCTCGCAATGACGGAGAGAGGTCAGTTCAGCTTCTCGATCGCCGCCGCGACGCCCTGGCCGACGCCGACGCACATGGTTGCCAAGGCAAGCTTCCCGCCCCGCTTTTCCATGCCATGCACCGCCGTCAAGACGAGCCGCGCGCCGCTCATGCCAAGCGGATGGCCGAGCGCGATCGCGCCGCCATGCGGGTTCACGAAGTCGGCATCCTCCTTGACCCCGAGCTGGCGCAGGCAGGCTATGCCCTGCGAGGCGAAGGCCTCATTGAGCTCGATCAAATCGAAATCAGTGATCTTGAGGCCGAGCCGCTCCATCAATTTGCGCGTCGCCGGCACCGGGCCGATGCCCATGATGCGCGGCGGCACCGCGGCCGAGGCGAGCCCGAGGATGCGCGCCCGCGGCGTCAATCCGTGCTTCTTCACGGCGGCCTCGGAGGCAAGGATCATCGCGGCGGCGCCGTCATTGACGCCCGAGGCGTTGCCGGCCGTCACCGTGCCGGGGTTGCGCACTACCGGCTTCAGCTTGGCGAGGCCTTCCAGCGTCGTCTCCGGACGTGGATGCTCGTCCTTGTCAACGGTAATGGGGCCCGCCTTGCCACCCGGCGCGGAGACCGGGGTGATCTCCTCGGCGAAATAGCCGGCCGCGATTGCGGCGCCGGCGCGCTGCTGAGAGCGGATCGCGAACGCGTCCTGGTCGGCGCGCGAAACCTGGAATTCTTCGGCGACGTTCTCGCCGGTCTCCGGCATCGCATCGACGCCATACTGCGCTTTCATCAGGGGATTGATGAAGCGCCAGCCGATCGTGGTGTCGAAGATTTCCGCCGAGCGCGAGAACGCTTCCGCCGCCTTGCCCATCACGAACGGCGCCCGCGTCATCGATTCGACACCGCCAGCAATCGCGAAATCGATCTCGCCGGCGCGGATGGCGCGGCCGGCCGCGCCGACCGCGTCCAGACCGGAGGCGCAAAGCCGGTTCAGCGTCTGGCCGGGAACCGACTCAGGCATGCCCGCGAGCAGCAGCGCCATGCGCGCAACATTGCGGTTGTCCTCGCCGGCCTGGTTGGCGCAGCCGAAAAAGACCTCATCCACCTGCGACCAGTCCAGGTTCGGATGCTTGGCCATCAGCGCCTTGATCGGGGTGGCAGCGAGATCGTCGGTGCGCACCTTGGCGAGCGAGCCGCCGAAGCGGCCGATCGGGGTCCGGACGGCATCGCAGATATACACATCACGCATTGATTTCTCTCCCTGATTGCCGCGGACTTGCGCGCTAGAGGCTTGGATTGATGGCGAGTTTTAGGAGCGGGTTAGCAGGAGGTCAATTGCGGCGGACGCGTCCCTCGCCCGCGTTGAATGAGGTCGGGGGCGTGGAGAGGGTGGAAAACCCAATATCGCGGGGCAAAGCGGTGGGACGGGAGAGCGAAATTTTGTAGTTTCCGCCCCCTCATGACCGTCCAGCAGCCCATTCCCGTTCCATCCGAGGCGATACCGAGTGCGGAAACGCCCGCGCGCATCACGCCGATGATGGAACAGTACCTCGAAATCAAGTCCGCCAATCAGGGCCTGCTCCTGTTCTATCGAATGGGCGATTTCTACGAACTGTTCTTCGAGGACGCCGAGATCGCTTCAAAGACACTCGGCATTGTCCTGACCAAGCGCGGCAAGCATCAGGGTATGGACATCCCGATGTGCGGGGTGCCGGTAGAACGCGCCGAGGATTACCTGCACCGATTGATCGCGGCAGGCCACCGCGTCGCGGTGTGCGAGCAGAGCGAGGATCCGGCGACAGCGCGCGCCCGCGGCAACAAGAGCGTGGTGAAGCGCGACGTGGTGCGGCTGGTGACGCCGGGCACGCTGACCGAGGACACGCTGCTCGATGCCCGCACCAACAATTACCTGCTCGCGATCGCCCGCGCCCGCGGCTCGTCCGGCGGCGACCGCATCGGGCTGGCCTGGATCGATATTTCGACTTCCGAATTCATGGTAACGGAGTGCTCTGTCGCCGAGCTTCCGGCGACGCTGGCGCGCATCAATCCAAATGAAGCCATCGTCACCGACGCGCTCTACAGCGACGTCGAGTTCGGGGCACTGCTGCGAGAATTGCCGGCGGTGACGCCGCTCACCCGTGACGTCTTCGACGGCGCCACCGCCGAGCGGCGGCTGTGCGACTATTTCGCGGTCGCGACCATGGACGGCCTCGCCGCGATGTCGCGGCTGGAAGCCACCGCCGCCGCGGCCGCCGTTACCTATATCGACCGCACGCAGGTGGGGAAACGCCCGCCGCTGTCGCCGCCCTCGCGCGAGGCGGTCGGTACCACCATGGCGATCGACCCGGCGACGCGCGCCAATCTCGAATTGACACGCACCTTGGCCGGCGAACGCCGCGGCTCGCTGCTCGATGCGATTGACTGCACCGTGACCGCCGCCGGCTCGCGCCTGCTCGCGCAACGGCTCGCGGCCCCTCTCACCGACAGCGCTGCGATCACGCGGCGGCTCGATGCCATCTCGACCTTCGTCGCCGATAGTGCCGCACGTGAGGATATCCGCAGCGTGCTACGCGCGGCGCCGGACATGTCGCGCGCGTTGGCGCGGCTGTCGGTCGGCCGCGGCGGCCCGCGCGATCTCGCTGGGCTCCGCGACGGCATCCTGGCCGCCGATCAGGCATTGGTGCGGCTGGCGCAGTTCGACCAGCCGCCGGCGGAAATCGTGGCCGTGATGGAGGCGCTGCGCCGTCCGTCGCGGGACTTGGCGCATGAGTTCGAGCGTGCGCTCGCCGAGCAATTGCCGCTGATCAAGCGCGACGGCGGTTTCGTCCGCGAGGGCTATGAGGCCGCGCTGGACGAGAGCCGCAACCTGCGCGACGCCTCGCGCCTTGTCGTCGCTTCGATGCAGGCGCGCTACGCCGAGGACACCGGCCTCAAGGCGCTCAAGATCCGCCATAACAACGTGCTCGGCTATTTCGTCGAGGTGACCGCGCAACACGGCGACAAATTGATGACGCCGCCCTTGAACGCGACCTTCATCCATCGCCAGACGCTTGCCGGCCAGGTCCGCTTCACCACCTCCGAACTCGGCGAGATCGAAGCCAAGATCGCCAATGCCGGCGACCGCTCGCTCAATCTCGAGCTCGAGATCTTCGACCGGCTCTCTGCCATGGCACTCGCCGCAAGCGACGATCTGCGCGCCGCCGCGCTCGCCTTCGCACTGCTCGATGTCGCGACCGCGCTGGCAAAGCTCGCGGTCGACGAGAATTATGTGCGGCCCGAGGTCGATCATTCCCTGGGCTTTGCGATCGAAGGCGGCCGCCATCCGGTGGTCGAGCAGGCCTTGAAGCGCGACGGCCAGCCGTTCATCGCCAACGCCTGCGACCTGTCGCCAGGGCCGGCGCAGAAATCCGGACAGCTCTGGCTGCTCACCGGTCCGAACATGGCCGGCAAATCGACCTTCCTGCGCCAGAATGCGCTGATCGCGCTGCTCGCCCAGATCGGCAGCTATGTGCCGGCATCACGAGCGCGGATCGGCATCATCGATCGCCTGTTCTCCCGCGTCGGCGCGGCTGATGATCTCGCGCGCGGACGCTCGACCTTCATGGTCGAGATGGTCGAGACGGCGGCGATCCTCAACCAGGCCAGCGAGCGCTCGCTCGTGATCCTGGATGAGATCGGCCGCGGCACGGCCACCTTCGACGGCCTTTCGATCGCCTGGGCCGCGATCGAGCATCTGCATGAGAACAACCGCTGCCGCACGCTGTTCGCGACGCATTATCACGAGCTCACCGCGCTCTCGGCAAGACTGCCGCGGCTGTTCAACGCCACGGTGCGGGTGAAGGAATGGCAGGGCAATGTCGTGTTCCTGCACGAGGTGCTGCCGGGCTCGGCTGACCGCTCCTACGGCATCCAGGTGGCCAAGCTCGCGGGATTGCCGGCGGCGGTGATCAGCCGCGCAAAGTCCGTGCTGGCGAAACTGGAGGCGCAGGACCGCGGCCAGACCGCACGCGCTTTGGTCGACGACCTCCCGCTGTTCGCTGTCCCCTCCCGCGCCGCCGCCGAAGCCGCGCCGCCGAGCGAGGCAGAGCTTCTGGTGGAAGCGGTGAAAGCGCTGCACCCGGACGAGATGTCTCCGCGCGAGGCGCTGGAAGCGCTCTACGCACTGAAGGCAAAACTGCCGAAGGGGTAGACGCTGCCGTAGCCGTGATCGAACACCGTCATTCCGGGATGGTCCGCAGGACCAGACCCGGAATCTCGAGATTCCGGGTTCGATGCTGCGCATCGCCCCGGAATGACAGCTTCACCGCACCAACCTTCGCCGCCCGTGCCACCAGAGGCCGAGATTCCAGGTCACGCAGGTCGCAAGGGCCAAGCTGAGACCGATCGCCGAACCGAACTGCAGCGCGGCGACATGCAGCACAGCAATCGCAATTCCAAATCCCATCAGGCCCCAGGCGCCGTTGGCGATCACGGCGGCCGTCGGCGGGCCGCCGATGCGCGGATGCAGGATCAGCATCATCGAGGTGAACACCACCGGAAACAGCGCGATGATGCCGCTGACCTGCGAGCCGACCCAGCCCGAGGACGTCACCACGATCGCAACCAATGTCGCGACCAGCGAGGCGCGCAGCGGGATGTCGTACCAGCGGCGGGTGATCAGCGGCATCTTCTTCACATGACGATAGCGCTGCAACAGCGGCACGCAGATCGCAAAGGTGATGACGTTCACGATCAGCCCGGCGGCAAGCGTCCAGTGGAACTGGCGGAAGATGGACGCGAGCAGGAGCCATACCGCGACGGCGGCGACCGTGCTGAGCAGCGCACTATGGCGCTGTGCCAGCACGACATAGGTCAGTCCAAGATAGATCGTCGCCGCGTTGATGGGCAGGCTGGCGAGCGCGCCCTCGGCGATGAACGCCGCATCATGGTCGAGCGCGAGGAAGACATAGGATGGCCCCGCCGAGATCGGCAGCGTTGCCACCAGCGCGCCGATCACTGGCCCCGAACGCTCGGTGATGATGGAGGCGGTCACGACAAAGGCGGCGGTGGTCGCCATGCGCAATAGCAGCGTCAGCAGGAAGATGAATTCGGGGGGCATCGGCGCGGAAGAATTTATTGCAGGATCGCCGTAGCGACGGCCGTGAGCAACCGGCGACATGGGTAACAGTTCAGACCGACGACATAGGTAACACAATTCTCGTTTCGTTCAGGTCTGTTGTTGTTGAGGCTGTGGACCCTGAGGGCAACGCGCAGCGTTGTCCTCAAGTCCACAGCCTTTTGCTTTACGTTTGGGTCTTCGGAGCTGGTCATCGCGGTGAGCGATCGTGCCGAGCACGATCGGGCCATAGCTGACGGTCCAGCCGTCCTGGTCCTCGGCCAAGCCGACAGGCTCGCCGATCAGCGCTTCGCTGATATAGATCGTGTTGCCCTGCCACTTGATCTCTCCGTTGTGCCGGACCGAGCGAACGTCCTGGTCATCAGCGTATTCCGGCTTGCGCAAGATACCGTGGAAGCGGCGCGAGGAGGCCTGGTAGCGGTCGGCTGGCGTGGCATTGTCGAGCGATTGGTGCGGACGCTCTTGGTTGTAGAGATGCTGGAAGCTGCGCAAGCGCTTGAGCTGCTCGCGCATGGTGGGAGCCGGCGGATTGGCAACGTCTTGCAGCAGGGTCAGGTGCATGCGCTCGTGGCGGCCGTTCTGCTGAGGTTTGCCCGGCGCAATGCGCTCCGGCGTCACGCCGGCCTTGATCAGCTTGACCGACAGCCGCGACAATCCTCCGGCGCCGCGCGAGGCAAACGGCGAGCCGTTGTCCGAGCGCATGTAATGCGGCAATCCAAACTCGCGGAACGCCGCGTCCAGCGCCGGCCAGACATGATCCGTGTCGGTGTGTGCCAGAGCCTGGCAGCGCAGCAGATAGCGGCTGTAGGCATCTGTGATCGTCAGCGGCTCGCAGCGCATGCCGTCCCCGGTCAGGAACCAGCCCTTGAAATCGATACACCACACATCGTTGGCCGCCTCGCAGCCGGCAAAGGGCACGCTCGAGGGCGGGCTGCGGCGGCGCAACTTGCGCTTCACCGTCAGCCCCTCACGGTCGAACAGCTCGCCGATCGTGCTGGCCGCTGGCCATGCCGTCCGGGGTGACTTCCGTTCGAGAAAGGCAAGGACCTTGACCGGTCCCCAGGTCGGATGCGCCCGACGGACCTCAAGGCAGCGTTCGGCGACCTCCTCCGCAATGCTCTGCGGACGATGCAGGGGAGCTCGCGGACGATCGAACAGACCGGCCGCCCCTTCTTCCTCGAACCGCGCAAGCCATTTGTAGCCCACCCGACGGCTCACTCCGAACCGCCGGCACACCGCCGCAAATGACTCCTCATGCTTTTGCGCCGCCACCACAAACCGCATCCGTTCATCCACAGCACAGGTCTCCATCCAACCCATCGGCAAGCTCCTCCTTGCCGATCAGTTGACCTGTTACCCATGTCGCCGGTCTATTCTGTTACCTATGTAGCCGGTTAGGACC
>NZ_AXAP01000079.1 GCF_000472865.1 Bradyrhizobium elkanii WSM2783 | reverse complement strand
CCGCGGCCGAACGGTTTGTTGAAGAAGAAGTGGCCGGATTTCTCGAAGCCGGCGAGCGCGCCAAGCTCGTTGGTGCGGCGCTTCATGTAGGAATGGCCGGTCTTCCAATACGCGGTCTTGGCGCCTTGCTGCTGCAGCACCGGATCGGTGATGAACAGNCCGGTCGANTTCACGTCGACCACGAANTGCGCGTCCTTGTGGATCGCCGACATGTCGCGCGCCAGCATCACGCCGACCTTGTCGGCGAAGATCTCCTCGCCGGTGTTGTCGACCACGCCGCAGCGGTCGCCGTCGCCATCGAAGCCGAGGCCGACATCGGCCTTGTGCTGCAAGACCGCGTCGCGGATCGCGTGCAGCATCTCCATGTCTTCCGGGTTCGGATTGTATTTCGGAAAGGTGTGGTCGAGCTCGGTGTCGAGCGGGATCACCTCGCAGCCGATCGCCTCCAAGACCTGCGGCGCGAACGCGCCGGCGGTGCCGTTGCCGCAGGCCGCCACCACCTTGAGCTGGCGCTTAAGCTTCGGCCGGCTGGTGAGGTCGGCGATGTAGCGCGCCGGGAAATTCTCGTGGAACTGGTAGCCGCCGCCGGCCTTGCTGGTGAAGCTCGCGCCGAGCACGATCTCCTTCAGCCGCGTCATCTCGTCGGGCCCGAAGGTCAGCGGGCGGCTCGCGCCCATCTTGACGCCGGTCCAGCCATTGTCGTTGTGCGAGGCGGTCACCATCGCGACACAGGGCACGTCGAGGTCGAACTGCGCGAAATAGGCCATCGGCGTCACCGCGAGCCCGATGTCGTGCACCTTGCAGCCCGCGGCCATCAACCCGGAGATCAACGCGTATTTGATCGCGGCGGAATAGCCGCGGAAATCGTGGCCGGTCACGATCTCCTGCTTGACCCCGAGTTCCGCAATCAGCGCGCCGAGCCCCATGCCCAGCGCCTGCACGCCCATCAGATTGATTTCCTTGCCGAACAGCCAGCGCGCGTCATATTCGCGAAACCCGGTCGGCTTCACCATCGGCTCGGATTCGAAGGCATAGGTGTTCGGGAGGAGTACCGGTTTTGGTCTTGGAAACATGCAGTCGTCTTTCTAAGAGACAGTCAGTCGTTCGGGAGATCAAATCGGGACAGGATCATCGCGATCGCACGACGCGCTGAGCGCGACCCACGCGGTCCTTCATCGCGGAAATAGAAACGCCTCAGCTAGATCGCCGCGCCCGTCGTGCCGATGCCCAAGCCGACATCGAACAAGTCGCGCCGGTCTGACAGCGCCAAGCTGCGCAATTCGCCGAGCGTGCCGCGCGCGGCCGAGCAATGGCTGCATTTGACGATCGCGGAGGGCGGGGCGAGCTCACCATCGTCGATCACCACGCCGATGCTGTCGCATTCAATGCATACGAGCTGAAAACTCATTTTCGAAATTCAATCCACCCGGACGCTACAAATTGTCGACGAAGCAAGCCTCATGCCGGCAATGCATCGCTGTGCGGCCGAGGTTATCCGGACGATGGTGGCATTTCAATGTGACGTCTGTTTTAACCCTAAGCGGTCAGCGCAAACGCTCCGCGTTTGTCGCTAAGGCCGCAGCGCCGACGGCGGCTCCTGCGCACCGTCGGGGCGTATTCCCCTGAAGCGGTTGAGCGGGCCGCGCAGCAGCAATTCCGCGAAATGGCCGATGGCAATCCCGGAGAGCCCGCCGCCAGCCTTGACCAGCGCGTCGATGAGGCGGCCGTGCCGATCCGGCGTCAGCAGTTGCAGGGCTTCCAGCCCGAACGCGCTGCCAATGACGATTGCAACGATCAAGAGCAGCCGGTTGGGATAGGCCCGCACGAATGCAAATCCCATCAGCGCGAACGCTGTGAAATGCTCGAACTGGGGACCTGCGACGACAGGGCGGTCTTGAAGCGGGGAAAGCGTCGCGAAGGCGATGAAGGCGAGCACCAGCCAGGCGGCGCCCAGGGACAGTCGTTGATTCATGGGTTGTTGCTAAGCAAAAACGGGGCCGAGCTCAACCCACGCACGATCGTCGCCGCACGCATGGCAGCGCTATCAGTCGATATCGTTAACCCGGCGGCTGTTCAGCCGGTCCAAATCTGCTATCAAGCCGCGGAAATGAACAAAAAGTAACATGACACCGTTCATCTTGTTCATAGCCCGTTCACGCCGGTGGGTCTCATCTTAGCTAAGCTGCGACTCGCCATCGGAGGCCAAATTGCGCCTACTCGTCGTTGAGGATGATCCGGATCTCAATCGCCAGCTTACGACCGCGCTGACGGATGCCGGCTATGTGGTCGATCGTGCTTTCGACGGCGAGGAGGGGCACTATCTCGGCGACAGTGAGCCCTACGATGCCGTCGTCCTCGACATCGGCCTGCCGAAGATGGACGGCATCTCGGTGCTGGAAGCCTGGCGACGCAACGGCCGCGCCATGCCGGTCTTGATCCTGACCGCGCGCGACCGCTGGAGCGACAAGGTGCAAGGCTTCGACGCCGGCGCCGACGACTACGTCGCAAAGCCCTTTCATATGGAAGAGATCTTGGCGCGGATCCGGGCGCTGCTGCGCCGCTCCACTGGCCACGCCCAGTCCGAATTGACCTGCGGCCCGGTGACACTGGATACCCGCACCGGCCGCGTCAGCGTCTCCGGCAACCCGGTGAAGATGACCTCGCATGAATACCGGCTGCTGGCCTATCTGATGCACCACACCGGGCGCGTGGTATCGCGCACCGAGCTGGTCGAGCATCTCTACGACCAGGACTTCGACCGCGACTCCAATACCATCGAAGTGTTCGTCGGACGCATCCGCAAGAAACTCGACGTCGACATCATCCAGACCGTCCGCGGCCTCGGCTATCTGCTGACGCCGCCGCCGAACGGCGCGTAACCGCCCCGGCGCCGCTGGTCGCCGGGCTTACTTTTTGATCGCAGCATGATCTTATCCGAAATCCGGTGCCCACCCCGCATCAAGCGCGGGGCCAGCCTTTTCGGGATCATGCCCTGATGCGTGGAAGCTCGCTCGCCACCCGCCTGTTCCTGTCGGCGACCGCATGGCTGGTGGTGATCCTGGCGATCACCGGCTTCATCCTGTCCTCGGTGTATCGTGATGCGACGGAGCGCGCCTTCGACCGTCGCCTCAACCTCTATCTCCGCACCCTGATCGCCGAGGTCGCCACGCCTGACGAGCCGGCGGACCACCAGTTCCAGCTCGGCGAGCCGCTGTTCGAACTGCCGCTGTCCGGCTGGTACTGGCAGATCCTGCGCACCGACGTGGAAAAGGGCGAGACGCGCGCCTCGCGCTCGCTGTGGGACAAGAAGTTGCCGAAACTGGAGGATCAGGGCTTTGAGCTGACCGCCGCCGGCATTCGCATCGGCTATGTCGACGGCCCCGAAGGACAGACGCTGCGCATGGTCGAGCGTCCGGTCGATCTTGGCAGCGACGGCAGGTTCCTGGTCGGCGTCGCCGGCGACGCCAGCGAGATATTCGATGAGACGCGCAGCTTCGACTACTACCTCGGCGGCACCTTCGCCTCGCTTGGCATCGTGCTGTTGCTGACCACGATCTTCCAGGTCCGTTTCGGCCTGGCGCCGCTCAAGCGCATTTCGGAGGCGATCGCCGATATCCGCTCCGGCCGCGCCGAACGGCTTGAAGGCAAGTTTCCGGTGGAGATCGCGCCGCTCGCGCGCGAGACCAACGCGCTGATCGATGCCAACCGCGAGATCGTCGAGCGCGCGCGCACCCATGTCGGCAATCTCGCCCACGCGGTCAAGACGCCCTTGTCGGTGATCGTCAACGAGGCCGCGACGCATGCCCCCGATCCCTTTGCCGCCAAGGTGCTGGAGCAGGCCGAAGTTATGCGCGACCAGGTCACGCATCACCTGGAGCGCGCCCGCATCGCCGCGCGCGTCACCATCGTCGCCACCGTCACCGAAGTGGCACCGGTGCTCGAGGCACTGCGGCGAACCATGGAAAAGATCCACCGCGACCGCGACATCACCATCGAGCTGAAAGCCGACCCATCGGCGAAATTCCGCGGCGAGCGCCAGGACCTCGAGGAGATGGCCGGCAACCTCGTCGACAATGCCTGCAAATGGGCGGCCTCTCAGGTCTTCATCGAGGTCCTGGTCGAGCCGCCGGCGGAGCCGGGTGCCGGCCCGCGGCTGCATATTATCGTCGATGACGACGGGCGCGGCTTGTCGGCCGCCGAGCGCGCCCAGGTGTCGCGGCGCGGCCAGCGGCTCGACGAATCCAAGCCGGGCTCGGGACTCGGGCTTTCAATCGTCACCGATCTCGCCGGCCTCTACGGCGGCAGCCTGTCGCTCCGCAATGCGCCGATCGGCGGCCTGCGGGCGGAGCTGGAATTGCCGGGAGTCTGACAGCCGAGGGGCGCGGCGAGGGACGCCCGTGCATCATTTCCTAAACGCCTTCTTAACGCGCGCCCTCCTATCATGCCGAGCCGATGCGTCCTGCGTCGCCATCACGAGCATTCAATCACCCCAGGCCCATGAGCCAGACACCAACCGAGCGGCTGAGGGATTATCTCGCGCAGCTTCCGCCGCAATCGCAGGCGCTGCTGATGCGCGAGTTCGAGCGCGCAGTGGAGCGCGGCGAGGACGTCAGTGTCGCCACCCTGGTGCTTGAGCAGTTGCGCAAGATCGTGCGCCGGGCCGAGGAGGAGGAGACGCGCCCCCGGGGCGATGATCCGGCGCGCCTATTGTTCCGTCCGCTCGAGCCGTTCCTCGCCGAAGGCAATTTCCCGATCCGGCCGGGACAGGTCCGCCGCACCTCGCTGCTGCCGATATGGCAGTGGCTCGGCCGCGAGGGCGCGCCTGATGCGACCCGCGAATTCGAGACCGCGCTTGTGAAGGCGCACGACAGCGGTGCAACTTCGGCCGCCGAGGCCGCAGCCCGCAAATATCAGGTCGCCGCAGCGGAGGCGATCGTCAAGGTCGCGACGCCAGTGCCCGGTGATGACAAACAGCGGGCGCTGTCGCGCGTCGGCCCGCCCAATGTGGTCGAAGACCTGGTGTCGATCGGGCTGGTGCTGCGCGCGCGCGAGGCACTGGAGACGCTCGGCAGCCGGCTTCCGAGCCAACTCCGGATGTTCGGCGACACCCAGATCGCCTCTGTCACCGCCGCGCTCAACGTCCCCTCGCTGCAGACGCCGCAATTGCTACCCTTCGCGCTGTCGCTGGTGATGCAGCGCCTGGTCGCGCCCTGGCAGATCATCCGCCTCGCGATCAAGATGGCGGCTTCCGACGACGAGATCCGCGTCGCCGCCACGCCCTATGGTGTTGCCGTCACGATCGCCTTGCACGATCTCTCCTATCTCGCAGCCTGCCTGCGCAGCGATATCCGGCGCGGTCATCTCGACAATGTCGGGGATCAATTGAAGACGCTGCATGACGGTGTGCGCGGCCTGCGCACGGAGCTCGACCTGCGCAACGAATCCACCTGGGGCAAGCAATTGGCCTCGATCCGGGCCGATATCTCCAATTCAATGCAATCGGAGATCGACAGCGTTCCCGGCCGGGTCCGCCGCATCCTGCGCCAGCGCCCGGACAAGGATATCTCCGCCGCCGCCATGATCGACACGACCGAAGTCGAGGAGGTCGCCGCGCTCATCGACTTCGTCGCGGTGTGCCGCACCTATGCGAGCGAGCTCGCGATCAACGAGGTGACGCTGCGGACCTATTCCGACCTGCAGCAATATGTCGAGAAGTCGACGGAAGCGCTGGTGCAGTCCTTGCGCGCTGGTGACCACCGGGTGCGCGGCTATCGGCAGCAGCAGGCCAGCGCAGCGATCCGGTTCTGCGAGGTCCTGTTCGGCCATGACTACGCCTCGCTGATGAACCGCGCCGCGGAGAACGCGATGACCGGCGAGCGCAAGTCGTCCCGCGCTGGCTGATCGTCATTTTTACGGTTTTCCTTCTGCGATCCGATATCGGGGTCGCGCAATTCGGTTGCTCCCGCAATTTCTCCCTCCGGTTGGTTACGGAGGGCGGTTCCGATCCAGCAATTGTCAATTGCTCCGCTTCCCGCCGGTGGTGTAAAGCGGCACATCGGTACCAGCTTTCGGTGCCGTTCGCCCGGGAACTCGTTGATGACACTGTGGTTTGTGTTCGCGCTGATGACGGTCGCGGCGATCTTCGCCGTGCTTTGGCCGCTTGGTCGCGCGACGCCTGCGACATCAGGCGGCAGCGAGGCCAATGTCTACAAGGACCAACTCGCCGAGATCGAGCGCGATCTTGCTTCGGGCTTGATCGGGGCGTCGGAAGCCGAGGCGGCGCGGGTCGAGATCGGCCGACGCTTGCTTGCCGCCGTGGACGGCGAGGCTGCGGCGGCGCCAAAAGCCAACCTGCCGCTGCGGCGGTCGGCCGCCGTGGCGGCGCTGGTCGGACTGCCGGTGATGGCGGCGGCGTTCTATCTTGCGCTGGGCTCGCCACAGCTCGGCGATTTTCCGCTCGCCGCGCGCAGCCGCATGGCAGACGTCAATCAGCCGCTCGCCAATCTGGTGGCGCAGGTGGAGGCGCATCTCGAGAAGAATCCGACCGATGGCCGCGGCTGGAACGTGCTGGCGCCGGTGCTCTCCAGGCTCGGCCGTTACGACGACGCGGTGCGCGCCTATCGCAATTCGATCACCTATAACGGCGACAGTTCGGAGCGCCGCGCCGATCTTGGCGAGGCGCTGACCGGTGTGGCCGGAGGCGTCGTCACCGCGGAGGCCAAGGCCGAATTCGAGCGCGCCGTGGCGCAAAACGCCGACGATCCCAAGGCGAACTACTTCCTCGGGCTCGCCGCCGAGCAGGACGGCCGCAAGGACGACGCAGCCTCGATCTGGCGCGCGATGCTCGCCAAGGCGCCGGCGGATGCGCCGTGGCGATCGCTGGTGCAGGCCTCGCTGACGCGGGTCGGCGGCGGTGTCGTCGCGCCCGCGCTGTCAAACGAGACCATGGCCGCGGCCAAGGACATGAGCGCGGACGACCGCTCCGCGATGATCCGCGGCATGGTCGACCGGCTCGCCACGCGCCTGAAGCAGGACGGCAACGATGTCGAGGGATGGCTGCGGCTGGTGCGCGCCTATATGGTGATGGGCGAGCGCGACAAGGCGGTTGCAGCGCTCACCGATGCCCGCCAGGCGGTTGCCAATGACGCCGAACGCTTGCGCCAGCTCAATGAAGGCCTGAAGAATCTCGGGCTGGATGGATGACATGCGCACAGACAGGACCATAGGGAACCATGACGCGTAAGCAGCGGCGCTTGGTGATGATCGGCGGCTCGCTCGCGGTGCTCGCGGTGGCGGCCGCGCTGGTGCTCAGCGCCTTGCGCGATTCCATCGTGTTCTTCTCCACGCCCTCGATGGTTGCCGAAAAGCATATCTCCGCCGGGAAGCGGTTCCGCCTCGGCGGCCTGGTGCAGCCAGGCTCGCTCAAACGCGGCGACAACCTCGCGGTGACGTTTGAGGTCGCCGACGGCAGCGCCACGCTGCCGGTCGCCTACAAGGGAATCCTGCCGGACCTGTTCCGCGAAGGGCAGGGCGTCGTCGCCGAGGGCGCGCTGGATCAATCCGGTGTGTTCCGCGCCGACACCGTGCTCGCAAAGCATGACGAGACCTACATGCCCAAGGAGGTCGCCGACGCCCTGAAGAAGCAGGGCCACTGGAAGGACGATTACGGCAAGCCCAGCGCCTCGGCCGGGCCGCAGCCGGTGCAGGGGGCGATGCGTTGATCGCGGAAGCCGGACATTACGCGCTGGTGCTGGCGCTTGGGCTGGCGCTGATCCAGTCGATTGTGCCGATGCTCGGCGCGCGCTGGGGCGATGTCGCGCTGATGAACGTCGCGCGCTCCACCGCGCTCGCGCAGCTCTTGTTCGTGGGTGCCTCGTTCATTGCGCTGGTGATGCTGCACGTGACCTCGGATTTCTCCGTCGTCAACGTGTTCGAGAACTCGCACTCGATGAAGCCGCTGATCTACAAGATCACCGGCGTCTGGGGTAACCACGAGGGATCGATGCTGCTCTGGGTGTCGATCCTGGCGCTGTTCGGCGGCCTCGTCGCCGCCTTCGGCAACAACCTGCCGCTGACCCTGCGCGCGCATGTGCTCGCGGTGCAGGCCTGGATCGCAAGCGCCTTCTATCTCTTCATCCTGCTCACCTCGAATCCGTTCCTGCGCATCGCCAATCCGCCGATCGAGGGCAGGGATCTGAACCCGGTGCTGCAGGATATCGGCCTCGCCGTGCATCCGCCGATGCTCTATCTCGGCTATGTCGGCTTCTCGATCTCGTTCTCCTTCGCGGTCGCCGCCCTGATCGAGGGCCGCATCGATGCCGCCTGGGCGCGCTGGGTGCGGCCGTGGACGCTGCTGGCCTGGATCTTCCTTACGCTCGGCATCGCGATGGGCTCGTACTGGGCCTATTACGAGCTCGGTTGGGGCGGCTGGTGGTTCTGGGATCCCGTCGAGAACGCCTCGCTGATGCCCTGGCTCGCCGGCACGGCGCTGTTGCATTCGGCGGTCGTGATGGAGAAGCGCAACGCGCTGAAGGTCTGGACCATCCTGCTGTCGATCCTGACCTTCTCGCTGTCCTTGCTCGGTACCTTCGTGGTGCGCTCCGGCGTCCTGACTTCGGTGCACGCCTTTGCGACCGATCCGGCGCGCGGCGTGTTCATCCTGTTGATCCTCTGTCTCTTCATCGGCGGCAGCCTGTCGCTCTATGCGGCCCGGGCCGCATCGTTGAAGCAGGGCGGCCTGTTCGCGCCGATCTCGCGCGAGGGCGCGCTGGTGCTCAACAACCTGTTCCTCACCACGGCCTGCGCGACCGTGTTCATCGGCACGCTCTATCCGCTGGCGCTCGAGGTCCTGACCGGCGACAAGATCTCGGTCGGCGCGCCGTTCTTCAACCTGACCTTCGGGCCGCTGTTCGTGCCATTGATGATCGCCGTGCCGTTCGGCCCCTTGCTGGCCTGGAAGCGCGGCGACCTGCTTGGCGCCGCTCAGCGCCTGACCGCGGCCGGGATCGCTGCCCTGATCGCGATCGCGGTGCTGTGGGCCTGGACGCGTGGCGGTGCCAGCTTCGCGCCGCTCGCGATCGGGCTTGCGGTATTCGTCGTCGCTGGGGCGCTCACCGACCTCGCCGAGCGTCTCGGGCTGTTCCGGCTTCCGTTCGGCACCTCCGTGCAGCGGGCGCGCGGCCTGCCGCGGGCGGCGTGGGGCACGGCGTTCGCCCATGCCGGCGTCGGTATCGCCCTGATCGGGATCGTCTGCGAGACCACCTGGAACAGCGAATATATCGGCACCATGAAGCCGGGCGACTCCGCGAAAGTCGCCGGCTACGAATTGAAGCTCGACGATATCGGCCAGCGCCAGGGACCGAATTTCCGCGAGATGGTGGCGAGGTTCACGGTCGGCCTCGACGGCAAGACGCTCAGCGTCATGACGCCGTCGAAGCGCAATTTCACCACGCGCGGCGCGTCCACCACCGAGGCCGCGCTGCTGACGCGCGGGGTGAGCCAGCTCTATATCTCGCTCGGCGATATCGCCGCCGACGGCGGCATCGCGGTGCGCATCTATCACAAGCCCATGGTGCTCTTGATCTGGTTCGGCCCGGTGCTGATGGCCTTTGGCGGCTTCTTGTCGCTGTCCGACCGGCGCCTGCGCGTCGGT
Source organism: Bradyrhizobium elkanii WSM2783 (assembly GCF_000472865.1). Lineage (GTDB taxonomy): Bacteria > Pseudomonadota > Alphaproteobacteria > Rhizobiales > Xanthobacteraceae > Bradyrhizobium > Bradyrhizobium elkanii_A. The sequence goes on along the minus strand of NZ_AXAP01000079.1, from coordinate 28,402 downwards.
GCGCCCAAGCCGGCCAAGGCCGCGCGCGCATTGCAGGCGGCGGAGTGATGCGGAGGGCGCTTGCAGCTTGTGTGCTGGCGTTCGCCGTGTCGCTCGGCGCACCGGCGGCGTTCGCCGTGCAGCCTGACGAGATCATGGCGGATCCCGCCAAGGAAGCGCGGGCGCGGGAGCTGTCGCGCGAACTGCGCTGCATGGTGTGCCAGAACCAGTCGATCGACGATTCCGAGGCGCCGCTGGCGCGCGACCTGCGCATCCTGGTCCGCGAGCGGATCGCGGCCGGCGACAGCGATCGGCAGGTGATCGATTTCCTGGTGGCGCGCTACGGCGAATTCGTCCTGCTGAAGCCGCGCTTCAATCCGCATACGCTGCTGCTCTGGCTGGTCCCGCCGCTAGTCCTGGTCGGAGGCGGCGTGGCGCTTTGGCGGTTTGGCCGCCGCCGGCCAGTTGCCCCGGCGGGCGCCACAACCGGCGCCCATCTCACTCCTGAGGAGGAGAGCCGGCTGGCTGCGCTGATGTCGGAGGAAGCGCCGGAAAGGCGTGGCTAGCGCTTTTTTGGTTTCGACGCGTTTTCTTCACGCGAACCGGTACCCACTTCGCTCGAAAACGCTCTGATCTACGTACTGTTACGTAGGTCCATGCGCGTCGGCATCTGCCCGGACATTCATCCAATCTTGACCTTTTGTGTGGAACTTTGCCTCGCCCTTCCTCCAGAGCATGATCCGGAAAAGTGGGTACCGGTTGTCCGAGAGGATCACGTTCACAAAACGATAGAGCGTGATGATGCTTTGTCGTAACGCTCTTGAGCAAGCCGATGTTTTCCAACAGCAATCTGACTATCCGCTTCCTTGTCGCATCCGTTGTCATTGCGCTTCTGGTGCTGCTTGGGATCGGCGGCGGCACGGGCTTCATCGCCGTGCTCTACCTCAACAACGAGATCACGGCGCTTGCCGCTGAGTTCAAATCGCTGAGCGGCCCGGGCCGCGAGCACGCCATGCAGATCTATCAGGAAGCGCGGACGGCGTTCTCCTATTTCCTGATCGCCTGCGGTGCGATCGCCGTGATCGCGCTTACGGTCTGCGTCACGACCTATCTCGCGGTTCGGAACGGCGTCATGCGGCCGCTGGCTGCCATGGTGCATGCGATGCGCGAGGTGGCAGAGCAGAGGTATGAGACGCCGATTCCGGGTCTCGGCAGGAGCAATGAAATCGGGCTGCTCGCCGGCGCGCTCGAAGTGTTCAAGACCAACGGGATCGAACGCCAGCGGCTGACCGACCAGGAACTGCGCGACGCCCACAACCAGCGCGAGCGGACTCGCTATCTCGACGAGAAGATCCGCGACTTCAACGGCCTCGTCGCCAATGTCGTCGGCAGCGTTGCCGCATCGGCCGTCCGCCTCAGGGGCAACGCCGAAACGCTGTCGCGCGCCGCCAACGAGACCAGCCAGAAGGCAAGCGCGGTTGCCAGCGCAGCCGGCCAGGCCAGCACCAGCGTCCAGACGGTGGCGACATCAGCGGAGCAGATGACGACCTCGATCGCGGCGATCAGCCAGCGCGTCACCGACGCCACCCAGCGTGCCGAAGGGGCGGTGGCGCAGGCGCGCCAGAGCGCCGACACCATCCACGCGCTCTCGGACGCTGCCGAGAAGATCGGGGCCGTCGTGCAGTTGATCCAGACGGTTGCCTCGCAGACCAACCTGTTGGCGCTCAACGCCACCATCGAAGCGGCGCGGGCCGGCGAGGCCGGCAAGGGATTTGCGGTGGTCGCCTCCGAGGTGAAGAATCTGGCCAGCCAGACCAGCAAGGCGACCGAGGAGATCTCGCAGCAGGTCACGAGCATCCAGGCGATCACGGCGGAAACCCGCGGCGCCATCGACGGGATCTCGAACACGATCGCCGAAATCAGCTCGATCATGTCGGGCATCGACGTCGACACCGCACGCCAGCGCAACGCCACCCAGGACATCTCCAGGAGCGTCCAGGACGCGGCGAGGGGAACCATGGACGTCACCAACCACATCGTCCAGATCACCACCACCTCGTCCGACACCGGCCGCATGGCCGGCGAGGCCAAGGATTCCGCGGTCGACCTGTCGCAGCAGGCCGACATCCTCAAGCGCGAGGTCGAGGGTTTCATTGCCAGCGTCAGGGCAGTCTGACGGCTCGCGATTTTGCAAACTGGAACCTTTGGGCGAGACTTGCCGCGAACTCCTGCAGCTCGCGGCTAACCCATTGGCGGAGCTGCGATATTCTGCCGCACCCGGCCTCGTCTCTATTACAAAAGTTTAATTCCGCAGCCAGCGCGCCGTAAGGCTGACGCCCCCATGTTTAGACACGTCCGGTGCTTGCCCCCGCACCTTTCGAGTTCTGGCTCTTGGAGATTTTTAGAATGACCGAACGACCCACCGATCTTTCGTCTTTGCCGTCTTACCGCGCGCCGCGGCGTTCGCTGTTCTCGGCCCGCAGATTTGCGTTGATGGCTTCGGTCGTCGCCGGCCTCGGCGTCGCCGGCTATGGTTTGAGCCCGCAGCACACGCCGAGCGATCTGTTCGCCAGCCCGGCGCAGGCGCAGGTCAACAACGAGGTCCGCAAGGTTCAGCAGCCGGTCGGCTTTGCCGATATTGTCGAGCGCGTGAAGCCGTCGGTGATTTCGGTCAAGGTCAATATCGGCGAGAAGCTCGCCAAGGACGACAGCAACGAGGACTCGCCGTTCCCGCCGGGCTCGCCGATGGAGCGTTTCTTCCGTCGCTTCGGTGGACAGGATGGGCTCCCCCCGGGCATGCGCGGCGGACCGCGTGGCCGTGGCATCGTGACCGGCCAGGGTTCGGGTTTCTTCATTTCGGCTGACGGCTTTGCGGTGACCAACAACCACGTCGTTGACGGCGCCGACAAGGTCGAGGTCACGACCGATGACGGCAAGACCTATTCGGCCAAGGTGATCGGCACCGATCCGCGTACCGACCTCGCGCTAGTCAAGGTCGAGGGTGGTTCCAACTTCCCGTTCGCCAAGCTGTCCGACACCAAGCCGCGGATCGGCGACTGGGTGCTGGCGGTCGGCAACCCCTTCGGGCTCGGCGGCACGGTTACCGCCGGTATCGTCTCGGCCTCCGGCCGCGACATCGGCAACGGCCCGTATGACGATTTCATCCAGATCGACGCGCCCGTGAACAAGGGCAACTCCGGTGGCCCGGCGTTCGACGTGTCCGGTGAGGTGATGGGCGTCAACACCGCGATCTACTCGCCCTCCGGCGGCAGCGTCGGCATCGCCTTCTCGATCCCGGCCGCGACGGTGAAGAGCGTCGTCGCCCAGCTCAAGGACAAGGGCACGGTCAGCCGCGGCTGGATCGGCGTCCAGATCCAGCCGGTGACCTCCGACATCGCCGACAGCCTCGGCATGAAGAAGGCCGAAGGCGCGCTGGTGGCGGAGCCCCAGGCCAACGGTCCGGCGGCCAAGGCCGGCATCGAATCCGGCGACGTCATCACCGCCGTCAACGGCGAAACGGTCAAGGATGCGCGCGAGCTCGCCCGCACCATCGGCGGCCTGGCGCCCGGCAATGCGGTGAAGCTCAACGTCCTGCACAAGGGCCAGGAGAAGACCGTCAACCTCACGCTCGGCCAGTTGCCGAACACGGTCGAGGCCAAGGCCGATAACGACAACAGCGATCGCGGCTCTTCCTCCCGGGGCACCGACGTGCCGAAGCTCGGCCTGACGGTGGCCCCCGCCAACAGCGTGGCCGGCGCCGGCAAGGACGGCGTCGTCGTGACCGAGGTCGACCCGAAGAGCGCCGCGGCCGAGCGCGGCTTCAAGGAAGGCGACGTCATTCTTGAAGTCGCCGGCAAGAACGTCACCAGCGCCGGTGATGTGCGTGATGCGATCACCTCCGCACGGAACGACAACAAGAACAGCGTTTTGATGCGTGTAAAGAGCGGCGGTTCGTCGCGCTTTGTGGCAGTCCCGCTGGCGAAGGGTTAAATACGAGATGGAAGGCGTCGCCGGCAATCGTCGCCCCCGCCGACGGCCCTTCCTGGGGAGCGAGCCTCAATGCTCGCCCCCTCTTGCTACCTTCCGGTGGAATGCGCCCCCCTCCGTCGGAAGGCCTAGGGCGGTGAAGTCCCCCAGCTTCACCGCCCACTCTTTCCCCTCCAGCATGATCCGGAAAAGCGGAAGCCGGTTTTCCGGAAGGATCATGCAAATCAACGCGAACGCGCGCGGCCGTCTTGCATGTGCAGGGCGGCCGCGCCATGCTGAGAGGAAACCAATCCCGTGACCGCCACCGCACCTTTAGCCGCACCCCAGATGCGCCTCCTGATCATCGAAGACGATCGCGAATCCGCCGACTATCTCGTCAAGGCGTTCCGCGAAGTCGGCTATATCGCCGACCTCGCCGACGACGGCGAGGAAGGTCTGTCGATGGCCGAGAGCGGCGACTATGACGTCCTCGTCGTCGACCGCATGCTGCCGAAGCGGGACGGCCTGTCCCTGATCGGAACACTGCGCGAAAAGGGGAACCGCACGCCGGTGTTGATCCTCTCCGCGCTCGGTCAGGTCGACGACCGCATCAAGGGCCTGCGCGCCGGCGGCGACGACTACCTGCCGAAACCCTATTCATTCGCCGAACTGCTGGCGCGCGTCGAAGTTCTGTCGCGCCGCAATGTCGGCCCGGCGGAGGAGACGGTCTATCGGGTCGGCGATCTCGAGCTCGACCGCCTGTCGCACCGCGTCGCCCGCGGCAAGGACGAGCTGACGCTGCAGCCGCGCGAATTCCGCCTGCTCGAATATCTGATGAAGCATGCAGGGCAGGTGGTGACGCGCACCATGCTGCTCGAGAATGTCTGGGACTATCACTTCGATCCGCAGACCAACGTCATCGACGTGCACATCTCGCGCCTGCGCTCCAAGATCGACAAGGGCTTCGAGCGGCCCTTGCTGCACACGATCCGCGGGGCAGGGTACATGATCCGCGACGGGATACGGTAGCTGAGTCCGAAAGACGTAGCTGCATCGGTGCATGGGAGCATCGGATAGCAACGCGCAACAGCAACATCTTGGGTAGCATCATCCGTGACGGCATTCGGTAAACTGATCCGCACCACGGCGTTCCGGCTGACGCTGGTCTATCTGTTTTTGTTTGCGCTGTTCGCAGCGTCGCTGCTCGGCTATTTCGCCTGGAATACGCGCCGCCTGATCACCGAGCAGATCACCTCCACGGTCAATGCCGAGGTCGGCGAAGTCACCGAGATCTACAACCGGCGTGGCCTGCGCGGCCTTGTGTTCACCATCGGCAACCGGGCGCTGCGGCCGGGCGCCAACCTCTACCTCGTGACCGCACCGAACGGGCAGGCGATCGCCGGCAATGTCGGCTCGCTGGCGCCGGGGGTGATGGGAATGCAGGGTTGGACCGAGACGGCCTATCGGCGGCTCGACGACAATGACAACACCGATCACCGCGCGCTGGTGCGGGTCACCGAGATGACCAATGGCTTCCGGCTCTTGATCGGGCGCGACCTCGAGGAGCGGCGGCGGCTGTTCGGCATCGTTGCCAAAGCCGCGCAATGGTCGATCCTGGTCGTGGTCGTGCTCGGCATTGGCGGCGGCATCTTCGTCGCGCGGCGGGTGTTGCAGCGGATCGATGCCATGACCGGCACCGCCCAGCGCATCATGGCCGGCGATCTATCCGACCGCCTGCCGGTCGGCCGCAGCGGCGACGAGCTCGATCGTCTCGCCGAGAACCTCAACGCCATGCTGGAGCGCATCGAGGCGCTGATGACGGGGCTGAAGGAGGTCTCCGACAACATCGCCCACGACCTCAAGACCCCGCTGACGCGCCTTCGCAACCGCGCCGAGGAGGCATTGGCGCGCGCCAGGAGCGAGGCCGATTACCGGGCGGCGCTGGAGCGCACCATCGAGGAATCCGATGGCCTGATCCGTACCTTCAATGCACTCTTGATGATCGCGCGGGCTGAGTCCGGTCAGGCGCGCGGCAACATGGATGATTTCGACGCGGCCGACGTTGCCGCCGGCATCCATGAGCTCTACGAGCCGCTCGCCGAGGACGACGGCATGAGCCTGCATGTGAAGACCGCGCCCAGCGCGATGCACGGCAACCGTGAATTGATCAGCCAGGCGCTCGCCAACCTCGTCGAGAACGCGATCAAATATGGCAAGCCGGTGGTGCAGCCGATCGACCCGGAGGCGGCCGCCGCAGCCAAGGAGATCCTGATCGAGGCGCGGCGCGAGTCCGACTCCGTGCTGCTCAGCGTCACCGATCATGGTCCGGGCATTCCCGAGGCCGATCGCAAGCACGCGGTGGAACGATTCGTCCGGCTCGAGGCGAGCCGCACGCTGCCGGGTTCCGGGCTTGGGCTCAGCCTCGCCGCGGCGGTCGCGACACTGCACGGCGGCGAGCTCAGGCTCGGCGACGCCCATCCCGGGCTGGTTGCGACGCTGGTGCTGCCGGCGCGTGCCGGCGCGGCTGACAGGCTTGCGGCCCAAACGCAGGATGTGCCACAGAAGGCGGCATGAACGCTTCCGCGCCGGGCTCCGCGGGACATCGTCTGGCCGCGCGGTTCGCGGACGGACCGTATGTGTCCGCGCCCATCCAAGCCGAACAGCGCCTGACAGACTGGCTCGCCGAACTCGAGCCGGCGCAATCGGCCGCGCTCGATGAACTGCTCGGCTATCCCTTCGCCAAGCGCATCCTGCTCGGCATTGCGGAATGCTCGCCGTTCCTGTTCGAGCTCGTGCGCGCCGATCCGGCGCGGCTGATCCGGTTGCTCTCCTGCGACCCGGAGCCGCATCTGGCCGACCTGATCGACAAGACGTCGCACGACGTGTTCGCCGCCTCAGGCGAGGCCGAAGTGATGCAACTGCTCCGCCGCATGAAGGCGGAGGCGGCGCTCCTGATCGCGCTTTGCGACATTGGCGGCGTGTGGCCGGTCACACGGGTCACCGCCGCGCTGACCGACCTTGCGGTCGCGTCCGTGCAGTCGGCGCTGCGCTACCTGCTGCGCCAGGAGATGGCGCGCGGCCGCCTCCATGCGCCCGACCCCGACCGTCCCGAAGAGGGCAGCGGGCTGATCGTGCTCGCGATGGGCAAGATGGGCGCGGGCGAGCTGAACTATTCCAGCGATATCGATCTCATCGTCTTCTACGATCCGGCTGCGACCTCGCTGGCCGAGGATATCGAACCGCAGCCGTTCTTCGTCCGCGTCACCCAGTCGATGGCGCGCATGCTGCAGCAGCGCTCCGGCGACGGCTATGTGTTCCGCGTCGACCTGCGGCTGAGGCCCGATCCGGCGTCGACGCAGGTCGCGATCTCGACCGATTCGGCGCTGAACTATTACGCGCGGGAAGGGCGGACCTGGGAACGCGCCGCGATGATCAAGGCGCGCCCCTGCGCCGGCGACAGCAGGGCGGGCGAGGTGCTGCTTGCGGAAATCGCCCCCTTCGTCTGGCGCAAGCATCTGGACTTCGCCGCGCTTGCCGATGTCCACGACATGAAGCGGCAGATGCAGACCTACCGCGGCCAGAGCGAGATCTCGGTCGAGGGCCACAACGTCAAGGTCGGCCGCGGCGGCATCCGCGAGATCGAGTTCTTCGCCCAGACCCAGCAGTTGATCGCGGGCGGGCGGCATCCGGAATTACGGGTGCGGCCGACGCTCGAGGCGCTCGCGATGCTGGCCTCCAGCAACTGGATCACCTTTGAGGCGCGTGACGAGCTCACCGCGGCCTATCAGTTCCTGCGCCGCGTCGAGCATCGTCTGCAGATGATCGCCGACGAGCAGACGCACACGCTGCCGGAAGATCCCGCGGCGATCGAGCGCTTTGCTCATTTCCTCGGCTATACGAGCAGGGCCACCTTTGCGATGGAATTGCTCGCGCATCTCAACATTGTGCAGGGCCATTACGCCAAGCTGTTCGAGGGCGACGAGCCGACCGGCACGGCAAAGTTGCCGAAGTTGAACTACGGCGCCGGCCCCGAAGACCAGCGGCTGCTCGAGCATCTCGTGAGTCTCGGCTTCGAGAAGCCGGTCGCGGTCGCAAAGACCGTGCAGCAATGGATCGAAGGCGACTATCGCGCGCTGCGCGTGGAGGCGACGCGCAATGCTTTCCTCGAGTTCATTCCGGGCCTGATCGACGGCCTTGCGCATGCCGAGGAGCCGGACGCTGCGGTTGTGGCGTTCGATCGTTTCCTCGGGGCGCTGCAGCGGGGCGGGCGGCTGATCACGCTGCTGAGCCAGAACCGCGATCTGGTCGCGCTGGTGGCGCTGATCCTCGGCGCCGCGCCGCGGCTCGGCGACATGCTGGCGCGGCAGCCGCAGATCATGGACGGGCTGATCGATCCGCGCTTCTTCGGCGCGATGCCGGACCAGCGCGAATTGTCGGAGCGGCTCGCGATCACGCTCAAGGACGCCGGCTCCTACGAAGACTTCCTCGATCGCCTGCGGCTGTTCGGCCAGGAAAGCCTGTTCCTGATCGGCACGCGGATCCTCTCCGGCACGGTGTCGGCGCAGCAGGCGAGCGTCGCCTTCGCCGACGTCGCGGAAGGGATCGTGCACACCGTGCATGGCCTTGTCACCGACCAGTTCGCCACGCAATACGGCCGCATCAACGACCAGGAGACCGCGATTGTCGCCATGGGCCGGCTCGGCAGCCGCGAGATGACGGCGTCCTCCGACCTCGACCTGATCCTGCTCTACGACTACGACCACGAACACCCGGACTCCGACGGCGACCGCGCGCTGCACGGCGCGCAGTATTTTGCCCGCCTCACCCAGCGCCTGATCTCCGCCTTCACGACACGAACCAATTACGGCGTGCTCTACGAGGTCGACATGCGGCTACGCCCATCGGGCCGCGCCGGTCCACTGGCATCACGGCTCGATTCCTTCGCCGAATATCAGGAGCGCGAGGCCTGGACCTGGGAGCACATGGCGCTGACGCGGGCGCGCGTGATCTCGTCATCGCCGGCGTTCCGCGAGAAGATCGAAGACATCATCCGCCGCGTGCTGACGCGCAAGCGCGATGCGGGCAAAACCGCCAACGACGTCGTCGAGATGCGGCGCGCGATCGCGCTCGAGAAGGGCGAGGACGACATCTGGGACCTGAAGCTCGCCGCCGGCGGCCTCATCGACATCGATTTCATCGCGCAATATCTGCAACTCGTGCACGCCGCCGAGAAGCCGGACATTCTCAGCGTCTCCACATTGCAGGTGCTCGACAACGCCGCAAAGCTCGGCGTGCTCGGCCAGTCGGAAGCCGAAGTGCTGCGCTCGGCCGCGCGGCTCTATCACGACCTCACGCAGATCCTGCGCCTTTGCGTGATTGGCAAATTCAATCCCGAAACTGCCGGTGACGATCTGCTACGCGTGATGGCGCGCGCAGGCGACACGCCGGATTTCTCCGCCCTCGAAGCCGGCGTGCGCGAGACGCAGAGCGAAGTCCGCCGCGTGTTCAACGCGATCGTCGGCGGACGTTAGGCGCGGCGCCGATCGCTACAAATTCGGTGTCGTCCCGGGCTTGACCCGGGACCCATAACCACAGGCGTTTGCAATGTGCTCCGCCGCAACCGCTTGCGCGCGCCACAACGCGATCCTGTGGTTATGGGTCCCGGCGTTCGCCGGGACGACAGCGCCGTAGCGTGGGCAAAGCGACGCGTGCCCACCATTCAGTGTTGCACTCGTGGAGAGATGGTGGGCACGGCGCTGGCGCGCCTTTGCCCACCCTACGACTGCGCGGCCTACGCCTTCTTCAACTTCTTGAGCGCCTCGTGGACGTACGGATCAAGCCCAGCGCCGCCGGCGTCGAGATGGGCGAAGATCGCCTTCCGCATCCGCGGGTCCCAGAACTTCTTGATATGCTCGGCAATGCCCGGCACCGCGCGCTCATGCCCCTGGTTCTGGAAGAACTTGCCGATCTGGTTGGCCATGTAAATTAGTCGGTCAGGCGACATGGATGGCTTTCCTGCTATCGGCGTGGGGAACGATCCGCTCCGCATGTGTGAACACTTCGAACCCGTCGGCGCGTGCGATCGCCGCGAGCGTGATGCCGGCGGCGTCGGCCATGCGCACAGCAAGCGCTGTCGGCGCGGACACCGCGACCATCAGCGGCGCGCCGATGGTTGCCGTCTTCTGCACCATCTCGACCGAGACGCGGCTCGTCAACAGCACCATGCCGTCGCTGGTAGGTACTTTGGCCTGCGCCAGCGCACCGGCAAGCTTGTCGAGCGCATTGTGACGGCCGACATCCTCGCGCAGCGCGACAATGCCGCGCGCCGGCGTCCAGAACGCCGCGGCATGCACTGCGCGTGTCCTGAGGTTGATCGCCTGCAGCGGGGCGATCGCGGCCATCGCGGCCATGATCTCGCGCGGCGAGAAACTGCGGCCCTTCGGCACGATTGCCGCCGGACGAACCGCTTCGGCGATCGAGTCGATGCCGCAGAGGCCGCAGCCGGTCGGGCCCGCGATATGCCGCCGCCGCTCATTGATCAGCGCGGCCTTTTCGGGCGCCAGCCACATCCGCAGCTCGATGCCGTCGTCGAGCTCGATGACGTCGAGCGTCTCGATCTCCTCGGCGGATTGAACAACGCCTTCGCTGAGGCTGAAGCCCACGGCAAAATCGCGCAGGTCCTGCGGCGTGCCCATCATCACGGCGTAGGTGCCGCCATTATAGGTCAGCGCCAGCGCCGTCTCCTCGGGGATCTGGCGCGTGCCTTCGCTGAGGCTGCCGTCGCGCCAGACCTGCCGCTTCGCGCTGGTGACGGGATCGTGCATCCTCACTCCGCGGCTTCCACGACCGGCGCGATCCGGCGTGAATGCTTCGCCTGCGCCTCATAGGCCTTCTGCCAGTCGGACGGACCATTCGACGGCGAGACCTGCACGGCGGTGACCTTGTATTCCGGACAATTCGTGGCCCAGTCCGAATAGTCGGTCGTGATCACATTGGCCTGCGTGTCCGGATGATGGAACGTGGTGTAAACCACGCCCGGCGCGACACGATCGGTGATGAGCGCGCGCAGCGTGGTCTCGCCGGCGCGGCTCTTGAGGCGCACCCAATCGCCATCGCGCACGCCGCGCTGCTCGGCATCATGCGGATGGATCTCGAGCCGGTCCTCGCTGTGCCAGACCACATTCTCTGTACGGCGGGTCTGCGCGCCGACATTGTACTGGCTGAGGATGCGCCCCGTCGTGAGCAACAGCGGGAAACGTGGCCCGGTGCGCTCATCTGTTGCGAGATATTCGGTGACGATGAACTTGCCCTTGCCGCGGACGAAGCCGCCGATATGCATCACCGGCGTGCCCTCGGGCGCCTTCTCGTTGCAGGGCCACTGCACCGAGCCGAGCTCGTCGAGCTTGGCGTAGGAGACGCCGGCGAAGGTCGGGGTCAGCGCCGCGATCTCGTCCATGATCTCGGAGGGGTGGTCGTAATGCATCTCGAAGCCCATCGCCTTCGCGAGGCGGATCGTCACTTCCCAGTCGGCCATGCCGTTCTTTGGCGTCATCACCTTGCGCACGCGCTGGATACGACGCTCGGCGTTGGTGAAGGTTCCATCCTTCTCCAGGAAACTCGAGCCCGGCAGGAACACGTGCGCGTAATTCGCGGTCTCGTTCAGGAAGAGATCGTGCACGATCACGCATTCCATCGCCGACAGCGCCGCCACCACGTGGGAGGTGTTGGGATCGGATTGCAGGATGTCCTCGCCCTGCACGTAGAGGCCCATGAAGGTGCCTTCGATCGCGGCGTCGAACATGTTGGGGATGCGCAGGCCCGGCTCAGGGTTGAGCTTGACGTTCCACATCGCCTCGAACTGGTCACGCACCGCATCCGTCGAGATGTGGCGATAGCCCGGCAGTTCGTGTGGGAACGAGCCCATGTCGCAGGAGCCCTGCACGTTGTTCTGGCCGCGCAACGGGTTCACGCCGACGCCGGGGCGGCCGATATTGCCTGTCACCATCGCGAGGTTGGCGATCGCGATCACCGTGGTCGAGCCCTGGCTGTGCTCGGTGACCCCCAGCCCGTAATAGATCGCACCGTTGCCGCCGGTGGCGTAGATGCGCGCGGCTTCGCGGACATCCTTCGGGTCGACTCCGGTCAGGATCGCGGTGGCTTCCGGGCTGTTGTTCGGCTGCGCGACGAACGCCGCCCATTCCTCGAATTCGCTCCAGTCGCAGCGCTCGCGCACGAAGGCTTCGTTGACGAGGCCCTCGGTCACGATGACGTGCGCGAGCGCCGTCATGACAGCGACATTGGTGCCCGGCATCAGCGGCAGATGCAGCGCCTCAAGGTGAGGGGACTCCACCATCTCGGTGCGACGCGGATCGATCACGATCAGTTTTGCCCCTTGCCGCAGCCGCTTCTTTAAGCGCGAGGCGAACACGGGGTGGGCAGAGGCCGGGTTGGCGCCGATCACGATCACGACGTCGGTCTCCTCGACCGAGTCGAAGTCCTGCGTGCCGGCCGAGGTGCCGAAGGTTTGCGACAGGCCATAGCCGGTCGGCGAGTGGCAGACCCGGGCGCAGGTATCGACATTGTTGTTGCCGAAGCCGCCGCGGATCAGCTTCTGCACCAGATAGGTCTCTTCATTGGTGCAGCGGGACGACGTGATGCCGCCGACCGCGTCGCGGCCGTATTTCTGCTGGATCGCCTTGAACTTCGCGGCGGCAAACGAGAACGCTTCGTCCCACGACACTTCGCGCCAGGGATCGGCGATCCGCTCGCGGATCATCGGCTTCAGGATGCGTTCCTTGTGGTTGGTATAACCCCAGGCAAAGCGTCCCTTGACGCAGGAGTGTCCGCGATTGGCCTTGCCGTCCTTGTACGGGACCATGCGCACCACTTCCTCGCCGCGCATCTCGGCCTTGAAGGCGCAGCCGACGCCGCAATAGGCACAGGTGGTCACCACGGAATGCTCGGGCTGGCCGATCTCGATCACTGATTTTTCCGTCAGCGTCGCGGTCGGGCAGGCCTGCACGCAGGCGCCGCAGGAGACGCATTCGGAGCCGAGGAAGCTTTCGCTCATGCCCGGCGAGACACGGCTGTCGAAGCCGCGGCCGGCGATCGTCAGTGCGAAGGTGCCTTGCACCTCCTCGCAGGCGCGGACGCAGCGCGAGCAGACGATGCATTTTGACGGATCGTAGGTGAAGTAGGGATTGGACTCGTCCTTCGGCATCCAGGCCGGATTGACCGCGCCAGCGGACTTGGCGAACACATGGTTGTCGCCCTCATAGCCGTAGCGCACGTCGCGCAGGCCGACTGCGCCTGCCATGTCCTGCAATTCGCAATCGCCATTGGCAGCGCAGGTCAGGCAGTCCAGCGGATGGTCGGAGATGTAGAGCTCCATCACGCCCTTGCGCAGCTTCTTCAGCCGCTCGCTCTGGGTATGCACGACCAGCCCTGGCGCCACCGGCGTGGTGCAGGACGCCGGCGTGCCCGAGCGTCCCTCGATCTCGACCAGGCACAAGCGGCAGGAGCCGAAGGCGTCGACCATGTCGGTTGCGCACAGCTTCGGGATCTGGTGACCTGCTTCCATCGCCGCGCGCATGATGGAGGTGCCCTCGGGCACCGTAATGGGCTTGCCGTCGATGGTCAGCGTGACCATGGTCTCCGATTTGGAGCGCGGCGTGCCGAAGTCGATTTCCTCGATCAATGACATGGCGATTTTCCTATTCCGCGGCCTCTAAGCGGGCCGGTGCCGGGCCGAAATCATCCCGGAAATGCCTGAGGGCACTCAGCACGGGGTAGGGCGTGAAGCCGCCGAGCGCGCAGAGCGAGCCGAACTTCATGGTGTTGCAGAGGTCCTCGACGAGAGCGAGGTTTTCGGCCACGCGCTCGCCGCGGATGATCTTCTCGATGGTCTCCACGCCGCGGGTCGAGCCGATCCGGCAGGGCGTGCACTTGCCACAGGATTCGATCGCGCAGAATTCCATCGCAAAGCGCGCTTGCTTGCGCATATCGACACTGTCGTCGAACACGACGATGCCGCCATGGCCGATCAATCCGTCGCGTGCAGCGAAAGCCTCATAGTCGAACGGCGTATCAAAGAGAGCGCGCGGGAAGTAGGCGCCGAGCGGGCCACCCACTTGCACCGCGCGCACCGGACGGCCGGTGAAGGAGCCGCCGCCGATCTCGTCGACAAGTTCGCCGAGCGTGATGCCGAATGCGGTCTCGAACAGGCCGCCATGCTTCACATTGCCGGCAAGCTGGATCGGCATCGTGCCGCGCGAGCGGCCCATGCCAAAATCTGCGTAAGCCTTGGCGCCGTTATCGAGGATGAACGGGATCGCGGCGAACGACAGCACGTTGTTGATCACCGTCGGCCGCCCGAACAGGCCCTTGTGTGCGGGCAGCGGCGGCTTGGCGCGCACGATGCCACGGCGGCCTTCGAGGCTTTCGAGCAGCGAGGTTTCCTCGCCGCAGACATAGGCGCCGGCGCCGACGCGCACCTCGAGATCAAAGCTGTGCGCGGAACCGCCGATAAGGGCGCCGAGATAGCCGGCGCGCTTGGCCGCTGCGATCGCGGCATTCATCGCCTCGACCGCATGTGGATATTCGGAGCGGGTGTAAATGTAGCCTTTGGTGGCGCCGACCGTGAGGCCGGCGATCGTCATGCCCTCGATCAGCACGAAGGGATCGCCTTCCATGATCATGCGGTCGGCGAAGGTGCCGCTGTCGCCTTCGTCGGCATTGCAGACGATGTACTTTCGGTCGGCGCTGGCCTGCGCGACCGTCTTCCACTTGATGCCGGTCGGGAAGCCGGCACCGCCGCGGCCGCGCAGGCCGGAGGTGGTGACGTCGGCCAGGATCTCGTCGGGGGAGAGCGTCAGCGCCCGCTCCAGGCCCCTGTAGCCGCCATGGGCGCGATAGTCCTCGACCGAGCGCGGATCGATCACGCCGCAGCGCGCGAAGGTCAGGCGGGTCTGGCGCTTCAGCCAGGGGATATCGTCGGCGATGCCGAGGCGCAGCGGATGCGGCCCGTCGGCGGCCATCGCATCGAGCAGGGAGGTCGCGTCCGCAGCGCTCACCGGTCCGAACGCGACCCGGCCCGCCGCTGTTGCGACTTCGACCATCGGCTCCAGCCAATACAGCCCGCGCGAGCCGGTCCTGACAATCTCGATCACAAGGCCGCGCTGCTCGGCGGCGAGCTCCAGCGCCGTCACGACCTCATCGGCGCCAACGGCGACTGCGCCAGCATCGCGGGGGACAAAGAGTCGCATCGTCATCGCTGCGCCTCCTTCACCAGCGCATCGAGGCGCGCTTCGTCGAGCCGACCGACCATGCGGCCGTCCAGCATCGCTGATGGCGCGGTGGCGCAGAGGCCGAGGCAGTAGATCGGCTCCAGCGTTACGCGCTCATCGGCCGTGGTATTGCCGAGCGCAACGCCGAGCTTGGCTTCGGCGCGCGCGGCCAGCGCATCGCCGCCGGCGGCCTGACAGGCCTCCGCGCGGCAGAGCTTCAGCACATGACGGCCTGCGGGCGCCTTGCGGAAATCATGGTAGAAGGTGAACACGCCGTGGACTTCGGCACGCGAGAGATTAAGCGCGGAAGCGACCATCGGGATCGCGGGCTCGGGCACGTAGCCGAAGGCCTCCTGCAGCGCGTGCAGGATGACCAGCGTCGCGCCTTCGAGCTTGGCATGCTCGGCGATGATCTCGGCGCCGCGCGCTTCGTTCCAGGGTTCGTAGGCCGACGTCATCCACATCTCTCAAATCGCGTTTTCACTCGCTGCTATGAGAGTTGGAATCGATCTAGATATCAATAAAGCTGTCTCATGCTGCGATCGTGAACAGCGATCGATTGGGATATGAAATCGATCGATATATAAATAGAATTGGTAGCGGGGCACCTTGTCCGTTACGGCTTTTTCTCGTGTTCGTCGCGGTTGTGATCGTTATATTCGAAGTGGCATGCCAGAGCTGATGAGGCCTTCTTGATCGACAAGCTTGAACTCCTGTTGGCGCTCGCAAAGGAGCGGCATTTCGGCCGCGCGGCGGAGGCGTGCGGCGTCACGCAGCCGACGATGTCGACGAGCCTCAAGCAGCTCGAGGATCTCCTTGGCGTGATGCTGGTGCAACGCGGCTCCCGCTTTCAGGGCTTCACGCCCGAGGGTGAGCGCGCGCTCGATTGGGCGCGCCGTATCGTCGGCGATGCCCGCGCGATGCGGGAGGAGATCAATGGGCTGAAGCACAAGCTTTCCGGCGAGATCCGGATCGCGGCGATCCCGACCGCGCTCGGCATGGTGGCTTCACTGACCACGCCGTTTCGCGCCCGTCATCCGGACGTGCGCTTTCGCATCCAATCCTGCACCTCGTCCGACGTGCTGGGCCTCCTGGAGAACCTCGAGGTCGATGCCGGGCTGACCTATATCGAGAACGAGCCGATCGGCAAGGTTCGCACCATCCGTCTCTATGGCGAGAGCTACCGCTTGCTGACATCGCCCGATGCCATGTTCGGCGATCGTGACACCGTCACATGGAAAGAGGTCGGGCAGGTGCCGCTCTGCTTGCTGACTCCCGACATGCAGAACCGCCGCATCATCGATCGCGCACTTCGTTCGGTCGGCGCGGAAGCGACGCCGACGCTGACGTCGAACTCGCTGCTCGTGCTCTACACCCATGTGAAGACCGGCCGCTGGGCAAGCGTGATGCCGGCAAAGCTTGCGGAGACACTCGGCCTCGCCGATGCCGTGCGCAGCATTCCGATCGTCGACCCTGTCGTGAACTACAGCATCGGCCTGGTGATCCCGCAGCGCGACCCGATGACGCCCTTGATTGCCGCGCTGGTCCAGGTCGCCCGCGAAGTCGCGCCCACGCTGGAGTCGGTATCCCCCAATCATAGCGCGTGACCCACGTGTCACTACGTTGACGCGCGCGTCACGGCGCGGCCGTCGGGCGCCTGACTGTCTCCTCCAATTCACATTTCAATCGCCGCTCGATTCAGGCCGTTCTGGCGGCCGAATAGCGGCAGAATGCTGATTTTCCCCAAAGCTCAAGCGATGATTGTCTGAACGGAAATCTCTTCTCGCCTTGCAGCATCGAAGGGAACTTTGCCGACGGCTCGACTGTTGCAATGCTACGCTTGGTTCAAACATCTGGGAGTTCCCGTGAATCGTCGCCAGCTACTGCAAGGCTCGGCAGTGCTGCCGACACTCATGTTGTTTCCGGGAACCGAAACCGTCGCCGCCGTCCCGTTTGATCCGTCCACCGTCCGGGAACTTGCGCGCAGCCTCGCGAGCAAATCGTTCGAGGCGCCCGATGAAAAGCTGCCGTCCGAGCTGAAGGATCTGAACTACGATCAGTATCGCTCGATCCGCTTCATGCCGGAACGCGCGCTGTGGCGTGCCGAAAAGCTGCCGTTCCAGGCGCAGTTCTTTCACCGCGGCTTCTTCTACAAGAACAAGGTCAGCATCTTCGAAGTCGTCGACGGCCAGGCGAGCGAAATCCGCTATCGCAAGGACGACTTCTCGTTCGGCGACAATGTGCCGACGTTCGCCGCTGATAATCTCGGCTTTGCCGGCTTTCGCATCCACGCGCCGATCAACAGGCCCGACTATTTCGATGAGGTCTGCGTCTTCCTCGGCGCCAGCTATTTCCGTGCCGTCGCCAAGGGTGAAACCTACGGATTGTCGGCGCGGGGATTGTCGATCGACACTGGAGAGGCGAAGGGAGAGGAGTTTCCTTATTTCAAGGCGTTCTGGCTGGAGCGCCCCGCAGCCAACGCGACCTCACTCGTCATCCACGCGCTGCTCGACAGCAAGAGCTGCGCCGCGAGCTACCGCTTCACCTTGCGGCCCGGCGAGACCACGGTGTTCGACGTCGAGATGTCGCTTTATCCGCGGGCCGATCTCGAGCATGCAGGGCTGGCGCCGATGACCAGCATGTTCTTCTTCGGCCCCAATGACCGCAACGATGTCGACGATTTTCGTCCCTCGGTGCACGATTCCGACGGGCTCGCGATTTTCAACGGCAAGGGTGAAAGCCTGTGGCGTCCGCTGAGCAATCCGCGGGATCTTCAGGTCAGCACCTTCCAGGACCTCAATCCGCGCGGTTTCGGGCTGATGCAGCGCGAGAAGAGATTCGCCGCCTATGAGGATATCGAGTCGCGTTTCGAGGCTCGCCCGAGCCTCTGGGTCGAACCGATCGGCGATTGGGGCGAGGGCGGCGTCGTGCTGATCGAGATTCCGACCAAGGAGGAAATCCACGATAACATCGCAGCGTTCTGGCGGCCCAAGGCGCCGCTGAAGGCCAAGAGCGAAAACAATTTCACCTATCGCCTGCACTGGGGCCCGGATATGCCGAAGCCTCATTCGCTCGCCCGCTTCGTACGCACCGGTATCGGCGCGCGCGGCGACGACAGCAAATTGTTCGTGCTGGATCTGGTCGGCGACAACCTGAAGGCAATCGATCCCAGCAGCATCAAGGGCGTCGTGAGCGCCGAGAAGTCCGAGATCACCAACATCGTCACCCAACCGAACCCCGACACGGGTGGATGGCGGCTCAGCTTCCAATGCGCGGTGAAGAAGGATACGCCCGTCGAGCTTCGGGCCTTGCTGGTGCAAGACGATAAACCTCTTTCCGAAGTGTGGGTTTATCGATGGGCTCCGTAGCGACGTCTGCGCCGCTGACGCGGGACGCGCTGGCGGGCGGGTTCCTGCCACGCGAAGATCCGCTCGAGATGATCACATCGGACTTCGCGCGCGCGCCGCAGGCGACGCGGCAGCCTGTACCGGTGGCGTCAAGCATGTGGCTGCGGCGGACATTTGTCTTTGCAGCCACTATCGCGCTCACCGGCGCCGGCGCGTACGAGATGTACAAGGTGCTCGAAGTCGGGGGCGTGACCGTCCTGGAATGGATGGTGCTCGCGCTGTTCGTGGCGTTGCTCGCCTGGATCGGCTTCTCGTTTGCTTCCGCTCTTGCGGGCTTTTTCGTCCTGCTCGGCAGAGGAGGGAATGCGCTGCAAATCGCCGCCAGCGGTTCCTTGCCTGATATCGCGAGCCGGACAGCGGTTCTGTTGCCGACCTATAATGAAAACGAAATCCAGTTGATGGCCCGCCTGCGTGCGATCTACGAGTCCGTCGAGGCGACCGGGCATGGTGAGCACTTCGACTGGTTCGTGCTGAGCGACAGCACCGATCCCGACATCTGGATCGCCGAGGAGCGCGCTTTCCTGAAACTGCGGCAAGCCTGCGGTTCCGATCGGCTCTATTACCGTCACCGCGCCAACAATGTCGCGCGCAAGTCCGGCAACATCGCCGAGTGGGTTTCCCGCTTCGGCAGCGGCTATCAGTTCATGATCGTCCTCGATGCCGACAGCCTGATGACCGGCGAGACGATGGTGCGGATGGTTCATGCGATGGAAGCGAACCCCGCGGCGGCATTGCTGCAGACGTTGCCGATCATCGTCAATGCGCGAAGCCTGTTCAGCCGCCTGCAGCAGTTCGCCGGGCGGCTTTATGGGCCGATGATCGCCGCGGGCGTAGCCTGGTGGCACGGCTCCGAAGGCAATTATTGGGGGCACAATGCCATCATCAGGGTGCGGGCATTCGCCGAGGCGGCCGGGCTGCCGGAGTTGCACGGACGAAAGCCGTTCGGCGGTCATATTCTGAGCCACGACTTCGTCGAGGCCGCGCTGATGCGCCGCTCCGGCTGGGGCATCTATATGGCGCCGACGCTCGGCGGCAGTTTCGAGGAAGTGCCGCCTTCGCTATTGGATTTCGCGGCGCGCGACCGGCGATGGTGCCAGGGAAACCTGCAGCATCTCGCCGTGTTGCCGACGCGCGGACTGCACTGGATTTCGCGCCTGCATTTCATGACCGGGATCGGCTCCTATATCACTGCGCCGCTGTGGTTTACGTTCCTGCTGCTCGGCATACTGATCTCGTTGCAGGCCCGCTTTGTCCGCCCCGAATATTTTCCGAAGGGGTTTGCGCTGTTTCCCAACTGGCCTGCGCAGGACCCCGTGCTCGCGGCCTGGGTGTTCGGCGCCACCATGGCGCTTCTGATCGTGCCGAAACTGCTCGGCTTCCTGTTGCTGTTGACGCAGCGGGACACGCGGCGGCGGTTCGGCGGCGCCATTCGCGCTTTCCTCGGTGTCATCGTCGAAGTGCTGATCTCCGCCATGATCGCACCCGCGATGATGGTGTTCCAGTCGATCGCGGTGATCGAGATCCTGATTGGCCGTGATGCCGGATGGCAGACGCAGCGCCGCGACGACGGCTCGGTCGAGCGGCGCGAGCTCTATCGCAAGTATGGAGTGCCCACGGCCTTCGGCGTACTGATGGCCGCGAGCGCCTACGCCGTCTCTCTGCCGCTGCTGTTGTGGATGTCGCCGGTCATCGTCGGGCTGTTGTTTGCCATTCCGATCGGCGCCTATACGGCGAAGCCGCGGATGAAGGCGCTGTTTGCGACACCGGAGGAAGTCGCGCCGCCGGCCGTGCTGGTCCGTGCGAACGAACTGGCGGCATCGCCTTCGGTTGAGCGTGGCCGCGCGCTGGTCGAATTGCAACGCGACCCGCAATTCCTGACGCAGCATCTCCGCTCGCTCCCACCACCGGCGCGCCGGCGACCGCAGGAAATCGACCCGCAGCTCGCAACAGCCCGCGCCCGCGTTGAGGCGAGCGACACCTTCGAGCAGGCCGTCGCCTCTCTCACGGCCCGCGAGACGTTGGCGGTGTTGAACGACCGGGCGTTGTTGGAAACAATCCTGAAGTTGGCCCCGGAATGACGGCGTCGCCTGGCCAAGGGCAGTGCCGTAGGGTGGGCAAAGCGAAGCGTGCCCACCATTTACATCGGTGCAAGCGATGGTGGGCACGCTGCGCTTTGCCCACCCTAACGGCAGTGCGAAATCCTTACGCCGCCTCCCGCATCCTCGCCGCAAAGGCGTTGCGTGGCAGGGCGATGCGGACGACGGTGCCGACGCCGAGCTTGGAGCGCAGCTTCATCGAGCCGCCATGCAGGCTGGTCAGCGAGCGTGCGATCGCAAGGCCGAGACCCGAGCCCTGATAGGTCTTGGTGAGCTGGCTCTCGACTTGCTCGAACGGCTTGCCGAGGCGCTGCAGCGAGTCCTGCGCGATGCCGATGCCGGTGTCGGCGATCAGCATCACGATTTGATCGTCCAGCACCTGGCTGCGCACGATCACCCGGCCGTTGTCGGGCGTGAACTTCACCGCATTGGAGAGCAGGTTGACGACGATCTGCTTGATCGCGCGGCGATCGGCCACCACGGGAATCGTGCGTTCGATGTCGGCATCGAGCGTCAGCTGCTTGGCCTGGGCGCGTCCAGACACCACGCGCAGCGATTCCGCGAGCGTCCTCGACAGATCGAGCGGCTCCAAATCGAGCTTCATGCGCCCGGCCTCGATCTTCGACATGTCGAGGATGTCGTTGATGACGTCGAGCAGATATTTGCCGCTGGTGAGGATATCGTGGCAATATTCCTGATACTTGTCCGAGCCGAGCGCGCCGAACATGCCGCTGCCCATGATCTCGGAGAAGCCGATGATGGCGTTCAGCGGCGTGCGCAGCTCGTGGCTCATATTGGCGAGGAATTTCGACTTGGCGGCGTTGGCTTCCTCGGCGCGGGTCTTCTCCTGCGAATATTTTTCCGCGAGGTCAGCGAGCTCGATCGCCTGCCGCTCGAGCTCGGTCTGCGAACGCTTCAGATCGACGACGGTGGCGCGCAGGCGCAGATCGTTGTCGACGAGCTTCTGCTCGTGGGCCTTGATGCGGGTGATGTCGGTGCCGACCGAGACGTAGCCGCCGTCCTTGGTGCGGCGCTCGGAGATGTGCAGCCACTTCCCGTCGTCGAGCTGCGCCTCGAAGGTGCGCGCGCCCGGCATCGGCACGCCGGCCTCGTGCAACCGCGTGCGGACCTCCGGCATGCTGCCGACCTCGATCACGGTCTCGTAGGAGGTGCCGGGAGCAACGGCCGAATCCGGCAATTTGTGCAGGCGCTGGAAGTGCGAGTTGCAGAGCACGAGGCGGTCCTCGGCATCCCAGAGCACGAAGGCTTCCGGAATGGTCTCGATGGCGTCGCGCAGCCGCAGGTCCGCTTCAACAGTTTTTTCGGCGAGGCTCTTCTGCTCGGTGATGTCGACCGCGATCCCGATCAGGTGCAGGCCGCCATCGGCTGACGCGTGGCTGAGCTCGCAGCGCACGCGCAGCCAGATCCAGTGGCCCTCGGTGTGCTGCATGCGGAACGACTGGTCGATGTGGTCGATCTTGCCGGAGATGAGCTGGTCGGCGATGTCGAACAGATCGATGTCGTCCGATTTCACCAGTGCGTTGACCTCGCCGAAGGTCAAAAGGTCGTTGCGGGATTCGAGGCCGAGCAGCGTGAACATCGACTGCGACCAGAAGATGCGGCCGCGCGAGAGGTCCCAGTCCCACAGGCCGCAGCGGCCGCGGTTGAGCGCGGTGTCGATCCGGCCGCGGACGGCGTCATTGATGAGATCGCCCTCGCGGGCGCGGGTCGACTGCCAGTGGAAGGCGAAGCCGAGGATGAGCACGACGAAGCCCGTGGTCGCCGAGAGCGTGACCGAGAGCGCGGCGTCCGATCCCCAGATCGGCTCGTTCATCTCCTGGATCACGACCACCTGGCCGGGCAGCGATTTCACCTGAACCGAAATGGCCAGCGCGCTGTCGCCGTTCGGCAGGATCATGTCGGCGAGGATACCCTGCTGGCTCGGCGCGACGAGCAGTTGCGCGGTGGAGACGATGTCGAACACCCGGTCGTTCTCGCTAAGCCCGTCGATCGGGGCGCGGGCGAGCACGCGATGATCGGCGCTGGTGACGATGACATGGCGGCCCCTGGCGATGCCCCAGGACGGAATGAGGTCGGGCAACAGGTTCTGCAACTGCTCGATATTGCCAAGGTGTTCGCGGCGGCTCGAGATCAGGCGATCGAGCCGCTCGGCGAGGATATCGGAGAGGGCGGAGAGGTCGCGCTTCAGCGCGGCGCGCTTCTGCCGGCTCTGGTCGACCACCTGGACGAAGGCGCCGAGGCAGATCGTGATCAGGAAGGCGATGATCAGCGTGGGCACGGCCCGGCGCAACGCAGGCTCAGCGGTCAAGAGCCTGTGGTAGTCTGGTTTCGCGATCGATTGCGCCAATCCCTTGATCGAATCGGATTGAACGCACGCGTTCGCCGCATGCGCACGCGTCATGCCCTAGACCCCCACCGCAATCTGATTTGCCACACGGTTCGGAAGCCAACCCCACGTTGCTCCCGAATCATTATGATTTGAATCCAGTTTTCCCGGCGTGTCGAGAGTCAACGATTCGTTAATGCGAAATAATTCTTGTCCAAGACAGAATCGCGGCTCGCAAACCGAGTCCGAAACGAGAACGTCGATGTGTGTTCCTACCTGTGCGGCGGCTCGGCGTGGCTGATGACGCGCTTGATGGTGGGGAAGGCGCGGCGGAGCGCGCGCTCGATCGCGTCGACTTCCTCGTGCACCTTGATGACGCTCATCGACGGCGCGGCACGGCAATGGAAGTTGACGATCTCGCCGGCGTCGGAGTCGCGGACGCGCACATTGTGGATGTCATGGATCGGGCCATCGGCGGCAAAGCGCGCCAGCGCCTGTCTGATGGTCTCGACGCGATCAGGCGCGGCGTTGCTGCCCCATGGCAGTTCCGGCTCGAGCGGCTCGATGTGGGTGTCGACTTCGACGTCCTCGCCGAAGTCCTCGCGGATCGCGCGTTCGAGATCGTGGGCGATGGCATGGGCCGCGGAGAGTTCCATCTCGCCGTCGACCTCGAGATCGATGCTGACGATCAGCTTCTCGCCAAGCGCGTGCACGGTGACGTGATGGATGGCAAGCCCGGAATTGCGCGCGATCACCATGATGCGCTCACGCACGCTCTCATTGTCGCGTGCGACTGGCACCGCGGCGAAGGTGAGGTCAGCATCGCCAAGCACCTCAGTGACTGCGGCCTTGGCCCTGCGCTTGATCTCCTCGACGCGGTCGATCGGAATGGTGCGCGGCACCTTGGCGATGGCGTCGATGAAATAGGTCGGCCCGACCATGCGCACGCGCAGCCGCTCGACCTCGACCACACCGGGCACGTTCCGGATCGCCGCGGTCGCCCTCTCAAGCACGCCTTCCGGAGCCCGGTCGGTCAGCGTCTCCACGGTCGAGCGCGCCATCCGGAAGCCGAGCAGCGCGATCATGAGGGCGACGGCGACGGCCGCGGCAGCGTCGCCCCACCAGAAGCCAAGGCCGGCGAGAATGAGGCCGATGATGACGGCAAAGGAGCCCATCACGTCGGAGGCGAAATGCAGCGCGTCGGCTGCGAGCGCCTGGCTCTTAGTCTCGCGCGCCGCACGATGCAGCGCCCGCGCTCGCCAGAGGTTGACGACGATGTCGATGATGAGGACCACGAAGGGGATCGCGGAGATCGACGGCGGCGGCGCGCCTTCGTTCAGCCGGCTATAGGCCTCGACCAGGATGCCGCCCGCGAGCACGTAGAGCAGGGCGATCACGCCGAGCGCGGAGATGCTTTCGAGCTTGCCGTGGCCGTAGTGATGCTCTTCGTCCGCGGGCAGGTCGGACACCCGCACCACTGCCCAGGTGATGATGGTCGCGATCAGGTCGACCGAGGAGTGCAGGGCCTCCGAGATCAGCGCCAGCGATCCGATCGCGATCCCGACGACGAGTTTCGCCACGGCCATGCCACCGCTGGCAAAGACCGAGATCGCTGCGACCGAGGATTTGACGTTGTGAGCGCTCATCGCCAGCGGTGTAGCAGCCCACCCGCCAACATCAAGCGCCGATCGCAGTCGCAATCGCCACTCACTCGCAGCAGCAGGTTGTTGCGAATTATTCCGAATCCAGAAAATGTTTCGCGTGAGTTCACCAGACACATTTCAGATGCAGGTCCACAGTCTCGCGGCGTGTTTCACCCGAGCTTTGCAAAATCATTCGCCCAGAACCAAGAGGGCGCAGGGAACGCCGGGCGCGCGCTGCACCCGCGGTCTCGTGTGCATAAGTGCACAAAGAAGCGCACACGAGCATACAGGTTCAGCGGAGGCACTCCGGCATTCCCTGCGCAATGGTTTTACGGCTTATATCGTGCTCTCCTCGGTGAGACCGGGCTTCTTGCCACCGTCGCCCGCCAGAAGCGTTGGCTTCTCACGGACTTGACGCCAGCGTCGGGGCGTCAGGACCACACGACTTCGCCGTCCGCCTCATGCGCACTCGTCCGTCGCGCAATTCGCGTCCACCGCATCCCACCGCAACACTCGTGACGATCGCGAAGCGCCCCTCAATCGGGTGAGACGCGCAGATTAATAGACTGATTTGCATTTCGGAAAAACAGAAATATTTTTTCTGCGCGGACTGGACAGGTTTTTGCTGATTTGCCCGTCGAAGAGAGGACGGATGAGACGGCGCAAACTCCGACTTCCAGTCGATTGTTGATTCAGCTAACGCCGGCATCGCTACGGAGTCACACGATGCCGGCGCTCGCGTTCGGTTAGAGGTCTTCTTCTCAGAGGTTCGGATGCAGGTCTCGCACGGTGCTCACGTTCTCGAGTAGGGAGGCAAGATGCAGGATAGTCGACTCGGCGAGCCAGCTTCCGACGAGCTGCACGCTGATCGGCAGTCCTTCCTTACTGGTGCCGAACCGCATCGACAGCCCGGGCAACCCGGTGACGTTGAGCGGCACGGTGGCGCCCTGGAGGTAGGTGGCGTCCACGGTCTTGCCGTTGATGACGAACTTTGCGACGCCATGCTTGTGGGCCGGGATCGGCAGGACCGGGGTGATCAGCGCGTCGTATGTCCTGAAATAGTCGGCATAGCCGTCGCGCAGCCGCTCGGCGGCCTGTTCCGCGTCGATGTAGTCCTTCATGGACGTATCGGGCAGCGAGAGCATGGTCTTGGCCATTTTATAGAGCTCGTCCGGACTGCGGCCGGCGGTCGCCTCCGCGAATGCAGGCTTCATCTCCATCACGTGAAGGCGGTTGAACACGTCGAGAGCGAAGTCGCGCTCGAGCGCCGGGATGCGCACCGGCTCCACGAAACAGCCCAGGTCCTTGAGCGCCTCGGCGGCCCCCTTCACCGTGGCGGCGACCTCGGGGTCGACCGGCCCGAAGCCGGGCTCGACCAGCCAGCCCACCCGGAGCTGACGATGGGGCGAGCGCCCGACCCCCGCATCGAACTGCGCGGTGCTCGTTGCGAAAGCGTCTTGGCCGTCAGGGCCGGCCAGTTGCGAGAAGGTGAGCGCGAGGTCGCGGACACTGCGTGCCATGGGACCAACATGCCAGAAGCGGCGCGGCGCGCGCGGCCAGATCCCAGTCATGGGCACACGCCCATGCGTTGCCTTGAGGGAGACAATCCCGGTCTGCGCGGCCGGACCGCGCACCGAGATCGCAAGGTCGGTGCCCAGTCCCAGCGGCGACATGCCCGCCGCGATCGCCGCGGATTCACCGCCGCTCGAGCCCCCCGGCGTGCGGGTCAGATCCCAAGGATTGTTCGACCTGCCTGAGAGCAGATTGTCGCTTTCGATCCAATAGGAGAACTCGGGAAGGTTCGTCTTCGCGAGCAAGATGCCGCCCGCCTTCTTCATGCGTGCGACGCTGGTCGCGTCGATCTCGGGAACGCGTCCCTTGAAGATCGGTGAACCGCGCTGGGTCGCCACGCCCGCAGTGTCGATCGAGTCCTTCACCGTGAAGGGCACGCCATGCAGTGGCCCGAGCTCCTCGCCGGCGACGATCGCCTTCTCCGCCACCTTGGCTGCTTCGAGCGCATCGTCGGCAAGCGTAACAATCGCGTTGATCTTCGGGTCCACGGCCGCGATGCGATCGAGATGGGCCTGCACGACCTCCACTGGCGACAGCTCCTTTGTGCGGATCAGTTCGGCCAGCTTGGTGGCGTCGGAATAGATGATCTCGGTCTTCATGGGTTGCAGCCTACCTAACACTTGGTAGACTGCGGATACCTCTTTCAAAGCTTGGCGTCAAGCCCTATCTAACGCTTGGTAGGTAAGGGCTAGGGAAGTGTTCTTTGAGCGCAAATTCACGAGAAGCGATCTTGGCGGCGGCCAGGCGGACGGCGCAGGCTCACGGCTACAGCGGCCTGAACTTCCGCGATCTCGCGGCCGATGTGGGTATCAGAGCCCCGAGCATCTACCACCACTTCCCGAGCAAGGCCGATCTCGGCGCGGCGGTAGCGAAGCGTTATTGGGAAGATACGGCCGCCGAACTGGAGGCCATGTCGTCGGAATGCGCCGACCCGCTGCGCTGTCTGCAAGCATATCCCAGCATCTTCCGAAGATCGCTCGAGAGCGGCAACCGTCTGTGCCTTTGCAGCTTCATGTCCGCCGAATACGACGACCTGCCGGTGGAGGTTCAGAAGGAGGTGCAAGCTTTCGGCGACGTCAACGTCGCATGGCTGAGCAGAACTCTTGTCGCGGCGGGCTTGGTCGGACGTGAGGAAAGCGAAGCCCGAGCCCGCTCGATCTTCGCCGCCGTCGCGGGGGCCCAGCTCATGGCACGCAGCCGCTCGGACATCTCACTGTTCGATGCACTCATCGATGGCTATCGAGCCGCTGGTCTCCTGCCGGGCGGAAAGAAAGCATCTCGTCGGTCGTAGAGCCTCGGCGCCAGTTCTTCATGTCGGCTCTTGGCCCGAGAGCGAAGTTCGGCTTGGCTTCGAAATGGTCTGCTTTATCGGGGTAGAGCGGAAGTGATCGACCGATCAGCCAAATGGCGCTGTTGACCCTCAGCGGACGTCGGCACGCCAAAATCGCGTCACGGCGGCGATGACTGCTTCCGGAGCGTCTTCTTGAACAAGGTGCTTCGCTCCGGAAACGATCATCAACGGAGCCGAGAGCCGGCGTGACAACTCTTTTCCGTCCGACAGCGGGCACCACTCGTCTTCTTCTCCCAAATAAGCGTAACAGGACAGCGCATCTCTCCGTAACGCCACTCGATCTCCTGCGTATACTTATCGTCCATTTGCGCAATCTGCCGCCAGAATGCCTTTTGACCCTCATCACCAAGCCACGGGTGCAAATACAACGACATGTCGGAAGTACGCAGGGCCTTGGCAACCGCACCGTCGATGTAAGCGCGCAAGATAGCTTCATGGACATAGGCCGGCAGATGAGAGAAGACGTCCTCGTGTTGCTTGGCTGATTGAACAAGCGCTGATCCTTGAGGGCTGATTGCTACAGGGTCTATTAGAGTAAGCGATCTGTATTCGAGCCCGTCGAGCAGATGCCCNCGCAAAGCAGTGGATCCTCCGAAGTCGTGTGCGACGATATCCGGAGGACCGATGCCCCAATGTTCGCAGAGGGCCGCGAAGAGACGGTTTTGAATGCCTCTCGACACGTCAGCGTTCGGCATATCGGATCGACCGTATCCCAGCATGTCGAAGTAGTATACGCGGCGTTCCTGTGCAAGCAGA
>NZ_AXAP01000078.1 GCF_000472865.1 Bradyrhizobium elkanii WSM2783 | reverse complement strand
CGAAGGAAACCGTAACACCATCGCGCAGGGAAAGCCGGAATGCTTCGGTTGAACCTGTGGTCCTACCCCCGTGCTTTTTGTTGCACGGGACCCACGGGTGCAACCAGCACCCGGCTTTCCCTGCGCCCTCTGTTCGACGAGAGGGTGGAACGAAACGAAAGCTCGGACGCAACGCGCCGCGAGAACGCGAACTCACATCCTCACGCTGTTTGACAATTGCATCGCAATCTATCCTCCCGTCGTCCCGGGCTTGACCCGGGACCCATAACCACAGGCCGTTGTCGTGTGCTCCGCTGCAACCGCTTGCTCGCGCCACACACCTCCCTGTGGTTATGGGTCCCCGCCTTCGCGGGGACGACAGCGGCGCGAGGTTTACGACAGCGTAGGATGGGTAGAGCGAAGCGAAACCCATCATTCGTGCGGCTTGCTCCATCGCGATGGGTTTCGCTTCGCTCTACGCATCCTCCAGGTACCCCATTTGGGCCCGCTACGCCGCTTTCGCCTGCACGGTGTCGCAGAACTCCGCGAGCCTGTCGGCGAGCCGCAGCGTGGCGGGGCTGGCGGCGGGGGAGGCGAGCAGGGCGAGTTCGGTCCTGTCGATCGGCGCAAAACCGTCCTTTGCCGTGAGCACGCGGTGATCGGCCTGGATCGCGATCTCCGACAGGATGCTCAGGCCCATGCCGGCGGCGACCGCGGCCTGGATGCCGGACAGGCTCGAGGACGTATAGGCCATATGCCAGGGGCGGCCCGCGCTCTCCAGCGCATGGATCGCGCCGGCGCGGTAGAGACAGCCGGCGGGAAATCCGATCAGCGGCACCGAGCCGCTGCGCGTGTCGCGTGGATGCGTCTTGCTGGTGACCCAGTGCACCCGTTCCGGCCAGGCCGCGATCGCGCCCTTCTCGCCCGCGGTGCGCTTGAGCAGCGCCAGATCGAGCTCGCCGCGATTGAGATCGCGCTGCAGGTGCATGCTCTGGTCGGCGCGCACGTCGAGCCGCAGCGTTGGATGGGAACGCGAGAACGCGCCGAGCAGCTTTGCCAGCCGATAGGCGGCGAAATCCTCGGGGATGCCGAGCCGGATCGCACCCTGATAGGTCGGCCGCGTCACAACATCGCGCGCCTCCTCGGCAAGCGCGAGCAGCCGCCGCGCGTAGGACAGCAGCCGTTCGCCGGCTTCGGTCGGGGTGACATCCTTGCCGTTGCGGATCAGCAGCGGCTGGCCGACATCCTCCTCCAGCCGCTTGATCTGCTGGCTGACGGTGGATTGCGTGCGGTGGACCCGCTCGCCGGCGCGGGTGAAGCCGCCGGCATCGACCACCGAGACGAAACTGCGCAGCAGTTCCAAATCGAACATGGCGGCACCTATTCAAAAATCCACTGGCTGCCAGTCTATCATTTAATTTCCAAATGGGAAGGCGAGGGCCTAGATGGAAGGGCCAAGGAGAATTCTCATGTCGCTCGCCCCTTCGATCGCGGCTCCGCGTCAGGGCTTCAACCCGCTGCCGCTATTGATTGCCTTGTTCTGCCTGCTCTGGAGCTACGCCTTCATCGCCGGCAAGATCGGCGTCACCGATTGTCCGCCGCTGATCCTGCTCACGGCGCGATTTTCGCTCGCGGGCATCCTGATCCTCGGTTTTCTGGCGCTGCGCCGCGAGGGTTGGCAGCTCTCCTGGCGCGATGTCGCAGTCTATTCGGTGCTCGGCGTTGCCAACAACGCGCTCTATCTCGGGCTTGGCTATACCGGATTGAAGACGGTCTCCGCCGGCATCGGCGGATTGATCGTGTCGGCGAATCCGGTGTTCACGGCGGTGCTGGCGGCGCTGTTCCTTGGCGAAGTCCTGACCTGGCGCAAGGTCGCGGGCCTCACGCTCGGCGTTGCCGGTGTCGCCTTCATCGTCTGGCATCGGCTCTCCGTCGGCACCGAGCATATGGAAGGCATCGTGTTCACGCTGGCCTCGCTCGCCTCCATCGTCACCGGCACCATCCTTTTCAAGCTGCTGTCTCCCAAGGGCAGCCTGTGGGTCGGCAATGGCATCCAGAATCTCGCCGGCGGGCTCGCGCTGTTGCCATTCGCGTTCGCGCTCTCCAGCGTCTCCGAGATCGTGCCGAGCGCGCGGCTATTGGGCGCGTTCGCCTTCCTGGTGTTCGGCGGATCGATCCTGGCCTACGCGCTGTGGTTTCATCTGCTCAAAGTGTGTGGCGCTACCGCCGCGAGCGCCTATCACTTCCTGATGCCGCCGCTCGGCATGCTGTTCGCCTTCCTCGTGCTCGGCGAGCATGTCGAGTCCCGCGATCTGCTCGGCATCATCCCGGTCGCGCTGGGCATCTATCTCGTGACCCGTCCCACCGCCGCGCCGGCATCGCGCGCCTGACGACATGTCTTGCCTGTGCCATTCCGACCAGCCAGATACAGCGCCGGGAACCGAACCACCTCCGGTTCGTTGTCGCGGCGACTGGACCGGGTATGACGCAACACAAGGCATCGACAGGCAATCACCTAAAGCCCGGCAATAAGCCGGCCCCGAATGCCAAGCCGCGCCAGCCCTTCGAGCTCAAGCGCTTCCTGAAATCGCTCGGCCCCGGACTGATCACCGGCGCCTCCGACGATGACCCGTCCGGGATCGGCACCTACAGCCAGGCCGGCGCGCAGTTCGGCTACGGGATCGGCTGGACCATGCTGTTCACCTTTCCGCTGATGGTGGCGATCCAGGAGATTTCGGCCCGCGTCGGCCGCGTCACCGGCCAGGGCATTTCGGGCAATGTGTGCCGGCACTATCCGCTGTGGCTGCTCAACATCGTGGTCACGCTCTTGTTCATCGCCAACACGATCAACATTGCGGCCGATCTCGGCGCCATGGCGG
The DNA here is from genome assembly GCF_000472865.1 of Bradyrhizobium elkanii WSM2783. Classification (GTDB taxonomy): domain Bacteria; phylum Pseudomonadota; class Alphaproteobacteria; order Rhizobiales; family Xanthobacteraceae; genus Bradyrhizobium; species Bradyrhizobium elkanii_A. Next base: position 35,408 of record NZ_AXAP01000078.1, on the reverse strand, counting down.
ATGCGACAACGCTGCTGGTCGGCGGGCATCCCATCCTTTACGTGCTGTTTTTTGGGGTGGCCTCGGTGGCCGCTCAGATCATCCTCGATTACAAGCGCTATGTCGCGGTGCTGAAATGGCTGACGCTCAGCCTGTTCGCCTATGTTGCGGCCCTTGCCTTCGCCCGCATCTCCTGGGGCGAGGCGCTCGCCGGCATATTGATTCCGAGGCTCGCCTGGAACGACAACTATTTCACCACCATCGTCGCGATCTTCGGCACCACCATCTCGCCCTATCTGTTCTTCTGGCAGGCCTCGCAGGAAGCCGAAGACCAGCGCGTCGACGCCAAAAAGCAGCCGCTGATCGAAAAGCACTATGGGGCGCGGAAGGAATTTTCCCGGATCCGCGCCGACACCATCGTCGGCATGGCGTTCTCGAACCTGATCGCGCTCTCGATCATCGTCACGGTCGCCGCGACCTTGCATAAGGCGGGGAAGACCGACATCGAGAGCTCGGCGCAGGCCGCAGAGGCGCTGCGTCCGATCGCGGGCCCGTTCGCGGAAGCGATCTTCGCGCTCGGCATCGTCGGCACCGGACTGCTCGCCATTCCCGTGCTCGCAGGCTCAGCCGCCTATGCTGTCGGTGAGGGACGTCGCTGGCCGGTGGGCCTGGCACGCAAGCCGAAGGAGGCCATCGCATTCTATGCCGTGCTGGCGCTGGCGGCCGGTTTTGGCATCGCGCTGAATTTCACGCCGATCAACCCGATTTCGGCGCTGTACTGGAGCGCGGTCATCAACGGCGTGCTCGCCGTTCCCGTGATGGTGCTGCTGATGGTGATGGCGCGCCGCCGCGACGTGATGGGCCGGTACATCATCACCGGCCCGCTCTATTGGCTCGGGTGGCTGTCGACCGTGGCGATGCTGCTGAGCGTGTTTGCGATGGGCGTCGGACTGTTCGCGTGATGACGTCAATCGCGCCGGAACACGATCGAGGCCATCCAGCCGGTCATCAGCGCCATGGCGGCGGTGACGAGGCCATAGGCAAGGCCGTTCTGCCGCGCGGTATTGGCGACGAACTGCTCGAAACCGACCTTGACGATCTCGAACGCGGTACCGGCCTTGGTCACAAGCGCACCATCGGTGAACAATTTGATTTCGACATTATAGGTGCCGATCGGCACCTCCGCCGGCAGCGGAATCGTGGTGCGGAACAGCGTCGGGGTCAGGAAGGTGACTGCCGAGGTCTCCTCGCGGTACAGCCCGTGCTCGGTGCGCAGCCGCACGAAGGCGCTGCGGAAGACGTCGTCGGGGACGACGTCGGCATAGTCGCCGCTGACGCGCTGCATCAGCAGCACGTTGTTGAGCCCGAGCTGCTGACGCCGCTGCACCTCCGGCGAAGCGATCTGGTCGAAGGGGCGATTGGAGAACAGCGCGAGATAGGTCGGCACCTGCAGGAACTGACGATAGTCGCTGTTGATCCAGATGCCGAATCTGCGCTCCTTGCGCCGTGTCACCATGTCGGCCCTCGGGCCGACCACGGTCACCACGAGGTCGTAATTGGTGCGGCCGGGTGGGGTGTCGGCATCCCTCTCGACCGAGCCGAACAGCACCAGTTCCTCGCCGGCATAATTCGGCGTCACCGTGACGCGGTGGTTGGAGACCGAGACGATCAGCCGTTCCGCGCAGGCCGGGCTGGTGGCGAGGATGGCACCCAGCAGGCCGGCGAGAACGAGGAGTGCGCGGGCGGTCATGGCGCTGCCCCGCCGGATTCGCGGATGGTGAAGAGATCGGCGGGGCGGATCACGAGCTCGACCGCAAAGCGGATGCCGACCGCAAGCACCAGGAGCCCGAGCAACAGCCGCAGATGCTCGCCGCGGATCTTCTGGCCGGCGCGGGCGCCGAACTGCGCTCCGGTGACGCCGCCGACCATCAGGATCAGGGCCAGCACCGCATCGACGAGGTGGTTGGTCACCGCGTGCAGCAGGGTCGCAAAGATCATCGTCACCAGCGTCAGCACCATCGAGGTGCCGATCACGGTCGAGGTCGGCACCCGCAAGAGGTAGATCATCAGCGGCACCAGGATGAAGCCGCCGCCGATGCCCATGACGGCGCCGATGAAGCCGATCACGAGGCCGACGAAGATGACGGGAATGATGGAGAGATAGATCTTGGAGCGCTTGAAGCGCATCTTCAGCGGCAGGCCATGAATCCAGCCATGGCTGCCCGGGCGGCGCAGCGTGGCGGCGCCGCCGCGGCGGGTGCGCAGCATCGCGCGCAGTCCCTCATAGGCCATCGCCGTGCCGACCGCGGTGAGCAGCACGACGTAGGACAGCCCGATCATCAGGTCGAGCTGACCGAGCGAGCGCAGATAGGTGAAGGTCCACACCCCGAGCGCGGTGCCGATCGTGCCGCCGCTTAACAGGATCAGTGCCAGCGCCGGATCGATGGCGCGGCGGCGCCAATAGGAGAGCGCGCCGGAGAACGAGGAGGCCGCGATGTGGCTGGCGACCGAGGCAACCGCGACCGCCGGCGCGATGCCGATGAAGATCAGCAGCGGCGTCATCAGGAAGCCGCCGCCGATACCGAACATGCCGGAGACGAAACCGACCGCCGCGCCCATCGCCAGCACGAGGAAGATATTGACGGGAATATTGGCGATCGGGAGGTAGAGCTGCACGCGCGGTCGCTTCTTATAGTGCCGCGGGGCTGGCGCATGGCCAGCCCACGGCGCGGTTTTCTGATCGAGCTTGCGGGCAGCGGAATCCGGCGCGGAAGCGGACGCGGATCGGTTGCCGCGCCCTTGAATAACCGAAATCGCCGCGACGAGGGACTATAGAATCCGCCGATGCGGAGTTTTTTGTCGCACCCGCGCCTTACGGCCGGCCGATGGGATCGGTGACCAGGTTCATCGCCACGGCTTCCTTGGTGCCGAGCCAGCGGATGTCCCTGGTTTGTGACATCGCCTCGACGACGGTGGAGGATACGCCCATCCTGGTCATGTAGTGCAGGACGGCACCGGTGACGCGCTGGGTGTCGGCGACGGGGTCGGCAACCGGCGCTGTGGTGACGAACCGGTGGACGCCCAGCATCGAGCCCTCGATGCCGTAGCGGGTGGTGCCACCGGCATAGGCGAGGACGCAGGCGCTGGCGCAATAGGCCGGGCGGACCTGGCCCGAAGCATCGGCAACGCCGACGGCGGTCGTCAGCCCGCGGGAACGGATCATTTCGCCGATGATGAGCGCCTGATTGAGGTCGCCGCCCGGAGATGACAGAAGGACAACGTCGCCGGGCGCCAGATGGGCCTCATCCAGCCTGTCGCGGAACCAGTTTGCGGCGGCCGGGCCGATCTCTCCCCTGATGGCCAAAGCGGGCCGTGAGCCGATAGGCCCGCCGAGATCGGTCTTGCCGATCAGTTTCGAACTCAGGCTCGGTGAAAAATACTGGTCTCTCCAATAGGCCCAGGCGTCGGGCCGCGACAGGTCCCGATAAGCGCGGATGCCGACGCCGGAGATCAGGAGGGCGAATATGACAATCGACCACATCGACCACCTCCAGGCGGGCCGCTGAGGCGGCCGCGCTTTGGGCTGATCGACCGACTGGCGTGGTGGTGCTACGCGGGGCCCGGTCGGCGAGCTTCGGTAGCGACCTTCGTGGTCTTGGGCTGACAAACTGGTTCTCTCGGCGCTGGCAGCTACCCGCGCGGGGGCGCGGCCTTTCTACACAGCTTCAGCGCTGAGATACATATGGCGACGCAGCACGGCGGCGTCGTGCATCTGTCATAATTTTAATGCGCGATCGAGGCGGTGCGCTTCGGCGACGCTGCCCGGGCCGCGGGCTTGGTCGCATTGGGCGGCACCGTCGCCGCGTCCCAGCCGCCGGGCGGGGTCGCTGCGTTGACGGCATCGTCGGGCTGCGGCTCGGCGGTGAAGGTCTGGATCGCGAGCTTGGCCGCTGCGAGCGATTGCGCGTCGAGGCGCTTGGCAACATCGTCGCGTTTGCGGCTGGCGTCGGCGTCGCCCTGGGCTGCGGCGAGGCTGAACCATTTGAAGGACTCGGCCAGGTTCTGCTCGACGCCGATGCCGCGTGCATAAAGGATGCCGAGATTGAACTGGCTGTCGGCGACACCGCGATCGGCGGCCTTGCGGAACCACTGTGCCGCGCCCTTGTAGTCGGCGCCCTTGCCGCCGCCATCGGCATCGAGCACCGCGAGGTTGTGCATCGCCTTGGTGTTGCCGCGCTCGGCGGCCTGCACGTAGTAACGCCGCGCGGTGTCGACATCCTTCTTCACGCTGAGTCCCTTCTCATAGAAGGTTCCGAGCCGGAAGACCGCGGGGATCACGCCGGCCTGCGCGGCGCGCTCGTACCATTTTGCGGCCTCGTCATAGTTGATCGGAACGCCCTTGCCTTCGGCGAAGCGCACGCCAACCTCGTAGGCGGCGGCCGGATCGCCCCTCAGCGCCGCGGCGCGCAGCACCGGGCCGCCGATGCCGTCAGGCAGCCGCTCGCTCGGTGGCACCTGCACCATCGTGAGCCTGCCGCCGATCGGCGCGGCGGACGGCACGCGGATCGAGCCGGTGATGTCGTTGTTCGCGACGGGCGATGGCGAAGGCACGGGCGCCGGCGGGATCGTCACCTGCGAGCCGTCGAGCATGTTCGGCGCGGTGCTGTTGTTGGATTGCCGTCCGAGCGGGGTCGGCGAGGTCATCAGAGGCGCCGCGGGTGCCGGCGCTGGCGCGGGTGCGACGGCCGCACTGTCGGCCGGCGGCAGCGCGAAGGCGGGAGCGTCGCTCGACCTCTCCATCGGCATCTGCGACGAGGCGCCGCTGTCGAGCAGGATCATCGCCACCTTGAAGGCGCCGAGCACGATGACCACCACACTCGCGCCGACCAGCAGCGAGCGGATCTTTGACGTGATGGTCGAGGGCTCCTTGCCCTCGGATTTGCCCTGAGCCTTGTCGACCGGCTTGGCCTTGGCTGCGGCCTTGGCCCCGCCGCGCCCGCCCTTCTCATTGGCAGCCTGGGCGGCCGCGGCCTGGGCGGCGCGGCGTGCGGCGGCAATGAAGCTCGACGTAGAGACCGGCTCTTTCTTGTCTGTCGAAATCTCGCTGATCGCGCTCTCCGACGCGGCGATCCGCTCGGTGGGCGTCGACACCCGTCCGGTCGGGCGCGTGCCCGGCTCGAGCGGATGATCCGGCGGCAGGTCCGGCTCGAGCGCAGTGCGAACCGCGGCATGTGGCTCCAAGATCTCGCTGATGGCGCGCGGCGGCAACGGCGGCGGAACGGGTACAGCCTCCGGCGGAGTAGCCGCATGGAAGTCGCGCGGCGCCGCGGCGAAGTGCTCCTGCGCCGTGAAGCGCTGCTGCATCGCCGGATTCGGCAATTCGGGCTGCGGCGCCATTGGCTGCGGCATCGAGGCGCGTGGCGGCTCGGCCGGCGCCGCTGACGGGACCGGCGCGGAGCGAACGTCGCGCAGATCGTTCTCGATCAGCGCAAGGCGATCGACCACGTGGCCGAGGGTATTGTGCACCGTCTCGAGCGAATCCTGGGTGCGGCGGTCGGTTTCCGACTGGCTGTAGCGGATATCGGACAATTCGCGCTTGACCATGTCGACGAGGCCAGGGTCGAGCGGCTGCGGCGCGGGTGCGCCTGCGTTGCGGCTCGCCTCGGCCAGTGACACCAGATTGGCGTGCTGGCGTTCGAGATGGCGCAGGATGTCCTGCAGCCCTTCTTCGATGCGGCCAAAATTGCCGGACTGAGGATTGGGAGAGGCTTCGAGGCGCTCGAGCAGGTAGGAGACACGCTGTTCGAGATGGGCGAATGCCGAGGCGCTGTCATTGCCGACCTGCATGCGGTCGATGCGCTCCGACAGCGCACGCAGGGCGTCTTCGAGATGTTGCGAGTGTTCGGTCGGTGCTGGGCGTTCGCGGCTTTCCAGGGTCAAGGCCAGGGCGGCGATCCGCTGTTCGAGGACCGCAAAGGCATCGCCGTGATTGCCGGCGCGCGCGAGCTCGTCGACCTTGGCCGACAGCGTCTGCACATCCTCGGCGAGCCGCGCCAGTGCGTCGTTGGAGGCGATGTTGGAGACGATCGCGCGGAGCGCGGCGATTGCGCTCTCGAGCTGATGCACCGTCGAGGGATCGTCGTTGGCGCGCAGGATCAGATCGAGCTTGGCGCCGAGATTGCGGATCGCCTCGTCATAGCCCGCGAGCTGCTCGGCGGGCGTGAGCGAGCGCAGCACCTCGCGGATCTCGGACAGCGCACGCTCGATGCCGGAGAGCGCCTGGCCGTCGGCACCGTTCTGCCGGTTGTCGTCGATGCGCCGCGACAGCGAGCGGATCTCGCCTTCGAGCGATTCGATCGCGCGGCGCGGCATCGCCTCGGTGAGCGCGGCGCGGATTTCCGCAAGCTCGCTCCGGAACGCGGCGATCGATTGCTCGATATCATCGGGCCGTTGCAGTGCCTCGATCTGGCTCGTGATCTTGATCAGATAACGCTCCAGCGAGGAGAAGTCCGGGCCAGCCGGTGCCGGCGCGGCAGGTGCCGGTGCAACCGGAGGAGCATGCGCGGCCATTGGCGGAACGCTTGGGCCCGTCGGCTGAGCTGTGCCCACTGGCTGAGCGTGGCGCGGCGGCATCTGCCGCGGCGGCGGACCATCGAGTTCGTTCTGGCGCGCGGTGATCTCCGCGATTGCGGAATCGAAGGAGGCGGGACTTAGCGGCGGCGAAGGACGGTAGACCTTTGCGGCGGCACGCTCGACGGCCTCCGCCTGGCGCTGCCGCTCCGGCATCGGGGGCTGCTGCGCCGCAGCCATCTGGGGCTGGCGCGCCGCGGCGGGGTTTGAGATCTGCGACAGCCGAGCATCGAGCCGCGAGATCGCGTCGTTGAGCTGGCGCGCGACGTTGGACTGGCCGCGCGCAGCGTCGTTGCGCGGCGCATCATTGCGCGGCGCGGGCCGCGCGATTCGATCGATCTGCTGGGTGATCGCATCCAACCGCTGATGAATGTCGGCGACGTCCCGGCTTGCCTGGCTCGGCATCGCGGGCCGCGCCTGGTCATTGCGGAGATCCGGCGGCGCCGGCTCGCCCACGGTGGAATTGAGCCAGTCGTTCAGCGACATGCCGGCGCGGCGAGCCGCGGCCTCGGCTCTCTCGCGGACGGATGGATCAATGCCGTCAACACTCCACGATACGCGCGAATTCATGATTCCGTCCGGTCCCGACTAAGGCGTCCACACCCACGCCCGCAGCCTCCCCGTACGTCCCGATTGACCAGACAATCGAATTCCGCGCGAGGCGTCTGCCTTAGCCGTCGACTTTTTCGCGTTAGGGTAAAGAACGGGTTAAGGAACGGCGCTGCGGGGCTCTAAAGTTACCTCTGCGCGGAACTCGCATCGCGATGCCCGTCGTCGCGGGACGACGAAGGAAGCGGTTCGGCCTTACGCCTTGTCGTCGCCTTGGCCCGCTTTGAGCGGCTGAACGGTCGTCCGGTTGGCCAGGGCGGAGAGGGCATCGATGGCCTCCTCACACCACTCCGCCACGACCTGCTCATGGCGAAGGCCGATACGAAGCCCGAGCAGCTTGCCCATATCGGCCGGCGAGGCCACGCCTTGCGGGAATCGCTTGTTGAGCAGGCGCTCATAGCGCTCGTAGCGGTCGCGGTGGTGTTCCAATCGTGCCATCAGGTCGGTGCGCAGCGGTTCGATATCGACGCTGTCGAGCGCGTAGAGCCGCACCAGGAGATCGTCCTTGATCGATGCCGGGACGCTCGGCCGCGCGGCCCAGTGCCGTAGCGCAGCCTTGCCTTCAGGCGTTAGCGTGTAGATGAGCTTGTTGGGCTTGCCCGATTGGACGACTTCGCGGGCCTGGACATGGCCGCGGTCGCGCAGCTTGGAAAGCTCGCGATAGATCTGCTGGTGGTCCGCCTTCCAGAAGAAGCCGATGGAAGCATCGAACGTCTTGGCGAGCTCGTAGCCCGTCATCGGACGTTCGGTCAGGCATGCGAGGATCGCGTCACCTAGCGCCACTGGTCGCCACTCCTTTTCTACCTCCTCGACCATCCTTGACTTTATGCACACAGGCGCATATGCGTCAATGTGCATATCGACGGCCAAGGACTTAACGGGCTCGCCAAGATCGGGCCATTGCGCGTTCCGCCAAGAGGAGACGTCTTTGACAATGACCGGCCTCGACAAATGGTACGCCTACATGAAATCCCATGATCGCGCAGCGCTCTGGGATCTGCTTCACCCCGACGCCGTATTCGAAAGCCCCGTCGTACACACGCCGCAGCGCGGACGCGACATCACCTTCAAATATCTGTCGAGCGCGGAAAAGGTGCTGGGTGGCCCTGGCTTCACCTATCGCGGCGAATGGCGCAGCGATAATGGCGCGGTGCTCGAATTCGAGAATGAGATCGAGGGCATCCAGATCAACGGCGTCGACATCATCACGTTCGATGCAGAAGGACGGATCACGCATTTCAAGGTGATGGTGCGCCCGCTGAAGGCGATCAACCTGCTGCACCGGCTGATGGGAGAAGAGTTGATGCGGCAGGCCGGCGAGGCCAGCGCCGCCAAGTCGCAGCCTCAGTCGCCATCCTGATCCCGATATTCGCTTTCCCGGAACGCCGAAAGGTCTAAGGTCTGTTTCGGGAACCTTTAGTGGTCGCAGCGTCGCGAGGGTTTTGCCTGCGGCGCCAACTTCAAAAACCGCCTGCCGGAGCACACCATGCCGATCTACAAAGCCCCAGTCGAAGATGTGAGTTTCCTGCTCAACGATGTCTTCCAGATCGACCGCTACGACAACCTGCCAGGTTTCACCGATGCATCGGCCGACGTGCGCGAGGCGATCCTGGGCGAGGCGGCGAAGCTTTCCGAAGAAGTGTTGCAGCCGCTCAACCGCGTCGGCGACCTCGAAGGCTGCAAGCGCCATGACGACGGCTCGGTGACGACGCCGAAAGGCTTCAAGGAAGCCTACAGGCAGGTGGCTGAAGGCGGCTGGCTCGGACTCTCGGCGCCGACGGAATACGGCGGGCAGGGCCTGCCGGTGACGTTGAGCCAGGCGGTCAACGAATTCCAGATCTCCGCCAACATGGCGTTCTCCATGTATGGCGGCCTCACCATGGGCGCGACCGCGGCGCTGTTGGTGCACGGCACGGACGAGCAGAAGAAGACCTATGTTCCGAAGATGGTGGCGGGTGAATGGACCGGCACCATGAACCTCACCGAGCCGCATTGCGGCACCGATCTCGGCCTGCTGCGCACCAAGGCCGTGCGCCAGGCCGACGGCAGCTTCAAGATCACGGGCACCAAGATCTTCATCTCGGCCGGCGAGCACGACCTCACTGAGAACATCATCCACCTCGTGCTCGCGCGCATCGAAGGAGCGCCGGCCGGCATCAAGGGCGTCTCGCTGTTCGTGGTGCCGAAAGTCCTGGTCAATTCGGACGGCTCGCTCGGCGCGCGCAACGGCGTCACCTGCGGCTCGATCGAGCACAAGATGGGCATTCACGGCAATTCCACCTGCGTGATGAATTACGACAATGCCACCGGCTGGCTGATCGGCCAGGAGAACAAGGGCATGCAGGGCATGTTCGTGATGATGAACGAGGCCCGGCTCGGCGTCGCCGTGCAGGGGCTCGCGCAGTCCGAGGTCGCCTACCAGAACGCGGTGGCTTATGCGCGCGAGCGCCTGCAGGGCCGCTCGCTCACTGGCGCGAAGGAGCCGGACAAGCCGGCCGATCCGATCATCGTGCATCCCGACGTCCGCCGCGCGCTGCTGACGATCCGGTCCTTTAACGAGGCGGCGCGCGCCATGGTGATCTGGACCGCGCTGAAGAGCGACGTCGCCCACCGCTCCAACGATCCCAAGGATCGCCAGGAGGCCGACGACCACATGGGCCTGATGACGCCGGTGCTGAAAGGCGTGCTCACCGACACCGGCTTTGCCAACACGGTGCTGGCGCAGCAGATGTATGGCGGCCACGGCTATATCGCCGAGCAGGGCATGGAGCAGTTCGTGCGCGATGCACGCATCGCCATGATCTATGAGGGCGCCAATGGCATCCAGGCGCTCGATCTCGTCGGCCGCAAGCTGCCGCGTGACGGCGGCCGCGCGGTGATGGCGTTCTTCGGCGAAGTCGGCGCCTACGCCAAGGAGCACGGCGCGGACGAGGCCATGAAGCCGTTCGTGACCCCGCTCTCGGCCGCGCTCGGCCATCTGCAGCAGGCGACCGGCTGGCTGATGCAGAACGCGATGACCAAGCCCGACAACGCCGGCGCCGCCGCAACCGACTACATGAAATTGTTCGGGCTGGTCGCGCTCGGCTATATGTGGGCGCGGATGGCGAAGGTGACGCAGGACAAGATCGCTGCCGGCGGCGCGACGGCTTACCTCTCGACCAAGCTCGTGACCGGCCGCTTCTTCATGGAGAAGCTGTTGCCGGAGACGGCCGTGCATCTCGCGCGCATCCAGAGCGGCAGCGGTACCACGATGGAATTGGCGGCCGAAGCATTCTGAAGAATCTTCGGCAGCTGGCTCGCGGCTTCGGCCGGTTCGGCTATATATTATGATCCTCATCTAAGGAGGGCGTCATGCCTGAGGCATATATCTACGATCACGTTCGTACCCCGCGCGGCCGCGGCAAGCCCGACGGCGCGCTGCACGAAGTCACCGCGCTGGCGCTCGCCACCGTGCCGCTGCAGGCGTTAAAGGAGCGCAACAACATTGCCGAGGACGTCGTCGACGACGTCGTGCTCGGCATCGTCGATCCCGTCGGCGAGGCCGGCTCCGACATGGCCCGCTTCGCGGCGCTGAAGTCCGGCCTCGGCGAGAAGGTGCCGGGCGTGCAGATCAGCCGCTTCTGCGCTTCCGGCCTCGATGCCGTGAACTTTGCCGCGGCCCAGATCATGAGCGGGCAGCATGAGCTCGTGATCGGCGGCGGCGCGGAATCCATGAGCCGGGTCGGCATCGGCGCGTCCGGCGGCGCCTGGCCGATGGACCCCTCGATGGCGGTGCCGGCCTATTTCATGCCGCAGGGCATCTCGGCCGACCTGATCGCGACCAAATACGGTTTCTCCCGTGACGACGTCGATGCCTACGCGGTGCAGAGCCAGCAGCGCGCGGCGAAGTCCTGGGACGAAGGCCGGTTCGACAAATCGGTCGTGCCGGTGAAGGACGTCAACGGCCTCACCATCCTCGCCAAGGACGAGCATATGCGGCCCACGACGACGATGCAGTCGCTGGCGCAACTCCAGCCGTCGTTCGCGGCCATGGCCGCGATGGCGGGTTTCGATGCGGTGGCGGTGCAGTCGCATCCGGAGATCGAGAAGGTCAATTATGTGCACCACGCCGGCAATTCCTCGGGGATTGTCGACGGCGCCGGCGCGGTGCTGCTCGGCAGCAAGGAAGCGGGCGCGAAGCTCGGCCGGAAGCCGCGGGCCAAGATCCGGGCCTTCGCCAATATCGGCTCGGAGCCCGCGATGATGCTGACCGGGCCGGTCGACGTCACCGAAAAGCTGTTCGCCCGCTCCGGCATGAAGAAGTCGGACATCGATCTGTTTGAGCTCAACGAAGCCTTCGCCTCGGTGGTGCTGCGCTACATCCAGGCGTTCGACATCGACAACGCCAAGATCAACGTCAATGGCGGCGCGATCGCGCTCGGCCATCCGCTTGGCGCGACCGGCGCAATGATTTTGGGTACCGTGCTCGACGAGCTCGAGCGCACCGACAAGTCGACCGCGCTGGTGACGCTTTGCATCGGCGGCGGCATGGGCACCGCGACGATCATCGAGCGGGTTTAACTGCCGTAGGGTGGGCAAAGGCGCTCTTGCGCCGTGCGCACCATCGCTTGCTGAGAAGTTAATGGTGGGCACGCTTCGCTTTGCCCACCCTACGATCCGAGCGTTAGGACAACCACCGCCAGCGCCTTACCGGCAGCCGGCATCGAGGGAGCACCACATGGCCTTCAAGAATTTCAAATTCGAAACCGATGCCGACGGCATCGCGCTCGTCACCTGGGATATTCCGGGACGTTCGATGAACGTGCTGGACGAGACCTCGGTCCTCGAGCTCGAGGAGATCGTCAAGCAGACCACGGCCGATGCCGCGATCAAGGGCGTCGTCATCACATCCAGCAAGGACGCGTTCTGCGCCGGCGCGGACCTGTCGATGCTCGAGGGCATGAGCCGGACCTATGCGCAGCTGTTGCAGGAGAAGGGCGAGGTCGCGGCCAACCAGGTGCTGTTCGAGCAGAGCCGACGTTTCTCGCAAGTGTTCCGCTCGATCGAGACCTCGGGCAAGCCGTGGGTCGCGGCGATCAACGGGCTCGCGCTCGGCGGCGGTTTCGAGATCACGCTGTCCTGCCACTACCGCGTCGCCGCGGAGAATCCGAAGACCCGGCTCGGCCTGCCCGAGATCAAGGTCGGCCTGTTCCCGGGCGCCGGCGGCACCCAGCGCGTGCCGCGCATCGTGGCGCCGCAGGATGCGATGCAGCTCCTGTTGAAGGGCGAGGCGATCAACATCGCAAGGGCCAAGCAGCTCAACCTGATCCACGCGATCGTGCCGCCCGGCGAACTGATCAAAGCGGCGAAGGACTGGATCAAGGGCGGCGGCAAGGCGGTCGCGCCGTGGGACGAGAAGGGCTTCAAGCTGCCCGGCGGACCGGTCTTCTCGAAGATGGGCATGCAGATGTTCCCGGCGGGCAATGCGATCTACCGCCGCGAGACCTACGACAATTATCCGGCGGCGCGCGCCATCATGAGCTGCGTCTACGAAGGCCTGCAGTTGCCGATCGACGCCGCGCTGCGCGTCGAGTCCCGCTACTTCACGCAAGTGCTGCGCTCCAAGGAAGCGGCGGCGATGATCCGCTCGCTGTTCCTGTCGATGCAGGAACTGAACAAGGGCGCCCGCCGCCCCGCGGGCGTGCCGCCGACCAAGGTGAAGAAGCTCGCCGTGATCGGCGCTGGCTTCATGGGCGCCAGCGTCGGCTACGTCTCGGCCAAGGCCGGCATCGACGTCGTGCTTGTTGATCGCGATCAGGAGAGCGCCGACAAGGGCAAGGCGCACGCCAAGAGCGTGATCGACGGTCTCGTCGCGAAGGGCCGGGCGAAGGAGGCCGAGCGCGATGCGCTGCTGTCGCGCATCACCGCCACCGCCGACTACAACGTTTTGAAGGACTGCGACCTCGTCATCGAGGCGGTGTTCGAGGACCGCAAGGTCAAGGCGGACACCTATGCCAAGGCGCAGCCGCTCTTGAAGAGCGACGCGATCTTCGCGTCCAACACCTCGACGCTGCCGATCAATTCGCTGGCCGAGGAATTCAAGGACCAGGGCAAGTTCATCGGCATCCACTTCTTCTCGCCGGTCGAGAAGATGATGCTGGTCGAGATCATCCTCGGCAAGAACACCGGCGACGTCGCGCTCGCCACCGCGCTGGACTATGTCCGCACCATCGGCAAGACGCCGATCGTGGTCAATGACTCCCGCGGCTTCTTCGCCAACCGCTGCGTGATGCGCTACATCGCGGAAGGCAACGAGATGTTCCTCGAGGGCGTGCCGCCGGCGATGATCGAGAACACCGCCAAGATGGCCGGCATGCCGGTTGGGCCGCTGTCGCTGTCGGACGAGGTCGCGCTCGATCTCGGCCTGAAGATCATGAAGGCGACCGAAGCCGATCTCGGACCCAACGCCATCAACCAGGACCACAAGAAGCTGATGGTGGAATTGGTCGAGAAGCATGGCCGCTTCGGCCGCAAGAATGCCAAGGGCTTCTATGACTATCCGGAGAAGGGCAAGGGCCAGAAGAGCCTGTGGCCGGGCCTCGCCGGCCTGCAGCCGAAGCACCTCGATCCGGATACGCTCGATGTCGAGGAATTGAAGCAGCGCTTCCTGGTGGTGCAGGCGGTGGAAGCCGCGCGCACGGTCGAGGATCACGTCATCACCGACGTGCGCGAGGCCGATGTCGGCTCGATCCTGGGCTTCGGCTTCGCGCCGTTCACCGGCGGCACGCTGTCCTATATCGACTTCATGGGGACGAAGAAATTCGTCGAGCTCTGCCACAAATTCGAGGCCAAATACGGCTCCCGTTTCACCCCGCCGAAGCTCCTGGTCGAGATGGCGGCCACGGGCGAGACCTTCTACGGCCGCTTCCCGCCGAAGAAGCCGGTGGCGCAGGCGGCGGAGTGACTCGTCGTCCCGGGCAAGCGGAAGCGCGACCCGGGACCCATAACCACCGGACTGCGTTGTTGAGCAGGCTGGGGGCCCATCAAGCGCAACAATGACGCCCTGGGGTTATGGGTCCCGGCTTTCGCCGGGACGACAGCTTACGCCTTCAGCAGCCCTTCCTTGGTGAGCGCTTCCTGCACCTTGGGCCGGGCGGCGATGCGGGCCTTGTAGGCGGTGAGGTTGGGCAGGCCCGACAGGTCGAACTTCATCCGGTCGGCCCAGGCCAGCATCGTGAACAGATAGCCGTCGGCGACGGTGAACTGGCTGCCGAGGAGGTGGTCGCGCCCGGCAAGCTGGCTGTCGATATATTTGAACTTGCCCATCAGGCGGTCCTTGAAGAACGCCTTGGTGTCATCGGACAGGACCGGCGCGAACAGCGGGCTGAAATTCTTGTGCAGCTCGGTGGTGATGAAGTTGAGCCATTCGAGCAGCTTGTAGCGCTCGGCGCTGCCATGGGCCGGCGCCAGGTTCTTGCCCGCGGCACGGTCGGCGATGATCTGCACGATCACGGGCCCCTCGGTGACCAGTTCGCCGGAATCGAGCGCCAGTGCCGGCACCTGGCCCTTGGGGTTCACTTTCAGGAAATCGTCGCCATTTTCCAGCTTCTTGGCGCGTACATCGACTTTGACCAGCTCGTAGGGCAGGCCGGCTTCCAGGAGCGCGATATGGGGCGAAAGCGAGCAGGCGCCGGGCGAATAGTATAATTTCATCGGAGATCTCCTCTCGAATTCTTGTAGGCCTTTTTGTTGTTGGCCTTGGGCGTCGGACCGACTAAATGCACCTGCATGAACAGTCAAGATTGATGCAGGTGCATTCAGTACGGTAGACTTTGTACCGACGATGACGGACTAGACCATGAAACGCAAACCATCGACCGAGGCGACCGCCGCCTGGATCCGCCTGATGCGGGTGCAGAGCCGGGTGCTCGACGCCGTCGAGCAAGACCTGAAGAAGGCCGGCTTTCCGCCGCTCGCCTGGTACGATGCCCTGCTCGAGTTGTCGCGCGCGCCGTCGGGGGAGTTGCGGCCGGTGGAATTGGAGCGGCAGATGCTGCTGCCGCAATATTCGACCTCGCGGCTGATCGATCGCCTGGTGGACGAGGGGCTGGCGGCGAGGCGCGAATGCAAGGTCGACAAGCGCGGCCAATTCGTCGAGATTACCGAGGCGGGACGTGAATTGCAGAAGCGGATGTGGGGCGCCTATTCGGCGGCGATCGAGAAGCATGTCGGGTCGAAACTGTCCGACGTCGACGCGGTCAAGCTCTGCGCGCTTCTGGACCGGCTGGGATGTTCCTGCAGCGACGCCAAGTCGCCCGCGATAAGAGACGGCGTGACTGCCCGATGATATCATTGTTGCCACCAGCATCCGCGGGCCGCCTGGTTCGTGGATGCCCCTGCCACCGCGCGCATTCGATCGAAGCGCTTCAGTATCGGAATTCGTATGGCGCGTGACCAGATCGATATGACGCCACTCCAATCGCGCGACGAACTGGTCGCGTGGATCGAGGCGGGCGTGAAGGATCCTGCCGATTTCCGGATCGGGACCGAGCATGAGAAGACGCCGTTCACGCTGCAGGGCCATCAGCCCGTGCCGTATGAAGGCGCGCGCGGCATCGGCGCCTTGCTCGACGGCATGAAGCTCCTGCTTGGCTGGGAGCCGATCGTGGAGAACGGCAACATCATCGGTCTCTACGACGTCACCGGGGGAGGCGCGATCTCGCTCGAGCCGGGCGGCCAGTTCGAATTGTCGGGCGCGCCGGTCGAGACCGTGCATCAGACCCAGAGCGAATTGATGGCGCATCTGGCGCAGGTGCGCGAGATCGCAACCCCGCTTGGCATCGGCTTTCTCGGCCTCGGCATGACGCCGTCCTGGTCTCGGGCAGAAATCCCGGTGATGCCCAAGGGCCGCTACAAGATCATGACCGGCTACATGCCGAAGGTCGGTAAATACGGCATTGACATGATGTATCGCACCTGCACGGTGCAGACCAATCTCGACTTCTCCTCCGAAGCGGACATGGTGAAGAAGCTGCGCGTGTCGCTTGCCTTGCAGCCGATCGCGACCGCGCTGTTCGCCAACTCGCCGTTCACGGAAGGCAAGCCGAACGGCTTCCTGTCGTTCCGGTCCGAGATCTGGCGCGACACCGACAATGCGCGCTCGGGCATGCTGCCATGGGCGTTCGAGGACGGCATGGGGTTCGAGCGCTGGGTCGATTATGCCCTCGACGTGCCGATGTATTTCGTCAAGCGCGGCGACGACTATCTTGACGTCTCCGGCACCTCGTTCCGCGATTTCTTCGAGGGCAAGAATCCTGCATTGCCCGGCGAGCGTCCAACCCTGTCGGACTGGGCCAATCATCTCTCGACGATCTTTCCGGAGGTGCGGCTCAAGCGCTATCTGGAAATGCGCGGCGCCGATGGCGCGCCATGGGGGCGGCTGCCGGCATTGCCGGCATTCTGGGTCGGGCTGCTCTATGACAACGACACGCTGGATGCGGCCTGGGATCTGGTGCGGAACTGGACCGCGCGGGAGCGGCAGGCGCTGCGCGACGACGTGCCGCGCTTCGGCTTCAAGGCGCGGATCAAGGACCGCTATCTGTTCGAGATCGCTAAAGAGTGTCTCAAACTGTCACATGCCGGTTTGCGGCGGCGTAACCGCATCGACCAGATCGGCCGCGACGAGAGCCGCTATCTCGAGCCGCTGGAGCGGATCATCGATTGTGGCCGGACGCCGGCGGAAGAGCTGCTGGACAAGTTCAACGGCGCCTGGAACGGCTCCGTCGAGCCGGCCTATGATGAATGCGCGTTCTAACCCTATCCGCTTGTTTTGATGCATGTTCTTTGCCTGCGTGGCGCTCACGCCACACGCAGGCCGGCAGTCACAGCAACTGGTGTGCCAGCTTGCCGCATTTTTGAGCCGTTCATCCAGCGTACAGGTTGGCGGCGCTCAAATGACCACCCGCGGTGAGCGCGGGGGACAGTCGAAAGCGTTGGATATGAGAATTGGCCGCCTCTTCTGGGCGAGTGTGGTGACGTTCGCCTTGTTGGCGGCCGTAGCGACGTCGCGGCCGGCGCAGGCGCAGGTCAACTTCGATCGCCCCGGCGGAGATTACCTGAGTTCGCCCGTTGCCTCGGGCGACCCGGCCGATTGCGCGCTGTTGTGCGAGCGCGATCGCCGCTGCCGGGCCTGGAGCTTCAACTATCCGACCGACATCACCACCGGCGCGGTGTGCTGGCTCAAGAACAGCGTGCCGCAGCGCGCGCAGAATAATTGCTGCGTCGCCGGCGTGCGCGGCGCCGGCGTCGTCGAGCCGCGCAACGGCACGGTCGAGACCTCGATCGATCGTTTCGGCGGCGACTACAAGAGCTTCGACCTGAAAGCAGGCGAGGGCGACGAGATCTGCAAGGCCGCCTGCGCCGCCGACAACAAGTGTCGCGCCTGGACCTTTGCGCGCCCCGGCTATGCCGGCCGCGAGCCGCACTGCTTCCTGAAAAAGGACATCAAGCCGCCGCGACGCAAGGCCGGATTCACCTCGGGCGTGGTGCGGTAATTCTTGTCAGTGGTCCGCCGGCAATACCCTGATCTCCGGCCACAGCGCCTTCCACCTCGCCGCCTTCTTCTCGTAATTCGCCGCCGAAAAATTCGCTCCCGGGTTCGGCCGCACGATCATGTTGGCGACGTCATCGAATCCGTGGGGCGCATAGACCTCATAGCCTTCCGCCGTGCGGCGGATTCCGATCTGGGTGTTCTTGGTAAGAAACCGGTCGATGCCATCGGTCGAGCGTGTCAATGGCGGGTAGGGCAGGCCGTGCTTTTCGGGATACCAGAGATGGACGCGCGCCTGGTTGCGCACTTCGACGGCGACGCCGAGGTGCCGAACCGCATCATGCACACGTTTGATGATCCGGTCCTCGGCTTGCCAGGATGTATCGCGATCGAAATAGAAAATGTCGTAGTCGCTGATGCCGTAATCGGCCGCACGATGCGTCCTGACGTTCCAGACCGTCTGTGCCAGGCAGCCCGCCACGAGCCACGCGTCGGGCAGTGCCAGCCGCAGCAGCTCATCGGCGATGGCGGCATTGGCGGGATTGCGCAGCGCCGCTGCGAGGAATTCGTCCCGGGTCATGAGGCTCCGTACGGCAGGCAAAGCGAAGTGTGCCCGCCACCAGCACTCGTGATGGTGGGCACGCTTCGCTTCGTCTGCCCTACACTTAATGCACCGAGGTAAAGAACCGCGCGAACCGAAAGCCTGACGGCCAGGTCCAGACCGGCTGGCTGCGCATGCCCATGTCCCATGAGCCGACCACCGCGTCGGCGCGGCCGATCAGGTTGTTGACCGGCAGCAGTCCGACGCCGCCGTCGCGCACGGAGACACGGCTGTCGGCGGAATTGTCCCTGTTGTCGCCAAGCACGAACAGTTCTCCCGGCGGTACGGTGACCTCAGGCGTGTTGTCGAGGCGGCCATTGTCGCGCATCTTGAAGATCGCGTGGCTGACGCCGTTCGGCAGCGTCTCGATATAGCGATAGGCGGTCTCGGTGTGGCCGCGGTCGTCCTCGGCTTCGCCGATGCCGTCGGGCTTCAACGTCGCGGGATGGTCGTTGATGAAGAGCTGGCCCTGCCGCACCTGGATGCGGTCGCCGGGCAGGCCGACCACGCGCTTGACCCAGGCCTGAGAGCGGTCGCCGGGCCAGCGGAACACCACGACGTCGCCGCGCTGCGGCGGCTCGCCGAACAGCCGGCCGCTCGACTCCGGCAGCGTGATCTGGATCGGCAGCGAGGCTGTCCCGTAACCGTAAGGGTATTTCGACGCGACCAGCGCATCGCCGATCAGAAGCGTCGGCTCCATCGAGCCTGACGGCACGTAGAACGGCTCGGCGATCGCGCCCTTGGCGAGGAACACGACAGCGACGATCGCCGCGAGTTGCGCTGCTTGCGAACGCCAGCTTGTCGGCTTGCTGACCGCCACTTCGTTGTTGCTCACTAGCCGGTTCCTCCTACGGTGATCCGCTCCATGCGCAGCGTCGGCTGGCCGACCCCCACGGGCACGCCCTGGCCGTTCTTGCCGCAAGTGCCGATGCCGGTGTCGAGCGCGAGATCGTTGCCGATCATGGTGATGCGATTGAGGTCGGTCGGGCCGTTGCCGATCAGCATCGCGCCCTTCAGCGGCGCTCCCAGCTTGCCGTTCTCGATCTTGTAGGCCTCGGTGCACTGGAACACATATTTGCCCGAGGTGATGTCGACCTGACCGCCGCCGAAATTGGCGGCATAAATGCCGTTCTTCACCGAGGCGAGGATCTCCGCGGGATCGCTGTTGCCAGCCAGCATGTAGGTATTGGTCATGCGCGGCATCGGCACGTGGGCATAGCTCTGTCGCCGGCCATTGCCGGTCGGCTTCATGTTCATGAGCCGCGCGTTCTGGCGGTCCTGCATGTAGCCGACCAGGACGCCGTCCTCGATCAGCACGGTGCGGTTGGTCGGCGTGCCCTCGTCGTCGATCGAGAGCGAGCCGCGGCGCGAGGCCATGGTGCCGTCGTCGACCACGGTGACGCCCTTGGCGGCGACCTGCTGGCCCATCAGGCCCGCGAAGGCCGAAGTCTTCTTGCGGTTGAAATCGCCCTCGAGCCCGTGGCCGACGGCTTCATGCAGCATCACACCGGGCCAGCCGGCGCCCAGCACCACGTCCATCTCGCCGGCCGGTGCTGGCACCGATTCCAGGTTGACCAGCGCCTCGCGCAGCGCGCCGTCGGCGGCGTCGCGCCAGGCTTTGGTCTCGATGAAACGGGCGTAACCCTCGCGGCCGCCGTAACCCTTGCTGCCGCTCTCCTGCCGGTCGCCCTGACCCGCAACGACGGAAATGTTGACCCGCACCAGCGGCCGGATATCGCGATAGCTCTCGCCGTCCGGCCGAACGATTTCCACCACCTGCCAAGTCGCAGTCAGGCTCGCGGAAACCTGCCGCACCCGCGGGTCCTTGTCGCGGATATAGGCGTCGATCTCACCGAGCAGCTTGACCTTGGCCTCGAAGCCGGGCGCATCCAGCGGGTTCTCGTCGCCGTAAAGCTTCACATTCGTGTGCGCGGGCGCTGCGGCGAAGCTGCCGGAATAGCCACCGCGCACCGCATGCACCGCATCGGCGGCGCGAATCAGCGCCGGCAGCGAGACGTCGGAGGAATGCGCATAGCCGACCGCGTCGTCCTTCACCGCGCGCAGGCCGAACCCCTGGCTGGTGTCATAGGTCGCCTGCTTCAAGCGCCCATTGTCGAACACCAGGGCCTCGGTCTGTCCGAATTCCAGGAACAATTCGCCGTCGTCCGCCCCCTGGAGCCCGCGCGCGAGCTCGCGGCGCACGGCATCGCGGTCGAGATTGGCGCGGTCGAGCAGGGAGGTTGTGGCGGGACTGGTCATGACGACTCCGAATTCAACGCAATTACATCCCGTTCATGTTTGGCTTGGCCGGGACATCATCGTTCAAGATAGGCGCTGTTGCAGCAATTCGGGAGAGGTCGCCTCACGGCAACTTGTCATACCCCTCTGCCAGCCCGTTCAAGCTGAGCGGAAAGCCGATGCCCTCTTCGGGGGTCTCGAAGATGATGAACGTCGCGGTCTTGGCGCCCCTGAGCTGGCCGAGCAGCTTGTCGTCCATCACAACTTCGGCGACGCAGCCGTTGGGCAGGCAGCGGACGAACCCGGCGCGGCCGACGTCCTGGTTGTCGAGCTTCAACCCGAGCCCGGAGGGAAGCAGGACGCCGAGCGGCGCGACCACGCGCATCAGGCGGCTTTTCTGGTCGGCGGTCTTCAGCACGATCACGGTGAGGCCGGCATTGGAACGGTCCTCGGCGACCACGCTCTGAATCAGCGCGCATTGCTCGCTCTGGGCGCCCGGCGGGGTGTCACAGCGGATCTGCCAATCGCCATGGACCGAGCGCACCGCCCCCTGGGCGTGGGCCGCTTGCAGCAGGCCCAACATGAACACGAGCGCCAGCAGGCCGCCCAGCCAGTTGGCGGCACTCCAGCTACGTCCGCTGTGATGTTTCAAAGCGCCCATCCGGGTCGATCCTTTGATGGCCGGCCATGCCGGCTTGGTTTCCCCGGCCCAGGTCGGGTGCATTGCCCGGCTGCCGGCGGCACGCAAAACGACTGATACCGCAATGACGGCGCCTTGAAGGCGATCCCCAAGCAAATCTCGCGCCGCGGTGGGGACGCTTCGCGCGAATCAGGTTCCTGCGGAGCGCCCAGCCTGTGGGTACATCCGGCAATCGCCCTGTCAAGCGGCGTTGCCCGCGGAAGTGGCGCTATCGCCTGATTTATCGAGAAAATGTCACATCACGGGAATAGCCGATCGCGCATGGCCTGGGGCCCTACTACTGCATTGCGAGCGCCTGCGAATTATGGTTTGAGAGGCTAGATTTCGACGCGTTCTAACGATCTGGCCCCTGTACTTTCCGAAAGTGCGTCCGGCAGGCCGTTTGTGAGGGCGGATCGTGCTGCATCCACGCCGTGTGGCGGGGGTGCTAAGGGGATAAATCATAGGGAGCGCGAGCGGCATGAGGATGTCGATGGGCCTGATCGGCCGGCGGTTGCTGGGGGGTGCGGTAGCGGGCATGGCGCTCGCGGCCGGCGGGACGGCATTCGCCGAATTGGGGCAGCCGGCGCCCTGGGAAGTCACCCTGCAGCAGGCGGCCTCCCCGGTGATGGAGAACATCGTCTGGTTTCATAACTTCCTGCTGGTGGTCATCACTGTGATCACGCTGTTCGTGCTGGCGCTGCTCGTCATGGTGGTGATGAAGTTCAACGCGCGCGCGAATCCGGTCCCCTCCAGGACCACCCACAACACGCTGATCGAGGTGGCCTGGACGCTGGTTCCGGTGCTGATCCTGGTCGGCATCGCGGTGCCGTCGTTCCGCCTCCTGTTCCTGCAGCTCGACGTGCCGAAGTCGGACCTGACCATCAAGGTCACCGGCAAGCAGTGGTATTGGTCCTACGCCTACCCGGATAACGGCAAGTTCGAGTTCGACTCGCTGCTTGCCCAGGACAAGCAGCCGCGGCTGCTCGGCGTCGACAATGAGATGGTGGTGCCGGTCAACAAGGTGATCCGGATCCAGACCACCGGCGCGGACGTTATCCACTCGTTTGCGGTGCCGGCCTTCGGCATCAAGATCGACTCGATCCCGGGCCGTCTCAACGAGACCTGGTTCAAGGCCACCAAGACCGGCATGTATTACGGCCAGTGCTCCGAGCTGTGCGGCAAGGATCATGCGTTCATGCCGATCGCGGTGCGGGTCGTGGAGGATCAGGAATTCGCGAGCTGGGTGGACGCCGCGAAGAAGAAATTTGCCAGCAGCCCGGCGAATTCATACGCCTCGATTGGTCAGGCGTCGCGGTAAGGCTGCAAGCCCGGGGGCGGGCGCGCATCGGAAGAATAAGGGCGATGGGACCGCAAAGGTCCAAAAGGGAATTGGCTTAAGGATCTAGGACATGGCAACAGGCGCAGCGACACACGATCACGCCCATGATGATCACGGCCATCCGACCGGATGGCGCCGCTATCTCTACTCCACGAACCATAAGGACATCGGCACGATGTACCTTATCTTCGCGGTCATTGCGGGCATCATCGGGGCTGCGATGTCGATCGCGATCCGCGCCGAGCTGATGTATCCGGGCGTGCAGATCTTCCACGAGTCCCATACCTACAACGTGTTCGTGACCTCGCACGGCCTGATCATGATCTTCTTCATGGTCATGCCGGCGATGATCGGCGGGTTCGGCAACTGGTTCGTGCCGCTGATGATCGGCGCGCCCGACATGGCGTTCCCGCGCATGAACAACATCTCGTTCTGGCTGTTGCCGGCCTCTTTCGCGCTGCTCCTGATCTCGACCTTCGTCGAGGGCGAGCCGGGCGCCAACGGCGTCGGCGCCGGCTGGACCATGTACGCGCCGCTGTCGACCTCGGGTCATCCGGGGCCGGCGGTCGACTTTGCGATCCTGTCGCTGCACCTTGCCGGTGCCTCCTCGATCCTGGG
Source organism: Bradyrhizobium elkanii WSM2783 (assembly GCF_000472865.1). GTDB lineage: Bacteria > Pseudomonadota > Alphaproteobacteria > Rhizobiales > Xanthobacteraceae > Bradyrhizobium > Bradyrhizobium elkanii_A. The sequence continues at coordinate 12,184 of NZ_AXAP01000078.1, read as the reverse complement.
CGCGATCAACTTCATCACCACGATCTTCAACATGCGCGCACCGGGCATGACGCTGCACAAGATGCCGCTGTTCGTGTGGTCGATCCTGGTGACGGTGTTCCTGCTCTTGCTGTCGCTGCCGGTGCTCGCCGGTGCCATCACCATGCTGCTCACCGACCGTAACTTCGGCACCGCCTTCTTCGCGCCCGATGCCGGCGGCGACCCGGTGCTGTTCCAGCACCTGTTCTGGTTCTTCGGCCATCCTGAAGTGTACATCCTGATCCTGCCGGCCTTCGGCATGATCAGCCAGATCGTCTCGACTTTCTCGCGCAAACCGGTGTTCGGCTATCTCGGCATGGCCTACGCGATGGTCGCGATCGGCGGCATCGGCTTCGTGGTGTGGGCGCACCACATGTACACGGTCGGTATGTCGTCGGCGACGCAGGCCTACTTCGTCGCCGCCACCATGGTGATCGCGGTCCCGACTGGCGTGAAGATCTTCTCCTGGATCGCCACGATGTGGGGCGGCTCGATCGAGTTCAAGGTGCCGATGATCTGGGCGATCGGCTTCATCTTCCTGTTCACGGTCGGCGGTGTCACCGGCGTCGTGCTGGCGAATGCCGGCGTCGACCGCGTGCTGCAGGACACCTACTACGTGGTGGCCCACTTCCACTACGTGCTGTCGCTGGGCGCCGTGTTCGGCATCTTCGCAGGCTGGTACTACTGGTTCCCGAAGATGTTCGGCTACATGTACAGCGAGACCATCGGCAAGCTGCACTTCTGGTTCACCTTCATCGGCGTGAACCTGGTGTTCTTCCCGCAGCACTTCCTCGGTCTGTCGGGCATGCCGCGCCGCTATGTCGACTATCCGGACGCGTTCGCCGGCTGGAACCTGGTCTCCTCGGTCGGCTCCTACATCTCCGGCTTCGGCGTGCTGATCTTCATCTACGGCGTGATCGACGCCTTCGTCCGCAAGGAGCAGGCGGCCGCCAACCCGTGGGGCGCCGGCGCCACCACGCTGGAATGGACGCTGTCCTCGCCGCCGCCCTTCCACCAGTTCGAAGTGCTGCCGCGCGTGCAGTAAAGGAAACAGTGACGCGCCCTTAGGGGCGCGTCACGCTCTCTGCTTGATTTTAAGGGAACGAGACCATCGTGTCGGTTGTCGATCACAATGCCATCGAGTTGCCGCGGATCTCCGAGGCCGAGGTCGGCGACTACATCGCGCTTCTGAAGCCGCGGGTGATGTCGCTCGTGATCTTCACCGCGCTGGTCGGCCTGATGATCGCGCCTGGTCACGTCCATCCGGTGCTGGCCTTCACCTCGATCCTCTGCATCGCGGTCGGCGCCGGCGCCTCCGGCGCGCTGAACATGGCCTATGAAGGCGATATCGACGCGTTGATGACGCGCACTGCCAACCGGCCGATCCCACGCGGCCGCATCACAAGTGGAGAAGCCACCGCCTTCGGCCTGACGCTGGCGTTCTTCTCGGTGATGACGCTCGGCATCCTCGTCAACTGGGTCGCGGGCGCGCTGCTGGCCTTCACGATCTTCTTCTATGTCGTGATCTACACGATGTGGCTGAAGCGCTGGACTGCGCAGAACATCGTGATCGGCGGCGCCGCTGGCGCGCTGCCGCCGGTGGTGGCCTGGGCGGCGGCAACCGGCTCGTTGTCGATCGAGCCCGTGCTGTTGTTCCTGATCATCTTCTTCTGGACCCCGCCGCATTTCTGGGCCCTGGCGCTGTTCCGCAGCGACGACTACGCCCGCGCCGGCGTGCCGATGCTGCCCGTGGTCGCCGGTCCCGACGCGACCCGGCTGCAGATCCTGCTCTACACGATCGTGCTTGTCGCGATCGCGGTCGCGCCGTGGCCGCTCGGCTATTTCGATGCGGTCTATGGCGTCGCCTCGCTCCTGCTCGGGTCGGGCATGCTCGCCCTCGCGGTCGACGTCTATCGCCGCCGCGAGGGCAAGGAAGCCAATCGCGCCTGCCGCAAATTGTTTGCTTTCTCCATTTTTTATCTGTTCGCGCTGTTCGCGACCTTGCTGGTCGAGGTTGCCTTCCGCACCGTTGCATCATGGGTCGGGTAGGGAGCGCATGAACACGCAATGGATGACAAACGCGAGCAAGAAGGAATTGTCCTTACCGAGGCGCAGCTCAGGAGCCGCCGCCAGCGCTCGATCGCCATTGCGCTCGCGCTCGGTGTCCTGGTCGTGCTGTTCTTCGCGGTCACCCTGGTCAAGGGTCCGGCCGTCCTGGTGCGGCCGATCTGAGATGTGATCGAGATGGCGCAAGAGACGACCACGCCCAAGCAGTCCGGCACGAGCCAAAAGGCGTCCCGCCGCACGCTGACGCGTGACGCGGTGGTTGCCGCGATCTGCGGCTTCGTCGTCGTGCTGATGGTCGGCGCGTCCTATGCGGCCGTGCCCTTTTACAACTGGTTCTGCCGCGCCACCGGCTTCAACGGCACCACCCAGGTTGCGACCTCCGCGCCGGCGGAGGGTCCGCTCGCCCGCAAGATCGAGGTTCGCTTCGATGCCAATGTCGCGCCGGGCCTGCCCTGGAAGTTCGAGCCCGAGCAGAACGAGATCGAAGTCAGGATCGGCGAAGTCGTCACCGTCTTCTACACGGTGACCAACCAGTCGGCGCGGGCGACGACGGCCCAGGCGGCTTACAATGTCGCGCCGCTGACGGTCGGGGCCTATTTCCAGAAGATCAACTGCTTCTGCTTCACCGAGCAGACCCTGGCGCCCGGCGAGAAGCGCGAGATGCCTGTCGTGTTCTATGTCGATCCGGCGCTGGTCGCCGACCGCGAGAACGACAGCCTGAAATCGATCACCCTGTCCTACACTTTCTATTCCGTGCGCGATCCGGTCCCGAAGCCAGTGGCCTCCGGCGAGCAGGACAAGCGCAAGGGCAATCTTTGAATTTCTGAGACGAATACGTGCCTGACGGCACGCGAACGGAGAGACTGCAATGGCTGAGGCGCACGTCAAGCATCACGATTACCATCTCGTCGATCCGAGCCCCTGGCCGGTGGTCGGCTCGATCTCGGCCTTCATCATGTGCTTCGGCGCCATCGGCTGGATGCATCACATGTTCACGGGCGCGCCGATCGTGTTCGGCATCGGCGTGATCGGCGTGCTCTACACCATGGCGAGTTGGTGGGGCGATGTGATCCGCGAGGCCCAGTACAAGGGCGACCACACCCGCGTGGTGCAGCTCCATCACCGCTACGGCATGATCCTGTTCATCGCCTCCGAGGTGATGTTCTTCGTCGCCTGGTTCTGGGCGTTCTTCAACGCCGCGCTGTTCCCGGCCGATCCGGTCCATGCCGCCCGCGACGCGATCTTCGGTTGCGGCGCCGGCACCGCCGCCGGCGCCTGCGCCGTGCCGGGCACCTGGCCGCCGCACGGCATCGAGACCTTCGATCCCTGGCACCTGCCGCTGCTCAACACGCTCTTGCTGCTCACCTCCGGCACCACGGTGACCTGGGCCCACCATGCGCTCTTGGAAAACGATCGCCAGGGCCTCAAATACGGCCTGATCCTCACCGTGCTGCTCGGCGCGGCCTTCACCTGCGTGCAGGCCTATGAGTACGCCCATGCGACGTTCTCGTTCGGCGGCAATGTCTACGGCTCCGTGTTCTTCATGGCGACCGGCTTCCATGGCGCCCACGTGATCATCGGCACCATCTTCCTCCTGGTCTGCCTATTCCGCGCCTATGCCGGCCATTTCACGCCGAAGCAGCACCTCGGCTTCGAGTTCGCCGCCTGGTACTGGCACTTCGTCGACGTGGTCTGGCTGTTCCTGTTCATCTGCATCTACGTGTGGGGCCGCGGCGCCGAAACCATGGCGCACGCCGCGCACTAACCCGCCGTGACGTGCTACAAGGGGCGGCCAGATGGCCGCCCTTTTGCTTTCGCGAGTAAAGATCGAACGACTTGATGCCAGCCGACACTCCCCCGACGGTCACCGAGAGCGCGCTCCGCGGCATCGCCTGCCGCTGTCCGCGCTGCGGCAAGGGCAAGCTCTATGCGGGTTTCCTCACGCTGGCTCCGCGCTGCGAGAGTTGCGGGCTGGATTATGCCTTCATCGATGCCGGCGATGGGCCAGCGATCTTCATCATCATGCTGGCCGGCGCGATCGTCGTTGCCTGTGCGCTGATTGTGGAGGTCAAGTACCAGCCGCCGTTCTGGGTGCATGCGGTGCTCTGGCTGCCGCTCATCGTCGTCGTCACGTTGCTGCCGCTGCGTTCGATGAAATCGCTTTTGATCGCACTCCAGTTCCACCACAAGGCGGCGGAGGGCCGGCTGATCAAGCGCGAGCAGAAATGACCGCAGCATCCACGCAACGGCGCGGCGCCGCCGGCTTCGGCATTTTCACGTTGATCCTGGTTGTGGTCTTCACGGGCCTCGGGATCTGGCAATTGCAGCGCCGGGTCGAGAAGCATGCGCTGATCGCGGCCCTCAACGAGCGCCTGACGGCGGCGCCCGAAGCGCTGCCGCAGCCTTCGCAATGGGCCGCGCTACGTCCGGTGAGCGACGAATTCCGCCGCGTCACCTTCACTGCAACCTATGCGAAGCTGCCGGATGCGATGGTATTCAGTTCTGGCTCCGCGGTCCGCGATGACATTTCTGGTCCCGGCACCTGGGCGTTTCTGTCGGCGCGCCTGCCTGACGGCGAGATCGTCGTGATCAATGCCGGCTTTGTGCAGAACACGATGCAGGATCGTGCCCAACAGGATCGCGCGGTCGCGCCGCTGATCACGGGCGAACCGGTCAAGCTGAGCGGCTATCTCCGCTTTCCCGAGGGGGCCGGCTCGCTGACGCCGAAGGAAAATCCGGCAAAACGCCTGTGGTTCGTCCGCAATCATCTCGCGATGGCGAGCGCGCTCGGCTGGGGCGAGGGCGGCAAGGCTGTCGCGCCCTTCTACATCGATCTCGAGTCGCCCGTGCCCGACAGCGGCATTCCCAAGCCGGGACCGCTGAAGGTCAATCTCAAGGACGACCACATGCAATACGCCATCACCTGGTTCACGCTGGCCGTGGCGGTGCTGATCGTCTTCGCATTGTGGTTTCGCGGCCAACGTCGCGCGTAGATCATGCCGCGCCGAGCGCGGCTATCAGCCAAGCGCGCTGTCGCCGACCGGCAGGAGGCAGCGCACGATGGTCCGTCCGTCTTCGCGCACCAGTTCGAGCGTGCCGCTCAGCGCGCGGGCCCGTTCCTGCATCCCGGTCAACCCGCGGCCGAAGACGGAGTCCTTGGGAAGGCCGATGCCGTCGTCCGATACCTCCACGATCAGCTCCGCAGCCTTCATCGAAGCCTCCACGGTGACCGAGCGGGCTCGGGCATGGCGCAGCACGTTGGTGATGCTCTCCTGGATCACGCGATAGACGGTCTGCGAGAGCAGACCCTCGATCGCATTCAGCCTGCCGTCGATATGCGAGACGAGCTTGAGCCCGGGCGCTTGCGCGCGCGCATATTGCAGTAAGGTCTCGATGCTTTTTTCCAGCCCCAAGTCCTGGATGTAGAGCGGCCGCAGCCGGTCGAGGATGCGGCGGTTGGCCTGCTGCAGCGCTTCGACCGATTGCAGGATGCCGTCGACGGAGGCCGCAAGTTGCAGGTTGCCATGCGGGAGAGCTTCGAGCAGCGCAACCGCTTTGGCGCGAATGCCGAACAACAGCGGTCCGAGCTCGTCGTGCAGTTCGCGCGCCATATCGCGCCGCTCGTCATCCTGCAGCGAGACGATCCGGCGCAGCAAACCTCGATTGTCCTGGCTCAGCAAGCTCAGCGTGCGGGCAAGTTCGTTGGCTTCCTCGGCGCTTCGGCGGATCTCCGGCGGGCCCGACGGGGGGATGAGCTGCTTATAATCACCCCCGCGCATGCGGGTGAGGCCTTCGCCGAGATCCTGCAGGGGACGCAGCACGGCGCCGGAGGTGAAATAAGCGATAGCGCCGGTGAGCAGCGTCAGCGCAACCACGGAGAATGTGATCGCAACAAAGCCGATCCATTTCTCGAAAATATCGGCCGACAGGTCGGGCGAGAAAATGATCTCACCGACCTGCTTGCCTTCGATCCGGACGGGGAACGATGCGCCCACCTCCGGTATCGTGAGCAGGTCCACGAACCATCGCGGCACCCGTCCGATCGGGGTTTGCACCTCGACCCGCGGCGGCGGGTGGCTTGCACCGTCCCGATGGAAGCGGATGGCTTCGGAGGTGCCGAGCGCCTGCGCAAAGGCATCCAGCGTCGCTTGCGGATTGGCCGAGGTCCGAAGCGCGCTGTTGAGCGCGTCGGCAACCACCCTGGCCGAACGTGCGGCCGGTGCGCTCTCGTCCGACAGTTGCTCCGGCACGAAAAGCTTCAGCGAAACCGCTCCGATCAGGAGCGCCGCCACGAACATGATACCGAGCGGAAGGAAGAACCGCGTTCGGAGCGAACATTTTTTCCACATTTGGATAATTCTAATTCGCTCCGGTGGTTTTTTCTTTTCACCGGTTCCCGGGGACCTATGTTCTGGATACAGAATGCAAGTGATGCAAGATACGCCGAAACCGGCCACAAGAATATTGATTGTCGATGACCACCCGGTCGTGTTGTCCGGGTGCCGGTCGCTGTTCGCTTCCGACAGCTCGGTGAAGATCGAGGAAGCCACCGACGCCAAGTCGGGACACCGCGCCTATGTCAGCAAGAAGCCTGATGTTACGGTCATCGACATCAACCTCCCGGATGTTTCCGGGTTCGAGTTGATGCGCCGGATCCGCAAGGAGGATCCAGAGGCCAGGATCATCATGTTCAGCATGAACGACGATCCGGCCTTCGTCGTGCGCGCGGTGGAAGCAGGCGCCCAGGGCTATGTTTCAAAGACCGACGATCCCAGGGTGTTCGTGAAAGCCGTCCGCAAGGTCGCGGCAGGGGACAATTACATATCGCCGCACCTTGCCGAAGCCGTGACCTTTTCGGGCGCCGCCATCAAGGCCAATCCGGCCTCGCTGATGTCGCCGCGCGAACTGGAAATCCTGCGGCTGCTTGGCCGGGGCGACAAGATCGGCGAGGTCGCCGCGGCGCTCAACATCTCCTACAAGACCGTCGCCAACACCACTTCGCTTCTGAAGCAGAAGCTGGGCGCCAAGAGCCATTCCGACCTGATCCGTATCGCCGTCGAAATGGCGTTGGGCTGATCCTCACCGCCTGCGGAACTGGTCGCGCCCGAAGGCGCGACCGTTCCCATCGCTTGCATTCGCTTCTGCCGGGGCAATTCGGGAACAGCAGGGCGGTGCAGGCGATTCCTAGAGCTTCTGATCCAATGTGCCGGAGCGTCGGCCGCGCCGCTGATCGCTGCTGCGCTGGCCTCAATGGCGGACATAAACGGGAAGAAACGGCAATAGTTCCGACGCGCCAGAGATCGGCGAGCGATCGAGTCTTGCCGGTCGTGCACCACGGGCCTGTAGAAAGGTGCGAGAAAGAAAGAACCGCACCGCGCCAGCGATGGACTAGCGCATCCAGCGCGCTTGACGGCGCACCTCCGTCTAGCCTGCCGTGCTTTGCGGCAGCGCCGCACAAGAAGCGGTTTCCCCTTGGCACGAAAACCCTTTATGGTGGCGCTTCGGGTCCGCGCAGCGAGAACTCGATAAATTCCATGATATCAAGGGCTTAAGGTAAAGGCTTGAGCCTTTGGAGGGCGGTTTGACGCGGTATGTTTCGACCCGGGGAGAGGCCCCGGTTCTTGGTTTCTGTGATGTGATGCTGACCGGGCTTGCCCGCGACGGTGGCCTGTACGTGCCCGAAAGCTGGCCGGTCCTGTCGCGCGAAACCATCGCCGGCTTCTTCGGACGGCCCTATTGGGAAGTCGCGGTCGACGTCATCAGGCCGTTCGCAGGCGGCGAGATTTCCGATCCCGATCTCGGTCGCATGGCGAACGAAGCCTACGCGACGTTCCGCCATCCCGCCGTCGTGCCGCTCGACCAGATCGGCCCGAATCAATTCCTGCTGGAGCTGTTCCACGGCCCGACGCTGGCGTTCAAGGACGTCGCGATGCAGTTGATCTCGCGGCTGATGGATCACGTGCTGGCGAAACGTTCACGGCGCACCACGATCGTGGTCGCGACATCAGGCGATACCGGCGGCGCCGCGGTCGAGGCCTTTGCCAATCTCGAAAATGTCGACCTCGTCGTGTTGTTCCCGCAAGGGCGCATCTCCGAGGTGCAGCGGCGGATGATGACGACGACCGGCGCCGCCAACATCCATGCGCTGGCGATCGAAGGCACCTTCGACGATTGCCAGGCGATCGTGAAGGGGCTGTTCAACCATCACGACTTCCGCGATGCGGTGTCGCTGTCAGGCGTGAACTCGATCAACTGGGCACGGGTCGTGGCGCAGGTGGTCTACTATTTCACCTCGGCGGTCGCGCTCGGCGCGCCGGAGCGGACGGTGGACTTCACGGTGCCGACCGGGAATTTCGGCGACATCTTTGCGGGCTATGTCGCCAAGCGCATGGGCTTGCCGATCCGATCCTTGCGGATCGCGGCCAACGTCAACGACATCCTGCCGCGCACGCTGAAGACGGGCATCTACGAGGTCCGCGAGGTTCACGCCACGACCTCGCCGTCGATGGACATCCAGGTGTCCTCGAATTTCGAGCGGCTGTTGTTCGAGGCAAGCCGACGCGACGCTGACAGTGTGCGGCGGCTGATGGATTCGCTGAAGCAGTCCGGCCGCTTCGTGTTGCCGGCTGCGATGTTGGCTGCGATCCGCGAGGAGTTCGACGCAGGCAAGGCGGACGAGACCGAGACTGCGGCCGCGATCCGTGCCGCCTGGCGCGAGGCCGGGGATCTGGTCGATCCCCACACCGCGGTGGCGCTGGCGGTTGCCGACCGCGATAGCGCCGATTCGAGGATTCCAAATATCGTGCTGTCGACCGCGCATGCGGCCAAGTTCCCCGATGCGGTCGAGGCCGCCTGCGGAGTGCGACCGCAATTGCCGGCCTGGCTCGACGGATTGATGACCAAACCCGAACACCTCAAGGTGATGAAAAGCGATCAGGCGGAAGTCGAAAAGTTCGTATTGTCGGTGAGCCGCGCCGCCAAGCAGGGAGTAACCGGATGAGCGTTGAGATCACCAAGCTGCCGTCCGGATTGACCGTGGTCACCGACACCATGCCGCATCTGGAGACGGCCGCGCTCGGCGTGTGGGCCGGCGTCGGCGGACGCGACGAGAAGCCGAACGAGCACGGGATCTCCCACCTGCTCGAACACATGGCGTTCAAGGGCACGACGCGCCGCTCCTCCCGCGAGATCGTCGAGGAGATCGAGGCCGTGGGCGGCGATCTCAACGCCGGCACCTCGACCGAGACGACGGCCTATTACGCGCGCGTGATGAAGGCGGACGTGCCGCTGGCGCTCGACGTGCTCGCCGACATCCTCGCCAATCCCTCTTTCGTGCCGGATGAGCTCGAGCGCGAGAAGAGCGTCATCGTGCAGGAGATCGGTGCGGCGCAGGATACGCCCGACGACGTCGTGTTCGAGCACCTGAACGAGCTCTGCTACCCCGACCAGCCGATGGGCCGCTCCCTGCTCGGCACCGCCAAGACGCTGAAGGGGTTCGACCGCGACATGCTGCGCGGCTACCTCGCAACGCATTACCGCGGGCCCGATATGGTGATCTCCGCCGCCGGCGCGGTGGACCACAAGCGGATCGTCGAAGAGGCAATGCAGAAGTTCGCAAATTTCGACGCGGCGCCCGCGCCGAAGCCGCTGGCGGCGATGTTCGGCAAGGGCGGTTCCCGCGTCGTGCACCGCGACCTCGAACAGGCGCATCTGACGCTGGCGCTGGAAGGCGTGCCGCAGACCGACCTGTCGCTGTTCTCGCTGCAGGTGTTCACCAACACGCTCGGCGGCGGGATGTCGTCGCGGCTGTTCCAGGAGGTGCGGGAGAAGCGAGGACTGTGCTACTCGATCTACACCTTCCATGCCCCCTATAGCGACACCGGCTTCTTCGGCCTCTACACCGGCACCGACCCGTCGGATGCGCCGGAAATGATGGAGGTGATCGTGGACGTGATGAACGAGGCCGTGGAGACTCTGACCGAGGCCGAGATCGCGCGCGCCAAGGCGCAGATGAAGGCGGGGCTGCTGATGGCGCTGGAGAGCTGTTCCTCCCGCGCCGAGCAGTTGGCACGCCATGTGCTAGCCTATGGCAGGCCGCTGACGGTGGACGAACTGGTCAGCCGGATCGATTCGGTGAGTGTCGAATCGACCCGCAATGCCGCCCGTGCGCTGCTCGCGCGCAGCCGGCCGGCGGTGGTGGCGCTCGGCAGCGGTAGAGGTCTGGACACCGCGGTGTCTTTTGCGGAAGGATTAACCCAGTCGAAGGCGAAGACGCTCCTGCACTAGGGCATGATCCGGAAAAGTGGTCTCCGGTTTTCCGAAGAGATCATGCCCAAACGGAAGGGCATGATCCGGAAAAGTGGAGACCGGTTTTCCGAAAAGATCATGCCCTAAAAGATAGACCGGCAGCCCGCTAGCGGGCAGGGGAGTTCAAGGGCATGGCCCTGTTTCGTTTGCCATCCAGCGGACCGGCTGCACTGATGCCGCGCGGTCATGGCCTGCTGCTACGCGCGCCGCAAATGGCTGACTTTCCGCAATGGGCGCAGCTGCGCGAATCGAGCCGCGCCTATCTCACGCCTTGGGAGCCGATCTGGCCGTCCGATGATTTGACCCGTTCCGGCTTCCGCCGCCGCCTGCGCCGCTACGCCGAGGATATCGCCGCCGACCGCTCCTATCCCTTCATCATCTTCCGCGAAGTGGACGGCGTGATGGTCGGCGGCATCACGCTCGCCAATGTCCGCCGCGGCATCGTGCAGGCCGGCACCATCGGCTATTGGGTCGGCGAGCCCTATGCGCATCGCGGCTACATGACCACGGCGCTGCGGGTGCTGTTGCCTTCGCTGTTCGGCGAGCTCAATCTGCACCGGATCGAGGCCGCCTGCATCCCCTCCAACGCGCCCTCGATCCGCGTGCTGGAGAAATGCGGCTTCACCCGCGAGGGCCTGGCGCGGCGCTATCTCTGCATCAACGGCATCTGGCAGGATCACCTGCTGTTTGGCCTGTTGCATGAGGATTTCCGGGGCTAGCCCTCGGGTTCCTGGCGCCTCGGTCGCGCCTTTGCTAGCGCCTTGGGTTCGCCGCCATTGCGCTGCTATAACGCCGCGGGAAATGGGATGGCAGGGATTCTCATGGCAAGACATCGTGTGATCAGAGCCGCGATCGCCTCTGTGGTGGCGACTGCGCTTGGTTGCGGCACCCTGGCCGCGCCGGCGGCGGCACAGTCATTGACCGATCGCTTCAAGAGCCTGTTCGGCGGCGGCAAGTCCGAGGAGCAGCCGGCTGAGAAGCCGCCGGCGCCCGCCGGGGGCCAGAGCAGCGAATCGGACGTCCTCTGTCCGCCGGTGGCGATCCGCTCCGGTGCCTCGACTTACGCGGTGGGGGCGCCCGGCAAGGAACCGGTCGGCAGCGACCTCAGGTTCCAGGCGACGATCACCCGCACCGCCCGCGAATGCGCGCTCAATGGCGGCGACATCACGGCGCGGATCGGCATCCAGGGCCGGATCATCGTCGGTCCTGCCGGCGCCCCGCCGACCGTTCAGGTGCCGCTGCGCGTCGCCGTGGTGCAGGGCGGCGTCTCGGAAAAGACGATCGCGACCAAGGCCTATCAGACCACAGTGACGATGGGCGAAAGCGGCAGCGAGCCCTTTACGCTGGTGGCTGAGGATCTGACCTTTCCGGCGCCGTCAGCCGACGTTGCCGAGAACTACATCTTCTACATCGGCTTCGACCCGCAGGCTCTGAAGCCCGAGCCAAAGCCGAAGGCGGCGAGGAAGAGGTAGCGGAGGGCTGCGTTGAACGACGGCCGTAGAGCCTGAGAACCAATTCGGTTTTCGGGTAGACGGCATCCGAAGTAGCGGATGTTGAAGACCTCGACGGTGGAGCGGGGCGGGATTTGCGCGCCGCTATGGTTTGGCGCAGCTATGGGTTGGCGAGGCGATGTCCCTGCAGGATGTTGTTGGTGAGGGCGTACCAGAGCACGACGGCTCGGACCTTTTCGATGCCGCGCACCGTCAATTGCCTGAGGTCCCAGTTGCGCCAGCGGGCATGGATGCATTCGCAGATCGAGCGGGCCTGGTACTGTGCCTTGCCGGCGTCACTG
>NZ_AXAP01000077.1 GCF_000472865.1 Bradyrhizobium elkanii WSM2783 | reverse complement strand
AGCACTGGCGATGGCGTTCTAGCAACCTTCGACGGTCCTGGACGAGCGGTGCGCTGCGCGCTCGCCTTTGGCTCGGCGGCGAAACAGATCGGACTCTCCGTTCGCGCCGGCCTGCACACCGGGGAGATTGANATTAGAGGCAATGACATTGCTGGCATCGCCGTNCACGCGGCCGCGCGCGTGATGTCGCAATGCGTCTCCGATGAAGTTTTGGTTTCGCGCGTNGTCACCGACCTCGTNGCCGGAGCCGGGTTGAAATTCGCCGAACGCGGTTCTTACGAACTCAAAGGACTGCCCGGGAAGTGGGATCTGTTTGCGGCGAGCGGATAGTCATCGAAACCGAAAACCACTTGCGCTCCTTACTAGGCAAAAGAGCTGGGTGCCGGAGACGTTAGCTTCTGGCCCATCAGCGAAGTGGCGACACCCCTCATTGAGGTCCGCTTACTGGGGCGGAGCGGGCCAGATTTGCACACTCTGAGCTCTTCGCATTTTGACCCTGGCTGTGTAAAAACGCGAAAGATCGAAACGCGGTGAGAATTACATTCTTCAGTTCGCTCTTAAAATTGAGTGCGCTTGCGAGTTTAAGCGCTAAGAGAGTCTTGGACGAACAACTTCTTCTATCCCCGCAAGCGTCTTGACGTTTTCACACAGCCAAGACCCAACGCAGACATCGCCGCATTTCCCTGCCGCGGAGCAAAAATTGAAGCTCTGCAGCGGATCGAGGCAAAAAATTAGAGCAAGAATCTTGAACCAGAAAAAGACGCTGCCAAGTCAAGGGCAAGAACGTCAGCTTGCAACAGACAGCCGATCAAAGCAGGAATTGCGACCAGTAGAATGGGCCTCTGCAGCGCGCCGTTTACGGAGGTCGCCCCGACATGAACCGACCAGCACCGAAAACGTTGCAGCGGCGCTTTTTCGTGGCGCTCGGCCATGCGGTTCACGTGACGTGGCCGGTGTTGTCGGCAATTCTAGCGATTCAGCTTGCCCTGGGCTTGCTGACTGGTTTTGTTGAGGGCTGGTCTTTCGGGGATGCGATCTATTTCACTTTCATTACCGGCCTCACGATTGGTTACGGCGATCTCGTCCCGAGGCAGGCGTTGATGCGCGCACTTGCGATTGGAATTGGGTTTTTTGGGCTCTTTGTCACGGCTCTCATAGCGGCAATTGCGGTCTACGCCATGCACTCAGCGCTCAGCGATGGTGGGAGCGGAGGTGAGCAATCTTAATATCGAGGAGGTGATCGAGTGAGGGGGCTGTTTGCTGCATTGCATGAGTCGGCTTGTGGGCCTCGAGCCGAAGTCGCTCGAATTGGTTCGAATGTCCGCAACCGCGGGTAGACCGGACGTGACGTGCGCTAGGCTTAACCGCCGCTCCTGACCCTAACCGGAAATCTATTCAACGTCACCGCAACAATTTGTAAGAGGCGTGAACTTAGTCAGCAACCTTGACCAACGCGAAGCCGCAAAAATCTGCTAGGCTTGACTATCCGGGCGTTTGGCCCCTGCGGGAGGCTATGGTGACGAACTCGGAAGTCTCCAACGACCTACCGGACAAACCGGCGTCCGATAATGACCCGCTGAACAAAACGGCATCTGATAACGCGCCACCGGACCAACCGGCATCGACTCTCAACTTTAAGGGTCGCCTCCGGGCCCGATTGCAGTTGATTGGCGGGGCGCTCGCTTCGATTGCCGCTATCGGCGCGATCGCCGGTGGCCTCATCGGCTACTGGACTGTGTGGAAGACGCTCCGCACCGAGGTATTTCCGGACAAGCAACAGACGCAGAGGGAGGCTACGGCCCGGCCTGACATTGCTCCCCGCTTGTCACTCGTCATCCTGCCGTTCGCAAACCTCAACAACGATCCGGAGCAGGACTATTTCGCCGACGGCATTACGACCGATCTGACGACCGACCTCGCGCAAATGCCCGGCGCGTTCGTTATCGGACGCGGAACGGCGTTTACATACAAGAACAAGCAGATCGACTTCAGGGCGCTCGGCAACGACCTTCGCATCCGCTGGGCAGTCCAGGGCGCGGTGCGGCGCAGTGGGGATCAGGTCCGGGTCAACGTATCACTTACGGATATCGCGAGCGGTCGGGACGTCTGGTCCGATCGTTTCGACGGCGATCGTACGAACCTCGTCGCCTTGCAGGACCAGATCACAGCGCGGCTCGCCCGCTCGTTGAACATTGAACTGATCCAGGCCGAAAGCCGCCGCAGCGAAGTGGACCGGTCGACGAATCCAGACGCCGTCGACTTCACGATGCGCGGCTGGGCAAAGCTCTACGAGCCGCAGTCGAAGATCCAGAATGCTCAGGCACACGACCTGTTCGATCGTGCGCTACGCCTCGATCCGGACAACGTAGAGGCCATGATTGGCAAAGCGCGGTGTTTAATGGTTGGTGTGAACAACCGATGGTCTGCGTCCGTTGTTGAAGACAAAAAGCAAGCAATCGACCTCATCGACAGAGTTCTGTCGAAAAGCTCGGCAAGCGCGAGTGCTCATTGGACCAAGGGAACCCTTCTTCTATTTGGACACCCTGAGGAGGCATTGGCTGAATACGATGCTGCGCTCGAAATTGATCCAAATAATCCGGCTGTCTACGCTGCTAAAGCAATTGCACTCGTCGTCTCCGGGCGCGCGCGCGAGGCCTTCTCGCCGGTCCAGTTGGCTCTCCGTCTCAGTCCCAGAGATCCTTTTACTTTCCAGTGGCGCTTTTGGCTCTGCCATGCACACTTGCACCTGCACCAATATGGAGAAGCCATCGAGGAATGCGGGCGCTCGGTCAATCTGAACTCGAACTTGTACGCCTATGTAGATCTGACGTCGGCTTATGGAGCCACGGGGCAATTGGAACAGGCACAGCGGAGCTTGACTGAATTGAACAAGCTCCGACCAGACTTTACGATCCATTGGTACCGTGATCTCGCTTACTCAATGTCAACCAACCCGCAGTTTCGTCGGGAGATCGATGACATACTCGATGGGCTGAGAAAGGGGGGCGTCCGGGAGCAATAAGGTGAAAGGCTATTCGCTTGCTGATATGTCGCCCATTGGCCCTTCGCGACATATTGCACCGCCATACGGCCCTGGTCGCTGACGGGGCACAGCGGAAATCGTCAGGCCGCCGTCTATCGCAGCGGACGACGCTCGTGACCCCTAGCCGCTTCGAGCCGCCCTGAGGGATCTTGGTGGTTGGGCGGGGTCAGGCAGTGTGGCATAATCCACGACGTGGACCCGTTAAGTCCATTGCTTCTTTGTCAAAGGAGAATCGCCATGTCCACGTACATGCTTCTCTGCAATTTCACCGAGCAAGGTGTTCGGACCATCAAGGAAATGCCGCAGCGTCGAGCGGCCGCCAGGGAGTTGGGCAAAAAGTTTGGCGTTGACATCAAGGCCGGCTATCTCGCCATGGGAACATATGACCTCATCATCCACACCGAGGCCACCGACGATGAGGCCATGGCCAAGTTTCTCTTGTCGCTGGCCGCCATCGGGAACGTACGGACGACTTCGGTCAAGGTGTTCCCGGAAGCGGACGTTGACAAGATCATCGCGGGACTTGCGTAAGCTAAGCAAATCAAAACGAAGGTCAGTTGTTGGCACATGCGCAGCGACATGTCTGAAGTTGACGGTAGACCGGAAATGACAAGCCGACCTTCAAAACAACGCTAATGACCCAAAGGCGACTTGCGCCCCTTCACAGTCTTGCACTGCCGGAGAAGTGCCTTGTCCGCCGGTAATGTAGCCGCCGGGATCCAAAGCGCCTCTCAGGTACGGAGAGCCTTTCGCGCCGACGGGGCGGTCGTCCGACGGGTGGTGCGGTTTTGGTCGTTTGCAATTGGGCCAAGAAGGCGCTTGGTCCTAGTGCGCGACGGGATTAAAATAAATCGTCACTTCGCTTTGGATTCCGAATTGAACATGATTCTTTCGGAAAAGCGGTGTCCACTTTTCCGGATCATGCTCTAGATCTTGGAAGGCTCGCTAGGCTCGCATATCGCGGGGCGTAGGATAGCGGCGAGAGCACAATCGGTATGGCACCGCCAGAGTTGCCTATCAGCATCGCTGACAAGTGCCGAGCCTGTGTCTGATTCCGGTACATCACGCGCAAGCCAGTTGGCCGGTTTCGCACCAACGCAAGCGAGGTATTCATGTGGTCAGCAATTCGCTTATCAATCATCTCGCATGTGGCAGCGATAGCCGTCGGCGTCGTTACTGCGACAGCATGTCTGACTGTCTACCCAGCCAGCCGGCAATCGCTTGCTGACTATATCTCGGCGATCTGCACGAAGGCTTTTAGTTCCGCGCCCGCCGCGGAGACTCCGTATCTCGCCGAGAATATCGGCGCGATGACCAAGATGATGATCAACATGGGTATTAGGCCGTCAGGCGACGTCGACGCCGACTTTGTGGCGATGATGGTGCCGCACCATCGGGGTGCCATTGAGATGGCGCAGACTGAATTGCGTTACGGTCGTAATGAGTCACTTCGGCGTATGGCTCAGGAAATCATCGTCACCCAGCTGCAAGAGATCACTGCAATGCGGCTGTCGCTTGGCCCAGCCTTGCCGCCCTCCGCACCATCGCCTGATTAGATCCCGCCTAGTGCGATGAAAGACTCGAAAGTTGACAATGCAGCCTTGGTAAAGGAGCCGTGATATGCGACACAACGCAATACTGGCCGTTCTGTTGGTTGCGACAGCTCTTGTCGGTGTCCCCCATGCCTTCGCCGGGCAGGCTCCCGCGGCCGCGTCCGATCCCGACATTCCTATCAGCCATCAAGATCGCGTCTACTCCGCTGAACAATTCTCGAACACTGTCTCCGTCACCGATCCCGTCGACAATAGGCTCGTTGGCACTATTCGCCTTGGCGATCCGTTGCCTGCCAATCTCAGTCCGCTCTACAAGGGCCAGTTGTTGGTACATGGCATGGGGTTTTCGCCTGACCATCGTACTATCGTGGTTGTCGCAATTGGTTCGAATGCGGTGATCTTCATCGATACCGCGACCAATAGCGTAAAGCATATTACTTACGTTGGGCGCTCTCCACACGAACCGTTCTATACGATGGATGGCAAACAAGTGTGGGTTGTCGTCCGCGGCGAGAACTACGTCTCCGTACTCGACGGCACGACTTACGAGGAGAAGGCGCGGATCGTCGTTCCCAACGGTCCGGGTATGACGATTTTCTCGCCCGACGGCAAATATGGCTACGTCTGCTCCTCGTTTACACCGGAGACCGTGGTCATCACTGTCGCCGATCGCAGAATTGTCGGCAGGGTTCCGCAAGCAAGCCCGTTCTGCCCCAACATCGCCGCGACGCCGGACAGCAAGCAGGTCTGGTTCACCCTGAAGGACACAGGCAAAACCCAAGTGTTCGACGCGCAACCGCCGTTCACGCTCTTGAAAACCCTCGACACCGGTCCGATCACCAACCACGTCAATATCGTGCGTAATGCCAACGGCATGTTTGCCTATGTCACGATCGGCGGGCTCAACGAGATTAAGGTGTTTCGCACCGACAATTTCGAGCAGGTCGCGACCATTCCGGTCGGTAAGTTGCCGCACGGCATCTGGCCGTCCGGGGACGGCACGCGAGTCTATGTCGGTCTTGAGAATGAGGACAAAGTAGCCGCAATCGATACACTGACGAACCAAGTCATCGCGACGAGTCCGATCGGCCAAGCTCCGCAAGCCCTCGTCTACGTGCCCGATGCCGTACCCGCGATGAGCGGCCACCTCAACGCGGCGATGACCAGGATGATGGTCGCCCCCGAAGGTCTTGGAACCAATAACCTGCAGCCACTCGGCATTGCTGGTCAATCGGCGCAACTGTGGCTGGTGCCGCCCGGCGCAAAGACAGAGGCAAAAGCGTCGACCAGCGTTTCGCTATCCGACCAGGGATTGGTGCAGGTGTTGGAGGCTGCGGTCACCGGTCTCGAGCCAGGAAAGCCATATCTGCTTGCGCTTGCGAGTGAGCCGTCGGGCACTGGCGATCTCGAGCCACTGCAAGGCTTCATGACCAACCCCGCGGGCGCAGCCGTCGTTAATGCAGTCGGACCAATCCGCCAGTTGGTACGTGGCGAGGACAAGGCCCCGCGTCGTTACCTTGTGATCCTTCCCGGCACACCCGATAGGCACGGAGCCCCGGTTCAAATCCAAAAGGAATGAGTCGTGCCGCGCCAAACGATTAGATGTATTGCTGCAGCGCATGAGTCCGTTATTGGCCCAACCCGGACCTCTGGCGAGGTCCGCGATTGCGCCGCTATCAGGGGCACAGCGGACCTATGCGCATCGTGATCTGCGGCGCGGGGTTTATGAGTATCGCCCTCGCGCGTCGTCGCCCTCCAGCGGGCCGGTCCGTTGAACCGGAGCTTCATCGGAATCGCCGGAATGGCGGTCAGTGCAGCGTCCTCTTGCGCCGCCAGCCCGCTTCAACCATCGCCTCAACGATGACGCGCTTGACCAGAGCGTCGGCTTCTTCCTCGGTCATCCACTCCAATTCTCCGTCTGGGCCGATTCGAAAGCCAGCGGGGTTTTCGCCCTCAGGCCACGTCGGCGGAATCATCTTCTTCTTCGCTGTCATCCTTCTCCCTCCTGTTCACTACATCGTTCTTACTCTCGACACCCGCAGCTGCGGCGCGTGCGGCGGCGCCGGCCGGGTCGGCGATCTCTTCGAGCGCGGCGCGAACGGCATCGTCCAGAACTTCATAGCATTCCGCTTGTGGACGCATCGCGAGGGCGTAGGCGGTCTCGCCGGGCAAATTCAGCAGTCGATTGCGCACGCCCAACAACATCCGTTCAAGATCACGCCGGACGAGCGCGAGCTGCGCAACTTCGCCCGCCTCGATGGCGTCCTGCCGTTCTTCGCGGCGACGTTTTGCAGCCACAAGGCGCGTACGCTCCTCGGTGAGCCTGTTACCGGCAGCACCACCCCGCCCAGCGGCGACTGAGCGCAGGTGGGTCAGGACCTCGCGGCGCACCTGGTCAAGATCATATTGACCGCTAGGCTGCCGCGTAACCACGCCCTCGGCAAGGTACTGATCGAACTGTGCGCGAGAGCAGCAAATGTGTGCGGCCGCCTGGGCTATCGTTGCCATCTCTTCTAACTCCCAATTTTGTATTGGTCGCTACACATATGTTGGGCGCGGGCGCCCCCCGCATATACCCTCGGTCCAACAAGGACCCGAGCATTCCACCTCACAGATGATCGTCACTGCACTGTCCGGCCGCGAGGAGGATCGGCATTGAAACGGCGCATCGCGATCAGCCTCGACCGCCATGCTTCGGCCACCGCTTCAGGTAGCGTATGCAGCAGGCGCTCAGCCTGCACTGCCTCCATACCGTCTCCGACATCTCTTGCCGTCGCGAGAAGGTTCAAAGCGGCCTGCTGCACGCTCTCAAACGCAACAGCTTCTGGAACGGTGATCTGATAACTCCGACCGTTGAACGTGAAAAGGCCAAGTTGCACCATCATTCCAAACTCAAAACTGAAAGTGTCCGGCTCGATCCCCTTGAGATCAGTTGCCAGCACGTGATTCCGCCGCTTCAATTCACAAAGGATTTCGAGGGCGGCGCATTCCAAACTGGGCTCACAAAACGCACACACGTCGCTCACCCGGTTATGGAAATCGCGATCACGCAGCGCCTCCGACCACAAGGCCTGAGCTTCTGCCACCTTGATCAGCCAAGATCCAATAAAGTGACAGTCGGGTTCATCGGTCATCTCGATCAAGACATGCGGGTTGGTGCTTGGCATTCTCTTCTCCATCAACTCTCACGCTGGGTTCGGCGGACTGTCCTGGTCCCTTCCAGGATTCCTCAATGGTTTGCGGGCAGATCGAGCCGCGGGGAGCAGGCCATTGAACCTTCTGTTGAAGGCTCGCCCGCCGACCATCGGTCCCGGCCGAAACGCTCCGATGCTTGGCTTCATGGGCACTAGGCAGCCCTCCAAGCTGGCCTCTCACCGAAAGGCCACTGCAAGCTCTCTGCTCGCGGACGAGATCCAGATGACGGAGACGCAGTTTGCGCTGCCAGGCGAGCCGCGAGATTGCTGCCCGGCTTGCCCCATACCAAAACAGGCCGCTTCGGTTCTGATTGCTGCTCGCCGGTGATGACCTCGAAGGAGGCAAGCTCCCCCAGCGCGACCTCGATGCGGCCTCGCGCGTCCGACAACACCTCAGCGGACAGCAGCGCCCGCCGCACGCGCGCCCGCCCCCCGCGCCCAGCGGTCTTGAAGCGGCACAAGATCGAGTTGGCCCCCAAACCGCTATAAATAGAGTTATTTATAGCGTTTTGGGGGGCAACTCGGCGCAGTCCAGGCGAATTGGCCCCCAAACCGCTATAAGAGCTGGCCGCCGAATTGCCCCCCAAACCGCTATAAGACGCGGCGGCAAACGCCGCCGGGACACGGCCATCCCGGCGATACTTGTGCTCGGCAGCCTTCCTGGTCTTGAAGAGATCGGGATACAGGCGCGCCGCATCCGCAGGCCATTCCGGGACCAGCCCGCGCACCATCATCTCATCGATCTCATTGGGCTCGACATCGGCGACATGCGCCAGCGCGTCGACAGGAATCGGCAACGTCAGGTCATCGAGCACCACAAAGGACTCGACCGGATTCTGAGCCGTCCGGTTCACCGCCCGCGACCGGCCGAGCGCCTGCAAGACGCCGCCTTCGGCAATCGCGCGGGCGAGCAGATTGGCGTCTTCGTTGTCGTACCCCTGGCACTGCATCGTTCGCTCACTGCCGTCCTTGAACCGGATCGGCCGCTGCTGCTTTTCCCGCTGCCCGGCCGTAACCGGTCTGCCGGTCAGCGCCGATCCCGACATCGCGATGGACGACGGGCTCGGCATCGGCCGACCGATGGTGATCAGCACCTCGACATCGCCGTACTTGTCCAGCCCCTCGATGGCGCCATAATGGGCGGTATCGACATTCGGAATGTTTTCGAACACCGCTTCGACATGCTTCTGGGAGACCACCAGGGTGCGACGGCCTTGCGCGAGGTGGATCACCAACCGCCGCAACCGGTCACGGCGAGCCTGTTGTTTGGCATAGGCATCCGGGTGCTTTGCCTCATCCGGCAGCGCGAGAATTTTCTTGCCGACCGCGAGACCAACGATCTGCGTGATACGCTCGTGCGGCGCACGCACATTGATGTCCTGCAGCATCGTGATGCACGGCAAGTGATGCCGCACCAACTCGATCTCCATTGTCGCGTCGCCATGCAGCAGCGGCAGCGCCGTGAACGTCTTGTGAATCTCCTTTTTGCCGAGCACGCGAAGATAGCGCGTGGTAACTCCGTTCTCGGTCACCGTCTCAAGGATCAGCCGACCGGCAATCGGCTCATAGCCGTTCAGGAATTCTTCCAGCGCTTTCCACATGCGGGCGCGGCGCCGGATTTGTCGCATGTACTTATACTCCTCGATCAACCTGCATCTCTCCTCGGCGCTGGTGTCCGGCCGCAATTCGATCTTGACCATGCGCTTGTATTCGAGCTTGGCCGCGGTGGAATAACTGATGTTCAAGTCACCCGCGTCGATCAAGGCTTGTCGCGTCAACCGACCGTCGGGCATCTGCATCAATGCAGCCTGCAGCTTCTTGCTAATGCGGCCCAGTTGTTTGGTGTCTTCGTTTGAAATTTCTCGACCTTGCTTGCGCACCGGATAGGTGGTCAGATCATCATCCGCGAGCGCATCGATCTTCATCCGGGTTTGCCGCGGGTCTTGCAGGATGCCTTTCAACGAGAACCCTTCGTCGATGATCACCAGGCCGAACGAGTCCTTGCCGAACCGGTTGAGAGTCACGAACATCAGCTCATGGGCGGCAAACACGACATCGGCCTTGTTGGCCTGTTCGTGCTGACGTTGAAACGCGCAATCATCGAAGAAACGACACTTGATCTTACGCTTCTTGCAGCAGGTCCTCTGCACATCGGCGCCGATGCTCTGCGCCGCCTTGATCGCCTCAAGGTTGCGGCACAGCGGCTCACCGGTTTTCAAATCCTTGGCTTCGCGCGACTGATAGATCGCCGACGAAATGCCGTGGGCGCCGAACACCGCCAGCATCTTGCTGCTGGCCTCTTCGGCGAGCCGGTGCGTCGGCACCACAAATACGACGCGATACCGTAGATGGCGGCGGCGCTTCTGCTCCAGCACAAATCTCGCAGCGCCCTGCCGCATCTGTTCGGACTTCCCGCTACCGGTGGTGGTCCTGAACGCAGCATGAGGCGCCGGCTCGTAATTGAGGTCGATCACACCTGGCGTCGGTGCCGGGGTCGCATGAAACTGCAGTGCCTGTTCGATGAACAGATCGATGGCCGCGCGCATCTGCTCGCGCGCCACGTTCACCGGCACGGGACCGCCGGGCCTCTCCTCCTGATCAATGACGACAAACGTGTCCGCGTTCATCGCTGCACCACCGGCAGCGCCGCATCGAACGGGAACAGATCGGCCGCCTTGGATGTCGGCAGCGCAATGCGGACCAGACTGCCCCACCTAGCCTTGCATTTCTCGACGGCTTCGACATCGTCATCGCCGTTGAGGATCACCGTCAGCCGCTTGATGTTGTGATAAGCTGGCTTCGGGAAGCTGGCGATGCCATCGACCGAGGGCACCGACCACACCGGCGTAAAGCCGAACATCATCGCGGACAACGCGGCTTCGATACTCGAAGCGATCGTCAGTTCGCCTGACGCATCCGGCTCGCCACCGAGCTTGATCGAGCTATAGGAATCGATGGAGCCGACGATCCTGCGGTCGATCGGCGTGGCGTCAGGGCTGAGTGCAGTGAGATGCGCGGCCGTCGGTTCGTTCGTGAGACAGTCCTGCACATAAGCGACAAGACAAGGCAGAGTGGAGTCGCCAAACCGGCAAGAGGGGTGGAAGCCCAGGACCTCGCGCGCGGTATCCGGCACCGTGAGGCCAAGGCTGGTCAAATATTTTTCGGCGAGCGATCCGCGCAACGGACGCGCCGCGTCGAACAGTTCAATCGCCGCTTCGATCGCGTCGAAGTCAGCGGGGAGATCCACCCGAATGGCCTCAGGAGCGGTCGTCGACAGCCGGAAGTCGGCCCGCCAGGTCGGCGATGCCTGATCTGCGAGATAGAAGATGGTGCCGACACCGATCTCGGTGGGAGGGCAATTTTCGAGCGCATTCCATTTTGCGTCGGTGTCATCGGCGTTATAGCTGGGATACTTCTGCGACCATCTGTCGAACATCGCCAAGCCCGCGGCCGAGCCGCCGGTCGCGACGAACACAGCCATGCCGATCCTGTTCCACTCCTCCCAGTTCACGCTGGCATCGTTCGGGATCGCCATCAATGCCGCTTCGATCTCGTCGAGGTCGGCGTTCGCCTTGAGCTGATCGCGGCGCTCGAAATTGTTGTCAGGCGGCGCCCCTTCACCTGCCCCGGCGCGTGATGACGACCTCTTCGCTTCCTTCTGCTTGCTGGCAGCCTCAATCAACCAAACCGGCGCTTCAGCAACCGGCAGATCGTTCAACCACCGATATTGACCCGCACCGGGCTTGACGCTCGGCGGGGCAATCACCATGCCGCCATCGCCCTTGATATCGACGCCGGGCGCGATCTCGCCGGACCTGCTCCAGATTTTCGTTCCCGGGCCGGGATGGCGGTAGTAGCGGTGGATCGACCCGCTCGGGCTCATCGCCATCAAGGTTTCAGGAAATGCGCCGTGCTTGGCTTCCAGTTCCTTGATCGACGCGAGGCCATCGACGCCGTGGCCTTCAACAGTGTCAGCTTCGATGACAAAGATGCCGGACGTCGCGCCAGTGACGATGGCGACATTGGCGTCGGGCCACTTGCGGAAATCCCGGCGGATCTCATCGGGATCGGTCGTCTTGCCCCACTTGGCTCCACTGTAAGCCTCCGACTTGTGCGACTGCTTCTTTCCGGGCGGCGCGGGGAAGACTTCCCAGCCCCGCGCGGCATATTCGAGAGCAGCGATGGCGCGCGGGCTCAAGGGCCGCACACTCTGCAGAACGTCCCGCCACGCAGTCCTGAACTTGGCCGGTGAGTGCATGTTCACAACCGCCCCTTCGCAGGGTCGCGTTGCGACGTACACGCGGCTTCATAGAGCTTGCGCGCCTCCTGTTCAGGGAGGTCGGTGTCCCAACCCTCATCGCCGATCACGATGATTCGCAGCCGCGCGCCGGGCGCGACATTCTTGATGATGGCGTAGTGCTGGAGGTCGGGCGGCAAAAGCTGGCGGCCGTTGCCCGCCAGCAGTGCGTCGTGTTCGATTTCGGCGCGGCCGGCGAGACGGACGCGATAGTGACGATGCGGAAAGCGTTGGAAGAACCTGCGGTCAGCGTCTACAATCTTCTCGACGCGGGCCCCGAGCTTCTTCATCTGGCGCCGCTGGGCGCGGCTCAGATGTTCGCTGCCTCGCAGAATTTCAAAGCCATCAGACATGACGCGAGCTCAGCTACCCGCCTGCGCCGCAGTCTCGCGCGCCCGACGCCACTCCTCCGCGGCTTCGATGCTGATGGTGACCTTGCGCAATGCGCGCATCTCGCGCGGGCCGAGACCGGCGCTGCGGAGCTTGAAATACATGGACTGAGAGATGCGATGGGCCTCGCAGAATTCCGGGATCGTATAAGCCCCGCGCGGCACCCGTCCAGCCCGGTCAATGGCGATGACTGCCATAATGTCCTCCGTTGCTTGAGAAGCGATAAGGAGGACGATGGAGCGCCGTGCACCTCTAGGCCAGCACGCAAACACGCATGCGTATTTGCGTGTGTCAGCCGCGGCGATCCCGACGGCCGAGCGCGCGCGAAATGCTGTCCGTCGACGGCTCCTTCAAGCCCCTTTTCTCAAATGCAGGCTTCAGACGGGCCTGTACTACTTTGAGGGAGAAGTTGCTCGGCACACGCCCATCCGGCGGAAATGCTTCCGGCAGCAGGTCAATGATGCGCCTGACCTGCCAACCTTCTTGGGTTCGCCGGCCGAGGCTGGTCGTAGTGAGAAGGTCGGTTGCATTCCTGCGCAGGCCAGTTACGCCCCGCGGCATGGCTTCCGCGGACCTCCTAAAGGCTTCAAGCACCTGGACCTGTGATATACGCGTTAGATGCAACGCAGTTTTAGCAACGTCCTCAACTGGCGACGTATTCACACGCCAACTGCCAATGGTCGTCGTTTGATCCTTGGCCATTGTTCCAAATCCTCGGGTTTGGCTACGTTCGTTGAGAGTGCTGCACCATCGCTACCATCTCGGCCACTCAAAGATCCTGAGGTCGGAACGAAAAGGACCGCCGGTACAACCGGCGGTCCCAAAACCTGATTGGCTCTTCGTGGCGAACCACGTCTCGCCTTGCCTTGCCATTCTGCTCCGAAGCAGGGGAGCGAGGTTGATGCTCGCTTTACGCGGGCCCTTTAGACGCTGGCCGTTGTAGACACTGGTCCGAGGAATGGACGCTCGTCGCTATCGGGGCTGGTACCTATCGGCGCGGGATGGTGCGAGAAACCGCTCGATCAACCTGATCGTATGCTTAGCTCATCGAAACGAAGACGTCGAGCAACCGACATTTGCATAAAAAACTGCGCTCGCGAATGATTACGCATTTTCGACGCAACTCATTGATTTCTGGCCCGTTAATTTTTTGATGTCGACGACATCAGGCATAACTCAGATGATCCTCTGCTGCGATGCGCGATCGGGGCGGGAGCACGCACCTGCCGTGTCAACTGCAATCGACGATCAACCGTTCGGCTGATTTCCTTCCCTGGGGTGATGCGCTGATTGATTGTCTATCGTGCCACGGAAATCACGTTCGTCGCCTCGCTTGGTAGTGCGCCGAATTCAAGCAGCGTCGCGCGCGTGAGCACCTCGCTTGGATCGCCGATGATATGACGGCTATAATTCTTTTCAATCATGCCAACGCTCGTGTCGTGATGGGCGGCGACAATGCGCACCGGCACACCTTTCACTAACTGCCGAACAATGGAGCTATGGCGGAGCGCATATGGCGTAACGTCCGCGCCAAGACCAAGACGCTTCGTAACTGGACGAAATCGACCCGACACTTTCGGAATTCGATCGATCAATCGATCATGCGCGGACCGAGCTTGCGCACGCTGGCGTAGCAGCTTCGCCAAGCGGCGCGAGATCGGCAACGGACGATATTCAACCTTCCGGTTCTTACCCTTCCGGCTGCTCGGCATCATCAGCCGAGGAGCGATCGCGTTTTGGTCCTGTAGATCCTCAACCCTCAGCCGAAGCACCTGACTTTCACGCGCGCCGGTCTCGGCCAAAACGTCGATGAGGACACCGTAGTCATGGTCTTCGTCGTATGACCCACTGACCAGAGCAGCCACCGTGTGATCCGGCAGGATGACATTGCGCGCGACCTCGCTATCGGGCAGCTTCCTGAGGCCGTTCTTCCATGCGGCTGCGTTCACAATACGCTGGTCATTGCGGGCAGCGAGGGCCAGGGCCGCCTTGAACGAGCGAGCAATACGATCGGCGCTGGAGAACTTCAGACCCTTCTTGATCAGACCGGCTCGCCAATCCCTCAGTTCGCGTTCGGTCAACAGCGCGACGGCCTTGCTGCCCAACGCAGCGGGCAGGTGACGGCGAACGGCGGTCGCGTTGTATTGGCTGCCGCCGCGCGTCGCGAGATCGGTTTCATATGCGTCGACGGCATCACTGACACTGATCGGTTGCTCGCTGTCGCCTTCGCCGGCACGCGCCAACTTCTTGGCCCGCTCGAGTGCCTGCCAGTACGACATGACTGTGTCGTTGTTGGCATCCTCGTGGTCGTCGGCGAGAGCAAAGCGCTTCAGCCAGCCATTGCACTTCACAGACCAGGTGCCAGGGCCTGCGTTACGACGAAAGCAGAGATGGATGCCGGGCGCGATTAGCGCGGCATAGGGCTTCTTGCGCGGCACCAGCTTCAAACGCTGGGTGCGATTTTCGAGAAAGGCAGAACGCGTTCGGCGAGCCATGACTTCCCTCGAGTGTCCCCCAAAGTGTCCTCAATATGGGGGTAAATGGGCATGGAGCCGATTGTAGTCCAGTAGACGTAACGCTAGCAATTGCAATAATTTAGAAGAGGTGCATGGAGCCTGGTGGACCGCTATGGAGTCCGTTTTCTCCCCTTGTGGGAGAGGCCGCTTCGCATGCAGCGAAGCGGAATGCGATGCGGGTGAGGGGTCTCTCTCCGCGCACTGAGCTCGCGGAGGCAGACCCCTCACCCGCATTTCCCGCTTGCGCGCGAAATGCAGCCTCTCCCACAAGGGGAGAGGCGGGAGCTTGCTGCGCCGGCGCCGCGCAATTCTTGACGCCGACCCGTAGCCCGGATGGAGCGTAGCGTAATCCGGGACCGCTCGTGCCGGCCGCCAAAGAACCCCGGATTGCGCTTCGCTCCATCCGGGCTACAAGGCGCGATCTACTGATACGTCGCCACGATATCGGACACCGCGCGTTCGAGCTGCTGGGCGGTGGCACATTGGCGCACCACGCTGCAGAAGGTGGCGTAACGCGGCATCTCGGAATCGCCGAAGCCCCAGGTCATGCGTCCCTCGGGGTTGAGCCAGACCAGGCGTTTCGATCGCTCGGCGATGCGACGCAAGATGTCGGCGCGCGGGTCGAGGTTGTTGCTGCGGGCATCGCCGAGCACAATCACGGTGGTCTGCGGCGTGATCGTGTCCATCCAGCCCTTCTCGAAATCGGCCAGCGAATTGCCATAGTCGGAAGAGCCGAAGCCGACCTTCGACATGATCTCGGCCATCGCCGCCTCAGGCGATTTGTCCTCCAATATGTCGCTCACCTCGATCAGATGGCCGGAGAAGGCAAAGGAGCGGACATCGTCGACCACTTCGTGCAGCGAGTGGATCAACAGCAGGAAGAAATCGGACACGCGCGCGACCGAGCCGGAGACGTCGCAGAGCGCGACGATCTTCGGCCGGTCGCGGTGCTTGCGCTTCCAGGCGGTCAGGAAGGGCACGCCGCCCCAGGCCGCGTTTCGCCGCAGCGTGCGGCGCACGTCGAGATGGCCACGGCGCTGGCGCTTGCGCGGCTTGGAGTAGCGTTCGCGCAGGCGGCGGGCGATCTGGCGGATCAGCGCGCGCATCTGCTCGACCTGGCGCGGCTCGATCCGGGCGAGCGGCGCATTGCGCAGGATCTCGTTGCGCAGGTTCTCTGTCTCCTCGCGGCCGTAGAGCAGAAGCGCCTGCGAGACCGTGTCACGAACGGTGCCGCGCAATCCGTCGACTGCCGCCTGCAGCCGCTCGGCCAATGCCGGATTGGTCGCGGTCAGGTTGTCGAGATCGTCGCGCAGGCGCTGGATGCCCATGGCGTCCAGGATGCGGCCCGAGAAGATGCCGCGCTGGGTGAAGTATCTGATGTTTGAGAGCGAGGCCGCGCCGGAGGCGTTGGCGATCGCCGCCGCTATCGCATTACGGTCCTGCGACAGCAGCATCTGCGCGAGGGGGCCAAGATTCTGGGCCTGATCGCCGCTGCTTGCGTCGTTCGAAGAGTCGGAGCCCGCGCTGGAATCCGTATCGTCCGACTTGCTCTCGTCCGGCTTCGTGTCCTGCGCCGGCTCGGGCTGGCTGAAGAACAGATCAAAGCATTCGCCGAGCGCGCGCTTCTCGTCCTGCGACTTCGCAAGCGTCAGCAGGAAAGTGTCGCGCAGGACGCCGCGATCCTCAAAGCCGACCTTTGAGACCGCGCGCATCGCATCGATGCTTTCGGCAGGCGAGACCCGGACCCCGGCTCCGCGCGCGGCACGAAGGAACCGATGCAGGTTCTCGCGCATGGCGTCTACCCGAACACGCCCTGCCGCGACGCCTTGGCGATGAAGGTGGTGAGTTGCGGCTGCGCGGCCTCGATGTCGGCCTCGTATTTGAGCAGGACGTTCAGCGTGTCCTTGACGATCTCGTGGTCGAGCTCGGTCGCCTGCAGCAGCACCAGCACGCGCGCCCAGTCGATGGTCTCGCTGACCGACGGCAGCTTCTTCAGGTCGAGGGTGCGGATTTCATGAATAAAGCCGACCATCTGCCGGCGCAGCGCCTGCGAGATGCCGGGCACGCGGCTCTCGACGATGCGTTCCTCCAGCTTCTGTTCGGGGAAACCGATATGCAGATGCAGGCAGCGCCGCTTTAGGGCGTCGCCGAGATCGCGTTCGCTGTTGGAGGTCAGGATCACGGTCGGCGGCGCGATCGCCGAAACCGTGCCGAGCTCGGGAATGGTGACCTGGAAATCGCTGAGGATTTCAAGCAGCAGCGACTCGAACTCGGCGTCCGACTTGTCGATCTCGTCGATCAGGAGCACGCAGCCCGCCGGCTGCTCCAGCGCCTGCAGCAGCGGCCGCGGCTCGACGAATTCCTTGGAGAAGAACACGTCGCCGAAGGTGTGGAGCTGGTCCAGCGCCTGATGCAGCGTCTGCGCGCCGCCCAGCACCTCGCCGAGCTTGTCCTTCAAGATCTGGGTGTAGAGGAGCTGTTTGGCGTATTTCCACTCATACAGCGCCTTGGCCTCATCGAGGCCCTCGTAGCATTGCAGGCGGATCATCTTCATGCCGCGCCAGGCGGCGATCGCCTTCGCCAGCTCGGTCTTGCCGACGCCCGCGGGGCCTTCGACCAGGATCGGTTTCTCGATCTCTCGCGAAAGATAAACCGCAGTCGCGATCTGCCGGCTCGCGATATAGCCTTGCGCGGCGAGGCCGCTTTCGACGGCCTCGATCGAGGCCGCAGGCCGATTGTCAGCCACCGATGTGAGCTCCGGATTTGCCTTGGTGCATCAGATTGTTCTGCCTCCCTCCCCGCCAAAGCACAAGGCTCATTTGCGCGAGGGCAGACCTGGTTCCGGCATTTTCCGCCTAGCGATATTTGTTCTCCAACCGGGAGGCCCCCGCGATTCCATCTGTCACGGTGTTTGCGGAGGCCGCCCCAACCCTCCCCCCGTAAGAATGGGGAGAGGGGGAAGTACCGTCGACGCCGCTCAGCAGCCGCGGCAGATGCTGCGCAAGCTCTTGTAGACTTCCTCGTCATCCCGCCGCATCTGCTGCAGCGATTCCATCGGCTTGCTGTCGTAGACCGGCTCCGGCTTGCGCTTGGCCTCCAGCGCCACGGCCTGCCGCTCGTAGCAGGCTTCCCGCTCGGCTTTCGCCTGGATGAACCGGCATTGCTCGACCGCTGCCGAGGGAGGGGCGAAGCCGACCAGAAGGCCGAGGGTTATGAGGCTGAGGAGTTTCATGTCGCCCGTCCTTTACCGGCCCCTTGTCTCAGTTCCGTGAAACGCGAGCAACATCAACTTTGCGCGCGAGCCATTTCCTGACCGAGCTTTCTTTGCTAGCCCGTTGTTGCGATAACAAAATCCTCCAGCCCGTCATGATGGCGGGTCACTTTCGGGAAGCGAGCGTGCCAAAGACGATCGACGAACCCGCACGGCGCGTGCCGATCTATGGCGAATATGAAGTCGCGGTGCTCGGCGGTGGGCCTGCCGGGATCGCGGCAGCGGTTGCCGCAGCGCGTGCGGGGCGGCGCACGCTCCTGATCGAGCGCTACGGCTTTCTCGGCGGCATGGGCACCGCCGCGGGCGTGACCAACTTTTGCGGATTGCACGCCAATGTCCACGGCGAAGCGCATCGGGTGGTGCAGGGCATCGCCTCCGACCTGCTGGATCGAATCGACCGTCTCGGCGGGCTGAACAAGCCGCATCTGATCCTCGGCAAGATCCTGGCGCAGGCCTATGACACCGCGGCCTACAAGATCGCGGCCGATGATCTCCTGATGAGCCACAAGGTCGATATCCTCTTCCATGCGCTCGGCGCCGGCGTCGTGATGGATGGCGAGAAGCGCATCGGCGCGCTGATGGTAGAGACTAAGGCTGGCCGCCGCGCGGTGCTGGCCAGCATCTTCATCGATTGCTCAGGTGACGGCGATCTCGCCGCCTGGGCCGGCGCGCCGTTCGAGGTCGGCGATAGCAAGGGCAGCATGCTCTATCCCTCGATGATGTTCCGTCTCAACGGCATCGACCCCGAAAAGGCCGGTGACGCCTGGCGCACGATCCCGGCGCTGATGGAAAAGGCGGAAGCCGCCGGTACCCACCAGTTTCCGCGCAAGGCCGCCATCGTGCGGCCACAGCGCTCTCAGATCGAATGGCGGGTGAACTTCACCCAGCTTGCGCGCGAGGACGGCTCGGCCGTCAATGGCCTCGAGCCTGATGACCTGACCCGCGGCGAGATCGACGGCCGCCGCCAGGCGATCCAGGCGTTCGAATTCCTGCGCACGGTGCCGGGCTTCGAGAATTCCTACATCGTCGATCTGCCGCCGCAGCTCGGCATCCGCGAAACGCGGCGCGTGGTCGGTGGTTACAAGCTCAGCGGCGAGGATGTGCTCGGCTGCGCGTCGTTCGAGGATTCCATCGGCGTCAATGGCTGGCCGATCGAGGCGCATGTCGCCGGCGATGTCATCTTCAAGTTCCCGCCGATCCCGCAATCGCGCGGCTTCAACGAGCTGCCCTATCGCATGCTGGTGCCCGAGCGCGTCGACAATCTCCTCATTGCCGGGCGCTGCGCCTCGATGACCCATGAGGGGCAGTCGGCGGCGCGCGTCTCCGGCGCCTGCTTTGCGATGGGGGAAGCGGCAGGCTCGGCCGCCGCGCTCGCGCTGTCCGGCAATACCAGGCCGCGCGACATCGCTGTAGACAGACTGCAACAGGAACTGAAACAGCAGGGCGCCTTCATCGGGCGCGAGCAGAAAGTTCCTGACGGATTGTGAGGAGGAAGCGGATGAAGGGTTTTGTGCGGCTCGCGCTTGCGGGCCTGCTGGCGCTGACGGCAAGCGGTGTCGCCCGGGCCGATGAATTGTTGAAAGCCAAAATCGGCGTGCTCCGGCTGTCGTCCTCGGCGCCGGTGTTCATCGCGCAGGACAAGGGCTATTTCCGCGAGGCCGGGCTCGATGTTGAACTGAAATTCTTTGACGCGGCGCAGCCGATCGCGGTCGCCACCACTTCGGGCGATGTCGATTTCGGCGTCACCGCCTTCACCGCCGGGCTCTACAATCTCGCCGGCAAGGGCACGCTGAAGGTGATCGGCGGCATGAGCCGCGAGAAGGCCCGGTACCCCTTGATCGGCTATTTCGCCTCAAACAACGCCTATGCGGCCGGGCTGAAGACGCCGAAGGATCTTGCGGGCAAGCGCGTGGCGGTGACGCAGGTCGGCTCCAGCTTTCATTATTCGCTCGGCCTGCTCGCCGACAAATATGGCTTCAAGCTTTCGGACGTGAAGGTGGTGCCGCTGCAATCGCTCTCGAACGCGGCCGCCGCGCTGAAGGGCGAAACCGTCGATGCGGCGCTGCTGCCGGTCTCGACCGCGCGCCCGCTGATGGAGACGAACGGCGCCAAACTCCTCGGCTGGGTCGGCGACGAGACGCCGTGGCAGCTTGGCGCTGTGTTCGCTTCGCCAAAGACGCTTTCAAACAAGGCGCTGGTGACGAAACTGCTTGCAGCTTTGGTGAAGGCCGACCGCGAATATCACGACGTGATCCTGGCCGCGATGAAGAACGGCACAGCACCGATCAACGAAAAGACAAAACCGCTGCTCGACATCATCGCCAAATACACAAATCTTCCAGTTGAGCAGGTGGTCGGCAATTGCGCCTATATCGATCCCGACGGCAAGCTCGACGTCAAGAACGTCGCCAACCAGATTTCCTGGCTGCAGGAGCAGGGCTTTGTCGACAAGGGTTTTGATGCGGACAGCATCATCGCGAAGGAATATGTGAAGCCGGATTGATACCGTAGTCGCCGACATGGCCGGGCTTGCCCTGGCCATCCACGCACTTTGTGGCCGGGGAAAAGAAAGACGTGGATGCCCGGGACAGGCCCGGGCATGACGAGCGAGAACGAAGTGCGGAACCAAGCAAGAGCCGATGGACCTGATCGCCGACCATATCAGCCACCGCTTCGACGCGCTCGACGTGCTCGACGACGTCTCGTTCACGGTGCGGGCGGGCGAGGTGGTTGCGATTGTCGGCCCCTCCGGCTGCGGCAAGAGCACGCTGCTCTCGGTCCTCGGCGGCCTGTTGCGGCCGAGCGGCGGCGCGGCCGAGCTGCGCGGCGCGCCGCCAAAGGACAGCCTTAATCCGCTGACCTTCGTGTTCCAGGATTTTGCGCTGCTGCCCTGGTGCACGGTGGAGGAGAACGTCGCGTTCCCGCTCGAGCATACGGCACTCAGTGCTGCGGAGCGCCGCGGCATCGTCGATGATGCGCTCCGCCGCACCGGGCTTTTCGATTTTCGTGGGACCTACCCAAAACAGCTTTCCGGCGGTATGCGCCAGCGCGTCGGCATTGCGCGGGCGCTGGCCGTAAAGCCGGCAATCCTTTTGATGGACGAGCCGCTGTCGGCTCTGGATTCGCAGACGCGCGAACTGCTGATGGAGGATTTCGTCCGCCTGCTTGCCGACGGCGCGATGGGCGCAGTCTATGTCACGCATAATCTGGAGGAAGCGGTGCGGCTTGCAGACCGCATCGTGGTGCTGTCGCGCCGGCCCGGACGCATCCGCAAAGTCGTGCCCATTGCGATGACGCGCAGCGAGCGCGGCGACAGGAACGTGCGCGAAAAACTGCTGGCGCTGCAGGACGAGCTATGGTCGCTGATCCGCGAGGAAGCGATCGATGCCGAGCGCGAGGTGCAGCATGCTTGAGCGCGCGCCATCAGAAACGCCGTCCGACATCGACACCAAATCGCGGCCGGTCGAATTTCGCGGCGCCGGCTTCACGCCGAGCACGGGGCGCGCGTCGGGCTGGATCGCGCTCGCGCTCGTCATCGCACTGTGGCAACTGGCGGGCAGTGCCGGATGGGTCAATCCGCTGTTCCTGCCCCCGCCATCGGCGATCGCGGTCGCGACCTACAAGCTCGCGATGTCAGGCTCGCTCTGGCAACATCTCGGCTGGTCGGTGATGCGGATCGGAACCGGCTGGCTGCTCGGCACGGTGGCCGGCGTCATCGTCGGTTTTGCGATCGGCCTGTCGACGCTGGCGCGCGGCGTCGGCATCACCTTCATCTCGGCGCTGTTTCCGATTCCGAAGATCGCGCTGCTTCCATTGTTGATCCTCTGGCTCGGGATCGGCGAGGAGCCCAAGATCGCGACCATTGCGCTCGGGGTGTTCTTCTCCACCGCGATCTCGGTCTATAGCGGCGTCGATGCGGTGCCGCGCAATCTGATCCGCATGGCGCAAAGCTTCAACGTGCCGTTTCATGCCATCGTGCGGCGCGTGATCTGGCCGGGCGCGCTGCCCTCGATCCTGGCGGGTTTTCGCATCACCGCGTCGGTCGCGTTGCTATTGGTGGTGAGCGCTGAGATGATCGGCGCTCAGTATGGCATCGGCGCTTTCGTGCTGCAGGCCGGCAATCTGATGCAGACCGATCAACTGCTCGCCGGCGTCGTGATCCTGTCGCTGTTCGGGCTCGCAGTGGGGAAGCTGATCAATTTGCTTGAGGCGAGGTTGCTCCACTGGCGATGAGAGGTGGTTCCGCTCCACCACAGCCGTCATGCCTGGGCTTGTCCCGGGCATCCACGCTCTTGCTCTCCTGTTGCGCCAAAGGCGTGGCTGGCCGGGTCAAGCCCGGCCATGACGGAGAGAGCGGCTATGCATTGCCGCGGTCTTCACGGAACAGGTCGAGCTTCTGCTGCACCGGGCGGTCGGAGAAGCTGAACAGCACCGAATCGACGTCGGCCTCATGCGTGACCCAGTGCCAGCTCGGCACCACGAACAGGTCGCGCGGGCCCCATTCGAAGGTCTGCTCGCCGATCCTGGTGCGGCCCTTGCCCTCGATCGCGGCGAATACGGTCGCATCCGTTGAGCGATAGCGCGCGGTCGTGAAGCCCTTCGGCAGGAGCTGGATGAAAGTGCCGATGGTCGGCATCGCATAGTCGCCGGTCTCGGGATTGGAGAATTTCAGCTTCAGGCCGTGACAGGCGTCCCATTCGTCGCGCGCCTTGGCCTGCTCCAGCGCTTCGCGGGTGTAGCTGTAGGGATAGTTGAAGATCGGCGACGTCTTCGACGCGCGCTTCTGGTCGACCGGCAGCAGGTTGTGACCATAGCGCGCAAAGCTGTCGCCGGCGGGTTTTGTGATCTGCTGCTGATCTTCCTTCGCGCCCTCGGCGAAGGAAGCGTCGAAGAACTGCACCATTGGGATGTCGAGCCCGTCGAGCCAGAACATCGGCTCGCTGGTTTCGTTGGAATGGTCGTGCCAGGTCATCGACGGCGTGATCACGAAATCGCCCGGCGACATCGCGGTGCGCTCACCGTCGACGGACGTATAAGCGCCCTTGCCCTCGAGCACGAAGCGCAGCGCCGATTGGCTGTGGCGGTGGGCCGGGGCGATATCGCCGGGCACCACCATCTGCACGCCGGCAAACAGCGACGTCGTGATCTTCGATTGCCCGCGCAGGCCGGGGTTTTCCAGCACGAGCACTCGACGCTCGGCTTCCTTGGCCGTGATCAGCTTGCCTGCCTCATTCATGTAGTCGCGGATCTGGTCGAACTTCCACAGGTGCGGCCGGCAGGCGCTCCTCGGCTCCGGCGTGATCAGATCGTTCATCACGTTCCAGAGCGCGGAAAGATTTTCGCCGTCGATCTTCTTGTAGAACGCCTCGCGCTCCGGCGTCTTCTGCACCGCTTCCATGGCAGGCCTCCCGTCCATTTCTATCTTGTTCGCTGATTGACAGCATACTGACAATATGGCTAGCGTCAACTTGAAGAAAATCAGAAGACACCAGGGAGGTTCCGATGAAGCTGCACGGCTATTTCCGCAGCAGCGCCGCGTATCGGGTGAGGATCGCGCTGAACCTGAAGGGGCTCACCGTTGAGCATCTGCCGCATCATCTTCGCAAAGGCGAACAATGCGCGCCCGCTTATCTCGCAATCAATCCGCAAGGGTTGGTGCCGACATTGGAAAGCGACGCAGGCGCGATACTGACCCAGTCGCTCGCCATCATCGAATGGCTTGACGAGAGCCATCCAGAACCGCCGCTATTGCCGACGGATTCGCTGCAGCGCGCAAAAGTCCGCGCCTTCGCGCAGGCCATCGCCTGCGACACCCATCCGGTGCAAAACCTGAAAGTGCTGGCGCGGCTGCGACAGCTTGGCCTGCCTGAAGAAAAGGTAACGGAATGGGCGGCCTGGGCCAACCGCGAGGGGCTTTCGGCCTGCGAGATATTGGCTGCGGGCGAAGCGGGGCCGTTCTGCTTTGGCGCTATGCCGACGCTGGCCGACCTTTGCCTGGTGCCGCAGCTTGCCAATGCGCGGCGCTTCGGCGTCGATGTCAGCGCTTTTCCGCGGCTGCTCAAGGCGGAAGCCGCGGCCAAGGCAATGAGGGCGTTTGCCGACGCCGCTCCGGACAAGCAAGGCGATGCCGAATAATAACAAGCCAACCCTTGTTACCATGGACGCGGTCTATACCGCGCCCGGCTATCTGTTCCGGCGGATGCAGCAGATCGCTGTCTCGATTTTTGTCGAGGAGTGCAGGGCGTTCGACCTGACGCCGGTGCAATATGCCGCGCTGATCGCAATCCACACCCATCCCGGCATCGATGCGACGCGGCTGTCCGCCGTGATCGCCTTCGACCGCTCCACGCTCGGCAATGTGATCGAGCGGCTGCAGACCAAGGGTCTGATCGAGCGCAAGTCCGATTCCGACGACAAGCGCGTCAAGCTGCTCACCATCACCCGGCAGGGCGCTTCGCTGCTGCGCGAGATCATGCCCGTGGTTGACCGTGCCCAGGCGCGGATGCTGCAGCCGCTCAAGCCTGCCGACCGCAAGACGCTGATGGCGCTGCTCGCGCAGCTCGTCGATCTCAACAACGAGGCCTCGCGCGTGCCGCTGCGCGCCGAGGACGCCCTCGAACATCTCGGGAAGTCGGGCTAATGGCAAAGGGCGACCTGCCGGTCCTGATCGCAGGTGGCGGCATCGGCGGCCTTGCCGCGGCGCTCGGGCTTGCGCAGAAGGGCATTCGCTCGATCCTGCTGGAAAAGTCTGCCTCGCTCGGCGAGATCGGCGCCGGTATCCAGCTTGGCCCGAATGCGTTCCATGCCTTCGACTATCTCGGCGTCGGCGAGGCCGCACGGCGCATGGCCGTCTATATCGACCAGCTCCGCCTGATGGATGCACTCACCGCCGAGGAGATCACCCATGTCGATCTGCGCGAGCCGTTCCGAACCAGGTTCGGCAATCCCTACGCCGTGGTGCATCGCGGCGATTTGCATGGCGTGTTCCTGCGCGCCTGCCGCGAGCACGAACTGATCGAGCTGCGCGTCAGCAGCGAGGTGACCGGCTACGAGCAGGACGGTGCCTCGGTCACCGCGCAGCTCGCCAATGGCGAGCGCGTCACCGGCCGGCTCCTGATCGGCGCTGATGGCTTATGGTCGAACATCCGCAAGCAGGTCACATCGGATGGGCCGCCGCGCGTGTCCGGCCACACCACTTACCGTTCGGTGATCCCGACCGAAGAGATGCCGGAGGATCTGCGCTGGAACGCGGCGACGCTGTGGGCCGGGCCGAAATGCCATATCGTGCATTATCCGCTGTCGGACTGGAAGGTATTCAACCTCGTCGTCACCTATCACAACGACGCGCCGGAGCCGGTCGCGGGAAAGCCGGTCAGCGATGAAGAGGTGATGCAGGGCTTTCGGCACGTCCACGCGCGTGCGCAAAACATCATCCGTCACGGCAAGAACTGGCGGCTCTGGGTGTTGTGCGACCGCGATCCGAACGAGCGCTGGGTCGACGGCCGCGTCGCGCTGCTCGGCGATGCCGCGCATCCGATGCTGCAATATTTCGCGCAAGGCGCATGCCAGGCGATGGAGGATGCGGTGTGTCTGTCGCACATGCTGTCGCATCACGACGACCACGCAGTCGCGCTGGAGCATTACCGAGCACAACGCTTCCCGCGCACCGCGC
The DNA here is from genome assembly GCF_000472865.1 of Bradyrhizobium elkanii WSM2783. GTDB lineage: Bacteria > Pseudomonadota > Alphaproteobacteria > Rhizobiales > Xanthobacteraceae > Bradyrhizobium > Bradyrhizobium elkanii_A. Next base: position 12,650 of record NZ_AXAP01000077.1, on the reverse strand, counting down.
AGGTGCAGCTTTGGTCGCGCGCGATCGGTGAGCACATCTATCACCCCGCCGGCGACCACGCCCGTTTCCGCAACGCCATCATGGGTGCGAAGACGTCCGAGGATTATTACCAGGATCTCGCCTGGCTCTATGGCGGCACGGGGTTGGGAGTATGATCCTCGCGCCACATACTCCGCCGTCGTCCCGGGCTTGACCCGGGACCCATAACCACGAATGTTGATGTGACGTGATGTCCGTGCGGCAAGCTCCACCTCTCCCCTTGTGGGAGAGGTCGGAATCCAAGCGCAGCTTGGATTCCGGGTGAGGGGTATGCCTCCGCGAGTCGTTGTCCCTCGATAGACCGCGACCCCTCACCCGGATCTCATTCCGCTTCGCTACATGCGCTCCGGCCTCTCCCACAAGGGGGGAGGCTGGGCAGTTGCGTAAGCGGATATTACATCTTCATCACCGCCTGCCGGTCGATCTTGCCTGTTCCCGTTTTCGGCAGCTCGTCAATAAACTTGATCTCGCGCGGATATTTGTACGGCAGCAGCTTTGCCTTCACGTAATCCTGCAGCCGCTTCGCCGTCTCCTCCACACCGAACGCGCGGTCGTTCATCACCACGACCGCCTTCAGCGTCATGCGTCTATCAGGCAGTTCGGCGGCGAAGACCGCGCATTCGCGCACGTCGGGATGATCGGCGAGGCAGAGCTCGACCTCCAGCGGATAGACCCATTGGCCTGATATCTTGATCAGGTCGTCGGCGCGGCCGCGGAAGAAATGGAAGCCGTCGCGGTCGCGGACGAAGCGGTCGCCGGTGTAGATCCAGCCGCCATCGCGCACGGTCTCGGCGGTCTTGTCGGGACGATTCCAGTACAGCGGCGTGTTCGAATCGCCGCGCACCCACAAAATGCCTTCTTCGTTGTCGGCGACCTCGCGGCCGTCCTTGTCGCGCAGCAGGATCTCGTAGCCGGGGACGCGTACGCCCGCAGCGCCCAGCTTCTTCCTGTCCGCGCGGTTGCAGAGATAGATGTGCAGCACCTCGGTCGAGCCGAGACCTTCGATGATCTCGAGCCCGGTCAGTGCCTTCCAACCGTTGAAGACGTCGGCCGAGAGCACCTCCGCGGCCGAGATCGCCATGCGCAGCGAGGAGAAATCGGCCTTGTCAGCACCGTCGGCCTTGGTCAGCGCGGTGTAGAGTGTCGGCAGTCCGAAGAACACGGTCGGACGATACTGCTCGATCGCGGCGAAGATCGATGCCGGCTTCGGCTGGCCGGGCAAGAGCAGCGTGGCGGCGCCGACCGAGAACGGGAAAGTGATGGAATTGCCGAAGCCATAGGCGAAGAAAATCTTCGGCACCGAGAAGCAGACGTCGCCGGGCGTCAGCTTCAGCACGCTGCGGGAGAATGCCTGCTCGCTATAGGCCATGTCGTGGTGCAGATGGACGATGCCCTTCGGCCGGCCGGTCGAGCCGGAGGAGTACATCCAGAACGCCATCTCGTTGCGGTGGGTGTCGGCTGTGGCGAGCTCGGTCGAAAAACGCGGCAGCCATTCATCGGCCAGCAGCGCCTGCGGCGCGGCATGCTCGCCGGCCGCGCCATTGACCACGATCAGCGTTTGCAGCGGCGTGTCCTTGCAGGCCTCAGTGCTGAAGCGCGAGCAGAACTCGGCATCGGCAACCGCGATCGTCGCGCTCGCGTCCGAAAGATAGAACTGCAGGAGGTCCGGCGGCGTCAGCGTGTTGATGAGCAGCGGCACGAAGCCGGCGCCGATAGCACCGAAGAAGGCCGCCGGATAGGCGGGGGTGTCGTCAAGGAACAGTAGGATGCGATCGCCGCGCTTCAGGCCCAGAGAAGCGAAGCCATGGCCCCAGCGCGCGGCGTCGGCGCAGAGTTCGCGGTAGGTTCGCTGTCCCGCCGGGCCGGTCAACGCCGTCAAATCCCCGCGGCCCTGCGCGAGATTGTCGAACAGGATGCGGCTTGCGTTGTAGCGCTCGGACAGCGCAAAGCCGATCTCGCGCGCGCCTGGACTGTCCGATGGTACCTGGTCGGCGATCTCGTTCACGACTTGCTCCTCGATGCCTCGTAGCCTGCCATGAAGTTCGGCGACATCGTGCGCAGCCGCGCGTCGTCGATCCGTCCCGAACGGGTGATGTAACTGAAGGCAAAATCCATCGGGTCGAGCTTCATGTGTTCGGGGAATTTCTCGTACCAGTCGGCGCTGGTGCGCGCCGCGGTCACCAGCTTCTTCACGATCGGTTTGCGTTCGGCTTCATAGCGGTGAAGGGCGGTGGAGACATGCGCCTCGGATTCGAGCGCCTTCGTCAGCGCAATCGCGTCCTCGATCGCAAGGCGGGTGCCGGAGCCGATCGAGAAATGCGCCGAGTGCAGGGCGTCGCCGATCAGCACCATGTTCTTGAACGACCAGTGCTCGTTCCAGATCCACGGGAAGTTGCGCCACAGCGATTTGTTCGAGATCAGCGGCTGTCCGCCGAGCGTCTCGGCAAACACCTCCTCGCACACGGCCTTGGCGTGATCGGCGTCCTTGTTGGCGAAGCCATAGGCGTGCCAGGTGGCACGGTCACACTCGACTAGGAACGTGCTCATGGTCGGCGAATAGCGATAGTGGTGGGCATTGAAGGCGCCGCGTTCGGTCTTGACGAAGGTCTGCGATAGCGTCTCGAACCGCTTCGCGGTGCCGTACCAGACGAACTTGTTGGACGAATAGGACAGCGAGGTCCCGAAGTCGCCCTCAAAACTCCGGCGCACCAGCGAGTTCAGCCCGTCCGCGGCGACGATCAGGTCATAGCCTTGCAGCGCGTCGACCGACTGGATCGGTTTTTCGAATTGCGGGGTGACGCCGACCGCGCGGACGCGCTCCTGCAACAGGGAAAGCAGCGCAAGTCGGCCGATCGAGGAGAAGCCGACGCCGTCGATCTCGACGCTCTCCCCGCGCAGGTTGAGCGTGATGTTCTTCCAGCTTTCCATGTTTGGCGTGATGGCGTCGACCGTATCGGGATCGTCGGCGCGCAGGAATTCCAGCGCCTGGTCCGAGAACACGACGCCGAACCCCCAGGTCGCACCGGCCGGGTTCTGCTCGAACAATTCGACGACTGCGTCCGGGTGCCGCCGCTTCCAGAGATAGGCGAAATAGAGGCCGCCGGGACCTCCGCCGATCACGGCGATACGCACGATATTCCTCCCGATTGACAGTGTACTTACGATTTTGCGCCTAGACTATCCGGAGGGCGCGCGCAGCGCCACCGGAAAGTTTCGGTCAGCCTGATTCAGCTTGTTCTCGTGTTCCGCTGCGCGGAGCGGGCCGGTCGCGGCGGGCTCACCGCGCCGCGAACTGTCCCAGCACTTCCTTGCAGGCGGGCGACAGCGAGGCGGCATTCGAGGCCAGGCACTGCGCGATCCGGCCGCCTCCCGGCGCAACGCCGCCACACAGCGAGCGTACGTCGGCGCCGCAGGCCGACCGCACAACGAGCAGTTCTTCGCGCGGACGCAAGGGCCGCAGTACGATCCCTGCCGCAGGCGCCGCCGGTACGGTAGCCGCAGCAGTGGAGCCGCCGCCTGCCGCTGGCGCCGCACTACCACTCGCGGCCGCAACTGCCTCAACGCAAGCGGGCGAGAGCCTCGCCTTGTTCTTCTCGAGACATCGTAGCGCTGGGGCGCCACCGGTCGGCACGCCGGGACAGACCTTCTGATAGTCGGAACGGCAGGCGCTGCGGATCGCGGAAACCTGCGCCTCGGTCGGCTTGGCCTGCGTGCCCGCCGCTTTCGGCTTCGCTGCGCTGGTTGCCGCCGCCGGCGCCTCGGTCTTGGTAGGGGCCGGCGCCGTCTCCGCCTTCGGTGCGGCCGGTGCTTCTACTGCACGCACCGCACCGGCGCAGCCTGCAGACAAGCTCGACATGTTCTTCTGCAGACATTGCAGCGAAGCCTCGCCGCCGGGCGGAATGCTGGAGCAATGCGCCATGTAATCGTTGCGGCATTGCGACTTGATCGCCTCACGCTGGGCCTCGCTCGGCGCCTGCGCGAGCGCTGCGGTCGCAAACAGCACGACGGAAAACGGCAGGGCGCGCCCGCATGCGCGTTTCAATGTCTTGATCATGTAAGCAAACCCTTTGTTGTCGACGGAAGCCGCCGCTTCAACCGAAGTTCATTCTTGCGAAGTTCGTTCTTGAAGAAGGTCGCTCTTGAAAGGTCTGGTACGGCAATCTTTGTGCGCGGTATCATTTTCTGTTTCGGGTTCCACTGCAAGCCAATTGTTGCTATGGATGCATCGCGACAGTCGTCTCCGGATGAACGCCTCTTGCGGGGCAAGTTGAACTGGTGCACGGAAATGAAGCTTGCGCACCCATCGGCCTGTTGCAGATCGAACGATGGCGCGCGGCCGGCCGTCACGCCCCTGCTACGTATCGGTTTTCTGCTCTCTGCCTTCGTTGGCTTAAGTGGCTGCGAGCAGAATACTTTCGTGCCACCGCCGCCGCCAAAGGTGGAAGTCGCCATTCCAGTGCAGCGCAGCATCACGCGCTTCCTGGAGACAACCGGCACTACCGCGCCGGTCAAGAGCGTCGACCTGGTGGCGCGCGTGCAGGGTTTTCTGCAGTCGATCGATTATCAGGACGGCACCTTCGTCAAGCAAGGCACCACGCTGTTCACGATCGAGCCTGAGACCTACAAGTTGAAGCTCGAGCAGGCAAAGGCGGCGGAGGTGGGCGCGCAAGCGACGCTGAAGCAGGCCGAGACCGATTTCAAGCGCCAGATCGACCTGGTGCAGCGACAGGCGGTCTCGCAGGCGACGCTCGATACGTCGACGGCGAATCGCGACAACGCCCAGGCCAGCCTGCAGCAGGCGCAAGCCAATACCCGGATCGCGGAGGTCAATTACGGCTACACCAATGTGACGGCACCGTTCGACGGTATCGTCAGCGCGCACCTCGTCTCGGTCGGCGAACTCGTCGGCTCGACTTCGCCGACGCAGCTTGCCAGCATCGTCCAGCTCGATCCGATCTGGGTCAATTTCAGCGTCAACGAACAGGACGTGTTGCGCATCCGCGAGGACGCGAGGCGGCGTGGTCTCTCCGTGGCCGAGCTGCGTCAGTTGCCGGTCGAGGTCGGCCTGCAGACGGAGACCGGCTATCCGCACAAGGGCAAGCTCGACTACATCTCGCCGATCCTCACCCAGTCGACCGGCACACTGCCGGTGCGCGGCATCTTCGACAATCCCGACCGCACGTTGTTGCCGGGCTTTTTTGTCCGCGTCCGCGTGCCCTATGACCAGCAGCAGGACGCGCTGCTGGTGCCTGCTACCGCGCTCGGCAGCGACCAGGCCGGCCGCTATGTGCTGGTCGTCAACGCCGACAACGTGGTCGAGCAGCGCAAGGTGGAAACCGGACAGCTCGAAGGCGAATTGCGCGTCATCGATAGCGGGCTGAAGCCGGACGACCGCGTCCTCATCGCCGGATTGTTGCGCGCGATCCCCGGCCAGAAGGTCGATCCGCAACTGCAGAAGATCGAAGCCTCCGCATCGGCGAAGTGAGGGGGCGGCCATGATCTCGAAATTCTTCATCGAGCGGCCGGTCCTTTCCAACGTCATCGCGATCCTGATGATCCTGATCGGCGGCGTAGCGCTGTTCAACCTGCCGGTCGCGCAATATCCCGACGTGGTGCCGCCGACCGTGCAGGTGACGACCCGCTATCCCGGCGCGTCCGCCAAGACCGTGATCGACACCGTCGCGCTGCCGATCGAGCAGCAGGTCAATGGCGTAGAGGACATGCTCTATATGCAGTCCTACAGCGGCGCCGACGGCACCTATACGCTGACCGTCACCTTCAAGATCGGGACCGATCTCAATTTCGCGCAGGTGCTGGTGCAGAACCGGGTGTCGAGCGCGCTGTCGCAATTGCCGCAGTCGGTGCAGAGCCAGGGCGTCACGGTGCAGAAGCGGTCGACCTCGATCCTGCTGTTCGTGACGCTGACCTCGCCGAACAAGACCTATGACAGCCTGTTCCTTTCCAACTACGCCACCATCAGCATCAGGGATGAGCTGTCGCGGCTGTCAGGGGTCGGCAACGTCACCGTGTTCGGCGCCGGCCAATACTCGATGCGGGTCTGGCTCGATCCGAACCAATTGCAGGCACGCGATCTGGTGCCGCAGGACGTCATCCAGGCGATCCAGCAGCAGAGCCAGCAGGTCACGGCGGGACAGGTCGGCATGCCGCCGACGCCGCCCGGCCAGGCGTTCCAGTACACGCTGAACGTTGCCGGCCGGCTTGATGACACGAGCCAGTTCGAGAACATCATCGTCAAGACCGGAAACGTCGGCGACGTCACCCGCGTCCGCGACGTCGGCTGGGTCGAGCTCGGCGCCCAGACCTACAGCCAGATCTTCTCGCTCAACAATAAGCCTTCCACCGGCATCGGCGTGTTCCTGTCGCCCGGCGCCAACGCGCTCGAGGTCGAGAAGGCGGTGGAGAAGAAGATGGTGGAACTGGCCAAGCAGTTCCCGCAGGACATCAAATACGACACGCCGTTCGACACCACCATCTTCGTCCAGGCCTCGATCAACGAGGTCTACAAGACGCTGATCGAGGCCGGCCTCTTGGTGCTGATCGTGATCCTCGTCTTCCTGCAGGACTGGCGCGCGATGCTGGTGCCGGCGACCACCGTGCCGGTGACCATCATCGGCGCGTTCGCGGCGATGGCGGCGCTCGGCTTTTCCATCAACCTCTCGACCCTGTTTGCGATCGTGCTGGCGATCGGCATCGTGGTCGACGACGCCATCGTCGTGGTTGAGGGCGCCGCGCACAATATCGAGCGCGGCCTGTCCGGCCACGATGCGGCGATCAAGGCGATGGATGAATTGTTCGCGCCGATCGTCGGCATCACGCTGGTGCTGATCTCGGTGTTCCTGCCGGCGGCGTTCCTGCCGGGCCTCACCGGGCGCATGTACGCGCAGTTCGCGCTGGTGATTGCCGCGACTGCGCTGATCAGCGCCATCAATGCCGCGACCCTGAAGCCGACGCAGTGTGCGCTGTGGCTGCGCCGGCCGGTGCCGCTGGAGCAGCGCAATGTCTTCTACCGCGGCTTCAATGCCCTCTATGAGCGGCTGGAGCGCGGCTATGCGCGGCTGATCGGCGGGCTGGTCAGGCACAGCAATGTTTCGGTCCTGGCTGCGCTGATCCTGATCGGTCTTGCCGGCTACGGCCTGTCGCGGGTGCCGACCGGCTTCATCCCGATCGAGGACCAGGGCTATCTGCTGGCTGCAGTGCAATTGCCCGACGGCGCTGCGTTGGATCGGACACAACGTGTCCTCGAAAGGGTCAGCGACATGGCCGGCAAGTCGCCCGGCGTGCAGCAGGTGGTCTCCATCGCCGGCATCTCCGCGCTCGACAACAGTTCGAGCCTGACGAATGCCGGCGTCGCTTATTTGATCCTGAAGGATTGGAGCCAGCGCGGGCCCGGCGAGGATCTGCGCTCTCTGGTGTTCGGGCTGAACGACAAGCTGGCCGAGATCGAGGAGGCGCGCATCCTGGTGATTCCGCCGCCGCCGATCCAGGGCATCGGCAATGCCGCCGGCTTCGCGATGCAGGTCGAACTCCGCGACGGCAATGCCGATTACGCGAAGCTGCAGGCGATCACCGGCGCGGTCGTCGCCAATGCGCAGACGCAAAGCGCGCTGCAGCGGGTCAGCTCGTCCTTCCGCTCCATGGTGCCGCAATACGACGTCGAGGTCGACCGGACCAAGACCCAGACGCTGAACGTCACGACCGATCAGATCTTCTCGACGCTGTCGAGCTATCTCGGCGCGAGCTACGTCAACCAGTTCAACAAATTCGGCCGCACCTTCCAGGTCTATGTGCAGGCGGATTCGAAATTCCGCCTGAACCTGCGCGACATCCAGAACCTGATGGTGCGCAACAGCCAGGGCGAAATGGTCCCGCTTGGCACCGTCGCCACGATCACGCCGTCGGTCGGGCCGTCGCTGATCAGCCTCTATAATCTCTATCCGTCCGCCTCCATCATCGGCCTGCCGGCGCAGGGCTACAGCTCGGGACACTCAATGGCGTTGATGGAGCAGATCGCCGCAAAGACGCTGCCGCCGGGTACGGGCTTTGAGTGGACGGCGATGTCGTATCAGGAGAAGGCAGTCAGCAACCAGATCTACTATGCATTCGGCCTTGCCTTACTGCTGGTCTACCTGGTGCTGGCCGGTCAGTATGAGAGCTGGTATGCGCCGATCTCGGTGATACTCGCTGTGCCGCTGTCGTTGCTCGGCCCGATGCTGGTCTTGTCAGCCTTGCGGATCGACAACAACCTCTACACCCAGATCGGCATCATCTTGTTGATCGCACTGTCGGCGAAGAATGCGATCCTGATCGTCGAGGTCGCGCTCGAGCATCACGTGCGAGGCCGCGAGCCGCTGATCGAATCGGCGATCGCGGCGGCACGCGCCAGGTTCCGCCCGATCCTGATGACGTCCTTTGCCTTCATCCTCGGTGTGGTGCCGCTGGTGCTCGCGACCGGCGCCGGAGCCAATGCGCGGAAGTCGATCGGCATCACCGTGTTCTCCGGCATGATCGCCTCGACCTGCCTTGCCGTGCTGTTCGTGCCCGCGTTCTTCGTTGTGGTGCAGGGCTTCGAGAATTGGCGCAAGTCGCGCAAGGAAAAGGCGCCGGCTACGCAGGCCGTTCCGCAAACGCCGAGCGTCGTGCCGTAGAAGACCCTATCCCCCGTCGTCCCGGGCTTGACCCGGGATCCATAACCACAGGACTGCGTGGTTATGGATTAGCCTCTCCCACCTTACCAAACTGATGGCGCAGCGCGGTATGGGTCCCGGCTCAAGGCCGGGACGACGGGCGAATGTGTTTAGGCCTGCACCCGGATCATGCGCTTGCCGCGGTTCTCGCCGGCGAGCAGGCCGATCAGCGCGGCCGGCGCGTTCTCCAGCCCGTCGATCACGTCCTCCTGCACCTTCAGTTTGCCGGAGGCGACCCAGGACTGCAGGTCGGCGAGCGCAGCGTCGCGCTGGTCCATGAAGTCCATCACGATGAAGCCCTGCATGATCAGCCGCTTGACAACGATCAATCCGGGCACGCCGCGCGGGCCGTGAGCGGAGGGGACGCCGTCATATTGCGAGATCGCACCGCAGCAGGCGATGCGGCCGCGATTGTTCATCTGCGGCAGGCAAGCCTCCAGGATGTCGCCGCCGACATTGTCGAAATAGACGTCGATGCCATCAGGCGCAGCCGACCGTAGCGCCTTGTAGGTGCCGCCGTCCTTGTAATCGACCGCGGCGTCGAAGCCGAGTTCGTTGGTCAGCCAGTGGCACTTGTCCTTGCCGCCGGCAATGCCGACCACGCGGCAGCTCTTGATTTTTGCGATCTGTCCAACGATCGAGCCCACCGAGCCGGCGGCTGCCGAGACCACGACGGTCTCGCCTTCCTTGGGCTTGCCGACATGGAGCAGGCCGAAATAGGCGGTGAGGCCAGCGATGCCGTAGACGCTGAGCAAATGCGTCATCGGCTCGAGCTTTGGCATCTTGGTCAGATGCTTTGCCTGCACCGCGGCATAATCCTGCCAGCCGGTGTCCCCGAACACGATGTCGCCCGGCGCAAGGCCTGAGGCCTTAGACGCCACCACCTCGGCGATGCCGCCACCGGACATCACGGTGTTGGCCTCGACCGCGGCGCGGTAGGTCGCGCCGTGCATCCAGGCGCGGTTGGCGGCATCGAGCGAGAGATAGCGCAGCCGCAGCAGGGCCTCGCCCTCCTTCGGCTCGGGGATGCTGCCATTGACCATCCTGAAGTGCTCAGGTCCGAGCCTCCCGGTCGGCTTCTCCACCAGCAGGATCTGACGATTATTGGCTTCGCTCATGGTGTCCCTCCCTTGTTGGTCAATCCCGATGCAACTGCGTGCGCGTTGCGCGCCAGATTGCACAGATTGTGCGCTGCCATGACGCTAATCCCCGCGTGTCTATTCCACAACTGGAACATGCAGCTCTGCCCGCACAGAGCGAAAGCGTGTTGCGCGCCTGCGTAAATCTGCCACACTCCATCGCTTGCCGGGTGACTTACGGGAGTAAGAGCATGTCGAGCAGGTTCACGCAGTACATCCTCATCGCGATGGTGCTGGGCATCGTGATGGGTGCCTTCGTCTACAACTTCCTGCCCGACAGCCGGGCGGAGATCGCGGCCGATGTAAACCTGATCGCGATGCTGTTCCTGCGGCTGATCAAGATGATCATCGCGCCGCTGGTGTTCGCGACATTGGTCGGCGGCATCGCGCATATGGGAAGTGGCGCGCGGCTCGGGCGCATCTTCGCGAAGACCATGGGCTGGTTCGTCAGCGCCTCCTTCGTCTCGCTCCTGCTCGGCCTCGTCATGGTCAACCTGCTGCAGCCCGGCGCCAACTTTCCGGGCACGCTGCCCGACAAAGCCCAGTCGACCGGCCTGCCGGTCTCGGCCTTTTCATTTGAGAAATTTTTGATCCACCTGGTGCCGACCTCGATCGCGGACGCGATGGCGCAGAACGAGATCCTGCAGATCGTGGTGTTCGCGGTGTTCTTCGCGGTCGCGCTCGGCGCAATGCCGGAGCGGGCGAAGCCCATCATGGCCCTGATCGACGACCTCGCCCACATCATGCTGAAGGTCACGAGCTATGTGATGCTGTTCGCGCCGCTTGCGGTGTGGGCCGCGATCATGGCGACGGTGTCGAAGAACGGACTTGGGGTGCTCTGGAAGCTCGTCGTGTTCATGGGCGGCTTCTACGTCTCGCTCCTGATCCTGTGGGCGATCCTGGTCGTCGTCGGCTTCATCGTGATCGGGCCGCGCTACAGCCACCTGTTGCGGCTGATCCGTGAGCCATTGATGATCGCGTTCTCGACCGCCTCGTCGGAGGCCGCCTATCCGAAGACGCTGGAGGGATTGAACCGCTTCGGCGCCTCGGCGCGGATTTCGGCCTTCGTGCTGCCGCTCGGCTATTCGTTCAATCTCGACGGCACGATGATGTACTGCACCTTTGCCAGCATCTTCATCGCGCAGACCTATCATATCGACATGTCGCTCGGCACCCAGCTCGCGATGCTGGCCACGTTGATGATCACCTCCAAGGGCGTCGCCGGCGTGCCGCGCGCCTCCCTCGTCGTGATCGCCTCGACACTCAGCCAGTTCGGCATTCCCGAGGCGGGCCTGCTAATGATCATGGGCATCGACACCTTCCTCGACATGGGCCGCAGCGCCACCAATGTGATCGGCAATTCGCTCGCCACCGCCGTGGTCGCCAAGTGGGAAGGCGAGTTGAAGGAAGAGCACGAGCTTGGGCCTGACGATGCGGTGCCGTCCGATGCGGTGCCGGGTGCGGTGATGGCCGGCCATTGATGGGAGGGGTGCATGCATCACGCCCGAAGCTTGGCCGCGGGTGCGGCGCTCCTGGTGGCGAGCCTAGCCGCCACCGCCGCGGCTGCCCAGACGGCAAGCGAGGGCCTTAGCCCGACGCTCGCCAATATCAAGAACACCCATGTGGTGCGGCTCGGCTACCGCGAGAGCTCGCCGCCGTTTTCTTTCCTCGATCAATCCAACCGGCCGATCGGCTACAGCCTCGAACTGTGCGAGGCGATCGTGGAGGAGATCGGCGTCGAGGTCGACGACCCCAACCTCAGGATCGACTACGTCAAGGTCACCTCCGACGATCGCATTCCTGCTGTTGTGCAGGGCAAGGTCGATCTCGAATGCGGGTCGACCACGGCGAATGCCGAGCGGGCCAGGCAGGTCGCGTTCTCTCCTTTGATCTTCGTCGCCGGCACCAAATTGATGGTGCCGAAGACCTCTTCCATCTCGGGCGTGACCGATCTCAACGGCAAGACGGTGGTGGTGACCAAGGGGACCACCAACGAACAGGCCATGCACAATGTCGACAAGAAATTCTCGCTCGGGCTGAATATCGTGACGTCGCCCGATCACGAGCAGTCCTACCAGATGTTGGCCGACGGCAAGGCGGATGCGTTCGCGACTGACGACATCCTGCTCTACGGCCTGATCGCGCGGCACAAGTCGCAGGACAGGTTCCGCGTGGTCGGCGACTACCTGTCCTACGATCCCTACGGCATCATGTACCGCAAGGGCGAGCCGCAGTTGAAGGACGTGGTCGAGCGCACCTTCCGCAAGCTCGGCTCCGGCCGCGACCTGATCCCGCTCTACAACAAATGGTTCATCGCGCGGCTTCCCACCGGCGAACGCCTCAACGTCGCGATCTCGCCGCAGCTCGAGGAGGCTTTCAAGGCGCTGGACGATAATGAGGGGACGAGCAATTAGCTCGATTGCGCGGGCGAACGCGTAGGGGGGCAAAGGAGCGCAGCGACGTGCCCACCACCAGACATTCCGCTCGCGATGGTGGGCACGCTTCCGCTTTGCCCACCCTACGAGACTGTGAATCTTTTTATATCGGGCGCGTGGCAGCTGTGATTCTCTTCGCGGATTGATTTGCAGGAGGGGGATGATGGCTGGTGACGAGTTGTTTGGAGAGCTGCCGGAACAAGCGGAGCCACAGGCCGAAGCAGTGCGGCGCGGTGCGCCGCGGCTGCGCGAGCCGGTGCGCGACCAGGTCGAACTGCGAGCGGTCGATATCGACAGCCTGATCGGACAAGATCATCCGGCACGGGTGATAT
>NZ_AXAP01000076.1 GCF_000472865.1 Bradyrhizobium elkanii WSM2783 | reverse complement strand
CATCGGTCCTTATGGCAACGGCAAGGACGGCACGTTCTCGCTCGCCGACGCCCGCCGCGAGCGCGACAAGGCCAAGGACCTGCTCAAGGAAGGCAAAGACCCGAGCACCGAGAAGCAACTCGANAAGCACAGNCTGGCGGCCGCCCGGCCTTTCGAGCAATGGGCGGACGAGTGGCTTGCCAAGAAGAAGGTTGAGAAAGTCAAACGCGGCAGGATCGTCGCGGTTCGCGACCCGAAGACAATCGAAGTCCTTGAGCTGCGCGTCGGCTATGTCAAGGCCCGCTTTGGCAAGCTGAGCAGGCAGGACATCAAGCGTCCGGACGTGCTGGCTTTCATGCGTTCATACGAAGCCGAAGGAAAGCTGGAAACCCGCGACCGCGTGCGCAGCATCGGTGAGCAAATCTGCGACTATGCCGATGTCGAAGGCGACGGCTACAATCCATTCCGCAACCTGAATGGGCAGATGATTGCCAATATCTCGACGCCGCGTCCCGGCGTCACCGAACCACGTGACGTGACGCGCGTCTTCAAGCTCATCAGCGCACCGTGGACGAGAGCGAGGTTTGGTGACGTTGTTGGTCTTGCCTTGCGCTTCNATGCGCTAACCATTCCCCGCCCCGGCATGGTCAATGAAATGGAGTGGNGCGAGGTCGATTGGGATGCCGAACGCTGGACTATTCCAGCCGCCAAGATGAAGACCGGTTGGGACCATGTCGTGCCTTTGTCGCGGCAGGCGCTCGCAATCCTGCGCAGCGTTCAGAAGCTGACCGGCCATCGCCGGTACGCGTTTTCCTGCTCGAAGGACGCGCCGCTATCAAANAACACGCTCAACAAGCGCCTGCGGCTGCTTGGCATTGACACCAAGACTGNTCATTGTGCCCACGGATTCCGGACCACGTTCTCGACTCTGTCTCACCACGAAGAGATCAAGGACGCCAAGGCATGGGATGGCGATGTCGTCGAGCTGCAGCTCGCGCATCTCGATAACTCGACCGTGGAAGGTCTCTACAAGAAGCACGGGCCGCTCGCGCTGATCGGCTCGCGCACGAAGCTAATGCAGCATTGGGCCGATCGGATCGACCACTGGCTCGATCCCAAGAAGGTGATGCCGATAAAGGGAGGCGCGCAGGCTTGAGTCACCTGTCATCAGGCGTGGTTAAATGTTGCCCAATTCCTTGAGAACCAGCTCGAGGAGGCGCGCGCCAAGGTGTCAGCGGGCTACGCGCGCGGACGGCTTGCGCCGGCGCGCGACCGTAGGGAGTGAGCGATGGACGTCACCTATTACGTGGCGCTGCCCTTCGTGATGGCGGACGACGGCGTCGCGCCGGGCGAGGCGGTGGAGTGCACGAGCGCGAACGCGGCGATAATGCGGGCGGAGGCGCTCTCGCGAAAGCCCGGCTGTGCCGGCGCGCTCGGCGACGCCACACTGATCCGGAAGTTCGGCGACGTGCCGGACGATCTTAGCGCGCTTTGACGGGCGACTTCGGTTCACTCGTCGCTCGGACCGGCCGCATCTCTCGGACCAAGTAGGTTCAGCGCGGTCTCGATCTGGGCGAGCAGCGCCTGGATTTCCTCGCGCTCATTCGGCCCAGGATCGCTCTCGAGCCGCTTCAATAGTACCTGCTTCCGCGCGAGCAGATTTGCGACGGTCGACATCGCGCCTCCAATCTTTGGCATCTACAAACGAATTGGTGCGCCAACGGCGAATTTGCCAGTGCCGGCTCTCCGACGCCAGGACTAGCCTGGGCCGGCCACTATTTCGCCGGTGGCCGCAGCGGGCCTTCCACCCACTTTCGGGCGGCGGGATCGTGCAGCGGATCGTCGTCGCAATCGCGGCAGAGGTAGCGCTCCCCGCCTCTGGCGGTCTCGTCACGCACAAGCTTCATTGGCCGCCCACAGTGCGGGCACGGCTTTCGAATAGGGTGCAGCAGCGACATTGGACTCCCCCGCCGGGGAAGAGCCTAGTGCCGTTTGGCGGGGGGGCACAAGCGATGTCTTGACGTGAGCCTCGCCGACCATCGAAGATGGGCATTCGGTGATGTTGTGGGGTGGCGTCATGGAAGAGTTCTACAGCGGCTTCGCGCAGCAAGCGCGCGACCTGGCGGAGAAGGCAGATCCGTTCACACGCAGAAGATTGCTCGACTTGGCCAAAAGGTACGACGCCAAGAGTAGACCCACCGGCAACACTCGACCGCTGCCACCACCACGGACCAGCCCGCCCTCGACGCTCTTCTCAGGCCCCGGCGAAGCATGAGGAAGCGTGGGCCTGCAGAGGTCAAGTGCGACGCCTGCGGTGGCACCGGGCATCAGCCGGCGCACGAGATCGAACCGGGCGGCAGGATCTTTCCGGGCTGTTGCACGAAGTGCGGCGGCAAGGGACACATTTCCAAGGCGGGGTGAACTTCTGCCGCTGCCCGAACCGTTAGTCGCGCGCGCGGCGCAGAGCCGACTCAAGTTTTTCCCTCTGCTTCTCCCAGCGGTTCTCTTCGGCCTCGGCGCGCTTGTCCAATCCCGCGCGCTCGGCTTCGATGGCGCTCGCCTTCTTCTCGGGCCGCCGCCGGGCTTCGTCCATCGCCGCCTGCGCCTTGCCGACCGCCCTCTCCCGCTTCTTGCGCTCCTTAGCCCGGGCCGCGTCTTCCCGGCGCCGCTCGGCTTCTCGCCGCCTCTGCTCCTTCTCGAACTCCTGTGCCGCCTTGCGGGCTTCCTTGTCGCTGATTTTGGGAGACGCTCGCTTCTTCGGCTTAGCCCGCCTTCGCTCGCGGCTGCCGGCGCCTTTGCCGCGGCCGAGATCGGCCGGCAACTCGGAATGATCGGCGAAGCGGCCGCTCGATCCAGCAGGACGCTTGAGCACGACGCCGGCCACCGTTGCGGCGACGACTTCGGCGTCCTCCGCCTCTTTCGCGACACCCTGATGGAACAGATTGCTCCCAGAGCCCCAGGCCTCGAGCGCCGCCTTCATTGATGGCGCGGCGATCGCAAGATCGTAGAACCCAAGCGAGGTTTGATAGGTCTTGAGTCTTCTTGGCATGAGACCGCTTGAATCCTCCAGTCACGCTCGGCCGGCGCGCCCATGTCAGGACCGACAACGCGGTTGTGCCATTCGACATGCGTCGCGAATGTTATCCTAGGTGAGCCGCCAGCGAGCGTACTTCTCGTCGAGGACGATCCCCTGATCCGTGAATTCGTCGTCGAAGCGCTGCGCGACGCAGGCTATCACGTGATCCACGCAGCACCGGCGAGGAGGCGCTGGACTGGTGCGAGCGCCACGTCGCGGACGTGCTGGTCACCGACGTCCGACTCCCCGGAAAGCTCGACGGCTGGCAGATCGCGGAGCACTGCCGCGAAAGCCATCCGGAACTGCCGGTCATCTACGCCACTGGCTACTCGCCCACGACACCACATCCGGTGCCGAGCAGCCGCATCGTGAAGAAGCCCTTCCATCCGGCGGAGATCGTCCGGATGGTGCAGGAGCTGAGCGGGGGAAAGGGGATGCTGCCGAGCTAGAAAGATCCCTCGGCATCAAACCCGAGCTACCGCGTCACTTACGATCAGGCTCCTTGGCGGGCGGACCGCTCTTGTTTCCGGGCATACCTTTGATGTTGGACGTGTCCTGCTGCTGGACCGTCGGATTCTGCTGGTTTGAGTTCGAGCTGGCGCCGACGGTCTCCCCCGGCTTCGCGGCTGGACCATTCTTGTTGCCCGGCTGGCCAGCTATGCCGGCACCCGAGTTCTGCGCGCTCGGAGCGCCGGAGACGTCGGGCTTCGTCGTCTGGGCAAGTGCGACAGGGGCTGAAAGCGCAAGAACAAAGACCAGCGCGCTTGCAATGGACCTCATGGTGAATCCTCCTCTGTACGGAATTCGGAAGCGCGGGTTGCGGCTACCTTCCACTCGAACGTCGCGTTGCCTCGCGCATTCCTTCCAACGCGGTGAGGCCGTGCCTCCTTCGCTGAAACATCTAGTCCTGAGCCTCGTCTCGGGACCTGGGCGCACGGCCGCCTCTTCTCGCCGCCGCGACCGCCTTGGCTCGCTCCTCGCAGCGGGTGCGCAACTCTTCCAATTCGTCAGCCGAGAGGTGCTCGATGCCGACGAAGGAATTCTGGACGCTGCCGGTTCGGATGAGCTCGTCCAACTTGACCTGGATCGCAGCGCTGTCCCGGTTCTGTGAGTTTTGTATCAGAAAGACCATCAGAAAGGTCACGATGGTCGTGCCCGTGTTGATGACGAGCTGCCACGTATCGGAGTATCGAAACAGAGGGCCCGTCACCGCCCAGATCACGAACCGCACAGGCCAGCACGAACGTCGATCCACGGCCGGCCGCCTGCGAGGCCTTGTTGGCAATGGACGCGAACAACCGGCGCGGGCGCTGCTCACTTTGTTGATGGTGCATGCAGTCCTCCTTCGACCGTGATCAGACGGGCCTCCTGACGGAGACGCTCAACAGCACGAGCGGAGAGCTTGCGCCAACCCACGGAGGACCCCGGCGCGCTTACTAGGCGACCGGCACTCCATAATAGTCGTCGACCGAGCGCCTCGTTCGGGCGTCCCAGCTCCAACCGCTCTCGTCGCCATATTTGGGAGCGCCTGTGAGCTGATCCTGCGTGACGCCGGTGACGTATCCGCCAAGGTTCGTGTCGTATTTCAGCGTCTGCCACGGCAGCGGATAGTGATCATCGCCAATGCCGAGCAGACCGCCGAAGCTGAGCACAGCGTAGGACACCTTTCCGCTGACCTTGTCGATCATGACGCGCTCGATCTACCCGATCTTCTGCCCGTCGGACCCGTACACGTTCGTGCCTTCCACCTTGTCACTTCCGATGAGACTGGAGGTCTCGCGATCTTCCATGGCCATGTTGGCCTCCTGCATGTTGTCTTTCGCAATCAACCTGTCGAGAAAGGCTCCGTTCCTGGCCGAGCGATGCTGTTCGCGCCGACGTCTGGGATCAGCCGCACCCAATGACCGGAACGGCCGCGCCTGCCACCACCGAGCGGGGGGAACGATCATCGTCCACCCTATTGAACTGGAGGGACCGCCGCCCGCCGTTGAACTACCGCGCGTGTCGCGGATAGCCAAAGGTCTCATGACCCGCTATTCCAGAACTAGCGCTCGCGAGGATAGCCAAAGGCGGCGGCCTCCTCGCAGCGCAGACCGTCTTTCCTTGATGCCCTGCCCGCCTCGGTGCCGCGCGGAGTTGCTCAAGGAATCCAGGTCTGAATCAGGTCTTTGACGCGGCTCGAGAGGTGGCCAGCGACGCCACCCCGGCAACCATTAGCTGCACCGCAACAGCAATTGCACTGGCAATCGTGGTCTCCATCAGTCGGAAAGGCTCGAACTACTTACCTGCCTTGTTCGTTATCTGAGATCATCGGCCTGACGACTACGGGCGCCGGTTGCTGAGAGACAACGTCGTTCTCCCGCCTGACCAGCATAGGAGAGAGCGGTGCATCGAAAGCGCTCTAGTCCCCACACGTTCAACCAGCGTCTGTCGGCTGAAAAAGCCCGCCTCGAAGAACAACTGAACAATGCCACCCAGGAAGAACAACGCGAACTGATACAGCGAAAGCTGCGCGAGCTCGAAATAGCTTTTCAGATGGACAGGTGGATGGCATCGGGCGAACTGCAGCCTCCGCGCTCGGCTCCCGCGCAACGGATGCGCTCGGAGCGATACAGCGGGAGCCGATCAGGCCTGTCGGTACTTTTTGTTTTTGAGCCGGCTCTACAGAATCTCTTGGCATCCCAATTTCCCGACCGGAACAAGGCATTTGGTCCTAGCGGGCAACCCGAGGTCCGATCAATGTTGAACAAAGGCGACCTGTGGTAGTTGTCTTCATCATCGGCCGAGGCTCTGCCCCGGCGTCGGTGGCTGAGAGACCGAGCGCGCTCCCGCCTGCACAGGAAGGGAGTTGCCGATGTCAGATTCATCGGAAATCGCTGAGCATATCGAACGGCGGAGACGGATGGCTGCCTACGCGGCCGAGATTATCGCGCGTTCTCGCGAGCTACTTGCTTATTCCAGAGCGCTGCTTGAGGACAAGCCGCCGACGGCTTTCCTTGGCGAAAGCCATCCCCTAGTGAGCCCGGACCCAATTGCCCTCCCCGACGAGCGGAGAGGACCGCAGCGGCGCCAGGCGTGAGGAAATGAGGCGTCGTGCCGGACGTCCAGTGGGTCTGTAAGATCACTTCTGGCCCGACGGCGCTTGGGCATTCGAATTGTTCGGGTTCTTCTTGTTGGCCTCGTGATGCCCAATCACGCATCCAGCCGCAGCGCCAAGTTTGCCATGTCCGGCCATATGGCCAGCGACGCCCCCGACGATTGCGCCCTTGATGCAGCCCTTCGCTTCCGCCGGCGAAATCGAGGCGAGCACGACAAGGCACGCGGCGGCCAGGATCGGTTTCATGGTCGTCCTCCACTCTCCACTTGTCGGTGATCAAGTCCCGGCAAGAACACACGTTCCGAACGACCGATCCTGGACCGAGCTGCTCAGGCAGCGTTCAGATCGACGTGCGCGGAGATCGGCGAGGCGGCGGCACGGCGAAGCCGCCCGGTTTCCTCGCTGCCGCACCTGGAGCATCTGAAGGTGATCTCGGGCTGCGCAAGCATATCCTTGTGCGAGCCCACAGCCATCGGCCAGGCACCGCATTTCGGGCAGTTCACCAGCAGATCATTCGTTTCGAGCATCGCGAAGGCTCCTGAACTTGCGCCCCATGGCCCGCCAACGAACCGGCGACGCAGCCGTTCCCCGCACTGCGCGCAGGACTTGGCGTGCGCGATGAAGCGGCCCTCGGCATCCCGGAACCCTATGTCATAGCGAGCCGTTGAAATCGCACTACACCCTTCGGAGGCACGGTGCCCAAAGCTGGCACGCAAGAGATCGCAAGGCTGCTGCGCGAGTACGCGCAGCGGAGCGCCCTGCGCGGCGGCAACCCGTACCGCGCGAAAGCGTATTCCCGGGCAGCCGACAACCTGGCTGCGCTCGCCGTCCCTATCGAGCGTCTCATCGAAGAGGACAGGCTGACCGAGATACCTGGAGTTGGCGAAGCGATCGCCGACATCATCACCAAACTACACCGCACCGGCACGCATCCGAGCCTCGATAAGCTCCGGCAGGAGCTCCCTTCTGGTGTCCTGGAGCTCTTGAGCGTGCCCGGTGTTCGGCCCGAAAAGGTGCTGCGTCTCTACCGCGACGTGGGCATCACCTCGCTTGCCGAGCTGGAGCAGGCGGCGAAGGAGGACCGGATCAGGAAAGCCAAGGGGTTAGGTGCAGCATTGCAGACCAAGATCCTGCAGAACCTCGCCATTGCCAAGAGCGGCCAAGGCCGGCTGCACCTGCATCGCGCCGCCGCACTGCTCGAACATGCGCAGGAGTCCCTCAGCAAATCCCGTCCCGAGCTCAAGAGGCTTACCATTGCCGGCGACTTCAGGCGTGGCTGCGAGCTGGTCGGAGATCTCGCCATCGTTGCGGAGGCACCGACCGGCGGCATTGAGCCGGAGGTCGTCGATGCCACGCGGCTGCAGGTCCGCCTCGCCGACCGCAAGCACTTTGGCACTGCCCTGCTGCACGCCACAGGTTCGCCGGCCCACCTGGAGCAGCTTCGCCTCCTTGCGGAAAAGAAGGGAATGCGCCTCGAAGAGGACGGGCTGCACAAGGGACGCAGCGTGGTCGCTGGCACCGAAGAAGACATTTACCGGGCGCTCGGGCTTCCCTTCATCGAGCCCGAACTGCGCGAGGGACACGGCGAGATCGAGCGTGCTTTGAAAGGAGAGCTGCCGAAGCTCGTAACCGATCGGGATCTGCGCGGGATCCTGCACTGCCACACGGACGCCTCCGACGGGACCGAGACCCTCGAGACGATGGCGAAAGCCACCCTGAAGCGAGGCCACGAATACTTCGGCGTCGCCGATCACTCGAAGTCAGCGCACTACGCCGGAGGCCTTTCGCTGGAGCAGATCAAGGAGCAGCATCGGGAGGCTGACCGGCTCAACAGGAAGTTCGGCAAGGATTTCCGAATCCTGAAAGGCATCGAGTCCGACATCCTGGCAGACGGGTCGCTGGACTATCCGGACGATGTGCTCGAGAGCTTTGATTTCGTCGTCGCCAGCATCCATGGGCGCTTCAAGCTGGACAGAAAGGCCCAGACGGAACGCCTGCTCCGCGCCATCGGCAATCCCTACACCGCCATCATAGGCCATATGACCGGCCGCCAGCTTCAGCGCCGGCCAGGGTACGAAATCGATGTCGAAAAGGTGCTGCGCGCCTGCGCCAAACACGATGTCGCCGTCGAGATCAACGCCCATCCCTGGCGTCTCGACCTGGACTGGCGATGGCACGAGGCGGCGCTTGAGTTCGGCTGCATGATGAGCATCAATCCGGACGCCCACTCGATCCGCGAGCTCGACCACATGCACTGGGGCGTCGAGATGGCGCGCAAAGGCGGCGTGCCCGCAGACCGAGTCCTAAACGCGATGACGCTGGCCGAGATAACCCGTCATATGAAACGGAAACGGCGAACTTTGTCGCCGGCGGCGTAGCGGCAGAAACGGCCAGCGCACCATAGGCGCATAGGCGAGCCCGACGATATTGCCCAGGCGGTGACCTGGCTGGTTTGGGATACCGCCGACTACGTCACGGGCGCGACCCTGTTCATTGACAGTGGCATGATGCTCTTCCCGGCTTCGCAACCGCGGCTAGCGCGCCAAGACCCAATGTAGCTCCGGTCCGCGAGCAGCCGTTCTGCGGCGCCTTTCTGCCGAAACGATCAACTACAGGGAACGAATCGGCGTGAAGGCGTTGAGTCCGCATGTGTGCCGTGGCGTTGCGTCAATCTCGTTCGGGAGTATCGCGGGTCGCCGGCGCCCGCAAAGCTGCTATTCCAGGTTACATCGAGCCGTGCGATCCCACGCTGCGTGAGAATCCGCCCCGCGGTGAGGGCTGGGTCTACGAAATCAAGGCCGACGGATATCGCGCTCAACTCCATCTGCATGCTGGCGACGTCACAGTCTATTCGCGCACGGGGCTCGACTGGACTGAGCAGTTTTCCTCGATTGCAGCCGCGGCTCATAAGCTGAAGGCGAAGAGCGCGATCATCGACGGCGAGGCCGTCGCATACGGCAGCGGCGGCCTTCCAGACTTCCAGCAGCTTCGACGCGAGCTCGGCCGCAAGCGCAGCGAGCGTGTGCGCTACCATGCGTTCGATCTCCTGTACCTCGACGGCTACGATCTACGTGACGCCGCGTATGAGGATCGCAAGCGTCTATTGCAGGAGCTCCTGAGGGACGCTCCTCAGACCTTCATCTGCGTCGAGGCTCTCGAGGCTGATGGGGACGAGATCTTCGCAAAGGGCTGCAAGCTCGGCCTGGAAGGACTCGTCGTGAAACGTCTTGGCCGCCCGTACCGCTCAGGCCGGCAGGAGACCTGGATCAAGCTGAAGTGCAAGAAGAGCGAGACCTTTCCGATCGTCGCCTTCGTCGAAAAACTGGGCGCCCATCCGCGCAAGATCGCCTCGCTCTACGTGGGCCGCCGGCAGAACGGCAGACTTGTCTACGCCGGCAAGGTTCGAACCGGGTACACGGAGACGAGCGCGCGCGAACTGCGCGAGCGGCTCGATCCGGTAATCCGACGGACCTCGCCGCTCGATGTCCGGATCAAGAAACCGAAGGCGACCTGGGTTGAACCGACGGTGGATATCGAGGTGGAGTATGGCGCACTGACAGACGACGGCCTGCTCCGCGAAGCAGTCTTCAAAGGGCTTCGGGACGATCTGGCGCTGCGGAAGGTGAAAGCCCCTCGGCTGGTGCCCTCCTCGGCGGCGCGGCCAAAGCTCGGCGTGCCCAAGGAAAACGTTCTCCAGCTTCTTCCCGACGCGCTCGTCCCCTCCAAGGAAGAACTCGCAGATTACTGGAAGCGGGTTTGGAACAAGGCGCTGCCGCATCTCGGCCATCGTCCGCTCAAGCTGGTGCGGCACGTACACGGCACCACCTTCTACCACAAGGGGCCGCTTCCGAAGGACATTCCGGAGGCCGTGCATCAGCTTCGCATCCTAAAGCGCGAAGGCGGCGAGGGCACGCGCCTCTGGGTCGATAGCCTAGATGGTTTTCTTGGGCTGGTTCAGATCGGAGCCGTCGAGCTACACCCGTGGAATTCAACCGTGGAGGACTTCGAGCACGCAGATCGCATCGTCATCGACCTCGATCCCGGCGAGGGCGTCGAATGGAAGGCCGTGGCTGAAGCTGCGCTTGAGCTACGCACGCTCATGAAACGTGAAGGGCTCGACACCTGGCCCAAGCTGACCGGTGGCAAAGGAGTTCATCTAATGGCGCCGCTTGAGGAGCCGATGCTGCACGATCAGGCGCATCGGGTCGCGCGGGGGCTTTGCTCCGAGTTCGGGGCGCGCGATCCCGGCCGCTACATCCTTTCGGCGCGGGCAAAGCGCAGCAACCGGATCTTCCTCGACTATCTCCGCAACGGACGCGGCACTACCGCGATCGGCACCTATTCGCCGCGGGCGCGCGAAGGATTTCCAATTGCTGCACCCGTAACCTGGACGCTTATCGAGAAAGGGATCAGGCCCGACGCGTTCACGATCGACAGTCCGTTCCGGGCGAAGAGGAGATCCACATGACGGACGCGTTCGACCGCTGGATTGAATGGGCAAAAAAGCCGCCGGGTGAACGACGGGGCCTGCCCTCTGACATCTATGCCAGCCTGATGTCTTTGCCCAAGGAAGACCGCGCCGACCGACAGAAGGTCAACGCCGCGGTTGCGCATCACGCCGAACTGCGTCGGAACGAAAGGACTGTATGGGTCTACCTCAATGACTACGACCGAGGAATGCAGCGGAAGGTCGGCGACCCGAAATGTGTGAAGGTGTTCGCATCCGATGACGCCGCCAACAGATGGTTCGACGAGCACGATCCCGAGGGTGTTGCGTGGGAGTACGAGATCGAAGGCGGCCGGCGGCAAACGTCCGTTTGGATCTACCTCGCCGATGAGAGCTCCAGGGCAATTGGGGACTCCTCCTGGGCCAAGCTGTTCGCGTCAAAGCAGTCTGCAGAGAAATGGCTTGAGAAGAACGCTCCCAGCGGCAAAGTTTGCGAATATCCGATCGAGAAGTAGCGCGTGAACACGTTGGTCGATAGTTCTATCTGGTTCGCCACGCCTTCTGCGCGCGACCGGAACAACGAACTCGCCCAATACTATTTGCTCATCCTCGATGAATGGACCGTACTGCTCGACAGTTGGCAACTGCTCAGATTGGGGGCCGCGGGTCTGGTGCCGAGCCCGGCAAAACAGCGATCCTGAATCGGGTTCGCAGATCACGGCTGCGCCGTGGACGGAAAACCACACTTGCCCCCCTACACTCCTGAGGTCGATGATGTTTACAGACCAAAAGGATATGTATCAGGAACGCCGGCTTTTGAATGCCCCGCCTCCAACGGGGTTACCGCATGCGTTTCGTCGAACCACACAAGAGCATCGAATTGCTGCGGCAGAGACGCTTCCGCATAGTGGCTTTGCAGCTCCGTCTCAGGCCGGTAGATGACACCGATGAAGCGCTCAAGACGCGGCTCGAGCAAGCGGCGTCGTAGCGCTTCGTCCCGATCGAACGCAATCAACGACGGTGACACGCCCGCGTCGTGAAAGGCTCGCTCATAGCTGTCTGCGCGCGATCGACGAATGGAGATCACCTGCATGTCGCCGTCCCAATCCGAGGCTGCCGCCACGGTACCGGTATGCGTACCAAAGCCGATCAATCGGGCCGCTTGCCCGAACTGCTGGCGGCAGAGCTGGCCGATGTTCAACTCGTCCCGCAGTGCCCCCATTTCAGTGAACCGAGCATCGCCAATATGCGAGTTGTGCGCCCAAACCACAGCCTTGGCGTCGAAACCTTGGGCATCGATGATGTGATTGAGGGTTTCGAACATATGGGCGTCACGCAGATTCCAAGATTCAGCGCCGCCGTAGTACATGATGCGGTAGTACCGCTCTGCTGAGGCGATCAGGCGAGCGTTCTGGGCGGCATCCAAGTAGCTGTCCGGATCATTTGTCGCGTAGTCGAGCTGCCGCTCAAGGATATCGCGGCACTGCCGAACCACTTCGCTCTCGCATTTGCGATAGCTGTCGGTGAGCACTGCTCTGCCATAAGTCGCCGGGTCGCGCTGCCAAGGAGCTAGACATCCGTAGCGTTCGCGAGCGACAGCGGCCGCGTTCGGATCGACCTTGTCCAGATATGACAATACCGCGGCAATCGAACCGCGCATGTTATAGATATCGAGCCCGAAGAAGCCCGCACGCTCTTCCGCCGCGCGATTGTGATTATGCCGCCGCATCCAATCCACGAAATCGGTGACCGCGGTGTTTCGCCACATCCAGGTGGGAAAGCGTTGGAATGGATTCTCCCTACTGTCGCGCTGACGGTGCCTGACGTAAGCGTCTATTGCCGCAGCGTCCGGCCAGTCTGCCTCGACCGCGACGATCGAGAATCCGTATTCCTCG
Organism: Bradyrhizobium elkanii WSM2783; assembly: GCF_000472865.1. Classification (GTDB taxonomy): domain Bacteria; phylum Pseudomonadota; class Alphaproteobacteria; order Rhizobiales; family Xanthobacteraceae; genus Bradyrhizobium; species Bradyrhizobium elkanii_A. The sequence continues at coordinate 28,091 of NZ_AXAP01000076.1, read as the reverse complement.
ATGAGGCGGCGCGTAATCGCAGCCCGCGCCCGGTAGAACTCCGAAGTACCATGACTCGCTTCGCCGAGGAGGACGACGCGAGCCTGGCCGAACCGATCGAACATTTCCCCAAAAGCGGGATCGTCCACGGCCAGCAACGGTTCGGCGGCCATTCGAATCATCTCGCTGATCGATCGGGATCGCGTGCTGCCCGGAATGTGGTTGCTGGCCGACCGTGTCCCGTCTTCCGCCCACCCCTGCTCGCCGATCAAGGGCACGAAGCGCACGGCCCCAAAACTCTCCTCGTCGAATTCATTTTCCGAACGGCGGGTGATGCGGACCAAGGTCTGTTCGGCCTCATCGCCGATTGGGATAATGAGACGGCCTCCGGTCGCAAGCTGTCGCCTGAGAGTCTCGGGAACGAATGGTCCGCCGGCAGCAACCAGAATGGCATCGAAGGGTCCCTCCTCCGGCAAGCCTTGCGTGCCATCTCCAACATGCACGGTGACGTTCTTGTAGCCCAGCACAGCAAGGCGCTTCCTGGCCGTCTCGGCGAGACCGGCGTGCCGCTCAATCGTGTGCACACCCCGCACGAGCAGCGACGCAACGGCCGCGGCATAGCCAGACCCCGTCCCGACTTCGAGGACAGTGTCCGTGGCTCTCAGTTCGGCAGCCTCGGTCATCAAGGCAACAATGTAGGGCTGTGAGATGGTCTGACCGTTGGCAATCGGTAGTGCGCAATCTTCGTAGGCGAACTCCTCGGCGCCGCTTTGGACGAACTGCTCGCGGGGCACCTTCCGCATCGCGTCGAGAACGCGCGCGTCGCGAATTCTGCGACCTGCGAGCTGAACATCGACCATTCGGTTACGCAGACTATCAGGATCGGGCATGAACCACCTTAGACCAGATCATCCTATCTGACTGAGCGGGACCCTTGAAAAGCCAGCCTTCTGCGGCGCACAAGCTGACAGAACCACAGCGGCAGAAGCGCCGACCCATCAATCCCGCCAACGGAGACATCAACCAGCGAAATTCCCGATTGTTGCTAAGGCCGGTCGCTCTCCATGCTTGTCAAAGTGCCGAACAAAGCAATCTGTCGTGGAATTGAGTGCGTTTCGCTTGGCGCTGCCGCAACCCAATTTAAGCTGGCGCCTTGCAGAAATCGAAAGCGAGCACAATGTTCGCTATCGCAATGATAGGCAGAACCTGCCCAGCTGGTTTGCAGGTTCAAATCGCGGACCTGCAACCATCTCAAATTGCTATTTGAGGCCGCGGCCTGAGCAGTCAGATCGGCCGATCCGTGGGCAATATGAAAATCGAAGCCCAGCAACGAGCAACGTTTGTGGATATAACCGGAGGTCGGGGTCGGTCTACGAACCCCGCGTCCCGAACGTAAGTAACGATCGGAAAGATCAACAAAAACAATGCAGTTTGCTCGCGATTGGCCACCATTATCGCCGTTTATTCACGGTGTTTCGGTGGTCAACTGGTGGTCAGCAGGAGATGTCGCGTCATATAGGCAGATCGATTATTCATGCAAAGAAGCCCTCTCGAGCCAGACGCGGAGCTCCCGATAGACGTCAAAATTTCCGTCGAGACTGCATGCGTACCGCGGGTCAATCATTCCGCGCAGATATGAGATCGCGAGCCTCCAGTCGAGGAGTGGATGATATCTGCGATTCTGATATTGCCGGACGCACGCGTAGCACGAGGTCGAGCAGCGCGTAACGTGGCGCTCGTCCAGAAAGTCTCTCAGAGGCCACTGCCCGCGATCTCCCACGACCTCGTCGACCAGCCGCGCGATCTCCGGTCGGCCGTCGCGCCCGACCTCTCCGAGACGCCGGCAGAGGCCTGATCCGTTGATCAGGGTGTCGGCAATCTGAAGCATCGGGCTGTCGCCTCGGAGCCGAGGCTCCAATGCGTCGAACTCGTCTGGCGCCACGTCGAGCACGAGCGCTGCCTTCTGCACAAGGAGGTGCGTGGCACTGATCGCGGCCGACCGGGCACCGGTCCTGGACCGCGCACCGCGGCGCGCTACGAGATCCAAATTCAACCGCCTATTGAAGCCGGTCGCCTCGAGGAAGAGCGCGTCTGTTTCCTTTTGTGCGAGCAGCCCGAACCTCATGGCGACGGGCGCTGTCAACGTCCACCTGCCGTTGCCGGCGATCCTTTCGATGCCCGGGTCGATGGCCTGCTCAGGCAGCGTTACGTTCTTCCAGCCTAAAACGTCGTTATCGGTGACAACGTCGGCGCCGAAGAACCTGGCTTGGCCATTCTCGTCCTCGACTCCGCTGTTGAGGTTCATGATCGTCGTTCCAGCGCCGACGTGCACCGTCAGGCTGCCCTCTTCGTCCAGCACGACCTACTCGCTGCTGATAGTTGAAGCGCTGGGGCGGCATATTCGCCTGGTAGACGGTCTGCAACGAACCGATGTCGATGCCGACCTCCATCGTCGTCGTCACGGACAGCATGTCGATTTCCTGTGCGTGCTGCCCGACCGGGTTGTCTTGACCAACGAAGATATCCTTGAAGCGCCTCCGAGAAGTCGTCAGTCTGGCCGCTCAGTTCCTCGCACTTCAGCCTGAAGCGCGGAATGTTCTGGTAATGCCCGCGGACGATACGGCGTCCGAGAAAGTTCGAATTCCACAACTCCTCGACCGGTCCCGTTCTCGCCGTCGGAAGCGGCGCATAGCAGCGAGTGCATCGGCCGACACCGCGGTGCATGTTGAATCCGCTCGCATGCAGTGCAGCGCCAGTACGGATCGTCGGCCCGGGCGATCTTCAGATAGAGCTTTCCTACTTGAATGGTGCCGCCGAGCTGATGTTCGGCGGTCAGCCGCCGAAGGACGTCATCGAGGCCGATCTGCCATTGCGCGCCGAAGATAGTTATTAGGAAGGAGCAACAAATGGATCACGAACGAAAATCATCAACAGCGGGCGAACGGGCCGCTAAAGGCTTGCGCGAGGCCACTGCCAAGGAAGAAGCGAAAAACGAGAGCAAGATGGGGCACGATCTAGCTAAAGGCGCTGATCGCTTCGAAGAACGTTCCAAAAGCTCCGATGGAAAAAGCGCCTGCTTGTCGCTGATCTTGGAAGGGGCGGGCTTCTTCGGTTTCGCACGACGCCTCGTCCGCCCCGCTGCGGCCCCGCCGTCCGCAAGGTCCGTCGGCAGCTCGGCGTGCTCATTGAAGGGCCCGTTGGATCCGACGGGCCGCCTGAGCACGACGCCCGGCTTCGCCATCGTGGCAGCGACGATCTCGGGATCGTCGGTTTCCTTCGCCACTCCCTGGTGAAACAGGTTGCTGTCGGCGCCCCATGCCTCCAGAGCCGCCTTCATCGACGGCGCTGCGATCGCCTGGTCGTAGAAGCCCAGCGAGGTTTGGTAGGTCTTCAGTTTTCTCGGCATCGCGCCCGGGAGGTAGCTGCAACCACCCTAGTTATATAACCGAGCCGTGCACCGACGTCTCGCCCTGCATTGCGGCTACCAAGATCCGGCGGATCTGTTCGTGAACTAACGATCGCTCTTGCCGTTGTGCTGCATCCGAGTGGCCACGATTGTGCGTGTCCTGGGGCAACCATGAGGACCAACTCGCGCCAGCACCTCGATACGATCAGCGAGCAGGACCCGACCTACCTCGAGTCGCTGATCCGTGAGGATTACGAGCGATGCCATCCTGGCGAGACGTTGGAGGATCTCAAGCGGCGCGCGTCCTTTTCGAAGGAGGACAGAGGGCTGCTGCGGGACTGGATGGCGGTAGCGGCGGCTCGCGCCGCGGCCGCACGCGCGGACTGGGCGTTGCCACCACGCTGACGATCTACTGATCCGCCTCCCCTGTTGCAGGGCTCGCGGCTCACGACAATCCCGGTTCAACCCGGCGAGGCCCCGGTATCGAGCAGCTGCGAGACGGCGGCAGCCAATTGCGCGGGCGCAAATGGCTTTTCGATCAGGACGCTGTCCGCGACGCCTTGCGATTTTCAGTCAGGCGCGCTGGCGCTCGTCATGTAGACCACAGGAAAGTTAGGCGTGATTTCCCTGATCTGCCGCGCCAGCCCCCATCCGCTGATGCCATCACCGAGGTTGACCTCCGTCAGCAGCGCCCGGCACCCCTCCCGGCCGTCGAGAAAGGTGGAGAGGGCCGCCTCACCAGAATCAACCGAACAGGCCTCGAAACCGCTCTTGACCACGGCGTCCTCGATGGAGGTGCAGATCAGAGCTTCATCTTCAACGACCAGAACACGAACGGCGCCGCTCACATCCAAGTCTCCTTTCCCTGCGTTACGGCCGTGCGCCGCGTCCGCAGCCGGCCAGGCCTCTGACACGGTGTGCCGCCTCAAGCCACCGGCACACCGTAGTAGGAATTCACGGAGCGGGTGGTCGCGGCATCGCTCCAATTCCAACTGCTCTCGTCGGCGTATTTGGGGGCGCCGCGAAGCTGGTCCTGAGTGATTCCGGTGACGTAGCCACCGAGGTCGGTGTCGTACTTCAGAGCCTGCCAGGGCAGCGGATAGTGATCGTCGCCGATGCTGAGCAGGCCACCGAAGCTGAGCACCGCGTACGATACCTTGCCGCTGATCTTGTCGATCATGACACGCTCGATGTAGCCGACCTTTTGCCCGTCGGCCCCGTACACGTTCGTGCCCTCGACCTTGTCGCTTCCGATCAGGCTGAACGTCTCGCGATCTTCCATGGCCATGTTGACCTCCCGTAGGGTTGTCTTCCGGAGTCAACGGGACGACGATGGCTCCGTTCCCGGCGAGGCGGTTCTCGCAGCCGGCAGCGACCGGGACTGGGGTGACGCTGTCGCAACGCGTGCCGTAAGAAGCGGACGAGCGGAGGTCGAGATGGAGCTGACCGATCTGGAACGCGACTTTCTGAGGAGACTTCTCGGCGAATCCTGGATCAGCCCACCGCTATTCGACCATGAGACGGTGGCGCGGCTCGTAGAGCTGGGTCTGGTGGAAACCGAACCGCTTCCATCCGGAGATATCGAATACCGCATCACTGAGGCGGGGCGGACGGCGGCTACCGCGTAAGCGCCGATCGGCCGATCCGGGACTATCGTGAAGCGCGCCGAGGCCGGCGATCAGAAAGGTGGGAACTGGAGCGAGGCGGGGGTTGCCCTCCTGCTCGCCAGCCGGCTGCCTTAGCCTAGCGCTCCACTCGCGATAGCGTTCTGCGCCCTATCCGCAAAGACGTTCGATGGCGGTGGTTACGGAAGTCCGTTGCAAAGGCTCGTCGGGAACCCCGGATCGCGAACTCATTTAACTGGCAACAAAGCTCGCGATCTCTAAGCTGGCGGCCACGCGCAGGCATCCTGTGGGAGCTAGGAATCAGGGACCGGCCGCGAGCTCCGGATGAGCGCGACAGACGGCGAGCGCAGCGGCACTCGTCGCGTGACACAAGTGAAACTGCTGAAACTGCAGGGAGCACAAGAATACTCAAGGAGGGAAATGGTATGGCAGCTTCCAAGAAATCTCTCAACCCGACGATTTCCCGGTGAATGCCGAAGGCCGGAAAATTAAGAAGCAGGATGGCGAGCCCATCGCAAACGCCGAGGATCCGGCGGTCGCCGAGGACGTAGCCGAGCGCCTTAACGACGACGAAGCCCGACGCGAAGAGGATAAGTGGTCAGCCTGACCCCGCGAGGCTCCTAGTGTGCCCCGGTCGCGCCGGCCGGCTGCGAGAGAGGGCGCGTTTTCCCGCGTGCATCCCCCGGGTCTCCCTGCTTGAGCGAACCTCCGTGCTTGGCATAGGCGTGCGTGATCTCCGCCCCCATCAGGATGATCTGCGAGGTGTAGTAGACCCAGATCAGCACGACCACAATCGAAGCGGCCGCGCCACAGGTCGATTCCAGGCCCTGCTTGCCGATGTAGAAGCCGATCGCCGCCTTTCCGACCTCGAAGAACAAGGCGGTCAGGAGTGCCCCCAGCCAGACGTCGCGCCACCCGACGGAGACGTCCGGCAGCCACTTGAACATCATCGCGAAGAGCACCGTCACCACGGCGAACGAGACCACCAGGCTGACGACGTGCAGAACGCCCTCGGGCATGTACGGCGCGACGAACTTGCCGGCCGCGGCCAGAGCCGCTGTCACCAGCAGCGAGACGAGGAGAAGAAACCCGAGGGCGAGGACCGCTGCGAACGACAGCACGTAGTTGCGAGCGAAATGCCATATCCCGCCCTCCTCCGATTCCTCCACCTCCCAGACGACGTTGAGCGCGTCCTTCAACTGCACGACTACGCCGATCGCCGCGAACAGCAGGGCGCCGATGCCGAGGATCGTCGCCAGCGCCCCCTCCGCCGGCCGGCTAGCTCCCGCCAGCATCGACTCGATCGCCTTCGCGCCGGTCTCGCCGAGCATGCCTTTCAAAGACGAGGTAACCTGCGAGGTGACCGCCTCGTGGCCGAAGAAGAGGCCCGCGATCGCGATGGCGATCACGATGATCGGTCCGAGGGAAAACACAGAGTAGTATGCGAGCGCCGCGCCCTGACGGGCATCCTTGTGGCCCGACCAGTTGGCCGCCGCCTCTTTCGCCACCGTCCACCACATTGCCGCCGGACCCCAAGCCTTGGCCCGCTCCACGATCTACAAGGATTGCCAAGGTGCAAGGTTCCTGCGGCCGCGCATGGAACGATAATCCTAATACCCCATTGAACCGGAGAGACCGTCGCCCGCCGTTGAACTACGGCGCCTGTCGCGGATAGCCAAAGGTCTCAGGACCCGCTATTCAGAACTAGCGCTCGCGAGGATAGCCAAAGGCGGCGGCCTTCCTCGCAACGCGCGTCTTCAGACGATCCGCGCCCAAAGGATTGCGCGTCCCGGCCGCACTTCCTCAGTCGTCCCTACGCAGCGCGGCTTTAACCTCGGCAACAGGCCAACTTGCTCCGCCGGGAATGACGCGCACATTGACATCGCCCCCGACCAGCGTGTGCGAACTGATCTCATCGTCGCTCGGCATCACGGTCTTCCAGTTCAGCGTCAGGTCAAGATCGCCCGGATAGATCTGCCACCGCGAGCCATCCTCCAGCTCGACGATGTGGCTCTCCGAATGGAAACGGATCTTCATCGCTGCTCACGCGGCATCAAGGTCGCGCGGCTGGTGCGGACCGCGCTGCGCGGCCGGCGGGCGGCGCATCCGGACGCTCTCCTGATGATGGCACTTTGGACATCTTAGTCGCGGTTCTCGGTGCGCTGAAGCTGGCTTCTGAAGGTTCGCGGCCATCGGCCAGGCGCCGCACTCGGGGCAGTTCACCAGCAGAGTATCCGTTTCGATCATCGTGAGGGCTCCAGAATAACGCCCCGATGCCAACGGACGGAGCGCGCCGATGTTTCGGAGTGGGGCTCCGGGTACGCCCGCCTGACCTCATGCGACCGCTCGAGCGGCTTGATGCCGGATGGGCCGACTGTTCGCTGCCGCACGTCAGAAGCGCAGCATGCCGAACATGAAAAGCAGCACCACGGTTACGAGGGCAGAGACCAGCAGCGAGCCGAGACAGCCCAGTCGGTTGGAAAAGAAAAAGAACATGGCGGACACCGGGCAGGCGTCAGTCGTCGATCAGCGTGCCAATCAACGCGAGCAGGGACTGGTGTTCAGGTCCGTCGCCGCCCGCCCGAAGGAATTGTCCGATCTCGGTCAAGGACGCCTGTCCGCCTGAACTGGCGTTCGGCTGATGCTCGACCGCCGGGTGTCCGGAGTGCGGATGGCGGACCAGCCGCCAGACATCGCCATTGGCGCTTTCGTATAGAATTCTTCCGGTCATGCGGCTCAACCGAGGCCGGCCACCCGGGTTCCTACTAGAACCTGCTTGGGCCGTTCGCGAGGCTCGACGGAGCGTCGGCCGCAGAAGTGACCTTCCGCAGCGGCTCCAGCGCTCCCTCGGGTCCGACCAGAACCGCAGCGATCTTCTCGAACTCCGGGCGGTCCATTCGGGCGAGATCCGCCCGCCATTTCGCGGCATGCGCATCATACACCTGCGCGCGGGGGTTTACGTTTCGTGTCGAGCAATCCCGCTCATCGACAGGCTGGTCCTCTCAGCGAGCGGGCGCCGACGCACCCGGCGCAGCGCCGGTGACCTCCATCTGCGGATTGACCCTTAGCGTCAGGGCCACAATGCTGCCGACCAGAGCGCAGCCGCCCAGGACCAGCAGCCCGGCCGTGAAGTTGCCGGTCGCGTCTTTGAGGTAGCCCATGAGGAACGGTCCGGCGAAGCCGGACAGATTGCCGAGCGCATTGATCGCGGCGATCCCGGCCGCAGCCGAAGTGCCCGTCAGGAAGGCGCTCGGTACTGGCCACAGCAGTGGAGGCGTTGCGGAGACGCCGATCTGGCTCAGGCAGAGCAAGCCCAGCACCAGCGCGGGCGCGGAGACGAGGCCCGCGCCCGCAAGGCCGACCGCGGCGAGGAACATGGCAAAGCAAACGTGCTCCCGACGCTTCAATGTGCGGTCGGAGTTGCGGCTCAGCAGCACCATCCCGACGGCGCCAAACAAGAAAGGCACCGCAGACAGCAGGCCGGTCTGGAAGTTGCTCACGCCGAAGTTCTTGATGATCGTCGGCAAGAAAAACGCCACACCATAGCTCGCCGCGTTCAGACAGAAGTAGACGAACGCGCAGGCAAGGACGCGGAGGTCGGTGAGCGCCTTAACGATGCCCACATGCTCGACCGCCACCTTGTGCTGCCTTTCAGCCTCCAGCCGTCGTTCGAGCCAGCCCCTCTCGTCGTTGGCGAGCCACGCCGCGAGCGCCGGCCGGTCGGTCAGGTAAAAGATGACCCCGAAAGCCATCAGGATCGAGGGCAAGGCTTCGAGGATGAAGAGCCATTGCCAGCCATCGAGTCCGGCGCCGGAAATGTTCAGCAGAGCCCCGGAGATCGGTCCGCCCGCAATCGACGAGAACGGGATGGCCAGCATGAACAGCGAGACAACCCGGGCCCGGTAGACCGACGGGAACCATAGTGTCAGGTAGAAAATGATCCCGGGAAAGAAACCCGCCTCGGCGAGACCGAGCAGGAAACGGAGGATGTAGAACACCCATTCGGTCGAGATCCCGGTGGCCGCTGAGATCGGGCGATGAAGGCGAACAGAGCAGAGATGATCCCCCAGCTTAACATGATGCGAGCGATCCAGAGCCGTGCGCCGAACCTGTCCAGCGCGAGGTTGGATGGTACTTCGAACAGAAAGTAGGAGATGAAGAACAGGCCCGCGCCAAAGCCGTAAGCCGCCTCCGACAGGCCGAGCGCCGAGTTCATCTGGAGTTTGGCGAAACCGACGTTCACCCGGTCGAGGTACGCGACGAAGTAGCAGACGAACAGGAAGGGCAGCAACCGCCACATCAGCTTGCGGATGGTCCTTGCTTCGATCTCGTCCATGGCACCGCTACCTCCCTGCTCTTGGCTAGTGGGGGAGCGCTCAGGCGGCCAGGTTTGCCAATCGTACATGGCGGTGCGGCTGAACACGACCTCGATACCCCAAGTTCATTCGCGGGATTTGGTTCCCCGCTTACCGGTCGCGCCACGCGGCGGCGTTACGCGCCTCGTGCAGTCAAGCAACGGCGTCACCAAGCGTCATTCCGCATGGCTGTCATAACGACCTACAGACCGACATTAGGCGGCCCGGGATAGCGAGCGTCTCTTCTGGCGGAGATATCGCGTAATCTCGGGCAAGATCGCATTCAGTACCCTGTCCGGGGCACGCCGCCCTTGCGGCCATCTCGACGCCCTAATGCATGTGGTCGAGCTCGGCAATCGAGTGCGCGTGCGGATTGATGCTTAGCATGCAGCCGAACTCGAGTGCCGCCTGGTGCCAGCGCCAGTCCAGGTCGAGCCGCCACGGGTGAGCATCCAGTTCACGCAACTGAAGCTTCCTAGAATTTCAACGTCGTGCGCAGGCCGAAGACCGCCGAGTTCTTGAGCGCTCGGCCCGACATTGGACCGGTCGGGTCCGTCGTTCCGCCGCCCGGCCGGATGATGTATTGGAAATTGGGCTGGAGGGTCCAGCCGTCCCGCAGCTGATACTAATACACCGCCGTGAGGAGTCCTTCGGAGCTGCGCACCGGCCACGCCGGGCCGGCGAGTGCGCGATAGTCAAAGTCGAGCGCCTGGGCTCGCTTCGAGACGTGCGCGTAGCCCGCCGCGATCCCGAACTTGTCGTCCGGCCGTTTGTCGCTGAGGCCGATGAATTCGAGGCCGGCGTCGGCGTAGAGATCGATCAGATTGCGGTCGGCCGGAGCGCCGGAGACACGAGCGAATACGCCGATCCCACGATCATCGCTTTTGGGCACGCGATAAAGCTGCTGCTCGAAGACCGCCCAGCCGCCGATGTCGCCCACCAACATGAGCGGAGTGCCGCTGCTGGTCGGCGCCGCAAGCGAAACGCCGTTGCTTGCGAGTTGAAGGTCGGAGAATTGCCCGAAGTGACGCCATCCGCCGAACTTGACCTGGCCGGTCAGATTGGGATCGCCTTTCTTGTTGTTCCAGGCGTACTGAATTTGCCCGAGCAGCAGAGGCGGATCGTTGACCCGGAAGTTAACGCCATATCGGTTGCGTTCTTGCGGATCCGGACCCGGGCCTGCCTGATTGCCGTCGAAGATGCCTCCAAGGACGGATAGCTGATCGGTGATGTTGACCAGTAGCCGGGCGACGCGTTCGTGAAGACGTCGGTGTATTTCGTGTTGAAGAACTCGCTGTCGGCGGCAAGCTGCCCAAACTTCAAAGAGACCGTTTTGTCGCCCCACTGCTTTTCGAAGTAGGCCTCGTAGAGGCGAGTCGAGGGCAACGCTTCGATGCCGCTCACGACGAAAAAATTGTCGAGATAGTTGCGCGATAATCCCTCGCCGTAGATCTGGAACATGTTGGCGTGGAACGTGAGCTTGTCGATGCCGACGAGCTTCTGCAGGTCGACATCGACCGCAAGGTTTAACCGGCCTTCGTAGATCGCTCCCTGCTTCAGTCCGCCGGAGACATTCCCCAGCGTCTCACCGATGTAAGTCGCGGCGAACTTGATCCCGTACTTTTGGAATGGGTTCGGCAGAAGCCCGAGGGTCTTCTCCTCGACGGTGCTCTCGCCGGTGTCGGGATCGGCGGGCTTGTCGTCGTCGGTCTTCTTGTCCTCCTGCGCGAATGCGTGGGAGCCTTCGAGAAGACCCGCCAGAAGAATTGCCAGCGCCAGGCCTCTAACGGACATTTTCAATCGAGCCGCATACCAAGATTCTCTGACGTCGGGAGTATTGGGACACGCTCCAACGGCAAACTCGAGGGGCGTCTGTCATATGGGAGGTAAAGTGCTCAACGGCGCCACTAACCGCCTTTGGCGGGATCTGGCGGGGCACTAAGTCGAAGCGAGTCCTCGGTCCTCTTCGCCGCACGTGGGCAAAACCATCAGGAGCGTGGAAATGGCGGCAACAAAGCAGCGAGCTGCGTCGTCCCTCGAGATGAAAATCATTGCACCAGCTCGTGCTCGCGTTCATGACCTTAACCGGCAATACCCCCACCTAAGGTCAATCTGGCGTTCGAGACTCGGGATTTTCGTTAGTGTCGGGTGGAACCAGCCTGGCGGGCTCGTCGTAGCCCGCGCGGCTGCTGTAAAAGAGCAGAGCCATCAATCCGATACCGAACACCAGAGAAAACAGTATGCCGATTGCCATCGCGAAATATCCGAAGGGGGTAACGTCTGCTTCTTCAGCCGACGACCACCCCATGATCGCAAGGACAATCACGGCGGCTAGCAACATCAGTAGGATGCCTACTAAGACGTATCCCCCGATGCCCATGGTTCGCGCATTCGAGGCCATCTCTAGCCAAAATGATCTCCACCGAGACATCCAAATGCCGTTCATACTTGCTCGCCTCGCAGAGAAAATTTTGTCCCCCGGCACTCCCGTAAAGGCAAGACCCGACCGGAACATTAACGCCCTCCGCCAAAATGTGTTCCGGTCTTTGGATCGTGCGTCGCAAGGTGTATGATGCTTCACCAACTTCCACCGGACTTTGCACCAACGTCACACGGATGACCTCAGTCCCGCGCGGGCGTCGCCCAACGCTGTCGATCGGAGTGATACAAGCGCTTGTCGCCGCGCCTTCAAGATGCACCGTGCACGCGCCGCACAGCTCCATACCGCATCCTAACTTGGTTCCAGTCATTTGGAGCATGTCGCGAAGCACCCACAGCAGCGGCGTGTCGCGGTCAGCGTCGACCGTATGCGGCTCGCCGCTTATCTTGAGAACATACGCCATTGTGCACCGTGGCGTTTGATCGCGTGTGACGGTAAAGGCGCCGCAAGTGCTCCAAGGTTTGGTGTGCATCCGCCGCTCCCGGAATAACTCACGATCGTGCTCCCTGGCCGCGTTCTACTCGATGACAACCTCGCCGTTCCGAGGCGGCCCCCCATGCTGGCGCGATTGCGTGGATCCGAAGGTGCTCAGCTCGGGACCAGGCGCCCCGGCGATTTCAGATACTTCGTTGTGATCGCATCGGCCGCCCAATAGGCCAGAGCTCCGACTGTGCCCGTCGGATTGTGCGACGGGTTTTGCGGAAAGGCGCCCGCGCCCATGACAAACACGTTGGGAACATCCCAGCTTTGCAGATAGCGGTTGACAGCGCTGGTTGTCGGATCGGCTCCCATAATGGTGCCGCCTGTCGTGTGCGTCGTCTGGTACGGGACGATCGAATAAGGTCCCTTGCGATAGTTGATGCCCATTTTGTCCGGGTTCATGTGCTTGGCGATGTCGGCTGCACGATCGGTGCAGTACTTCGACATGTCCAGATCATTTTTGCTGAAGTCGAACGTCATCCTCAGCAGCGGATTGCCGAAGCCATCCTTATAGTTGGGATCGAGGTCAAGATAGTTGCCGCGCTGGGCTGTGACGCTGCCGAATGACGCGATCACGAAAGTGCGGTTATACCAGTGGGCAACCGATTGCTTCCAGCCTTTGCCCCAGCGAGGCTCGCCTGGTGGCAGGTTACGGAAATCGATCGGCCGTTGCCCCTTGCTCTCGACACAGATGTAAGAACCACCCACGAAGCCGAGCGGCCCATGATCGAAGTTGTCGTAGTTGAAATCGTCTATGATCATGGCGCACGCACCGGCGCCCATGAACGGATTGAAGACCTTGTCGTTGAAGTGCGCGGTGACGCTGCTGGACATCTGGTAGGCGTAATTGCGCCCAACGCCACCCTTACCGGTTTCAGGATCGTAGATGCGACCGATTCCCGACAGCATCATCAGTCGTGCGTTATGGAGGCCAAACGCGCAGAGGAGCACCATGTCGGCGGGCTGTTCGAACTCGCGACCTTGAGAGTCGACATAGGTAACACCGGTTGCCTTTTTGCGGCCGGAGTCGAGATTAACCTTGGTGACATGAGAAAGTGTGCGCAGCTCAAATCTAGGGTCTTTCAGCAAAAGTGGCAGAAGCGTCGATTGCGGGCTTGCTTTCGCTGACATTTCGCAGCCGAAGCGCTCGCAGAACCCGCAGTATACGCAGGAGCCCATGTCCACCCCCTCAGGGTTCGTGTAGGCCTGCGTAACGTCGGAGGATGGCTGAACATAGGGGTGAAACCCCATTTCCCGCGTGGCATCCTCGAACATCTTCATTTGAAAGCTGCGCTTCATCGCCGGATTCGGATATTCGCGCGCACGAGGTCCTTCGAACGGATTTCCGCCGTCCTGGATCACGCCTTTGATGTTGCCGGCCTTCCCGGCCGTGCCGCAGAGATATTCGAAGCGGTCGTAGTAGGGCTCCAGTTCGTCGTACGTAACCGGCCAATCTTGTATCGTCATTTCGTCGGGAATGAACGTCTTCCCGTATCGTTCGCGATAATGGCTGCGGATCCTGAATTCGCTCGGCGCAAACCGATAGTGCTGCCCATTCCAGTGGACACCTGCACCGCCCACACCGTTTCCCGGCAGGAACGATCCCCAGCGCCTTATCGGCAGCGCTGTCTGGTCAACGCTGTTGCGGAACGTGAGAGTCTCGCGGGACGCGTCCTGCATCAGGTCATGACGAATGGCGAAACGCAGTTCGTCATGTATCATCGGCGCGGCAAAGTTCGGGATCGTGTCGCGCATCCCGCCGCGCTCAATCGCCAGCACGTTGAGTCCCGCTTTTGTTAGTTCCCTCGCCAGCACAGCCCCGGTCCAGCCAAAACCTACAATGACTGCGTCGACGGGTTTCAACTTCGTCGCCATCGGAATTCTCCTTCGATCTGAGATCAGCTCAAGTCAGCGATGCTTTGACTTGGTTCGGTGTAAGGCTTGTTGTAAGTCGTCTCGATCAGGTCGACGAAGTTACCGGTCGCCCCGCTATAGCCGATCATCTTCCATGCAGCCTTGTCGCGATTTCCGCCGTAAGCGGGATCGCTGAAAAAGCCTTCCATCACGTTCTGATAAAGCAGATCGAGGAAGAGGCCAGCAGGAAGCGGTCCCGAATCCGCTTTGCCCGTGCCGAGATCATTTAAGACCTCATCGCGCTGACTTTCCGTGATCGATGGAAAGTCCTTGCCGTATGTCTTGATGCAGTATGCGTTGATCGCCGGGATGGCGGCGCGATAAGCTTCCGCAGGAGAGAGGCGAACCTGCCACCCTTGTTGGGGCACCCCAGGGTGCCATGGACCTTGCATAAACATTTTACCGCCTTGCCCGAATCCGCCTGCCAATTGCTGGTCGATGAAATAGGCAATGCCCAAATCGACGCCGCTGGCCGTCAAGTCATCGGCTGGAATCATATGATTGACCGCCGCCTCGACCCAGGTGGCCTCATCGGGATTGAGAAACGTGTAGGCGCGCTTCTCGAGTGGTGTGGAAGTTGCAGTCTGTGCGGGTGAGGATGCTTGAACAGTCTGCGTCCCGCCCATCTGCTTTGCATGCTCTGCCGATGCGGGTTGTGGGGCGACTGATCCGCCAGTTACGCCGACGACTCCAATGACGCCCGCTCCAACAACGAATTCACGACGCTTAATGCTCATGGCTGACCTCGCCTTTCAAGTTGTGGACGGCCGCAAAGTGTCAAGCGCCGCCGGAGTGTCAACAGCTCGCGCTGTCCATCATATTTAGGTATAGCGCAGGCAGCAGACGGAAAATTTGTAATCGTGTGGCTTCCCAGCACCGTGCAATGCGGTGCGAGGACATGTCGGTGAGCACACCGGGCGCTTCGCGATCAGCGCTGACGCCGGGGATCGCTCTGATAGGATTTTCCGTTGGGCAACGCCGATTCCACCGCTAGCCTCCCCCAGATGGTTCGAAATAGTAATGCTGAGACCGAACGAGTCATTCCACATCGCCCGAATTCCGCCGGTCGGATTGCGCGCGGCGCGATTCGCGGTCCCAGGCCGTTTACGATTTCTTCACGAGCGGGCATCCGCCGTCCTCTCCATCGGCCTGAAGGCGAAGGCCTCTTCCCCTGGCTGCCATTGTCGGCATAGAGCGACGACATGTCAGTCAACACGCCGATCCTGATTGGTCCGTTCTGTGCGCCGGCCGACGTCGCCAGCGCCCGTCGGAGCGACATGTGCGCGCCACTTCGAGCCGATCTCACCGAGACCTGCATCCTTTTCTCCTCCCATCCCAGTACGAGGAAGCTTGGCCAGAATGGCGCGGCGCGGAAGTGAAAGTTTTTCAGGGTGGTCCTGAACCGCCTTCAAGTGACCGGCGAACGTCGCCACGGCCGTATGCTCTTGAGCAATCCGATCAGTTGCTCCGCCGAACGTCGGCACAACGCTGCGGGAGCGAGCAATCCGTCCCCTGGCGCTCAGATGCAACGTCATCAGCTTGAGTTTTAGGACCCTGGTTTTCGTCGCGGTCGGAAGGGATGATTCTGGCAGGCTCGTCGTATCCCGAGCGGCGGCTGCAGAAGAGAAGAGTCATCAATCCAGCCCCAACGATCAGAGAAAAGAGTATACCGATTGTCATCGCGAGGTAGCCTGAAGGAGGAACACCTGTTTCTGCTCCTGACTACCACCCCAAGTACGCAACCACCGTCGCGACGGCCAACAAAGCCAACAGGATGCCGATCGGGACGTAACCACCGATGCCTATGGTTCGGGCACGCGATCTCCCGCCAGATCGACTCTCACCTGACGATCCAAATCTTGATCATGCTGAGCTTTCCTGAAGTGGCGAGAATATGCCTCAGCACTTTCTGGTGTGAGGATCAGAGCTAACGCGCAAGCGCTGCAAGTCCCGCCTGCGCAATCTGAACATCATGATCGGGGGTATCAAAGCTTGCGCCAATACCGCCGACGACCTGCCCATCGACGAGGATCGGC
Source organism: Bradyrhizobium elkanii WSM2783 (assembly GCF_000472865.1). GTDB lineage: Bacteria > Pseudomonadota > Alphaproteobacteria > Rhizobiales > Xanthobacteraceae > Bradyrhizobium > Bradyrhizobium elkanii_A. The sequence continues at coordinate 11,856 of NZ_AXAP01000076.1, read as the reverse complement.
AGACCGCCCTTCATCTCCGTGAAATCGCGCGCCGTAACTGCTGCAAAACGACCCTGATTGATTGCATTTTCGAGCGTTTCGGTCGGCTTCTTGAAAAGCGCGGCCGTTCGCGCTTTTCCCGGCGCTAACTCCACGCTAGCCACGTAGGCCGCGTTGTCCATTCGTAGCAATAGGATAGGCCAGCCGCCATCGTCGACAACGGCGATCACGCCGGCAAGCCGATTCCGCTCTGCTTCTGCTTTAGCGGCTGCAACGATCTTCTCCGCGGCGGCTAAAGTGAGGACTTTCTTGTCCAGGAATTGAGCTGCTGTACCATGAGGCTGAAGCGCGAACGCAACCAGGCTGGTCAATAGCGTAACTCGGCCGAGCTTCTGCATGGACTTAGTCTCCTTAGGTGCGGGCTCGCAAATCCGACGCGATGCATACTTAGAGCGGAAAGCCTCTAGGGCTAGATCCTTATGAGAGGTGCAATTCTGGGGACGATGCGGCATGGGTGGCCAGGGGTCACCTTTTGAAGTTAGTATTTACGGTTTTGGAGCTCTCGGGAAGTGCAGCGATTTCACTCATCGGATGAACACAATGCACTATGACTTTTAGCGAGCAAAACGACACCGTCCGCCCGCCCCGACTGCCGACGCAGTGGGGCCAGTCAGATACGTTGAGTAAAGCGCAAACGAGGTGTCGCCCTCAATCTCTCGATTTAACGGTTAGCCGGACCGAGAAACGCGCTATCGATCACGTCACCTATTGGCTGCCACAAGCTGGCATCAAACTGCACAAGACGGACCTGCTTGATCGGCCGAAAGTCGTTTGGACGAGTACTGATCTTAATTCCCGGGAGTGTGACTGAACTCTGAAAATCCTTGAACGACGTGGCCTGTCGCGTGATGTTTCACGCGAGAGATCATCGCCACATTGTTCGAGCATTCGGGACACGGTTTCGGCAGCAGCATAACCAAAAAGGACGTTGCTATCTTGCCTGTCGCCATCGGAATAGTACTTGTCCATGAACGCTGAGGATCGCTTTATTGCATCGTCATCCTTCCAGGCCGGATCGGCTAGATCTTTCAAGAACGACGTAGAGACGACTCCCGCGGTGTTCTGCACGCCAGCCTGGTTACGCCACTGACTGTGAGGGGTATATGCAAGCGCTACTTGGCGGGATCGCGGCCGTTCCAAGCGTTTTCAGCGAGCCGGACCTTCTCGATAGCGGTTGCTTCGGTGAACGGGGGTAAGGGCGGACGCACGGATCATTTCTCCCGCGGGCTTCATTGCGTTGAATCTCGCGTGTATCTCGCTCAGTGCATCGGTCCTGCGCAATGAAGGTGATCCTGCGTATCTGGCCAGCGGCACGTCGTTTCATGCCAACCGGAGCTTTCTGCCGCGCGAATAGCATTCGCGAGACGAGCTGCTTTACGACCACGTTCTCTGTTCTGCCGCCCTCGCGCAAAATGCGTCGAATCCGTCGAAGGTCACCGACGCTAGCTGATTCCTCTTTCCGAAAACTTGCCTGATCCTGCGCTGGCGTTACCCCAAGACGCGCGGTAAACACGATCCGCATCCGGTCCGCTGAGGCCGAAGCCGCAGTCATATGCCACCGCCTTCAACGGCAGGTCGCTTCCTCCCAGCTTCAGGCGCGCCGCATCGACACGAGCACGCTCGATGAATTCGTGCGGCGTAATTCCGGTCTCCTGGACGAAATGTCGCGCAAAATTCCGGGGGCTCATCCTTGCCGCCCCAGCGAGAGACTCCAGCGTGTGGCGGCCTCCATATTGACCATGACGTGTTCCTGGACCCGCGCGATCGGAGAGGCCGGATCGGCAGGCGCACTGAGATACGGGCTGAATTGGGACTGCCCCTTGACGCTGGGCGACCAACACCAGGGCGAGGTCCCCGGTGGGTGAGAGGGCGCGCGCCCCGGTGCCGATCCGCCGCTCGCGTGGCTCGCCGATCAGGTTGGCCCCGAACGTGTCCGAGAGTCCGCAGACGATCGTCTTGGCCAATTTCGCGGTTGGCTGGTATTCCGTTTCCCAGACGACGAAGGGATACATGGAAAATAACGGCGGCCATGTCCTCGCGCCGCTCACGGTGAACCTGACGGGCGGCACGATCACCATCAACAACGCTTTCCCCGCCTCGTTCGAGAACGTACCCAACCTCCCGTCTAGCAATCCGCAGACCGTCCAGATCGCGCAGATGCCCAGCGGATGGACGCTGGAAAATCTACCGCTACCCTCCGAAGACTACAGCCAGGTCGTCACCGGCGCGCTCACCGGGTGGGGCGTCCACGCCGTGCTCTGGCAGGGGCAAGCTTGGGCGATCTCGCCGTCGGCGCTGCCCTCGGCATCCGGATATGAACCCAGCACTTGGACGATCAACCAGCCTAAGGTCATCAACACGAACGGCGGCACGCTGACCGTCGTCGCGCCGATCTCCGGGCTGGGCGGCCTCCACAAATACGGCGAAGGCACGCTCCTGCTCACCAACACGAACCAGCTGATAGGACACAACACCGTAGGCGCTGGGACGCTGGCAAGTACCCGGACATCCGCCACACCATTTGGCAGCTTCAGGGTGACGGTGACGAACGGCGGAATACTCGAGCTTCGTTCGGACGGCGCGACGGTCGATGTGCAGATCGCCTCGGGATCTCTGGCGACGTTCGTCATCGGCTCTACGGGAGGCGCCTTGCAGCTTTCCGGAAGCGGCAACTATCGCGTCGTAATCGGGGGCAATGACGACGGTACCCTGAGGAACATTGTCCGCAACTCCGGCGGAACACTTGTTATCGTGCCGGGCGGCGGCATGGCCCAGCTTGGGCTGACGCAACAGGTGTTCGTGGCAGGAACGGGAGCAAACCTGCCCATCGTCACGAACGGGATCGTCGTTCCCTACATTCTCGGAGAGGACGACGACGCGGCCAGCTCGGCAAGTTCCTGACCTATTCGCCCTCCGAGGGCTTCGCGCGCGCGGCGACCGTGTCGTCGACGGATGTCAGCATCAACGACGTTCCGGCCGATGCCGTCTACGAGGTCGTCGACAGCCAGGCGGCCGAGAGCTGCGGTGTGCCGCAGGTGGCGGCGCTCGAAGTGAACGGCGGGGCGATTACGGGCGGCGATGCGAGCATTCTGGTCGGAAGCCAGGCGAGCGGCGACGCCGCGGGCCTCATCATGAACGGCGGCAGCATCGCTACTGCGAGCCTTTCGTTCGGCGCGGCAGAAGGCCTGATCTACACCAATGCTACCGGCGGTAGTTCGCAGATCGCAGCCGCCATCGAGGGGTCGGCGGGCCTGACGATCTTCGGTCCCGGCACGCTGACCCTGAGTGCAGACAGCAGCGGCACGCTTTCCGGTCTGATCAGGGTCAATGGGGGTACGCTGATTGCCGGCGGTACCGGTGGATCAGCAACGGGTGCCGGCGAGGTGCTGGTATCCTACGCGGCGACGCTGGAGGTCGCCGGCACGGTGACCGGCGCGGTTGTTGTCGGCGAGTCGGGCACACTGTTCATGAACGGTGGGACGGTCTCGGGCCCGGTCACCATTGCAGCGACCAGCACCGATTCGCCTGCTCCCGGCGGCATACTACAAGGGAGCGGAACAATCAGCGGGACCACCTCCATCGGCATCATCCAGTCAGGCCCGCAGGCTGGCCTGATCACGTTCACCGGCGAGACCACTATGACCGGCGACGCGCGCTTCTATTGGCGGCTGCAGAAGCTCGTGGACGATGCGGATCCCGGAGCCGGACCTGGGATCTACTGGAACGCGCTGCAGTTCAACTCGCCGGATACGAACCTCGGCACCAAGAATCGCGACACGACAGGCCGAGCGCGCGCTCAAGGCGGGCAAGCGCCTCGGCTAGCCGAAAGCCCCTTTTCTGGCCGTAGCTCAAGTGGTGGGCTTTGGCCCAGGAGGGTCGAAAATGCTTTATCTTTCAATGATGATTAACTGACACTCTCCGCCACTACACATGTGAGTGGTGTCCAGTTGGTGTCTCATCGATGTCGACGACAAACCCTGTCCGTGGCAAAATCAGTATTCAGCCAGGGCAATCCCCTTAACGGGTGGTCGCGGCTGGGCAATCGCCGCCAGGGTTTGCCGTCAGCGGAAATAGTCAGGTGAAGAAAAGGCGCATCGCCGCGACTGGGCAATGGGCCGTAAAGAGCCGGTCAATATGAAACCAGTATTTGCAGTGCCGCGCCGTGTCCTTGGTCAGACGCGGCTTCAGGTTTCGGTCCTGGGACTCGGAACCGCGCCGCTAGGTGATCTCTACGTCCAACTGGATGACGACACGGCCATCGAGACGGTGAAACGCGCGTTCGAACTGGACATCAATCTCCTCGACACCTCTCCGCTCTATGGCAACGGCCTTGCCGAACATCGTTGCGGCGCTGCGATCAGGCGCGTGCCGCGCCGGGACATCGTCGTTTGCACCAAGGTCGGTCGTTGGATGGACCCATTTCACGGACGAGGTGACGGTTCCGGCTTTGTAGGAGGGCTGCCGCATCGGGCAGTGGTCGATTATTCCTATGACGGCACCATGCGTTCTGTAGAACAGTCGCTGTTGCGGCTAGGGACCGAACGGTTGGACCTGTTGCTGATCCACGACGTCGACGTCTGGACTCATGGTATCGACGCGATCGACGAGCGGTTTCGCGAAGCGATGGCTGGCGCATACGTGGCGCTGGACCGGCTTCGCGGAGAGGGCATTGTTGCGGGCATAGGGATCGGCGTGAACGAGGCCGAGATGTGCGTGCGTTTCGCGCAAGCCGGATCATTCGATACGATGTTGCTCGCCGGGCGCTATTCCCTGCTGGAGCAACCGGCGCTGGCAGAGTTTCTGCCGCTTGCGCAGCAACAGGGAATCAGTGTGTTGCTCGGCGGCATATTCAATTCAGGTATTTTGGCGACCGGCGCAGTGAGCGGTTCCAAATACAATTATCGGGATGCGCCACCGGCGATCCTGGCAAAGGTGGCGCAGATCGAACGCGTTTGTCATGCGCATGGCGTTGCCCTGCCAACCGCGGCGTTGCACTTTGCTCTGGGCCATCCCGCGGTGGCGAGCGTTGTGCTGGGCGGCCAGAGCCCGCAGGAGGTCGAGCGCAACGTCGCCGCGCTATCCAGCAAGGTGCCAACCGAGCTTTGGGCCGATCTGAAGGCCGAGCGCCTGCTGGATGCGGAAGCGCCCGTTCCGCTGTCGGTAGCCGGCTGATGCGGATCGATGCGCATCACCATCTGTGGACCCTAGCTCGGGGCGACTATGGCTGGTTGACGCCCGCACTGGCACCGATCCATCGTGACTTTTCCCTTTCGGACCTGGAACCGCACCTCGCTGCCGCGAAGATCGAGGGGACGATTTTGGTGCAGGCTGCACCAACGGAGGCGGAGACCATCTTTCTGCTCGACATCGCGGCGGAGGCGCAGGTGGTGCGGGGCGTGGTCGGCTGGATGGATTTCGACGCAGCCGACGGCGAGGCGCGCATTGATGCTCTCGCCGCACGCGAACACTTGGTTGGGTTGCGGCCGATGGTGCAGGACATTCCCGATGACGATTGGCTGCTTCGCCCTGCCTTGGCGTCGCTACTGGCGGCTATGGCCCGAAACAGCCTGGTGTTCGACGCGCTGGTGCTGCCGCGCCATTTGCCGCGACTGCTGCGGCTGGTCGATGATCATCCCAATATGCAGTTCGTGCTCGACCATTGCGCCAAGCCTCGACTTGCGACCGGCGAGATAGCAGATTGGCAGGGCGATATCGCGCTGCTTGCCCAACGCCCCAACATCGTCTGCAAGATATCGGGATTGGTGACAGAGGCCGCACCGGACTGGCAAATTGCGGATCTAAGGAAAGCGGTGGATCATGTCGTGGCGTGCTTCGAGCCACATCGCCTGCTATGGGGAAGCGACTGGCCGGTGGTCAATCTGGCAGGCGGTTATGAAAAATGGTTTGCCGCCGCCGAGACCCTTCTGGCAGGTCTGTCGCCGGATGAAAAGGCAGCTACTTTCGGGGGTAACGCGGCGCGCATCTATCTCTCAAGCCGGGGACGGAATGTTGAAGCCAATTAATCGCCTGGCTACTTTCCTGCGCCCGTGGTCAAACCGCTGACAATGTAGCGTTCAAGAAATATCCCGACGATGACGAGCGGAGCGATTGCCGCGGTCGACAGCGCCGCCATGGACCACCAGTTGATGCCCTGCGAGCCAGTCTGGCTCGCCACCATGACAGGCAGGGTTTTCGCGTCCGTACTGGTCAGCAGCGCCGCGAAGAAGTATTCGTTCCAGCACAGCACGAGCGAGAGGATGAATGCAGCCGCCATTCCGGGAACGGAGAGCGGCAACACGATGCGAATGAATGCGCCCCAGATCGAAAGGCCGTCCACGAAAGCCGCTTCATCGAGTTCGATCGGGATCGAATTGAACTGGTCGCGCATAATCCAGACGACAATCGGCAGAACTGTCAGCGTATAGAGCAAGATAAGGCCAAATCGCGTGTCGAGCAGGGCCAATGCCTTGTAGAGAACGAGGAACGGCAGCGCGAGCACGACCGGCGGCAGGATCAACTGGGACATAAAGAAGAACAGGATGTCGTCGTTGCGCATCCAAGCGAATTTGTAGCGGAAGCGGCTCAGACCATAGGCCGCCAGCGATCCGAGGATCAGCGCCAGCAAGGACGCGCCGACCGACGTGATGATACTATTGACGAAACGGTTCACGAATTCGGAGCGGGCCGTCGAGGTCCCGAACAGTGTATCCGGCGACAGGCCGAGCGAGCGCCATCCCTTCCAGTCCGGCTGAAAATCGACCCAAGGGATCAGGTGGGCTTGCGTCACATCGACCGCCGATTTGAACGAGGTCGTGACGGTCCAGTAGATCGGAAACAGGCAGATGAAGGTCCAGAGCAGCAACGCGGCATAGATCAGCGCGCGGCCCAGCATCCGCTTGGCGCGCGGCGCGGAGGAATGCTTCAGGGCCGGGTTGGATGCCACACTCGACATAGCCAATCGCTTAAACTCCCTTGGTTGGGTCCTAGACGACCTTCTGTGTCCAGCGCTTCGACAGTCGCAACATGATCGTCAGCAGCACGATGATCAGCAGCAGATAGACCATAGCGAGCGCCGTGCCGTATCCGACGTTGGAGCGGTCGCGGTAGACCCGGTAGATGAAGCTCGACACCGTGTCGGTGGCGCCGCCGGGGCCGCCGGCCGTCACGTTGATCACGATGTCGGCGAGCTTCAGCTTGAAGATGACGCGGATGATCAGGACGGTGATGCTGACCGGCAGCATGATCGGGAATGTGACGTGCCAGAATGATTGCCAGCCATTCGCGCCGTCGACCTTGGCCGCTTCCTGCACCTCCTTCGGCATCGCTTGCAGGCCTGCGAGCAGAATGATCATGATGAAGGGGATCGAGACCCAGGCGTCCATCGCCTGGATGCTGAAGCGCGCCATCCACGGCGAGGCGAAGAACGCCGGGTTGTCCCAGCCGAGATAGCGCGCCAGCGTCGCCGCCGGACCGAATCGGTACTCCAAAAGCGACTTGCCGATCATCCAGCTCACTGCGACGGGACTGAGCATCATCGGCAGCAGGAAGACCACTCGGAAGAATTTTCGCGCCCGGATATCGGCGCTGAGCAGGAGCGCCAGCCCGAACGCGATCGCGTACTCGCCGAGCACCGCAACCGTGTAGAAGACCATGTTGCCGAGCGCGTTCCAGTAGTAGGTGTCGTTGAACATGCGTGCGAGATTATCGAAGCCGCTGAAGCGCGGGCCGTCGACTGAGCTGAGATTCCAGTCGAGCGATGCGATGTAGAGCCCGAAGATGGTCGGGAAGATCACGACGGCAATGGTGAAGAAGACGGCCGGAAGCAGGAACAGCGCGCGCTGCCCACCCTCGCCGCGGGTCAGGATCTGCCCGGTTCCGAACGCGAAGGCCCAGAGCAGATAGGCGACGAGAATCGGGCGCCAGTCAGAAAACCCTATCGCGGTCGCCCCCAGTGCGTGCAATAGCTGGATGAGCAGCACGAGCAGGAAGCCGAGGGAGGCCAGCAGAACAACCGCCCGGCCAGCGGCCTTCCGGCTGCGAGGTGCGGGCCCGGTCGCGTGCTTGTCATGTCGGTTATCGCTCACGAGTACGGAGTTCTGCATCGAGATAAAACTCTGCCGAAGTTCGGCTCCGATTCTGCCGCCGGGCAAGCTTTCGGCTGGCGCCAGCAGCGCCAGCCGAGGATGACAGGTCCCGCGGGGACGACGCTACGCTCCGAGCGAGGCCTTGTAGAGCCCGATCTGCCGCTCGCGGCCGATCTGGTCGGTCAGCTTCTCCCAGCCGGCGGCGATGTTGTTCGCGCCGGTCTGGGCATCGACCTTACCGGCGAAGATCTTTGTCAGCTCGTCTTCGGCGATGCTGTAGTACTGGAAGATGCCGGGGATGCGCGGCTCCACTGCGCGGTTCGGATGATTGTAGGAGCCGAGCTGCGAGTTCAGATAGGAAGTGATGTATTTGCGGTGGTAGCCCGCGGCCACCCACTCGTCGAATTGGAAGTGGCTGGTCCGATGGGCCTGGAAACCCGACGGATACATCACCATCCAGAGCGACAGGTCCTTGCCGCCGAGGTGCGCGGCCGCGCTCCACGCCGCCTTGTGCTTCTTCTCGTCGCCATTGACTCGCGCCATGACGTAAACGCCCCAGCCGAGATAGGCGCAGTTCGGCGCATGGTTCGGGCCGCCCGCGAGCTTATCCCATTTGCCGGTCTTGGAGTTATAGACATCTTCCGACCCCGGCAGGATGTCGAAGCCGACGACGTCGCCGACCACGGAGGTGTCGCTCGCCTTCGCCACCTGGCCGATGTCGCCCCACCAGGGAATCATCGAGCCGATGCCAGCCAGAAATTGCTGGAAGCCCGTGGTGTTCGGATCGGCATTGAGCTGATCGGCAGGTTCGAACGGCAGCGCGTCGATCACGTCCTGAATGGCGCGCACCCAGGCCGGATTGTTGATGCGCGGCTTCATCGTGTCGACGTCGAACAGCCAGGCCTTGTCATCGGGATGCTTTGCATAGGCCGAGGCGCGGCTCGCCAGGAAATAGAAGCCGAACCCGCCCCAGGGCTTCGGTGCGTCGAGATAGCCGAACGCGTTCTGGTTCTTGATCTTCTTGCCCTTGAGGAATTTGGTCACCGCCTGCACCTGCTGCCAGGTTTTCGGCACGCCCCATTCGCTCGAATTGCCCGCGTCTTTCCAGGCCTTGGCGAGGGCTGGGTCGGAGAAGACGTCGGTGCGGTAGTTAAAGTTGTGGCAATCGCCGTCGATGGTGATGCGATAGGTCTTGCCGTTCCAGGTGCCGACCGGCGGCTTTAGGTAATCGACATAATCGTCGACATCGATCTGCTTCTTCACCCAGTCCGGCATCTCCGACGCCAGACCCTTGCCGCAGACGTCGCCTTCGAACGGCGCGCCCATCTCCAGAATGTCGAAGTCGACCGTGCCGGTCGCGATCGCTTGCTGCAAACGCGGGTTGTAGTCGGCTTGGGCGAGATCGATCCAGGAAATTTTCGCACCGGTATACGCTTCCCATGGCTTCAGGAAGCCGCGGAACAGGAGATTGTGCAGGTTCTGATTGTTCAGCCCCATGAAGGAGAGCTCGACGCCCTTGAATTCGCCTTCCTTGATGCTCGCCTTGGTCGGGCCGAGGCACCGCTCGCCGACTTTCTGCCAGTCGGCGTCGGTTGGCGCACCTTTGCCGACACCGGGAATTTGCGTGATTTGGGCGCGCAGATTGGCTTGGGCCAAGGCAAGCTCGGAGAATGTGCCGAGCGCGCCCGTCGTGCCTAATGCGGCGGCGCTGGCGGCGCCTTTCAGCACCGTGCGCCGGTTCGGCCGGAGTGCGGGATGCTGATCATGCTCTTGCTGTTTCACCACGATACCCTCCCATCGTTGACTTTCTTGATGTCAAGTTTGGACCGCCTGGGCACCATGACGTGACGCTCGCGAACTTCCATGCCGTGGTATGGTGACAGAGGTCCGTTCGAGTATGCAACGGCGCACTTCAATGTCAACGAAAGCGAGTGAACTTGAGGCCGCGTACGTGTCGACCTGAACGACGGAGACAACCGTCGATGATGCCGCGCTGCAAGATGGATAATCAGGCGAGACGACGTGCAGCGTCGATCATGTTCTTCCGGCCAGCGTGAATTAGTTGGTTCCGGACGGCGGCATCATCCCGGTGTTATATTTATGCCGGACGTATTGTGCAGCGTCGGCGCTCGGTCAGGCGTCGGGCGGGATGACGCCCTTCTTGAAGATGAAGCAGCCGTAGAAGCGCCGCTCGCCGGTCTGGATCACGCAATAGGATTTCTTGGCGAGTTCATAGAAGGCAAACCGCTCGACCGACCCCATTGGAAACGAGCGTTCTTCCGCGGCATCGATTGCGGCCTGGACCTCTTGCTGCACCGGCGGGATTTCGTCCGGCTGGCCGACGATCTCCATGCGTGACGCCGGCTTGTCGACAAAGCTGTCGAGCGGCAGCACCGACAGGATCGCGCGCGCGGCGCGGCCGGTTGTGACGTTGTCGATGCGCAACAGCCGCCCAAGTACGGTTTGGCGGGCGACGGAGTCAGCGGGGAAGTTGGTGTCGCAGAGGACGAGATCGTCTCCGTGTCCCATGGACCGCAGGGCGTAGAGTACATCCGCATTGAGAAGAGGGTCGATCGATTTCAGCATGCAGCGCCTCCCTTGACGCGCGATCAGCCTTCTTGGATTGATTGGACTATCCGACGTCGCGGCGCCGTCGTCCATACCGACGTCAACAATTGTAAGCATCCATGTATCTCGGCATCGATCTCCACCTCGGCGGGTCAAGACCGTTCGCGTTGATGGCGCCCAGCGCGTGATTGCAAGCGAGAGCCAGCCGTTGACGACCGCCTCGCCGCAGCCCGGCTATTTTGAGCAGGATCCCGCGCAGTGGATCGATGCGACCTTTGTCACGCTGGATGCCTTGAAGGCAACGCATGCCGGCGAGCCAGCGGCGGTCGATTGCATTGGACTGTCCGGCCAGATGTATGGTGCCACGCTGCTCGATGTGAGCTCAAGGCCGTTACGGCCTTGCATCCTCTGGAATGACGGACAGAATGTCGGATCCTGGAACAACGCTGGCCCTGTGTGTACCGCAAACCTGATCCGAGTGTGATGCCGCGTTGGAATCGCCTCTTATGTCCGTTGTCAACGGCCGGGCAACAAACTCTTCTCTCCCGGGGGGACGCCACAGGATTTGCTTCCGACCCTGGCTGTGTGAAAAGCCACGAGTCGGCTACGATTCCTCCGTTTCCTGATTGGGGATACGGATGGGACGCTTCGTTGAAGGCGCGGACAGATCCCAGCTGACGCTCTTGCCGGAATGCCTGGAGGATTGGGTAAGCGAGGACAACGCGGTCCATGTGATCGATGCGTTCGTCGAGACGCTCGACCTGCATGGAATGGGGTTTGAGCGCGTGATCGCGAAGGAGACGGGCNGGCCCTCCTATCATCCGGCAGTCCTTCTGAAGCTTTACGTCTACGGTTATCTCAATCGGGTGCAATCCNGTCGCCGCCTGGAACGTGAGGCGTGCCGCAATATCGAGGTGATGTGGCTGATCGGCCGCNTGGCTCCCGATCACAAGACNATCGCCGATTTCCGGAAGGACAATGGCGCGGCGATCCGCAAGGTTTGTGCGAAGTTCGTTGCCCTGTGCCNGCAAATGGGCCTGTTGCAGACCCCAAGCGTCGCAATCGACGGCAGCAAGTTCAAGGCGGTGAACAACCGCGACCGCAACTTCACGCATGCCAAGATGGCGAGGCGGATGGCGCAGATCGAGGAAAGCGTCGGTCGATA
>NZ_AXAP01000075.1 GCF_000472865.1 Bradyrhizobium elkanii WSM2783 | reverse complement strand
CTCGCAGTTCGACCTGGTCGCGCACCGGCTCGCGCAGCCGCGGCGCACCGCGCCGCACTGCTTCGGCCCGTGGCTCCGCTTGNTCCGGCAGCTCTCCAAACAACTCGTCACCAGCCATCATCCCCCTCCTGCAAATCAATCCGCGAAGAGAATCACAGCTGCCACGCGCCCGATATAAAAAGATTCACAGTCTCGTAGGATGGGTAGAGCGCAGCGAAACCCATCGCGATGAAATGAGCGGCGCGAATGATGGGTTTCGCTGCGCTCTACCCATCCTACGGACTACGGACTGCGGGATCCCGGCTCGACACCGGAAACGACCGACCGTGCCATGCGACAAAAAGCCGTGAATGTGGCGCGCCGAACCCATCGCAAAGCGGTTACGTTGCCTTGCCAAGCGCTGGCTTTGTGGCCATTTTCCTTACTCGTACCCGGTTTTGATTACCCGCAGATGCTATTGCTCGAGTCTCTCCCAACCGTCATCGGTGCCGCCGCCATTGCGCCGGCGCTTCTGATGCTCTGGCTCGTCATCGCCGCCGACGAGCGCCCGGGCCCGCCGGGACAGGTCTGGCTCGCTTTCGTGCTCGGCGCGGCCAGCATCTCGCTGCTTGGGCTGGTGCGGGCGCCGTTCAACGCATTGCTGGCGATACCGGAAAACCCCTGGATGACGTTGGTGGTGCGCTCGCTGTTCGGCGTCGCCCTCCCTGAAGAGATCGTGAAGATCGCGGTGATCATCGCCGTGTCGTCCCGGCGGCGGCGCGCCTCCGCCGACCCGATGGACCCGGTGGTCTACGGCGCCGCCGTAGGGCTCGGTTTCGCCGCCTATGAGAACCTCGCCTACCTGGTCCAGCACGCCGAGATGTGGCGCGCGCTCGCCGTGCTGCGCAGCGTGCTCACGGTGCCGTTTCACGGCGCGCTCGGCATCATCGCCGGCGCCTATGTCGCGATCGCACGCTCCGGCACCGCGCTCGGCGCGCACCGCAAGAATCGCGCCTGGGCGCGCTTGTCGAGCTGGGGCATGGTGCTGCTCGCCCCGGTCTTGCTGCATGCCGCGTTCGACTTCCCGCTCCTGACCCTGCAGCGGGGCGGCGATCTCGGCTCCACGCTGCGGATGGTCCTGGGCTCGGCGAGCGTCCTGATCGGGTTCAGCTCGATCGGCTTCGCCATCCGCCTGATCTACCGGGTCGGCCGCCATCATGCCCCGCGCACCGCGCTCGCGCGTGAACGGCTGAGCCAGTTGCGGCGGATGTGGGCCGTGCTCGTCCTCGGCAGCGGCGCCGGCTTTCTCGGGCTGGCCTTCGTGCTGACGTCGATCCGTCGCTGGCTGATCAATCCCGAGCACAATGCGGCGGCGATCCTGGTCCCGGTCGCGGCGATCTCCATTGTGATCGGTATAGCGCTGCTGATCGCGACCACCGCGATTTACATCTTCGGGCGAAATCGAATTCGCACGACATCGGAGGGCTTTTCGGCGCCGGGGCCGGGCTAATCTGATATAATCAGAACCGGACACGCTCTAGGATCGCGTGCAATCAGGCACCCGCCGGGAGAGCTGCGATGACCCTTCCAGATAACCTCGACAAGCTGCAGTCCGAAGTGAACGCCACGGTGAAAGCGCATTGGAAGGCCTTCCTGTTCGAAGGCATCCTGCTCGTGGTTCTTGGCCTCGCCGCGTTGATCGTGCCGGCCTTCGCGAGCCTCGCCGTGACCATCTTCCTCGGCTGGCTGTTCCTGATCTCCGGGATCGGCGGATTGATCGTAACTTACTGGGCGCGCGAGATGCCGGGCTTCTGGTGGTCGCTGATCTCGGCGGCGCTGGCCGTGCTCGCCGGCCTGATCCTGCTGGCGCGGCCGATGCAGGGCGTGCTGACGCTGACCATCGTGGTCGGAGCCTATTTCGTCGCCGAGGGCGTCGCCACCATCATGTATGCGCTGGAGCACCGGCGCGAATTGACCGGGCGCTGGTCGTGGCTCCTGATCGCAGGGCTGATGGACATCCTGATCGCCTTCATCATCGTCGCCGGCCTGCCCGGCTCGGCGGAATGGGCACTTGGGCTCCTGGTCGGCCTCAATCTGTTATTCGGCGGCGCCAGCCTGATCGGCATGGCGCTCGCCGCCCACAGCACCGACCCGTGATTTAGAGCGTTTTCGAGCGAAGTGGATACCGGTTCGCGTGAAGAAAACGCGTCAAAATAAGAAACTGAAGATCGGTTCTGATTGAATCAGAACCGAATCTTTGGAGGTGACAAGGCGGAATCCTTCCGTTATAGACCCAGCCATGATCAACGCCGCCACCAGCTATTTTTGGTACTTTAGCTACGACAGCTCGCTGGCGGCGGGAGGATCGCGCTCAATTTAGTGAAATTGCAGCGAGACGTCCGAACAGCCGCCAGACCTGGCGGCTTTTTTGTTGGCCGGCAGGTTCAAAAATCAAAAGGAGCCCGCCGTGTTGAGTACCACTGACGATCTTCGCATTAGAGAACTGAAAGAGCTGAGTTCGCCCGAAGAGGTGATGCGCGAGATCCCGCGCACCTTGACGGCGACGCGGGTGGTGATGGCGGCGCGCAACGCCATCCACGCCATCCTGAACGGCAAGGACGATCGCCTCCTGGTTGTCGTCGGCCCCTGCTCCGTCCACGATCCCGAAGCGGCCATCGATTACGCCGAGCGCCTCGCCACCTTGCGCGAGACGCTGTCTGACCGGCTCGAGATCGTGATGCGGGTCTATTTCGAGAAGCCGCGCACGATTGTCGGATGGAAGGGGCTGATCAACGATCCCAACCTCGACGGCAGCTTCGACATCAACAAGGGCCTGCGGCTCGCCCGCAGCGTGCTCTCCGCCGTCAACAATCTCGGCCTGCCCGCGGGCGCCGAATTCCTTGATATGACGACGCCGCAATACATCGCCGATCTCGTGAGCTGGGCCGCGATCGGCGCGCGCACCACCGAGAGCCAGATCCACCGCGAGCTCGCCTCCGGCCTGTCCTGCCCCGTCGGCTTCAAGAACGGCACCGACGGCAATGTGCGCATCGCCTCTGACGCCGTGAAATCGGCCTCCCACCCGCACCATTTCATGGCGGTGACGAAAGGCGGACGCTCGGCGATCGCGGCGACCAGCGGCAATGAGGACTGCCACATCATCCTGCGCGGTGGCCGCGCGCCGAACTATGATGCGGCGAGCGTCGATGCCGCAGCAACCGAGTTGGCGCGCTCAGGCGTCAACCAGCGCATGATGATCGACGCCAGCCACGCCAACAGCAGCAAGAAGCCGGAGAACCAGCCGCTGGTCGTTGCCGACATAGCCAGTCAGGTTTCCGGCGGCGAGACGCGCATCATGGGCGCGATGATCGAAAGCAACCTGGTCGCCGGGCGACAGGACGTTGTGCCGGGAGTTGCGCTCACCTACGGGCAGAGCATCACCGACGGCTGCATCGACTGGGAGACGACGGTCTCCTCGCTCAACGTGCTTGCCGATGCGGTCGAGGCACGCCGCAAGGCGGAGCGCCGCGATGTCCGGGAACGGTTGGCCTAGACGCTTGTCGTTACGGGCCGCTGGGCGACGCAACGCCGGCGGCTCGCTCAGCAACCCCTGCAGATGCTCTTGATCTTGCGATCAAGGGCGGCGTCTTCCTTGTTCACCGGATTGTTCGGGTCGTTGATATTGTTCTCGCTCGGCACATCGCCGCGGCGCGGCTGACGGTGGCCGATCGGCGCTTCCGGAATCGGCCTGGTCTCGGGAGTGCTTTTCGGCACTGTCGTGGTTCCACCCTGCGCAAAGGCAGGCGCACCGATCAGGGTCACAAGTGCCATCGACAAGATTGTTTTCCGCATCCTGATTCTCCTGCCTCTCGACACACTTTATCGCGCCCGTTCAGGCGCGTCGATATTACTGCATCTGCGCTCACACATTAGGTGGATAGAGATGCACGTCACCGCAATAATCGACGACACGGTAGCGTGTTTCATTAACTCCTTCACGCTGCGAGAGATTGTCCTGCGTCAAATAGCCCGGCCCGATCGGCGCTTTGCCGTGGCCGCCGGGAATGTCGAGCACGTAGTCGGGCTGGCACAGGCCCGAGACGCGGCCCCGCAACGATCGCATCAGTTCCTGCCCCTCCTCGATGGTTGTGCGCAGATGCGCAGTGCCGGGCGCGAGATCGCCGTGGTGCAGGTAGTAGGGCTTGATCCGGCATTCGACGAAGGCCCGCATCAAGCCTTCCAATGTGGCGGCATCATCGTTGACGCCCTTGAGCAGCACGGTCTGGCTCACCAGGGGAATGCCGGCATCCACCAGCCGCGCACAGGCGGCGCGCGCCTCGGGCGTCAGTTCGCGCGGATGATTGGCGTGGATCGCAACCCACGTCGTCGCGCCCTCCACACGCAGCGTGCGGACCATCTCTGGATTGAGACGGGCCGGATCAGCCACCGGCACGCGCGTGTGCAGGCGGATGATCTTGACGTGATCGATGGCAGCGAGATCGGCCATGATCTCCGCGAGCCGCCGCGGCGACAGCATCAACGGATCGCCGCCGGTCAGGATCACCTCCCAGATCTCCGGCTGCGAGCGGATGTAGGAGAGCGCATCGCGGTAGGCGTCCTCCGACAGCGCCATCGCCTTCCCCGGCCCGACCATCTCGCGGCGGAAGCAGAACCGGCAATAGACCGCGCAGACGTGCACGAGCTTGAATAACACCCGGTCCGGATAACGGTGCACGATGCCGGGAACAGGCGCATGCGCATCATCGCCGATCGGATCGGCGTTCTCGCCGGGATGCGTCACGAGTTCATCCGCGGCGGGGATGAATTGCCGCGCGATCGGATCGTTCGTATCATTCGGGTCGATCAGTGCCGCAATGTCAGGCGTCACCGCGATAGCGTAGCGGGCGGCGACCTGTTCGAGATCGGCAAGCGCCTCCTGCCGCGCAAGGCCGCGCTCGATCAGTTCGGCGGGCTGGCGCAGCGTTGCCGCCAGCTTTCGGTCGATCCGGTTCATGTCTCTCCTGCCGGCGGCGTCCACACCACCTGGTCGATCTTTAGCGCGCCGCTTGCCAGCATCACCAGCCGATCGAAGCCGAGCGCGACGCCGCTCGCCTCAGGCATCTCGCCGACGGCGGCAATAAAATCCTCATCCAGCGGATAACGCTCGCCGTAGCGACGCTCCTTCTCGTCCATGGCCGCAGCGAAGCGGCGGCGCTGCTCGGCGGCATCGATCAGTTCGCCAAACCCGTTGGCGAGTTCGACGCCGCAGGCATAGACCTCGAAGCGCTCGGCGACGCGCGGATCGGAAGGATCTGCGCGCGCCAGCGCCGCTTCCGGGATCGGATAGTCGGACAGCACGGTCAGGTGCCCCTGCCCGAGATTTGGCTCAACATGCTCGACCAGAACCTTGCTGAAAATATCCGACCAGGTGTCATCCTCCGCGATCCGTACCCGCTGCCGGGCAGCATTCGCAAGCGCAGCACGGTCGCCCTCGCCGTCAACGACGGTGGACAGAAGATCGATCCCGGCAAAGCGCTCAAAGGCGGACGCCACTGTCAGGAATTCAGGCACGCCCCTGACATCTGCGGTCTTGCCACGAAAGGAGAATCGCTCAACGCCGGTTGCGTGTGCGGCCTCAACAATAACCAATACGGTATCGGCGATCACGGCGTCGATATCATCATTGGCGCGGTACCATTCCAGCATGGTGAACTCGGGCAGATGCAGGTCACCGCGTTCACGGTCGCGGAACACGCGCGCGAACTCGAAGATCTTTGTTTCACCCGCCGCGAGTAGCTTCTTGCAGGCGAATTCGGGTGACGTGCGCAAGTAGCGGGGCACGCGGCTGCAATCGGCCCGCGTCAACTCCGTGCGCGGCGCATGCAGATGGGTCTCGTTGCCAGGCGAAATCTGCAGGATGCCGGTCTCGACTTCCAAGAATCCCCGCCCCTCAAACCAAGCCCGCACCGCCTTCGTCACGGCGCTCCGCGCCTCGAGAAACGGTTTTCTGTCGGCGTGCCGGGCTGGATTCCACCAGGGCGACGGGCGGTCGACGCCGCTCATGGCTGCGCTCCTGCCAAAGGACGCTTCACGCGATGCGTCGGGTTGTCCATTAACAAGTTGAGAAAATCGGTAAATCTCATTGAAATCGCTCGATTTCCTCGACGTCCGGCGACCCCTTGATGCCTGACGGTGAATGCGTTGTCCATAGAGCGGGGCGGCACCACGTTCCGGCCCGCCGTTCGCGCGGTTGACACCTCGTAGAGGACGCCACACCTGTCAGCAACCTGCCGAAACCGGCCGCAAAAGGCTGGCATCTCGGAGGCAAATCAGTAAGGTGCCGCCCGAAACTGCCGCCAGGCCGCCGAGCGCATCAGCCGAGCCGAGCCGGCGGCCGAACCATTCAGGAAAACCACTTTGAGAGTCATCGCCAGTTCCATCCGCAAGGGCAACATCATCGAGCAGGATGGCAAGCTTTACGTTGTCCTTTCCGCCGAAAACATCCATCCCGGTAAGGGAACTCCGGTCAGCCAGATTGAAATGCGTCGCATCGGCGACGGCGTGAAGGTCTCCGAACGCTACAAGACCACCGACCAGGTGGAGAAGGCGACCGTCGAGGATCGCAACTTCAACTACCTCTATGAGGACGCCGACGGCTTCCATTTCATGAATGGCGAGACCTACGACCAGGTCCAGGTGTCGAAGGACATCGTCGGGTCATCCGCGCCGTATCTGCAGGAAAACATGACCGTGAAGCTCTCGATGCATGAGGGCAATCCGGTCGCGATCCAGTTGCCGCAGCGCGCCACCCTGGAGGTCGTCGAGACCGAGCCGGTGACGAAGGGCCAGACCGCCTCCTCCTCCTACAAGCCGGCCGTGCTGTCGAACGGCATTCGCACCGCTGTGCCGCCGCATATCTCGACCGGCACGCGCATTGTGGTGATGACCGAAGACGGCTCATACGTCGAACGCGCGAAGGATTAACCGATCGCGCTAAGGGGGTACCGCGCCGGGGGACGACGCGTTGAAAGTGAAAGCTGTCTGCTTTGTGGCACCTTGGCTGGCAGCTTTCGCGTCGCTTCTCGCCACCTCCCTCGCCGCTTCTGCCGACGAATTCCGTACCCCTTCGATCTCGGCCGTGCGCGTCGAATGGCGCGCGGTGCTCGATCAGCTTCGCGCCGAGATCAATAGCCAGCCTTCGATCGCTGCGAACTTCACATTTGCGAGCCAGCGCCGCGTACCTTCGTACGATCCGCGCTCACGGCCCGCGCTGGTGCAATTGAACGCGATCACCTCGCAGCTATTCCCCGGCATCGGCCGCAGCCCGATCCCGGTGCTCTTGCCGTTCGATACCGCAACCTATCTCGAAGCGCGGCGGAGCGGCACGCCGGAGAGCTTGTCCGTGTCGCGCTATCAGGCGGACTTCCGTCCGGCCGGTCTCTTCCATGCAGGAGCGGCCGGTTATGATGCGATGTTCACACTCGAGCCGGGCGCAGGCAACGGAATGCCGGAGCGGACTTATGCAAGACCGATCGAGGTGCATATCACCGGTTCGCTGCTGCTCTATGATCTCAACGATCGGCTCGGCGGCAAAGGCGAACCGGTCAAATCGCTTTCGGCGCAATATCCTGATATCCGACGCTTCATCCGCGAAGGCTATGCGCGCTACGCCTTCACCCGCTTCGGCGTACCCTATGTGGTTTCGATCCACTGCCTCGATAGCACGCCGCGGCTGCGACGGCTGGCCTGCCGCGAGGCCTATCCGGTCGCCGAACGCTTCCTGAAGGCGCTGCGCATCGCCGGCGGCCAACCCTCGCGGCTGCGGCGGGACATCGCCTCCGTGAGCGCGGAACGGCCGGCCACCGTTTCACCCGAGTTCACCTATCGGCCAAGCGGCGACATCGTCGCCAACAGCGGTTACCACAAGCAGGGTGGCCGCACCGACCTGACCGCGTATTCGCAGATCCGCTTCCCCTTGGCGAAAGCGCCGGCCTTCATCCATTCGCAATCGTTCGGCAGGCGCGCCGACCAATATCCCTGGCAGGACAGCTTTTGCGAGGCGCGCGGTTTCGAAGTCGGCCAGTGCGCCAACGGCTTTGGCCACCAGGGGCAGGATATCCGCCCGGGCGCCTGCCCGCCCAACCGCGAGGCCGGCGAGCCCTGCGATCCCAAGCGGCAGGCAATCGTCGCGGTGCGCGACGGCGTTGTGATCCGTTCACCGGGCCAGCAGGGAGTGACGCTGCAGGTCAACACCCAGACCGAGCATATTCGCTTCCGCTACATGCATATGAACCCGTCGGCGATGGACGCGGACGGCCTTCTCAACGGACGCCGTGTCACGGAAGCCGAAAAGATCGGCGTGGTCTCGAATTATCTCGATCACCCCAACGGCACCACGCGCCACCTGCATTTCGACGTGCAGGTGTTCACGCGCGACGGCTGGCTCTGGGTCAATCCCTACACCACGCTGGTCTCAGCCTATGAACGCCTGATCCGCGGCCGCGGCCGTGAGATCGGCCCAGAACCGCCGGCAGCGGCCGCGGTGGCGCATGCGCAGCCGGAAGACGTGATCCAACGTCTCGATCCGCAGGAAGGCGGCGGCAACTAGACTCGAATCGTGGGTGAGAGGCCACCTCGAGATTCCGCGTGCGGGGCACGCTCTTTCCACGTCATTGCGAGCGAAGCGAAGCAATCCATTTCGCCACTTGTGGAGGCGTGGATTGCTTCGCTTCGCTCGCAATGACGGCGTTAGGCCTCTGTTACTCGATGAGTGTCGTGAGCTGCGCGTCCTCATCCGCCACGAATACGGCAATCAACTCCGCCGGCTCCGTGTTGCTTGCATTGGCTGAGACCAGGTGCGTCGAGCCCGGCGGCTCGAAGAAGGACTGACCGACCTTGAAGGTCTCAAGCGGTCCACCGCCGAGTTGGGACCGGATTTCGCCCTTGGTGATGTAGGCCGTCACCGAGCCGGCATGTCGATGCGCGCGCGTGAAACCTCCGGGGCCGTAGAACACGCGCACGATGGTGACCCGCTTGCCCGGCACGTTTGGCAGTGCGTACGAGCCGATCGGCTCGACCTTGTCGAGCGGCGATCCCTCGGCGGCATTCGCGCAAAGCGGCGCGATGGCGCCGGATACCGTGTCCATCATCGCCGGCAATGTCTTTGCGGTGACCAGGGCGCAGGCAAGACCGGCAATGACCGCGAGCGAAATCGGTCGTGTCGGTGCGAGAGGGATTATCGCGAGCATCGATGCCATGTTGTTCTCCTTGGAGAAAGACGTTATTCGCCCCCTTTGCCTTTTCGGATTCACGACGCGGCTGCGCCGACCGCGGGCGGCTTCCGTGTCGGCGGCCTCCAGCGATAGGCGACGCCATACCTGTTCCAGACGTTGATCGCCGCGATCGCCGAGGTGAGATAGCTCAATTCCTGTTCGGAGAATTCCACGCGCGCCTGAGCATAAACCTCGTCGCACACGCTATCGCCCAGCTTCGTCAGCGCTTCGGTCCATGCCAACGCGGCGCGCTCGCGGCTTGAGAATTGCGGGGCCTCGCGCCAGACCACGACGAGGTTGAGCTTGTCGGCCGATATGCCGAGGCTCTCGGCCTGCAGGATATGAAACTGCACGCAGAAGGCACAGCCGTTGATCTGCGAGGCGCGCAGCTTGACCAGTTCGAGCAACTGCTTGTCGAGCCCGGCCTTGGCCGCCATCTGACCCAGCGCCCGCACCGCATCGTAGACATCGGGTGCAAGCTTCGGAAAGTCAGCGTATTCGGCTCTCGCGTGTGACATCAGTTTCGCCTCATGTTATCAGTATGCTGATAGATTATAAGAGCACTGATATGGCGCGCAAGACTGCATGGTCCACCGGCACGGTTCGTAAGACATCAAAAATCGAAAAATCGAAAAATCCCACTCGGAGCCGGAAAGCGCCCGCCGAGACAGATCCGGCACTTGCAATCATCCGCCCACCACCACCCGGCCAAGGCAAGCGCGGCGAGCAAGGCTATCTCGCTTATCTCCTGCGGCAGGCCCAGGCGGCGACGCGGCTGACGATGGAGCGGGCGCTGGGAAAGCTCGGCGTTACCCCGCCACAGTTCGTCGTGCTGACGATGCTGCGCGCCTATCCCGGGCTGTCCGGGGCCGATCTCGCGCGGGTGGCGTTGCTGACGCCGCAGACCGTCGGCGTCATCATCCGCAATCTCGAGCGCGACGGCGCGATCCGGAAGACACCGCATCCGGTTCACGGCCGCGTCCTGCAATGGACGCTGACCAGGCGCGGAACCGCGCTCCTGGAAAAATGCCGGCGTCACGCCCATGCCGTGGACCGGCGGCTGGCCAAGGGGCTCAACCCCAGGGCAGAACTGATCGTGCGGCGCTGGCTGTCCAAAATCGCCACAGAGCTGCAGGATAGCTAGTTCCCGCGGCGATGTGACTTTTTGTGTCCTTGGATGGCGCCGCTAGATTGGCAGCATGAAGCAACTTGATTCTTTAAAATCCCCCGCCCGCCGAGCTTTCCTGCAAGGCAGCATCGCGGCCGGCACCCTGCTTGCCGGCCCGTTCGCTGCGCTCGCCGCGCCACCCGGCTTTGACCAATGGCGCGACAATTTCCGCGCCCGCGCGCTCGCCAAGGGAATCTCGGCGGCGACCTGGACCCGCGTGATGGGCCGCATCGAGCCTGACATGAGCGTGTTCCGGCAGATGCAGAAGCAGCCGGAATTCAACGAACAGATTTGGCAATACATCAACCGTCGCGTCTCCGACTGGCGCATCATCAATGGCCGTGAGGCGCTCAAGAAGAACGAGGCGCTGTTCGCGCGGATCGAGAAGGATTTTGGCGTCGAGCGCGGCACACTGTTGGCACTGTGGGGCGTTGAATCCGCCTACGGCGATCCGCTGGTGCAGCAGAACCACATGAAGCCGGTATTCCCTGCACTTGCCGCGCTCGCCTGGAACGAACCGCGTCGCAAGGCCTATTGGGAGACCGAGCTGATCAACGCGCTCAGGATCGTGGACCGCGGCTGGAGCACGCCGGAGGAGATGCGCGGCTCCTGGGCCGGCGCCATGGGGCATTCGCAGTGGATGCCGGAAGTGTGGCTCAATGTCGGCTTCGACTATGACGGCGATGGCAAGGTCTCGCCATTCGGTCGGCCGGACGATGCACTCGGATCAACCGCGAAATACCTCGTCAACCGCGGCAAATATCACCGCGGGCAACATTGGGGCTATGAAGTGCGCGCCAATGGCAGCATGAGCGGCAGCCGCACCTATGCGGCATGGGCCGGCGCCGGCGTGACCCGCGCCGACGGCCTGCCATTCCCACAGCCGAATGCATCGGCGCAGCTATGGATTCCGGTCGCCGGCGGCCCCGCCTTCCTGCTGGGTCCGAATTTCTATGCCGTGCGCAGCTACAATCCCTCCATGAACTATGCGTTGGCGATCTGCCATCTCGGCGACCGCATCCTCGGCGCGCCGCCCTTCATCCATCCCTTCCCCGGCTCCGAGCGTGCGCTGACGCTCGCCGAGGTGCAGGAAATGCAGACGCGACTGACAAAGGCCGGCTTCGATACCGGCGGCACCGACGGCCGCGTCGGCAATGACACCATGAAGGCGATCCGGGATTATCAGACCAAGATGAGCCTGTTGCCGGCCGACGGTTATGGCGGCCTGAAGGTGCTGGCGCGGTTGCGGCAGGGCGGCTGACGCGCCGTCATTTCGAGACAATGGGCCGTACAACAGCACCCGCGTTCATGCCGCCGTCGATGACAAGCTCAGTCCCGGTCACGTAGCGCGACGCATCGGAGGCCAGATACAGCACGCCGCTGGCGATCTCCGCCGCCTGGCCGGCGCGGCCGAGCGGGGTTGCAATCTTCGCACGTTCTTCGGGATCAATCGGCGCGTTCGCACGGTTCCCCGTCGCCTCCGTCGGGATCTTGCTCCAGATCGGGGTGTCGATGATGCCGGGATGCACCGAGTTGACGCGGATGCCGTCTCCCGCAGCGGCGCATTCCATCGCGACAGACTTCGCAAGCAGCCGCACGCCGCCTTTGGTCGCGGAGTATCCGGCAAGGCCCGCCGCGCCGCGCAGGCCCGCGAGCGAGGACATCATGATGACGGATCCGCCACCGCTCCTGCGCATCAGCGGCAGAGAATATTTCACCGAGAGGAAAACGCCGTCGAGATTGATCGCGGTCTGCCGGCGCCAGTCGGCGAGCGTCATGTCGGTGATCGACGGCACGGAGATGCCGATACCGGCATTGGAGACCAGCACATCGAGCCGGCCAAACCGTTTCTCGATCTCCGAGATAATCTCCGCCCAGCGTGCCTCGCTGGTGACGTCCTGTTGCAGAAACACCGCTTTGCCGCCGGCCTTGTTGACGCCGGTAACGAGCTCCGGTCCCCTGAGCTCGTCGATATCGGTCGCCACGACCGTGGCGCCCTCCTGCGCCAGCAATTCCGCGACCGCCGCGCCGATGCCCGAGGCGCCGCCGGTGACCAGCGCCACCTTGCCTTCCACCTGTCCTGCCATGTGCTCTCCCCGACTGTTTTCTTATCTGATCACCGCGGGCCCCTGATCGGGGATCGCGACGTCGAGCACACGCAATTGCACACGTTCGCTGCCTTGCCAACGGTCGATCGCAAGCGAGCCCGCGACATGGAGCGGCTGGCCGCGATTTTGAGTCAGCGCATTGCCGAGCTTTTGGCCGACGGAACGGAAGGCCATGCCGTTCACGATCGCGCCGTCGCCCGATTTGAAGCGCAGCCGCAGATGCGCCTGTCCGACTTCATCGGCATAGACGAGCTGGTGCGACGGCAGCGCGATCACCGGCTCCGGATTGCCGCTGCCGAACGGACCGGCGCGGTTCAGCATCGCGGCAAATTCCACCGTCACGGCGCGAGCGCTCACCGCGCCGTCGATGAACAATTCATTCTCGTGACGCGAATTGGCGACGTCGGCGGCGAGCAAGCTTTCCAGATAGGCGCGGAACTCGGCGAGCTTCTCCTTTCGCAGCGTTACGCCTGCGGCCATCGCATGGCCGCCGCCCTTGAGCAGCAGGCCGTCCGCCACCGCCTGCCGCACCGCCTTGCCGAGATCGACGCCGCCGATTGAGCGACCCGAGCCGGTGCCGATGCCGCCCGGCTCGAGCGCGATGGCGAAGGCCGGCCTGCCAAATTTCTCCTTCAGGCGCGAGGCTACGAGGCCGACGACGCCGGGATGCCAGCCCTCGGCGGCCGTGACGATGACGGCGCCCTTGTCCTCCAATCCGAGCGAGGCCAGCGCCTCCGCCTCGGCCTGCGCTTCGGCCGCCTGCTCAATGACGCGCCGCTCGCTGTTGAGGCGGTCGAGTTCGGCCGCGATCCGTGCCGCCTCCGAGGGGTCGGATTCCAGAAGTAGCCGCACGCCGAGGTCGGCGCGCCCGATCCGCCCGCCCGCATTGATGCGCGGTCCCAGCATGAAGCCGAGGTGCCAGGCCTCCGGCGGGCCGTTGAGCCGGGCCACATCCATCAGCGCGGTGTGCCCGACATGGTCGCGCCGGCGCAGCGCGATCAGCCCCTTGGCGACCAGAGCGCGGTTGAGCCCAATCAGGGGCGCGACGTCGGCCACCGTTCCAAGTGCGACGTGATGCAGCATGCCCAAGAGATCCGGCTCCGGCATTTCCGAAGTCCAGAAATCGCGCTGGCGCAATTCCCGGTTCACCGCGACCAGCGTTACCAGCACGAGGCCAACGGCTGCGAGATGACCAAGGCCGGACAGATCGTCGAGCCGGTTGGGATTCACCAGTGCGTCCACCTCGGGCAGCACCTCGCCGCATTGATGGTGATCGATCACGACCACGGACATGCCGAGCCGCCGCGCCTCCGCCAGCGGCTCCAGGCTCGTGGTGCCGCAATCGACGGTGACCAGCAACGTCGCGCCCTTGGCGGCAAGCGCGCGCACGGCCTCCGCGTTGGGGCCGTAGCCCTCGAACAGGCGGTCGGGAATGTGGATCAGCGGATCGAGCCCGCAATGCCGCAAGTGCCAGGTGAGCAGCGCCGCCGAGGTTGCTCCGTCGACGTCGTAGTCGCCGAAGACCGCGACCTTCTCATTACGCATCGCCGCATCCGCGATCCGCCTTGCCGCCGCCTCCATCTCGGTCACGGTGAAGGGATCCGGCATCAATTTGCGGATGGTGGGATCGAGGAAATCCGGCACATCATCGATCGCGACGTCGCGGCCCGCGAGCACCCGCGCCAGCATTTCCGGCAGTTGGTGGCGCTGCGCGATCGCGAGCGCCCGCGCCGCTCCCCGCGCGTCCAAACGGTCGCGCCAGAATTTGCCCGTGAGCGAGCGCGCCACGCCGAGAAAGGCCGGCGGCATCTCTACGGGCAGGATGGCGGTGTGCAGCGTCATAACGATCCCGACGACGAGTGGCGCTCGCATGAGAGCGAATCAGAGCTGCCATCCTCGACCCTGAGCGGGCGATCGCGAAGCGCTGCCAGGCGGTTTTGCCCGCTTTTC
Organism: Bradyrhizobium elkanii WSM2783; assembly: GCF_000472865.1. Lineage (GTDB taxonomy): Bacteria > Pseudomonadota > Alphaproteobacteria > Rhizobiales > Xanthobacteraceae > Bradyrhizobium > Bradyrhizobium elkanii_A. The sequence continues at coordinate 26,105 of NZ_AXAP01000075.1, read as the reverse complement.
GCAGGAGACGGAGGTTGCGGAATTGGCTTGCGGGGGTGTCGAGGCCTTCGTCGGGCGGTGTCAGGAGAGGGATTCACAACGGGAAATGGCGGAATGCCCAAATAAAGTGCAGTCCCACATAGGTGGCAATTTCGGAAAATTAAGCCGACGTTAGCCGAAATCCCCGAAAAAGGACGCGTGCTTGATGTGCGATTTTTTGGTTCCGTTCCGTCCGCAGGAAGCGGTCAAAGGCTTAATGCAAGGGAAGTCCGCCTATGTCCATCGCGCTCCCGCGCGCGAAATCAATCGCGAGCGAATCGGCGGTCTCGCCTGACATCGACGATGAATCCGACATTTCGGCGCTGATCGCGCGGCTGACCGCGGAGGTCAATCAGATCGCCTGCGAGAAGACCAGGTCGATCCAGAAGATCACCAACCAGATGAAGATGCTGGCGCTGAATGCGCTGATCGAAAGCTCGCGCGCCGGCGCGCAAGGCGCGGGCTTTGCCGTGGTGGCGCAGGAAGTGCGCGGCGTCGGCCAGCAGGTCGAAACCATCGCGCGCGAGCTCGAGACGCAACTAACGCGGCGCACCGGCAGTCTCATGAGCTCGATCGAGCGCATGACCGACCGCTCGCGCGGCGAGCGCATGGTGGACCTGTCGCTGAACGCGATCGAGCTGATCGACCGCAACCTCTATGAACGCACCTGCGATGTGCGCTGGTGGGCGACCGATTCTGCCGTCGTCGACTGCGCTGCGTCACCGCAACCGGCGGTGGTCGCGCACACGTCCGAGCGGCTGGGCGTGATCCTTTCCGCGTACACCGTCTACCTCGATCTCTGGCTTTGCGATCTCGAGGGCAACGTGCTCGCCAACGGGCGCGCCGATCGCTTCAAGGTGATCGGCCAGAACGTCGCGGCCACAAAATGGTTTCGCCAGGCGCGCGACCTGCGCTCGGGCGACGACTATGTCGCCGGCGACGTCGAGTGCCAGCCGCTGCTCGGCAACGCGCAAGTCGCGACCTATTGCGCCAGCGTCCGCGAAGGCGGCAAGGCCCATGGCAAGCCGACCGGCGTGCTCGCGATCCATTTCGACTGGGAGCCGCAGGCACGCGCCATCGTGCAGGGCGTGCGCGTCGGCGCCGCCGATAAAGCGCGCGTGCTGCTGGTCGATTCCCATTTCCGGGTGATCGCGGCATCCGACGGCAAGGGCCTTCTGACCGAGCACGTCTCGCTGTCACTCGGCGGCCAGCGCAGCGGCTTCTACCACGACCGCTCCGGCGCGTTGGTCGCCTTCCACGCGACGCCGGGCTACGAGACCTACAAGGGTCTCGGCTGGTACGGCGTCATTCTCTGCGGGGCGGCTTCCTAGGCCTAGATCGGTGTGGTGTCCCCTCATGGTGAGGAGCGCGCCAGCGCGTCTCGAACCATGAGGCCCCGATCTCGCCCGCGGCCGATCCTTCGAGACGGCCGCTGCGCGGCCTCCTCAGGATGAGGGCTTTCTGCGTGGCGCTCTTCTTGGCTTTTCGCGACGAGCTGCTCAGCTAGCAACCCATCCGATCGGCGATTGCGCGGAAATCCTTGGCGACGATATCCCAGTCGCCGGTTGCTTCGAAGTCGACCTTCTGCAGCGGGCCGTATTCGGTCGGACGCGCAACAAAGGCGGTCTTGAGGCCGTTCTGCTGCGCATGCTTGAGATCGCCGTTGTGCGCGGCCACCATCATCACCTGCTCCGGCGGCAGGCACAGCAATTTCGCGGCGCCAAGATAGGTTTCGGGATCGGGCTTGTAGTGCTCGAACAGTTCGGCCGACATGATGAGATCCCATGGCAGGCCGGCAAACTTCGCCATGTTGGTCAGCAGTGCGACATTGCCGTTCGAGAGCGGCGAGATGATGTATTTCGCCTTCAGCCGCGCCAGCCCCGCTATGCTGTCGGGCCAGGGATGCAGGCGGTGCCATCCCGTGGTGAGGTAATGCAGGTCGACGTCGGTCAATCCCTTGATGCCCTGCTGCTCGACCAGCTTCTCAAGTGAGCGGCGGTGCAGCACGTCGAGGATGACATAGCCGCGTTCGGGATGTTTGCGCACCTCGTCCATCGAGGCGACATAGACCCCGCGCCAGCCGTCAACGAGCGCGGTCCAGTCGGCTTCGATGCCGCGCGTCTTCGACCACTTCGTGAAGTCGTTGATCAGGCTGGTGCGCCAGTCGACGACGGTGCCGAACACGTCGAACACCAGCGCCTTCACCGCCGAAAGATCGGCCATGCTCGCCTCCCGTTTGTTCTTGTCATTCCGGGGCGCGCATCAGCGCTCCCCGGAACGGCGGTTCACCTCAATCGAGATGGAACTTCTCGAGCTGGCGGTGCTCCGCCTTGATGTAGCGCACGGTGCCGGTAACCGAGCGCATCACCACCGTCTCGGTCTCGATCGTGTCCTTCTTGAACTTGACGCCTGTCAGCAGCGAGCCCGTGGTGACGCCGGTGGCAGCAAACAGGCAGTCGCCACGCGCCATGTCCTCGATGCCGTAGATCATCTTCGGATCGGTGATGCCCATCTTGTGCGCGCGCTCGCGCTTCTCCTCGCTGTCAAGGATCAGGCGGCACTGCATCTGGCCGCCGATGCAGCGCAGCGCTGCCGCGGCCAGCACGCCCTCGGGCGCACCGCCGGTGCCCATATAGATGTCGACGCCCGTCTCGTCCGGGTTGGTGGTGTGGATCACGCCGGCCACGTCGCCGTCGGTGATCAGGCGCACGGCGGCGCCAGTCGAGCGGATGCTCGTGATGATGTCGGCATGGCGCGGACGATCGAGCACCAGCGCCGTGATCGCCGATGCCGGCACGCCCTTGGCCTTGGCGAGCCGCTGGATGTTGTCGGCCGGCGACGCGTCGAGCTCGATCACGTTCTTGTCGTAGCCCGGACCGATCGCGATCTTCTCCATGTAGACGTCGGGCGCGTGCAGCAGCGTGCCGCCATCGGCCATCGCCATCGTGGCGATCGCGCCCGGCATGTTCTTCGCGCAGAGCGTGGTGCCTTCCAGCGGATCGACGGCGATATCGACCTTCGGCCCGGCATTGAGCCCGACTTTCTCGCCGATGAACAGCATCGGCGCCTCGTCGCGCTCGCCCTCGCCGATCACGATGGTGCCCTCGATCGGCAATTTGTTGAGTTCGCGGCGCATCGCGTCGACCGCGGCCTGGTCGGCCGCCTTCTCCTGGCCGTGGCCGCGCAGCCGCGCGGCCGACACCGCCGCCCGCTCCGTCACCCGCACGATTTCGAGCGTGAGAATGCGCTCGAGCAAAAGTTGTGGCGGGACGGAAATATGGGTCGACATCTCTGCACTCCTTCAGCCTTCGGGCCCCTCGCCCGCATTCAATCATCTAACGTAGAAGGCGTTCGCTATCGCACACTAATTTTTCTCAATTCGGATCACCTGCGGGCGACCGCTGATGACCCTGTCGCGCTGCACGGCCTTGAGCGCCCGGTGAACCGCATCTTCACTGGTCGCGTAGGTAATCAGAATGACAGGAACCGGTGAAGCTTTTTTGGCCGAACCGTTAACATCACCGTCATTGCGGTGGCGCTGCACGATCGATTCCAGCGAAATCTTCTGTTCCGCAAGCCGCGTTGCGATGGTCGCGGCGGTGCCGGCGTGGTCGCGGGCCAGAAGACGGATGTAATACCCGCCCTCATGGCGCTCCATCGGCGCCTTTGTCGTCGCGCGCAGGCTGTCGACCGGCCGGCCAAACGGCGTTGCGCGGATGCCGCGCGCGACGTCGGCGATATCGGCAACGACGGCGGACGCGGTCGCCGCCCCGCCGGCGCCCGGCCCGACCAGTGTGATCGGCGGAATGCCCTCACCGTCGATCGTCACCGCATTGGTGACGCCCATCACTTGGGCAATCGACGAAGATTTCGGCACCATGGTGGGATGCACTCGCTGCTCGATGCCCTTTGCAGTTCGCACCGCAACGCCGAGCAGCTTGACGCGATATCCGAGTTCCTCCGCCGCACGCAGGTCTTCGGGCGTGATCGAGGAAATGCCTTCGACATAGACGGCGGTTTGCGCGACCTTGGTGCCGAAGGCGAGGCTCGCCAGAATCGCAAGCTTTTGCGCGGTGTCGTGTCCGTCGACGTCGAAGGACGGATTGGCTTCGGCATAACCGAGCCGCTGCGCGTCCTTCAAACATTCCTCAAACGACAGTCCCTCATGCTCCATCCGCGTCAGGATGTAATTGCAGGTGCCGTTGAGGATGCCGTAGACGCGATTGACGCTGGTGCCGGAGAGCCCCTCGCGCAGCGTCTTGATCACGGGAATGGCCGCGCCGACCGCGGCCTCGTAATTCAGTGCGCTGCCATGCTGCTCCGCGGCCTTGGCGAGCCGCAGCCCATGCTTGGCGATCAGCGCCTTGTTGGCTGTCACTACCGACTTGCCGGCCTTCAGCGCAGTCTCGATGGCCGAGAAGGCGGGATCATCGGCGCCCCCCATCAATTCGACGAAGCAATCGACATTGGAATCCTCGGCCAGCGCCTGCGGGCTTTCGGCCCAGTCGACGCCGCGCAAATCGAGTCCGCGCTTCTTCTTCGAACGCGCGGTGACCGCGACGACGCGCACGCCGCGGCCGCTGCGCGCCGCCAAGGCGGCACCCTGCTGCTCAATAAGGCGGACGACTTCGGCGCCAACGGTGCCGAGCCCCGCTATGCCCACTTTCAGCGGTGCGACCATTGCAAACAGACCTGCCGGAGGAGATTAACGCCGGTTGGCGAGAGGAACCACGTTGTGCAACGTTTCGATGCCGCTTTCAAGGAAGCGGCGCACACCGCGCGCGGCCTGGCGAATACGTTGCTCGTTTTCCACCATCGCGATGCGGACAAAACCCTCGCCGTGCTCGCCGAAGGCAACGCCGGGCGACACCACCACGCCGGATTTTTCCACAAGCAGGGTCGCGAACTGCATGCTGCCGATATCCTCGAACGCTTTCGGCAGCGGCGCCCAGGCGAACATCGAAGCTTGCGGCGGCGGGATGTCCCAGCCGGCGCGGCCGAACGCTTCCACCAGCGTGTCGCGCCGCCGGCGATAGGTCTCGCGCATCTCGCGGATACAGTCGTCCGGCCCGTTCAGCGCCGCAGTCGCGGCCACCTGGATCGGCGTGAAGGCGCCGTAATCGAGATAGGATTTCACCCGCGCCAGAGCCGCGATGATGCGCTCGTTGCCGACCGCAAAGCCCATGCGCCAGCCGGCCATCGAATAGGTCTTCGACATCGAGGTGAATTCGACGGTGACGTCCATCGCGCCCGGCACCTGCAGCACCGAAGGTGGCGGATTGTTGTCGTCGAAATAAACTTCGGCGTAAGCGAGGTCCGAGAGGATGAATATCTCGTGCTTCTTCGCGAACGCGACGAGGTCTTTGTAGAAATCGAGATCGGCGACATAGGCCGTCGGGTTGGAAGGATAGCAGACCACGAGCGCGAGCGGCTTCGGGATCGAATGGATGATCGCCCGTTCCACCGCCTCGAAGAATTGCGGCGTCGGCTCCGACGGCACCGAGCGGATCACCCCGCCCGCCATCAGGAAGCCGAAGGCATGGATCGGATAGCTCGGATTCGGGCACAGGATGACGTCGCCGGGCGCGGTGATTGCCTGCGCCACATTGGCAAAGCCCTCCTTCGAGCCCAGCGTCGCCACCACCTGGGTGTCCGGATTGAGCTTCACGCCGAATCGCCGCGCGTAATACGCAGCCTGCGCCTTGCGAAGGCCGTTGATGCCCCGCGAGGCCGAATAGCGGTCGGTCCGCGGCTTGCCGAGAGTTTCCTTCAACTTCTCGAGTACATGGGGCGGCGTCGACAGGTCCGGGTTGCCCATGCCCATGTCGATGATGTCGGCCCCGGCATTGCGCGCCGCTGCCTTGGCCTGGTTGACCTTCTCGAACACGTAAGGCGGCAGACGGCGAATGCGATAGAACTCTTCCATGGGACCTTTGCTCCGACGACCGGCACGGCAGAATCGCGCGCGTTTACGCGGTTTGCCGAGACCAAGCCCGGTTTGGCCCGGAAATTACGCCCAATCAATGACTTAGAGCGTTTCCAGACGCAAAATCTGGGCTCGGCGACCGGATATGCGGTTGAATTGAGGTTCTTTTAGCATGTAGCGGTGGCAGCGCCAGCGATTAGCTTGCTGCGGCTTCACTTGCCGGCGTTTTGTGCGGCCGTGGCTTGGCGGTCGCGCGCGGCCTTCAGCTCGGCCTCGATCTTGGCCTGCTCCGCCGGCTTCATCGGCGCCTCCTCACGATCCGGCGGCATGTCGTGCACCGGAAGATACCCGCCGGCGTCCTTCGGACGCGCCGGGGCATCGGCTGGCGTCCCGATGCCGGGAAGATCCGCGATCGACGTGGAGCAGCCGCTCAGCGCCACCGCGGACGCAAGCAGCGCGCCGACCGCGAGCAGCCTTTTCATTCGATCGATACGCATACGTCCGGAAGTCCCCACTTGCCGGTAACCAATCACTGGTACGAGCTTTGCAGCGACAAATCGTCTGATCGCTTCGGCTCTGCCCTAACCGTTCAAACCATTGTCGCCCGAAACGATTAAGTCGTGAACAACAAATCCGATTGATGCGGCTTCAATGTGTCGGAACTGGGAGGAATTTGTCGCAGTGCAACAATGCGAAAACCTAGAGAAATCCTACATCTTGCTTGCCGCACCGCGCGATGACGCGGCTCAATTGAAGCGATAGTGTCCACTGCATGAGCGACGTTACCCTCGAAACCCAGGCCACAAAGAAGTTCGACGGCGAAGCCTTCGCAATGAACATTGCGCGTGCGCTGGAGAGCTCCGGCCAGGCGCTTGCGGCCTATCTGAAGCCGCGCGAAAACGCTGACATCAAGGACAAGGCGGGAGGCGAGTTTGCGGAGGTGATCAAGACCTTCACCGCGGTCGCCGAATACTGGCTCTCGGACCAGGATCGGGCCGCTGACCTGCAGACCAAGCTTGGCAAGGCCTATCTCGACCTGTTCGGCTCAGCCGCCCGCCGCATGGCCGGCCAGGAAGCCAAGGCCGCGATTGATCCCGCACCGCGCGACAAGCGCTTCGCCGACCCGGAATGGCGGTCGAACCAGTTCTTCGACTTCATCCTGCAGCTCTATCTGCTCACCACGCAATGGGCGCACGAGCTGGTGCGCAACGCCGAGGGCATCGACCCGCACACCCGCAAAAAGGCCGAGTTCTACGTCCAGCAGATCACCAACGCCCTGGCGCCGTCGAATTTCGTTTTGACCAATCCGGAAGTGCTGCGCACCACGATGGAGACCAACGGCGACAACCTCGTTCGCGGCATGAAGATGCTGGCGGAGGACATCGAGGCCGGCCACGGCACGCTGCGGATCCGCCAGTCCGACCCGACCAACCTCGCGGTCGGCGTCAACATGGCAACCACGCCGGGCAAGGTGATCTATCAAAACGAGTTGATGCAGTTGATCCAGTACTCGCCGACCACGGAGACGGTGCTGCGCACGCCGCTCCTGATCGTGCCGCCATGGATCAACAAGTACTACATCCTCGATCTCAGGCCCGAGAAGTCCTTCATCAAATGGTGCGTCGACCAGGGACTGACCGTGTTCGTGATCTCCTGGGTCAATCCCGATCGCGATCTCGGCAAGAAGACCTTTTCCGACTACATGACCGAAGGACCGCTGACCGCGATGGACGTCATCGAGAAGGTGACCGGCGAGATGAAGGTTCACACCGTCGGCTATTGCGTCGGCGGCACCCTCCTTGCCGCGACGCTCGCCTGGCTCGCCGAGAAGCGCCGGGTGCGCGTCACCTCGGCCACGTTCTTCGCCTCTCAGGTCGACTTCACCCATGCCGGCGACCTCCTGGTGTTCGTCGACGAGGACCAGATTTCCGCGCTCGAGCGCGACATGGAGCAGCGTGGCGTGCTCGAGGGCAGCAAGATGGCGATGGCCTTCAACATGCTGCGCTCGAATGACCTGATCTGGAATTATGTCGTCAGCAACTACCTGAAGGGGCAGCCGCCCTCCTCGTTCGACCTGCTGCACTGGAACTCCGACGCGACGCGGATGCCGGCGGCGAACCATTCCTATTACCTGCGCAACTGCTATCTGGAGAACCGGCTTTCCTCCGGCACCATGGTGCTGGACAACACGCTGCTCGATCTCTCCAAGGTGAAGGTGCCGGTCTACAACCTCGCGACCCGCGAGGATCACATCGCGCCGGCCGAGTCGGTGCTGTACGGATCGCAATTCTTCGGCGGGCCGGTGAAATATGTGCTGTCCGGCTCCGGCCATATCGCCGGCGTGGTCAACCCGCCTGCGGCCAACAAGTACCAGTACTGGACCAACGACAACATCAAGGACGCCAAGCTTTCCGACTGGCTGAAGAGCGCCAAGGAGCACAAGGGATCGTGGTGGCCCGATTGGCGCGAATGGCTGGAAAGCATCGATGCCGAGACAGTGCCTGCGCGCGCGGTCGGCTCGGAGGCACTGCCACCGATCGAAGAAGCTCCCGGCAGCTATGTCCGGGTGCGCGCATAGCGCGAGGCGCGCCGCTTCGGTATAATCAAGCGTCCATCGGAGCAGAAAAACCATCACGCTCCAGACGGGACGCAGCTCAACCGAGGGGAAACCAATGACGCGCGAACTGTTCTGGCTGACGCTGACGGTAATCCTGACCGGAATATTGTGGATTCCCTATGCCATCAACCGCTGCCAGGTCCGCGGCCTCGCCGGCGCGATGGCCAATCCGTCGCGCAACGACAAGCCTCACGCCGACTGGGCGAACCGGCTGATGTTCGCGCACGACAACGCGGTCGAGAACCTCATCATTTTCGCGCCGCTGGTCTTGATCCTCAACGCAATCGACTACTCGACCAAATGGACCGTGCTCGCTTGCGCCGTCTATTTCTGGTCCCGCGTCGCGCACCTGATCGTCTACACGCTCGGCTTGCCGGTGTTCCGCACCCTCGCCTTCGTCATCGGCTTCCTGGCGCAGGCCGTACTCGCGGTGGCGATATTCAGGGCGTTCTGATTACAGTGCTTCACGGCTGTGGCCTGGCCTCGGGCTTCATGCTCAAATCCATGGATGCCGTCAGCTTGGCGCGAATGTAGTCGCCAGCCAACACGGGCTCGTACAGCGCGGGATGCTCCGCATCGACGCAAGTCGGGAGGCAGGCGACTTCGGCCGACTCGTTCGGTCCCGTGAAGGCCACCATGGACAGGCGCGCGGTCGAGCCTGTGAGGCTGCGATCGGGGTTGGATACCCGATGCAGCGTCGAGCGCCAGCGGCCATTGGTCCATCGCGACATCAGATCGCCGACATTGATCACGAAGGAGTTCGGGACGACGCCAACCTCGCTCCATGTCCCGTCGCGATCACAGACCTCGAGACCGCCCGGCGCCTCGTCCTGCCGCAGGATGGTCAGGCCACCGTAGTCATGATGGGCGCCATAGCGCAATTGACCCGGCGCAGGCGGTTGCGGCTGATCGGGATAATGCACAAAGCGCAGCGTGATCGATGGATCGGCATACGAGGACGCGAAATAGTCTTCTGGCAGATCGAGGGCCAACGCCGAAAGACGCGTGAGACGGGCGGCGAGCGTCATAATCTCGGCCGACCAGGCTTCAACCAAGTCTCGAAGCCCGACCGGACTGGCAGGCCATATATTCGGCCGGCCGCTGTGGGCTTCCCGGTGCGGAGCCGCAAACACCAGGGCCTCGCACAGGTCAGGCGGCGTTTCGCCCGACAGGGTCTTGGCGACACTCTCGATTCCGATCGGCAGATAGCCGCGCCCCTTGGTCTTCTCGGGTGCCGCATTCTGCAGCTTCGTCGCCATGGGCTGCGCGAAATAGTCCTTCACCGCGCCATAGGTGTCGCTCGCGAGCTGTTCCGGCACCCCGTGCCCGACCACAACGGCGAAACCGATACTTTCGAACGCATGACCAAACGCCAGTCCGACCTTCTGGCGGGCCGCAGCGTCACCGTGGACGAAGGGGGCTATATCGACGATGGGAAGAGTCATCTGAGGCATCGAAATCTCTCGGCAAACACATCAGGTGGTCGAGCGGTCATTTGGTGTTGCTGAATCGCAGCGTGTAGGCGGATCTCACGTCGAGCGTTCTCGGATAGACTCCTGCCGCGGCGAGCGTGTCGAAGAAGCGGGTCCAGCGTTCGTCCGTCATGGCGCCAATCCCCAGCCTGTCGGCATCGCCCCCAAGGACAAGCCCGCGCTTGCGCATCTGATCGAGCTTGAAGCGGAACAGTTCCTCTCCCCCGGTTGGATTGACGGCGAGGATAGCTTTCATGGCCGGTGCGGCGTCACCCGTCATACATTCTTCGAACCCCTTTCGGGTTGCATCGACGAAGGCCTGAACGGTGTTGGAATGACCTTCAATATAGGCGTCGGTGGCGAAGATCGTGGTCGCATAATTGTCGTAGCCATAGTCGGCAAGCAGGATCGATACGGGCGGTGCAGGCAAGGCCTTGCCGAGCAGCAAGGCGTCTTCGGTGATATAGCCTTGCTGCACGGCCTTGGGATCGGCAAGAAACGGCGCAGCCGAATAGCTGTAGGCCGCCAGTTGATCATCCGAGAAGCCGAACTTGGCTTTGAGGAATTGCCAGAATTCGTTTCGTGAGAACTGGCCGATCATGATCCGCCGGTCCTTCACGTCCTGCAGGGTGGAAACGCCCTGGCCTGCATGAGCCACCAGCGTCTGCGGGTCCTTCTGGAAAAATGCCGCGACCGTACGGGCCTTAACGCCCCGATTGACCAGATTGAGCGTTGTGAAACTCGACCCCATGCCCATGTCGATTTCGCCGGCAGCGACCATGAGGGGCATATTGACGTTTGGATTGCCGGGACGAAGTTCGACGTCGAGGCCTGCGTCCTTGTAGTAGCCCTTGGCCTGGGCCTGGAAGAACCCACAGTGCTCCCCTTGTGGCACCCAGTTAAGGCTGTAAACAACCTTATCGAGCGCCTGGGCTGGCGAACCCATGACCGACAAGGCCATCGCACAGATAGCAAGACACTGTTTCATGAGTGTAGCGGTCCGCATGCCTGCCCCTTTGGACTGGAAATGATTCAGCCGACCGTCGGGTAGCCATCGTCGTCACCACAACGGCAAGCTGAGCCCGCGAGCCAGCTTCATCTCCGTGTTTGCGGAGCGCTCGGCGACCACTGGATTGCAAGGCAATAGGAAGTCTTGCACCGCAAAGCGTTGCGTACGAGCATCATTTTTTGCGCATTGTGTTCGCAAAAAGCGTACGCAGACAGGATGCGCCCTGTGCGCCAGCCATCGGATCGCGGGCGCGCGCCCTCATCTGCGGCAACTGACTTCATCCAGTTTTCTGGTGAGCCTTTGAGCGCGTCCCTATTGTGCCGATCGTCCAATGTCGCTCCGGCAGAATCGTGACCGCATCGCTGTGCGCAACGCGGTCACGCTGACAGAAACAGTACCGCCCGCTTCAGGCTTAGGCCTCAGCGAGCCCCAGCATCAGCCGCATGTTTTGCACCGCCGCGCCCGAGGCACCTTTACCCAGGTTGTCTAGGCGCGCGACTAGCACTGCCTGATGGTGCTTGTCGCTGGCAAAGACATACAGTTCGAGCCTGTTGGTCTCGTTCAGCGCCTCGGGCTCGATCCGCCCGCTCTTGGCAGCCTCGTTCTCAAGCGGCATGACCGAGACATAGCGGCTTCCGGCGTAGCGTTTCGCCAGCGCGTCGTGAAGGTCGGCCGCGCCAGGGTTGCCCGGCAGCGTCTCGAGCTGCAACGGCACTGACACCAGCATACCCTGCCGGTAGTTGCCCACCGACGGCACAAAGATCGGCCGGCGCGTCAGCCGCGAGTAGAGCTGCATCTCCGGCACGTGCTTGTGCTCGAAGCCGAGACCATAAAGTTCGAAGGCTGGCGCGGTGCCATCCTCGAAGCTTGCGATCATCGACTTTCCGCCGCCGGAATAGCCGCTGACGGCGTTGACGGTGATCGGATAGTCCGCCGGCAGGACGCCAGCATCCACCAGCGGGCGGAGCAGCGCGATCGCGCCAGTCGGATAGCAGCCGGGGTTGGAGACCTTCCGGGCGGTGCGGATCTTGTCCGCCTGATCCGGGGCGAGCTCCGGAAAGCCGTACGCCCAGTCGCTGGCGACGCGGAACGCCGTCGACGCGTCGAGCACGCGGGGGGCCGCTGTGCCCATACTGTCGATCAGCGCTACGGTCTCCTTCGCGGCATCGTCCGGCAGGCAGAGGATCACCAGATCCACCTCCTCCATCAGCGCGCGCTTGGCGCCTGCGTCCTTGCGCTTTTCTTCGGCAATGCTCTTCACCACCACGTCGTTCTGCAGCCGAAGCCGCTCATTGATGCCGAGGCCCGTTGTTCCACTGGCACCGTCGACAAAGACGGCGGGCTTTGCGGAGCTGCCGACGGTCGGGGATGGCTTGACGTCAGAGAAGCTCATGGCTCGCTCCTTTCGAGCGTGTTCGGTTCATTTGCAAAGGCTTGCGGCCGCGCTTGGCGCATCAGATGAGCAATCTGCTGCGCGCCGGCATCGGTCTGCGAGGCGAGCGCGCCCGCCACCGCTGCATAGTCGGTTTCGGATTTGTGCTGGTTGAGCTTGGAGCTGCCCTCGACCTCTTCAACCGTCATCTCAAGGCCCACGATTGCCTTCTTCATCGCCTCCAGCCGCGCGGCGGTCATCTTCGCCGACGTCCACGGCTTCTTCGGCAACAGCCTGTTCTCGAACTTGGCGCTGAGCGTGTCGATCTGCACCGCAAGCTCATCATCCGATAGCGGCCGCACCGGACCGCTCAGGTGCACAGCCTGATAGAGCCAGGTCGGCACCTGATCCCGCGAGACGTACCAATCCGCCGACACATAGGCATCCGATCCAGTGACGGCCAGCAGCCAGGACGAAGTCCCCGCAAGCTTTATCAGCGGATTGTGACGGGCAAGATGAAACACCGCGCGCGGCGTCCCGTCGGCAGCATAGGACAGATAGAACGGCAGCGGCGAAGCGATCGGCTTGGCGCCGTCCCAGGCGCAGACAAGGCCGAACCCGCGCGCTTCCGCAAAGGCGAGACTTGCGGCGCGGTCGGGCTTAAACGGCGGTGGCGTATACATGTCGAACTCCGGAGGTGGCTAGGAGCCGCCAGATCGACCGCGTTGCTTTTCTTGGGAAAGATGCCGCGGGAGATGATCCGGCGGCAGAGGCGATGATCTTAAACGCAGACGACCGCCCATACCGCGCAGGCGCGGCGGCGACGGGCGATGGAATTGGTCGCAACGTGGATCATGCGTGAGCCTATAGGGGTGCGGAGCCTGATCGTCAAGGCGCAACGCCGTCATCCCGGGGCGACGCGGTAGCGTCCAACCCGGAATCGCGCGCCACAACCTCCAGCTTCCAGGTTCGCGCGCTAAAGGCGCGCGCCCCGGAATGACGAGCGTGGGACCAATTCAGATCACTGGATTCCACGGCGCCGGGATCACCCGGTAGCCATTGCCGTCCTTCTCGATATTGGCGAGGCCGGGGAACGGATAGTGGAAGCCTTGCAATTGCAGCTTCTCGGCGGCCACCATGTCGTAGACCCGGCGGCGGGTCTTCTCGGCCATATCGGCGTCCTGGTCGAAGAAGGCGTGCCAGCCCGGATTGGTCGCGAACGGATTCGGATTGTTGGTGACGTCGGACTGGATGAACACCTTTCCCGAGCCGGACGACAACACGTAGGAGGTGTGGCCCGGAGTGTGGCCAGCGGTCTCGACCGCGAGCAATCCCGGCGCGGCCTCCTTGCCCCATTCGTAGGGCGTTACCTTCTTCTGAAGGCTCGCCTCGAAGATGCTGCGGTTGTTCTTGAAAAGACCCTGCATGCGACCGGCCGGAGCGCGGCTCATCTCGCCATCGTCCATCCAGAACTTCCATTCCACCGCAGGCACCAGCACCTCGGCGTTCGGAAATGCCGGCGTGCCGTCCGCCGTCAAGAGGCCATTCACATGATCGCCGTGGAAGTGGGAGATCACGACCATGTCGACCGCCTTGGGATCGAATCCCGCAGCCGTCATGTTGTCGATGAACAATCCGTTGGCGCCCTTGCTGTTGACCTTGGCAGTAGGGCCGTTGCCGGTGTCGAGAACGATGAGCTTGCCGCCGCTGTTGATCACGAGCGGGGCGAAATGGATCGTGAAGACGTCACGCGGCAGGAACGCCTTTTCCAGTGCCGCGTTCACTTCCTCCTTCTTCGCATTGGTGATGAAGGAGTCTTCCAGCTTGAAGACGTTCTTGCCGTCGGACACCACGGTGACCTGGATGTCACCGACCTTGTAGCGGTAGAAGCTCGGCGCCTGCTTGTCCGCGAGCGGCGCCGCGGCCTGTGCGGAAACGTTCGGCAACAGTGGCGCAGCAGCGATAGCGGCTGCGCCCGCGAGGGCATGACGACGTGTGATTTCCATGATGCTCTCCCACTGAAACGATGGTCGCGGTATTTCCGCGTTGGCTTCCTGCAAGGACCCAATCTACCGGAAAATGGAGCGCCCGGTATCGACGGGGCTAACCCCCGCCTGAGGCGCTTATTCCACGTCTCACACCGTTCGCCACAACCACTCGGCGATGTGCGCCATCACGTCCCCGAACAGCAGCAGCACTGCCGACCACACCAGCGCGGAGATGAAATTGGCGATCTGGAATGGCCAATATGACATCTCGAAGATACCGGCCGCGAGCGGAACCGAGGCGCGCAAGGGTCCAAAGAAGCGGCCAATGAAGATGCTGGGCACGCCCCATTTGCGCACGAAGGCTTCACCGCGCGGCAGGATCTCCGGATAGCGCGATAGCGGCCACATCTGCGCGACCTTTTCCTTGTAGCGGTAGCCGAACCAATAGGAGACCCAGTCGCCGAGTGCCGCACCAATGCCGCCGGCGATCCAGACCGGCCAGAAGCTGATACCGCTCACCCCGATCAGCGCACCGATCGCGACAAGCGCACCCCAGGCTGGGATCAGCAACGAAACAAAGGCGAGCGACTCGCCGAACGCCAGCATGAGCACGATTGGCGCGGCCCAAACCTGGTGGTGGCGCACGAAATCGGCCACGGCACGCGCAAATTCTTCCATATAATGAACGCCTTCCCCGCCCCGCTCAGGTGGCTTGAACCTTTCTGCGGGCTCATAGCCTAAGGACAGGTAAGCCAGCCCCTTGCGTGACAATCAAGTCACAAAGCCGAAGGAAGGGGCGTGATTTCAGTTCCCGGCCCCATGGCCGCGACGTTTTCCCACAAGATGAGGGTTTTTGATGATTGGATCGTTGATGATGTGCGTGAGTGCTGTCGTTCTGCTGCTCGGAATGCTGGGCGGCATCGCCATGGGTATCCAGCAAAACTTCACTTTGGCGCCGGCGCATGCCCATCTCAATCTCGTCGGCGGCGTGCTTTTGTTCCTGTTTGGGCTCTATTACCACCTGATTCCGGCCGCGGGGGCGACGATGCTGGCCCGGATCCAGGGCTGGATGCACATTCTGGGCGCGATCCTGTTCCCCGCAGGCGTGGCCGTCGTGCTCCTTAAGGGATCCTCTTTCGAGATCGCTCCGGTCGTGGGCTCATTGCTGGTGGTCGGCTCCATGGCCCTGTTTGCCCTGATCGTGTTCCGCACCTCGCGCGCCTGATCGAGAGTCCCTATCTATTCTGTGACCGCCGGGCGAGGCATCGATTGCCGCTGCCCGGCGGTCACTTTTTAAGCCTATCCGTGTCATAGTCAGGGTGACTGATTCGCTGCGCGCTGTTTGCGCAATCTATGAAGAGCCATGTCCAAATCACTGAAACCCGCTGCAAAAACAAAATCCAATGACGACCTGTTCGCCGGTGCCGAACCCAAGGGCCGGGCGCCGCTGAAGGTCGCTGCGCGGTCGGGTTCCGCTGAGGCTGACTATACCGCTGCTGATATCGAGGTGCTCGAAGGGCTGGAACCGGTCCGCCGGCGGCCCGGCATGTATATCGGCGGTACCGACGAAAAGGCGCTCCACCATCTGTTCGCCGAAATCATCGACAACTCCATGGACGAGGCCCTGGCGGGGCACGCCACCTTCATCGAGGTGGAGTTGACCGCGGACGGTTTCCTGACAGTCACCGACAACGGCCGCGGCATTCCGGTCGATCCGCACCCGAAATTCCCGAAGAAATCCGCGCTCGAAGTCATCATGTGCACGCTGCATTCGGGCGGCAAGTTCGACTCCAAGGTCTACGAGACCTCGGGCGGCCTGCACGGCGTCGGCGTTTCCGTGGTCAACGCCCTCTCCTCGCGGCTTGAGGTCGAGGTCGCGCGCGGCCAGAAGCTCCACCGCATGACGTTCGAGCGCGGCCATCCGAAGGGCAAGCTCGAAGACCTCGGCAAGGTCAGCAACCGCCGCGGCACGCGCATCCGCTTCAAGCCCGATACCGACATCTTTGGCGCCAAGGCCACGTTCAAACCGCAGCGCCTGTTCAAGATGACGCGCTCCAAAGCGTATCTGTTCGGCGGCGTCGAGATCCGTTGGCATTGCGACCAGGAACTCCTGAAGGGCGTCGAGGATGTGCCGGCGGAGGCAACCTTCCACTTCCCCGGCGGCCTGAAGGATTACCTCGCCGCCGCGATCCATGCCGACACGCTGGTGCATCCGGACATCTTCTCCGGCAAGTCGGGCCGCAACGGCGCGCACGGCGCCTGCGAATGGGCGGTGGCCTGGACGGCGGACGCCGACGGCTTCCTGTCCTCCTACTGCAACACCGTTCCGACCCCCGATGGCGGCACCCATGAATCCGGCATGCGGAGCGCGCTGCTGCGCGGCCTGAAGGATCACGCCGAGCGCGTCGGCCAGGGCAAGCGGGCTGCATCGGTCACCTCGGAAGACGTCATGGTCGGCGCCGCGGTGATGCTCAGCGTGTTCGTGCGCGAGCCGGAGTTCCAGGGCCAGACCAAGGACCGGCTGGCCACGGCGGAGGCCCAGCGCATCGTTGAGCAGGCCATCAAGGATCCGTTCGATCACTGGCTGTCAGGCAATCCGCTGCAGGCCAACAGGCTGCTCGATTTTGTGGTCGAACGCGCCGAGGAACGGCTGCGCCGCCGCCAGGAGAAAGAGGTCGCGCGCAAGACCGCGGGCAAAAAGGCTCGCCTGCCCGGCAAGCTCGCCGATTGTACCGACGCCGGACTTGCAGGTTCCGAACTCTTCATCGTCGAGGGCGACTCGGCCGGCGGCAGCGCCAAGCAGGCGCGCGATCGCAAGACGCAGGCCGTGCTGCCGCTGCGCGGCAAGATCCTCAACGTCGCTTCTGCCGGCAAGGACAAGCTGATGGGCAATGTCCAGCTCAGCGACCTTGTGCAGGCGATCGGCTGTGGCACCGGTGCGCATTATCGCGAGGAGGACCTGCGGTATCAGCGCATCGTCATCATGACCGACGCCGACGTCGACGGCGCCCATATCGCGTCGCTGCTGATCACTTTCTTTTACCGCCAGATGCCGCGGCTGATCGACGAGGGGCATCTCTATCTGGCGGTGCCGCCGCTCTACAAGCTCACGCACGGCTCCAAATCGGTCTATGCCCGCGATGACGCGCACAAGGATGCGCTGATCAAGAGCGAGTTCAATGCCAACGCCAAGGTCGAGGTCAACCGCTTCAAAGGCCTCGGCGAGATGATGCCGGCCCAGCTCAAGGAAACCACCATGGACCCGGCCAAGCGCACCCTGCTGCGGGTCGTTCTGCTTGCCGATGACCGCGAGGGCACCGCCGATTCGGTTGAGCGATTGATGGGCACCAAGGCCGAGGCGCGGTTCGCCTTCATTTCCGACAAGGCTGAATTTGCCAGCGACGACCTGCTTGACGTCTAATCATCGCTTTCCAGGGATAACCCTCTGTAAACGCGACAGATTTTTATCCTGCCGCGGCACGCGCACCGCTCCGGGCCGAAGACGAACCGGAGCGTTTTCAGGCAAGTGTGCCTGTCCCGCAACAGCATTCCTGGTTGAAATAGCTATAGTTTGTGCAGCTACGAAATGGAATCGACGCAGCCGTCAGGCGCTCGTCATGCAAGTTGGGGATTTGAACATGAAGAAATTGGCGCTCGCTCTGGCGGCGGTTGCAGCACTGACGGGGTCGGCCTCGGCGGCTGATCTTGGCGCTCGGCCGTATACGAAGGCGCCGCCGCCGGTGGCGCCCGTCTATAACTGGACCGGCTTCTATGTCTTCGGCGGTGGCGGCGGTGGTCTGTGGGATGCTGACAGCAACGTTCAAACCACCGTTGGCGCGATTCCGCTGTCGCGCGACACCCGGCTCGGCGGCGACGGCTGGTTCGGTACCGTTGGTATCGGCTACGATTGGCAGTTCAACGGCCGGTGGGTTGCCGGCGTGTTCGCCGACGGCCAGTTCGGCAGCCTTCGTGGTTCGTTGACCGACCCGATTGACCAGGTCGAGGGGCGTGTGAAGCTTCGGACCAGCTATGCGGCCGGTGTGCGCCTCGGCTATCTGGTTGCGCCGAATGTCTACTCCTACGTCAACGGCGGCTATTCGGGTTCGGAATGGTCGGGTACGACCCTTTCCGATCTCGCCGGAAACCCGGTCGGTGCGACCACTCCTTCGTTCCGTCGTGACGGCTGGTTCGTCGGTGGTGGCGTTGAGAACAACCTCGATATCTTCGGCATCAGCGCACCCGGCTGGTTCATGAAGACCGAATATCGCTCCGCGTTCTACGACCGCATCTCTCTGCCCTCGTCGTTCCTTGATGGCACGCCGACGGGAATTTCGACGACCTTCAAGCCCTGGGTGCAGACCATCAGCACCTCGATCGTCTACCGCTTCAACTGGGGCACCCCGGTCGTCGCCAAGTACTGATCTCTGCTGAACTGGCAGGCAGAAGCCCCGGCATCGTCCGGGGCTTTTTTGCGTTTGCGACTGGGGTTCGTTGCAAGACTGGCACGTCTGCGACATCCGGGGTTGGCAAAGCCTCGCCTCAGTCGGCATCTTCCCTCAATCTCGACAACAGAAGCGGAAAACAACAATGGGAACGCCCCTCTTCGACCTTACTGGCAAGGTTGCGATCGTCACCGGCGGCAATGGTGGAATCGGGCTTGGGATGGCGCGCGGGCTGGCGGATGCCGGCGCTGCGATTGCCGTCGTCGGCCGCAACGAACAGAAGTCGGTGGCCGCGGTCGCCGAACTTAAGCAGCGCGGCGGCACGGCCGTTGCGATCGCCACCGATGTCACCGACAGCAAAGCCGTCGCCGACATGGTGGCGCGCGTCAAAGCCGAGCTCGGGCGAATCGATATCCTCGTCAACAACGCCGGCATCAATATCCGCAAGCCGCCGCATGAGCTGGATATCGGCGAATGGGACAGCGTGATCGCGACCAACCTCACCAGCGCCTTCCTATGCTCGCAGGCGGTCCATCCGGCGATGAAAGAGGCCGGCGGCGGCAAGATCATCAATATCGGCTCGATGATGTCAATCTTCGGCGCCAGCTTCACGCCGGCCTATGCCGCGAGCAAAGGCGGCATCGTGCAGTTCACGCGGTCCTGTGCCTGCGCCTGGGCGGCCGATAACATCCAGATCAACGCGATCCTGCCCGGCTGGATCGATACCGACCTGACCCGGCGCGGCCGCAGCGAGATCACCGGGCTGCATGAGCGGGTGCTGGCGCGCACGCCGGCGGCGCGCTGGGGTGATATCGACGATCTCTCGGGGATCGCGGTGTTCCTCGCGTCGCCGGCTTCCGATTTCATCACCGGCACCGCCATCCCCGTCGACGGCGGCTATTCGATCATGGGCTGATTCAGGAGAGCGCGGGCGACTGCACATGTTCGGGTCGCACGCCGATCCCGACGAAGCGCGCGGTGATGCCCTGCAACCAGGGCATCGCCGTGACCAGTCGCACCACCAGCGGAACCTTGATCGGCTGATTGGCGGGTCCCAGCGCAGTGCTGATGATCTTGTTCTGCACGATAGTCTGCATCGTCTGCGTCATCTTCATCGGAAACTCGCGCCGCTTGCGCACCGCGTCGAGTTCATCCTCGGTCGGACAGCCGCCCGCAAGCTTTGCCGCCAGCAGATTGGCGGTCGCGACCGCATCCTGCACCGCCAGGTTGACGCCGACGCCGCCGACCGGCGACATCGCATGCGCGGCGTCGCCGATGCACAGCAGCCCCGGCAGCGTCCAGCGCTTCAGCCTGTTGATCGCAACCGTCAGGAGCTTCACGTCGTCCCAGCTTTTGACATCGGAAATGCCGGACTTCAGGATCGGCGCCAGCCGCACCACGTCATCCAGCAGCGCCGGAAGTCCCCTCGCCTTCACCGCGTCGTATTGTCCCTTGGCGATGACATAGGCGCATTGCCAGTAATCGCCGCGGTTGAACGTGACCATCATCTTGCCGGGCTCGACCCGCGCGAACAGGTTCTCGTTTTCGTCCGGCCGCCGCCCGATGCGAAACCACAACACGTCCATGGGCGCGCCGATCTCCTCGACCGCAAGTCCGGCGCGCTCGCGCACAGTCGAGTGACGGCCATCGCAGGCAATCGTCAGATCGGCCTCGATGTCGAGCGCGCCCTCCGGCGTCTTGGCCCTCACGCCGGCAACCGCTTCGCCATTGCGGATCAGATCGGTCGCCTCCGTGCTCATCAGCACTTGCAGTGAAGCGAAACGCTTGCCGCTCTCGCGCAGGAAGTTGAGAAAGTCCCATTGCGGCATGAAAGCAATGAACGGGTATTTTGCGTCCGTGCGGGAGAGATCGGCGATCCGGACCTTGGTGCCGCCGAACATCCCTTCGAGCTTCTGCAATTCCTGGTGCGGTAGCTTGAGGAAGCCGTCGATCAGCCCGAGTTCGTCCATCACCTGCAAGGTCGAGGGATGCACGGTGTCGCCGCGAAAGTCGCGAAAGAAGTCAGCATGCTTCTCCAGCACCACCACATCGACGCCGGCGCGGCCCAGGAGGTAGCCAAGCATCATGCCCGCCGGCCCGCCGCCGACAATGCAGCAGCGCACTTTCATCCTGCGCGCTGACGGATGCCGCGATACGCTTGCGCTCATGATGCCCTCGTCGAGACCCGGCTTGAATTATAGCGCCAATCAGACGACTAGCGCCGGAACATCTTGATCTCCGATACGCTGCCGTCGCGATAGGTCAGCTCCACCGAGACCGACTTGGTCTCCGGCGCAAGCTTTAGATAGGGCTGCGCCTCGTGCGGGATCACGCTGGGGTCGCGTGGATCGCATGGCGGCATCTTCAGCACCTTGTCCGGCACTCCGCTGTCGATACCGATACGCGCCTCGCGGATCGCGCAGCGGTAGGACATCAGATGGGTGTAATAGACCAGGAGCCCGTTGAACTCGCGGAACGACAGCCAGCTCGTCGCAGTCATGTCGAGGATCTTGCGCTGGTCGCGGATCAATGCCGCTTCGGGGTCGAACCGGATCGGAAATGGCCCTTGCATCTCCCCGGCCGCATCGACATAGCGGACCTGGATGGTGCCGGCCGGCGCATCGGCTGCCAGTTCGATCGACGGATTGGGCATCCGTTTGCGCGTGCGCGGATCAAGCGCGTCGATGAATCCGGTCTCGCGGAAATCGCCGCCGTCGCCCATCCGCCAGGAGATTCCGAGCGCAGGGTCCGCGATCGAGAACACCACCGTCCAGCCGCCATTGTGGCGGGAGAAACTTGCGATCGGCACGTTGACGGAATCGTCCCTCGGGACGCGCGGCACCGAGACCGGCGGCAATGCTGCAAGCTTCTGCGGTCCCTCGGCAGCTCCCGCCACGTCCTGCGCTTTCGTCATGCCGTTCAGGAACACGTCATCCACCATCTGGTCGAAATAAACAGGGATCTGCTTGTGCCTTATGGTCTCGGCCGCCTCGCTGACCAGGCGCCGGGTTTGCTGGGCGACCTGGACCAGATTCTTGCCGGGCTGCAGCAACTGCTTGGCAAAGGTACGGGTGAACACCGAATTGGGATTGGTATCGTCGTTCGACAGCCGATCGAGGGCGGTCTGGCGCGGGCCGGCCGAGAACACCGAGAATACGCCCTCCGGCAACTGCGTCATCGGCGCCAGCCCGCCACCGCCGGCGACCGCGCGCGTTCCCGGCCGCTCGAACGGATTGTTGCGGCAAGCATCGAACACCAGGATCGAGGTGCGCGCCCTCTTGTTCTGCAGGCGCTCGACGATGCGATCGGCGAGAACAGATGCGTCGCGCACCAATTCTTCCTGGCCCTCGGTCGCCGCCGGCACGTCGGTCGGCAGCAGGAAGTTCTGGCCGGCGATCTCGAAGCCATGGCCGGCGTAAAAGAAGAACGCGGTGTCGCCAGGCTCGATCGCCTTGTCGAAGGCGAGCAGCGTCTCGGAGAATTGCTGGCGGTTCTGATTCTCGGCGATCATCACGGAGAATCCAAGCTGCTTCAGTGTGTCCGCCATGGTGCGGGCGTCATTCACCGCCTTCTGCAACTTGGGGACGTTCTTGTACTCGTTGTTGCCGACGACCAGCGCAACGCGCTTTTCAGCCAGCGCGGGCGGCGCGGCGAGAGTTGCCGATGCCAGGGCAATGCCCGCGACCATCAGAACTCTCGAAAGAAAGCCAGCCATTCTCTGCCCCGTCTCACCAAGCGCCCCGTAACGCGCGACCGTCGATGCCATAGTCGGTACACCGCCCCAAGCGGTTCAGTGTACGAGCTTTCGCGTTCGGCCAGTACCGCCCCGCCATTTGACGGCCAAATGACAGCCCGCCCCTTATTTGTGCGAAAACATTAAGCTTTTTCGGGCATTTGGGCAGTTCCCAGATTGACTTTGGCGATTTCGAACCTATGTTCCGAGCAACGCGGCCTTGGATCGAAACGCGATTCCCTGAGTTTGCCGCCCGTCAGCGTCAGTCAGAGCCCCCGAGCTTTTTTGAGAAGCAACGCCGTTTCGGGGCGAAACGCGACAAGCCTTTTTACCCTCGATTCCGAACGGCGGTGTCGACAAGAGGCTCAATGTCTTTTTCCAATCTTGGCCTTTCCGACAAGGTCTTGGCCGCCGTAGCGGCCACCGGATACACCAATCCCACGCCCATCCAGGAACAGGCGATTCCCCACGTTCTCGCCCGCCGCGATGTCCTCGGCATCGCCCAGACCGGCACCGGCAAGACCGCCGCCTTCGTGCTTCCGATGCTCACCATCCTCGAGAAAGGCCGAGCCCGGGCACGAATGCCACGTACCCTGATCCTCGAGCCGACACGCGAGCTCGCCGCCCAGGTGAAGGAAAACTTCGACCGCTATGGGGCCGGACAGAAACTCAACGTGGCGCTCCTGATCGGCGGCGTCTCGTTCGGCGACCAGGACAGCAAATTGACCCGTGGCGTCGACGTCCTGATCGCGACCCCCGGCCGGTTGCTCGACCATACCGAGCGCGGCGGATTATTGCTTACCGGCGTCGAGCTGCTCGTGATCGATGAAGCGGACCGCATGCTGGACATGGGCTTCATCCCCGATATCGAGCGCATCTGCAAACTGGTGCCCTTCACCCGTCAGACGCTGTTCTTCACCGCCACCATGCCGCCGGAGATCCGGCGCATCACCGAGGCTTTCCTCCACAACCCCGTGAAGGTCGAAGTCTCCAAGCCCGCCACCACCGCCGTCACCGTCACGCAATCGCAGGTGCCCGCAGGGCGCGAGCCGCACCAGAAGCGCGAAATCCTCCGCCGCCTGCTGCGCGAGGCCAAGGACCTCAACAACGCGATTATCTTCTGCAATCGCAAGCGTGAAGTCGCCATTCTTCACAAGTCGCTGCAGAAGCATGGCTTCAGCGTCGGCGCACTGCATGGCGACATGGATCAGGCCGCCCGCATGGCGGCGCTCGATCAATTCCGCAAGGGCGAGCTGCCGCTCCTGGTCGCCTCCGATGTCGCCGCCCGCGGCCTCGACATCCCCGCCGTCAGCCACGTCTTCAACTTCGACGTCCCCCATCATCCCGACGACTACGTTCACCGCATCGGCCGCACCGGCCGCGCGGGCCGCACTGGTACCGCAATCTCGATCGTCACGCCGCTCGACACCAAGTCGGTGGCCGCGATCGAGAAGCTGATCGGCCAGCCGATCCCGCGTGCTGAAGGCGACTTCTCGGTTCAATCGGATGAGAGCGAGACCGACGAGCAGCCGCGTGAGGCACGGCGGCGCGACAGTTCGCGCGAGCGCAGCGGCCGCAACTCGCGGCGCGAACGCGAGCCGCGTCATGGTCATGGCCGCGATGGCCGCAACGGCGATGGCCGCAATGGCAATTCGCAGCCGCAGGCGGCTAGCCCGCGAGTGCCTTCGATCGGCCGCGCGGAGCCGCGGCGCACACAGCACGACGTCGACTCAGAGCCGGCCGATCACTCGCATCTGCCCGCGTTTCTGCTCCGCCCCGTGCGGGCCCGCGTCTAGCGCTTTGCACAGCGTCGGCTCAGATCAGGCCGACGCTCTAATCTCTTGGCTTGGTTCGTTTTTTTCGTGCCGTCGATTCCTCCATCCGAATCGTCGGCGCGCGGCGTGCGATTCCCCTATTTACGGGGCGTTCATTATCCTCCATTAGCGTGGCGACAATACTTTTAGTCATTGCGGCTGGGCGGCGCGGCTCGGCATTGGGGACTTGATCAGTGGTCAAGCTGCTGGACGAACACGAACGCACGATGGCTTTTGCCGAGGTTGCGCTTGGCCAGATCAGGTCGCTTCGTCAGACCGCCGTCCCCCGCAACTACGAAATCTGGTATGTCTACGCGACCGGATACAACGCTCCCCTCAATAAGATCATCAACGAGACTCTGGCGCGCAACGGCAAGCTGAGCGAAGCCGATCTCGAGCAGATCTACGAGACCTATCTCTCTCACATCAAGACTTCAGATCGCATCGACAAGGTCGGCGCGCGCGTCATCGGCGAGATCGACGATGTCGTAACGCTGATCTCGGACGCGCTCGGCATGTCCGCGAGCTACGATGCAAGCCTGAGCGGCGCCAGCGAACGGCTCGCGAGCGTGAAGAATCGCGAC
This sequence comes from Bradyrhizobium elkanii WSM2783, assembly GCF_000472865.1. Lineage (GTDB taxonomy): Bacteria > Pseudomonadota > Alphaproteobacteria > Rhizobiales > Xanthobacteraceae > Bradyrhizobium > Bradyrhizobium elkanii_A. The sequence continues at coordinate 1,130 of NZ_AXAP01000075.1, read as the reverse complement.
CAGCTCAAGCCGATCATCGAGCAGCTTGTGAAGTCGACGCATGAGATGCGCGAAACCAACAAGGCGCTCGAGAATCGCCTGGCGCTGTCAAAGACCGAAATCAGCAATCTCCAGCACAGCCTGGAGGCGATCCGCGCCGAGAGCCTGACCGATCCGCTGACCGGGCTTGGCAACCGCAAATATTTCGACCGCTCGATCGAGATGGCCGTGCAGACCGCGATCGCCAATGACCAGCCGCTGTCGCTCCTGATGTTCGACATCGACCATTTCAAGTCGTTCAACGATTCCTACGGCCACCTCACCGGCGACCAGGTGCTGCGGCTGGTCGGCATGTCCTTGAAGCAGACCATCAAGGGCCAGGACATCACCGCGCGCTACGGCGGCGAGGAATTCGCGGTTGTGCTGCCCAACACCAGCCTGCGCCAGGCGCTGACGGTGGCCGACCATATCCGCCGCGCCGTGATGGCGAAGGAATTGAAGAAGAAATCCACCGGCGAGATCCTCGGCCGCGTCACCATCTCGGTCGGCGTCTCCCTGCTGAAGCCGGGCGACGACACGGATGCGCTGATCGAGCGCGCTGATGCCTGCCTCTATGCCGCCAAGCGCGCCGGCCGCAACCGCGTGGTCTGCGAAGTCGACCCCGAATACACCGCCGAAATCCGCAGCCGCGTTGCGTGACGATTTCGTAGGCGAACGTTCTGTCACGCTCTCTCCCCCGTCATTGCGAGCGCAAGCGAAGCAATCCATCTCGCCGCTTGTGGAGGCATGGATTGCTTCGTCGCTGCGCTCCTCGCAATGACGGGCTGTAGCTTCGTAGGGTGGGTAAAGGCCCACTTGCGCCGTGCCCACCATCGCACGCGCTATCTGGAACGGTGGGCACGCTTCGCTTTGCCCACCCTACGAGACTGTGAATCTTTTTATATCGGGCGCGTGGCAGCTGTGATTCTCTTCGCGGATTGATTTGCAGGAGGGGGATGATGGCTGGTGACGAGTTGTTTGGAGAGCTGCCGGAACAAGCGGAGCCACGGGCCGAAGCAGTGCGGCGCGGTGCGCCGCGGCTGCGCGAGCCGGTGCGCGACCAGGTCGAACTGCGAGCGGTCGATATCGACAGCCTGATCGGACAAGATCAT